>CP046177.1:653750-1307500 GCA_014075215.1 Flavobacteriaceae bacterium
ATCTGTCTCTGCTTCATCTAACACAAAGGTAGTGGTTGTAGCTCCTACTTCCATAGGGTGCATGTGTACGTCATGAAATCCTGGTAAGACTATTTTTCCCTGTAAATTTATTTTTAGCACTCCCTCTTCTGCAAATGATGATGCTTCTGCATCTGTTCCTACAAAAAGAATTTTATTCCCATCAATAACCAATGCTTCTGCCCAAGGATTAGCATCATTAACAGTGAATATCTTACCATTAAAATATAATTTTTGAGTGCCGGATACGGATTCAATTGTTTCCCGCATTTTTTTATTCATACAGGAATGAGTACTGAAAACAGTAGCAAAAACTAATGGTAACCATTTCATTTTTTGAAGCCATTTTAAGCCATAATAGATTTTCTGATGCAGAGTTTGAGGTTCAATATAAAAAATTAAAAAACTATTCATATTTTTTGATTCAATAATTTAATACATTGAACTCATTTTCAACCAAATTCAAACAAGCAGTATAAATTTACTTTTCAGGCAATTTCTTTAATAACGATAAGCATATTTATTTTTACTCTTCATTATCTATTACCCCTTTGATTTTTTCTTCTAACTCTTCCATCAATTCCGGGTTGTCTTTAATTAACGCTTTTACGGCATCCCTTCCCTGACCTAATTTGGTATCTGCATAACTAAACCAGGAGCCACTTTTTTTAATGATTCCCAAATCCACTCCAATATCCAGAACCTCTCCCACTTTTGAGACCCCTTCTCCGTACATGATATCAAATTCTGCGGTTTGAAAAGGTGGAGCCACTTTGTTTTTCACCACTTTTACTTTGGTTTGGTTTCCAATGACACGATCTCCTTCCTTGATCTGGGTTCTTTTACGAATGTCTAAACGAACCGAAGCATAAAATTTTAAAGCATTCCCTCCGGTTGTGGTTTCCGGGTTTCCGAACATTACCCCGATTTTTTCACGTAACTGATTGATGAAAATAACCGTACAATTTGTTTTGCTAATGGTTCCTGTTAATTTTCGAAGTGCTTGAGACATCAAGCGGGCATGTAATCCCATTTTTGAATCTCCCATTTCTCCTTCAATCTCAGATTTAGGCGTTAATGCCGCAACCGAATCGATGACTACAATGTCAATAGCCCCCGAACGAATTAAATTATCCGTAATTTCCAGTGCCTGTTCTCCGTGATCCGGTTGAGAAATGATTAAATTATCCATATCAACACCGAGATTTTCAGCATAAAAACGATCAAACGCATGTTCTGCATCTACAAAAGCAGCAATGCCTCCTGCTTTTTGAGCTTCGGCAATGGCATGTAATGTTATAGTGGTTTTGCCGGAAGATTCCGGCCCGTAAATTTCAATGATTCTCCCTCTTGGATATCCTCCAACTCCCAGTGCCAGATCCAATCCTAAAGACCCGGAGGAAATGGCTTCAACATCTTCCACAATAGTATCGCCCATTTTCATGACGGCACCTTTTCCATAGGTTTTATCTAATTTATCTAATGTTAATTGAAGTGCTTTTAATTTGGCTTGTTTTTCTTTATCTGCTGACATATTTTCTAATGAATTATTTCGAATTAAAATTTAAAGGCAAGGTACAAAAAACTATGACACCTATCTTTGAATACTAAGAAGTTCTCAACATTTTAATATGAGGAATTCCGTCTTCTAAATACTTATTTCCCTGCACAACAAACCCAAAAGAATTATAAAATTTAGTGAGGTATGTTTGTGCAGAAATAAGAATGGTTTTTTCTTTAAAACTCTTTTCAATATAGGCTATTGAAGCTGCTATTAATTGATGGCCGTATGCCTGCTTTCTGTGCTCTTTTTTTACTAAAATTCTGCCGATACTCGGGAAATCAAAATAATCTCCGGCATCAAAAATTCGTGCATATGTAATTATTTCCTCTTCCTTAATACCAAACATATGAAAAGCTATGGAGTCTTTATTATCAATATCCTGGTAAATACAATTTTGTTCTACTACAAAAACTTCCGAACGCAGTCGGAGGATACGGTATAGTTCTTCAATGGTTAATTTGCTAAATTTTTTTACAATAAATTCCATAAATTTAACAAGCAGAAATTTTATTCACTCTTTTCTGATGCCGCCCTCCTTCAAATTCGGTAGTTAAGAATGTTTCTACTATTGCTAAAGCTTGAGGAATGGCAGTATACCTTGCAGGAATACAAAGAATATTAGCATTGTTATGTTGTCTAGCAAGTTCTGCTATTTCTTTTGTCCAACACAAACCTGCTCTAATTTTCCAGTATTTATTAGCGGTCATTGCAACACCATTGGCACTACCGCAAATTAAAATTCCAATGGCTGCTTTTTTTGCTATGACATCTTTAGCTACCGGGTGTACAAAATCCGGATAATCTACACTTTCATCAGTGTCAGTGCCATAATTTTTTACCACAATTCCTTTGGATTCCAGTAATGTAACAATAGAAAATTTATACGCTGTTCCTGCATGATCGTTTCCAATGGCAACTGTCATAATGAATTTGTTTTAATTGTGTTGTATCACAAAAATACATGTTTTATTAATATTTTCCTGTTTTGTCGGTACTTACAGTTTGTTTAATTAGTTAACCCTTAAAAATAGGCTATTTGTTGGTTAGGTTTTATTATTAGAGTCCGATTTTTCTCTAACAAATTTTTGCACAGGTAACCAAAGGTATTAAGAATAATCCAAAGAACATCTTCTTTGAGTTTTCTCATTAATTTTTTGAAGTTGAACCCAGCGGCGGCCATCATAAAGTTGATACTATCTCCCATCTGACCTTTTAGGAAGTTGTTTGCTACCCTATGGTCTTGTTTAAGATGGGATATTGTTCATTCTTGCCCAATACGCTGACGAAAGTGAACTAGATCGCTGGCAGCGAAAGGTTGGCCACAACGTTGAACGGTAGCACCACCTAAATACTGAAAATAAGCGTTCACCTCCCAGTGTTCTTCTACCATGTGGAAAACTCAATTTGTTTAACCTATGTTTAGCCCAAACAAAAAAAGCCGAGATAAAAATCTCGACTTTCGTACCGAAGGCGGGACTTGAACCCGCACGAACCTTACAGTTCAAGGGATTTTAAGTCCCTCGTGTCTACCAATTCCACCACTTCGGCATTACATATTTTCACTAACTAAAACAGAGCGAAAGACGGGATTTGAACCCGCGACCCTCACCTTGGCAAGGTGATGCTCTACCCCTGAGCTACTTTCGCAACTATTTTATTATATTTTTCACAAAATAATATTCTTGTTCTTCGATCTTAACACCAAAAATGCCTCAATAAGCATTTCATAAATAGGGCAGCAAATATAATAAGAAAACTATTGAAAAAAAATTTTCATTAAAAAACTTCTCTCTTACTAAAAGCTCTTTTTTATACGCTAAAAAATACGGTAAAGTTTTTTTAGCGTATAAAAAAGAGCGGCTTGTATAAATACCTCTATTCTATCTCAGTAATTTCAATACGCCTGTTTCTGGATCGTCCTTCTTTAGTCAAATTTGTATCTATTGGTTTAGATTCTCCCATGCCTAGAATAGATATATTTTCTTGGGGAATACCATTATCTACTAAGTAGTTTCGTACTGCACTCGCTCTGCTTTTTGATAAAACTCTATTAGCGTTATATTCTCCTACACTATCTGTATGCCCCTCTATTCTAAATTTTGCATTTGGATTTTCTTTCATAACTTCAACAATCGATTGTAAAATTGAATATGTATCTTGTGTGAAATTATAATTCCCCGAATTAAATTTGACTTTTCTTGATAGTGCAGTAAGTGTTTCACTGGTTTCCTTGCTCAGTTTTTTTGAGTGTCCGTTATTATCAGTCTCTTCGGCAGTATCCGATACACTGTTTCCGTCGCTAGGAAGCGGACAACCATTATTATTTGGCGATCCTACTACGTCCGGACAGTTATCCCCTCTATCCAATACGCCATCTCCATCACTATCAGATAAAGGGCAACCATTATTATTAGGAGATCCGGCTATTTTCGGACAATTATCTCCACTATCTATTACACCGTCTTTATCGGTGTCTTGTACTATTGCTGTTTGTTCCGATGTATTTTTATCATTGCTGTTTGTGCTTCCGTCATCGGGACATCCGTTTGAATTTCTTGTGCCCGGAATACTAGGACAATCATCATTATAATCATAAATACCGTCATTGTCTTTATCTTCATTCTGAAATCTGAATATTAACCCTGATGAATACTGAATATGATTGGTATCAAATCTTTCCGAAGAATTGAAGGCCCATTTCGCCAAAGCATCAAAATTTAAACCTACCCCTTTCGAAAACCAAATATTGACACCAGGGCCTACATTTGCAGAAGTTGCTCCCTTGTCAATTTTAAAATACCCAATCCCCCCGTTAAGATATACCTCTAACCAATCTGCCCCCCAAAACAGATTAAAAGCTTCATCAAAATAAAATTGAAAATTACCATCAAGAGCAAAATAATTTTGATCTTCATTCACAACACTTCCATCTAAAATTCTACCACCAGCTTTCCATTTATTTAAACTCCCCCCTATCTCAAAGCTAAGTAATTTACTAAATCGATACCCTAAGTTTAATCTTGCGGGGAACCCTCCGAAAGCAAAATTCTGTGTATTAAAATTCGCTGCACCCCCACTATTATCTACAAAATTAACACCTGCTTTAACTGTCCACCTGTTAACAGAGCTAGAAGTCTTTTGGTTATCAGTCATACCCTTGTTATTTTGACCCTCTGTGATCAATATTGACACAAAAAATGCCAAAAAAAGAAGTAATTGTTTTTTCATTATATTATTATTTTATTAAACAACAAATGTAGAATATTTTCTTAAAAAAGACTTATGAATAAGCTTAAAAAACAATGATTTAGCTAAAAATCACAATATTTTTTATTTGTAGTAAGACTTTTTACAGTGAGGGGTTTTAAACTTTTGATTTAACTATTTGATATATCAAATAGTTGTAAAATATCAAAATTTAGATAACTTACTGACATACAGTTGTTTACTTGAAAGTTTAAATCACTTCAGTGACAAAGACAAAATGAGGAAATCATACTTAAAGCAAATATTTATTTAGTTTGATTAGCAATGATGTAAACTTTCATATTCACTAAAATTAAAATGAGTTCTCTTTTGAGTTAATTATAGAGTCATATTAAGATAATGTAAGTTTTATAAAAGGTTATATTTCAAATTGAATTAACAAAACTTGCTATAAGCTGAAATTAAATTTTCAGCAATCATTTGAGCAGATCTCCCTTCAATATGATGACGCTCTAGCATGTGTACCAACTCGCCATCTTTAAATAATGCCACTGCCGGTGATGATGGGGGGAAAGGAATCATATATTCTCTTGCTTTTTGAGTAGCCTCTTTATCAACACCTGCAAAAACAGTTGCTAAATGATCAGGTTTTTTATCAAATTGTAAAGAGGCTAAAGTTCCCGGCCTGGCTGTTCCGGCAGCACACCCGCAAACAGAATTTACTATTACTAAAGTAGTTCCTTTTTTTGCAAACGTATTTTCAACATCTTTTACTGTAGACAAAGTAGAAAAGCCATTATTAGTCAGCTCTTCGCGCATCGGTTTTACTAATTCTTCCGGATACATAATTTTTTAAAAATTTTAGATTACAAAGATACGGATTATAATATTCATTTTAACTTTTGTTTTTTTCAAAAAAATACAGTTGAAAAGATAGAAAGTTGAAAAGTGTAAAAACTTATATGAAGTTAGTTAGAACTTTTTAAACAGACTTTGAAAGAGTAAATTGACTAAGTCTGAAATAGGTTATTTTTAATGTACGTATGTAGGTTTAATAAAACAAAAACCACACACGCAGGAATTACCCAGCCTAAACTTTGAGATGATAAAGGAATTATTTCCCGGATTAAATTTAAATTTTCTTTTGGGACAAAAAACCCGAGAAAATCGGGAATGCTAAACAAAAAAGTAGTAATGATAACCCCTCTAAAAATAAAAGGGGATGTCATATAATCGGGAAGAATATTCAACAAAATTAATACAATAGTAACAGGATACATAAACATAAGAACAGGCAGAGCAATATCAATAATATAATGAACACTAAACTGGCCAATAACGACTCCTAACACGCAGCTAATAAAAGTTGTGATGACATATACTTTTTGCGAATTTTTAAAAATACTTTTTATATAATCTGCAGCTCCCGTGATAATTCCAACCCCGGTTGTAAAACAAGCTAAAGATACTAATAAGCTCAAAAAAGCAGTGCTGGCAATCCCTAGAGTCTGTGTGCTTATGCCTTTCAAAACCTCGGTTCTTGTTACATTTTCTTCAAACGAACTGTTAAATAGTGCTCCACTCAAAATCAATCCGTATAGACAAGTAGCAATCCTGCGCCGGCTATGAATCCTGATTTGGTAATTAATTCTTTTTTAGCTTCATAGGAATAGTACCCTCTTAAATTGAGCGAAATAATAACCACTGCACCTACCACAACACCACCAATTGCATCAAAAGTCTGATAGCCTTCTAATATACCGCTTACAAAAGGAACTTCATAAGTGTTCAAAACCATAGTGTCTGTAGGATTGGTGATCGCTATAAAAATAATTGTCAAAAGAATACATACAATAACAGGTGTTAAATACTTCCCTACCAGGCTTAAAATTTTTGACCGATTGAGCACAAAAATGAATGTAAGGAAAAAATAAATACTACTGGTAAGCCATGAATTGGTTCCAAAAAAAGGCTGAATAGCCATTTCATGTGTAACAGCAGCTGTCCTTGGTGCAGGTAATGTGATAGAAATCAAATAGATAAGTATACAATAGAGGGTGCTAAACCAGGGAGATACCTTCTTTCCAAGATCGTATAAAGTTCCCTGTACTTTGGCATGCGCCAGAATACCCAAGACTGGAATTACAACTGCAGTGATGGCAAAACCCAATACTACCCACCACCATCTATCCCCGGAACGAACTCCTAAAAAGGAAGGAAGAATCAAGTTTCCTGCCCCAAAAAAAAGTGAAAAGACAGCAAAGCCACTCACCCATATTTCTTTCGTCCTACTCATTTTATATTACTATATGGTACTCTCATTTAAACTTTTTCAATTTGTTAAAAAGATTGCTGTTTTCCATTCTGTTTTTGTCTTCTCTCCTTTTCGTCGCCCTGTCTATCCAAATCAAAAAAAGCTTTTAACAGGACTAGGAATCGCTAACTTTCGTTTACATCAAAAAGTATAAACAATTACAAGGCTGTTATACAGTACAAAAAAAGTAAAATTTGAAAATAAAAGTATTATTTTAACCTTTATTTTTTGATGATCTGTTATCACATCTAGCTGTGTTTTTTGAATGAACTCATTTAAACTTTTTCAATTTGCTAAAAAATTGCTGTTTTTAGCTGTGTTTTTATCTTTTTTTCCTTCCGTAGCGCTGCCTATGCAACTCAAAAAACCCTTCAACAGCCCTAAAAACTTCTAATGTTCGCTTACATCCAAAAAGTTTAAATGAGTTCAAATGAATAGTAAAAGATATAAGGACATAAAAAATGTTCTAGTAATTTTTTAGGTATTGACCCTATAGCTATTTAACTTGAGACTTTGCAACTTTAAACTGCATAACATAATCAAAATAGTATATTTGAAGTTCGTAATAAAAATGATATGAGTAATTTTTCAAAGTGGTTAGGAGTTGGAATCGGTTTTACTTTTGGAGGTCCTATAGGAGCTGTTATTGGATTTGTGACAGGAAGTGTTATAGATGCATATACAAAGGAAGATTTTGACAGGGACAGAAAACTTTTTGAAGGGGAATACAGAAACAGACCTCTTCAAACACAGTCGGGAGATTTTGAAATTAGTTTGCTGGTTTTGGCAGCTATTGTGATTAAATCCGATGGGAAAATTGACCAACGAGAACTCAATTTTGTCCGTTCGCAGTTTGTTGGCATGTACGGAAAAGAAAGAGCCAATAATACTTTTAAATTGTTTAAAGGAATTATAAAAAAACAAATTTCGGCACGGCAGGTTTGCATACAAATTCGTCAACACATGCCACACGCTTCCCGATTGCAGTTGATTCATTTTCTATTCGGAATTGCCAAAGCAGATGAACACGTATCTAAAACCGAGATAGAAGAAATTAGAAAAATTGCCGGATACCTTTATATTAACCAGTCTGATTTTGAGTCTATAAAAGCGATGTTTTATAGTGCTGCAAACAATGCGTATAAAATTTTGGAAATTACCAAATCTGTTTCTGATGAGGAGGTAAAAAAAGCTTATAGAAAAATGGCAAAAAAATATCATCCGGACAAATTGCGAGGATTGGGAGATGAACATTTAAAAGGAGCAGAGGAGAAGTTTCAAAACATTCAGGCTGCTTATGAAAAGATAAAAAAACAGAGAGGGTTTTCCTAACCTTAAAATAGTATTTTTTACCTTCAACTTTTCGTGCAAATTAAGAGAAATTCTGTATTTTCGCATCCTCATTTGAAATGGTGATTTATGAGTGCAAAATTCCCTGAATATAAAGGACTTGACTTACCGGATATAGCCCAAAAAATACTTCAATATTGGGAAAAGCATGCTATTTTTGAAAAAAGTATTTCTACAAGAGAGGGGCAGCCTCCATATGTGTTTTTTGAAGGGCCACCTTCAGCAAATGGACTACCGGGAGTTCACCATGTATTGGCAAGAGCTATTAAAGATATTTTTCCTCGCTATAAAACCATGAAAGGATTTCAGGTAAAGCGAAAAGCAGGTTGGGACACACACGGGCTACCTATTGAGTTGGGTGTTGAAAAAGAATTGGGAATCACAAAAGAAGATATCGGGGAAACCATTTCCGTAGAAACATACAATACTGCTTGTAGAAAAGCGGTGATGCGTTATACAGATATCTGGCACGATTTAACCAAAAAAATGGGCTATTGGGTAAATATGGATGAACCCTACATTACCTATGAGTCCAAATATATGGAAAGTGTTTGGTGGCTGTTAAAACAAATTTATGATAAAAATTTGCTGTACAAAGGATATACAATTCAGCCCTATTCACCAAAAGCAGGAACAGGATTGAGTTCTCATGAATTAAATCAGCCCGGGACCTATCAGGAAGTTACAGATACAACGGTTGTTGCACAGTTTAAAGCAGTAGAAAACACATTGCCGGAGTTTTTAAAAAAATATGATCATTTGCATTTTTTGGCGTGGACGACAACTCCCTGGACACTTCCGAGCAACACAGCACTGACAGTCGGGTCAAAGATTGATTATGTGGTAGTCGCTACGTATAATCAATATACCTTCGAACCGATTCATGTAATTCTTGCTAAAAATCTGATCAGAAAACAGTTCACCGGAAAATACTTCCAAACAGAAGATGTTGAAGATCTTAAATCTTTTTCAAAAGAGAACAAAAAGATTCCTTTTTTAGTTACAACAGCATGTAAAGGAAAAGATTTACTGGGAATCCGATACGAGCAATTGCTAGATTATGTATTGCCCAATGACCATCCTGAAAACGCTTTTAGAGTGATTGTAGGAGATTTTGTAACTACGGAAGACGGAACAGGAATTGTGCATACTGCCCCTACTTTTGGAGCAGATGATGCATTGGTAGCTAAACAGGCAGTACCGGAAATTCCTCCTATGCTGGTAAAAGATAAACACGAAAATTTAGTGCCTTTGGTAGATCTACAAGGACGTTTTAGACCGGAGGTTGGCGAGTTTGCAGGAAAATATGTAAAAAATGAATATTATGCAGACGGAGAGGCCCCGGAAAAATCATTGGATGTTGAACTTGCCATCAAGCTAAAAACAGAAAACAAAGCTTTTAAGGTTGAGAAATACAAACACAGTTATCCCAATTGCTGGAGAACCGATAAACCCATTCTCTATTATCCTTTAGATTCTTGGTTTATCAAAATAACAGCAGTGAAAGATCAAATGCATGAACTGAATAAAACCATCAATTGGAAACCCAAATCAACCGGGGAAGGGCGTTTCGGAAACTGGCTGGCAAATGCAAATGACTGGAATTTATCGCGCTCTCGTTATTGGGGCATTCCATTACCTATCTGGAGAACCGAAGATAAGAAAGAAGAAATTTGCATTGGTTCTGTTGCCGAATTAAAAGCAGAAATACAAAAATCCATTGATGCCGGAATGATGACTGAAGCTATTTTTGCTGATTTTGAAGCAGGGAATATGTCAGATGAAAATTATGCAAAAATTGATTTACATAAAAATATTGTCGATCAGGTTGTACTGGTTTCTCCTTCGGGAAGACCCATGAAACGCGAAGGTGATTTGATAGATGTCTGGTTTGATTCCGGTTCTATGCCCTATGCACAGTGGCACTATCCGTTTGAAAATAAAGAGCTAATTGATGAAAACAAATCCTTCCCGGCCGATTTTATAGCAGAAGGAGTCGATCAGACCAGGGGCTGGTTCTATACGTTGCATGCTATCGGAACCATTGTGTTTGATTCCGTAGCGTATAAAAATGTAGTATCCAATGGTCTGGTTTTAGATAAAAACGGACAAAAAATGTCCAAACGTCTAGGAAATGTCGTAGATCCTTTTGAGACCTTGGATACTTTTGGAGCAGACGCTACACGTTGGTATATGATTATCAACGCCAATCCATGGGATAATTTAAAATTTGACGTGAATGGAATTGATGAGGTAAAACGCAAATTTTTTGGAACTTTATACAATACGTATGCTTTCTTTGCACTCTATGCAAATTTAGATAGGTTCTTATACAAAGAAGCAGAAATTCCACTAGAAGAAAGGCAGGAGTTAGATCGTTGGATACTTTCCGAGTTACATAAATTAATTCGAAAAGTAGACCGTTTTTATGCATCGTATGAACCAACGAAAGCTGCAAGAGCTATTTCTGATTTTACACAAGATGACTTAAGTAACTGGTACGTTCGTTTAAGTAGAAGGCGTTTTTGGAAAGGAGATTATCAGCAAGATAAAATAGCAGCGTATCAAACATTATATACGTGCATGGCTACCATTGCAAAACTTGCGGCTCCTATTGCGCCTTTCTTTATGGATAGATTGTACCTAGATTTGGCAATGGTTACTAAAAAAGAAACTCTTGAAAGTGTACATTTATCACAATTCCCTGAATACAACGATTTTTTTACAGACGAGAACCTCGAACGTAAAATGAAAAATGCACAAACCATTTCTTCTTTAGTATTATCATTAAGAGCTAAGGAAAAAATAAAAGTGCGTCAACCTCTTCAAAAAATTATGATTCCTGTTGAAGATGAGGAGCAAAAAACAGCAATTTTAGCCGTTTCCGATTTAATAAAACATGAAGTGAATATTAAAGAAATAGAGCTATTGGAAGATGCCTCAACGATTTTGGTAAAACAGATAAAACCTAATTTTAAAATTTTAGGCCCGAAATATGGTAAAGAAATGGGGTTGATTTCCAAAGCCATTCAAAATTTTTCTAAAAACGATATCATTACATTTGAAAGAGAAGGTGAAATTTTTATTGAAGTTAATGAAAAAAGCATTAAATTAGAAAGCTCGGACGTGGACATTTCATCTAAAGATATTGAAGGTTGGTTAGTAGCTAGTCAAAACAATATAACAGTAGCTTTAGATGTTACCATTTCTGAGAATTTAAGAAAAGAGGGGATTTCAAGAGAATTGGTAAATAGAATCCAGAATACCCGAAAAGATAGTGGTTTTGAAGTTACCGATAGAATTAAACTAACGGTCTTAAGAGATAAAGATTTAGAGCAATCTATTCTTGAAAATAAAGCATATGTAATGAATGAGACATTAACCGATAAACTGATTTTTGCAGATGAGTTAAACGGCGGAACAGCAATAACATTCGATGCGATTAAAAGTAAAATACTAATACAAAAAATGTAAGATTATGCCAGATACACAAGTAAAATATTCTGATGAAGACTTACAGGAATTCAAAGAAATTATATTAAAAAAAATCAAAAAAGCGGAGGAGGATTTAGCATTGTTAGAAAGCTCATATAAAAACGGATTAAATAATGGTACGGATGATACTTCGCCTCAATTTAAGTCATTTGAAGAAGGTTCTGAAACCATGAGTAAAGAATCAAATGTACAATTAGCTATTCGCCAGGAAAAATTTATCAGAGATCTTAACAATGCACTTATCCGTATAGAAAATAAAACCTATGGAATCTGTAGAGTTACCGGGAAATTAATTCAAAAAGAACGGTTAAAATTAGTCCCACATGCTACATTGAGCATAGAAGCAAAAAGGAGGCGATAAATAAAAAGTACATTAAAATTTATTGCGAGATTAAGTAAATTCAATATCGGAAATGTCATATTGGGTTATTTAAATTTGCTTGTACGCGATGTCATGTCCGCTTGTCAAGTGGCAACTTTATCACTAACATGGTGCTGAAAAGATATTTTATTTTCGGTATTTTTTAAGTTATTGACTCCTGAAAAATGCGATAATATTTCTATTTTTACTTTCTAATTTTAAGATTTTATGTCTAAAAAGCACATTGCATTACTAACGATTATAGTAGCTGTTTTAGTAGATCAAATTACCAAGATTTATGTAAAAACACATTTTGAATATAATGAATCTGTTAAGGTTTTTGATTGGTTTCAGATTCTTTTTGTTGAAAATAATGGAATGGCAATGGGTATAGAACTTGGAGGAAATCTTGGAAAGCTCTTTTTAACATTATTCAGGCTATTAGTGGTTCCGGTGATTGTTTATTGGCTGATAATAACATTGAAAAAGAATATGCCAACGGTGGTTGTAGTAGCAATTGCATTGATTTTTTCAGGAGCTATCGGAAATATTATCGATTCTGTTTTTTACGGAGTTATTTTTGATAGCCCAAAAGGAGGAGGTGTAGCCACGCTGTTTGCAGAAAATCCATACGGATCGCTATTTCACGGGAAAGTAGTAGATATGTTTTATTTCCCCATTATTAAAAATGCTACCTGGCCGGAATGGATTCCTTTTATAGGAGGTGATTCATTCAGTTTTTTCCCGTATATCTTTAATCCGGCAGATGCGTATATAACAGTAGGAGTAGCTTTACTGTTCATATGTAGCAAAAAAGCATTTCCTAAGGAAGAAAAGGAAAAATAGGACTTATATTTACTCGTTAAAAAAAGCTGTTTTTATTTGAATATTTTTAATCCGGATTTAAATCGGAAAAAGTATTTATACTGTTTTAACTTTAAGCATCATCATTTTTCTTAAATAATTTTAACTTAGCTACATGTCTACCGAGCTTTCGCTTCAAATACAAACCTTACCGGGCACTCCGGGAGTTTATCAATATTTTGATAAAAGCGATGTGATTATTTATATAGGAAAAGCGAAAAATTTAAAAAAAAGAGTGGCTTCTTATTTTACAAAAAATCATGAGAATGCAAAAACCAGAATATTAGTAAAAAAAATTGCCTATATCAAACATATTGTTGTAAATACTGAGACAGATGCTTTGTTGTTAGAAAATAACCTGATTAAAAAATACCAACCCAAATACAACATTCTCTTAAAAGATGACAAATCATATCCCTGGATTTGCATAAAAAAAGAATGCTATCCAAGAGTTTTTATGACCCGAAGAGTTATCAAAGACGGCTCTGAATATTTTGGACCCTATACAAATGTGAGAACTGTCAGGGCTTTACTGGAACTCATTAAAGAATTATACCCTATACGGACTTGTGCATACGATTTGAGTAAAGGCAAAGTTGATTCGGGCAAATACAAAGTATGTCTCGAATATCATTTGGGTAATTGCAAAGGACCTTGTGAAGGTTTCCAGACAGAAGATGATTATAATCAAGCTATCAAATCAATTAAAAATATTATCAAAGGAAATTTTAAAGAAAGTTTAGAGCGGTTTCGACACATGATGGCTGACTATGCAAATCATATGAAATTTGAAGAGGCTCAAAAAATCAAAGAAAAAGTAGCATTATTGGCAAACTATCAGGCGAAGTCCACCATTGTAAATCCTGATATTAATAATGTAGATGTGTTTTCTATCATTTCGGATGAAAGCTATGGGTATGCAAATTTTTTCAAAATTGCAAATGGAGCCGTCATTCAATCACATACCGCAGAGATAAAAAAGAAACTGGCAGAAACCGATAAAGAATTACTAGAACTATTTATTGTTGAGATCAGACAGCGATTCAACTCTGTCTCTCAAGAAATCTATGTGCCTTTTAAAGTAGCTGTGGGAGATTCTGTAAAAGTAACGGTTCCTAAACTGGGAGACAAAAAAAGAATTGTAGAGCTCTCTCAGCGTAATGCAAAATACTACAGACAAGAACAATTTAAACAAATTAAAATTGTTGATCCGGACAGGCATGTAAAAAGAATAATGGCACAAATGCAAAAAGATTTACGTCTTACATCGGAACCCAGACATATAGAATGCTTTGATAACTCTAATATTCAGGGAGCACACCCTGTGGCAGCGTGTGTTGTATTTAAGGATGGAAAACCAAGTAAAAAAGAGTATCGCCATTACAATATAAAAACAGTAGAAGGCCCAAATGATTTTGCTTCCATGGAAGAAGTGATTTTCAGGCGATACAAAAGATTGATGTCAGAAGGCGAACCATTACCTCAACTCATCGTTATAGATGGAGGGAAAGGACAATTATCCTCTGCCTTAAAAAGTATGGACCTCTTAGGATTGAGAGGTAAGATTGCCATTATTGGCATTGCAAAAAGATTGGAAGAAATATATTATCCCGGAGATGCTGTTCCCTTGTATTTAGATAAAAAATCGGAAACATTAAAGATAATTCAATTTTTAAGAAACGAAGCGCATCGTTTTGGAATCACTTTTCACAGAAATAAAAGAAGTAAAAATGCTATTCAATCCGAATTGAAACAAATATCGGGTATTGGAAAACAAACCATCATTACACTATTAAAAAAATTCAAATCGGTAAAACGTGTTAAAAATGTTACATTTGAGGAACTGGAAATAGTGGTCGGAAAGAGTAAAGCAAAAAAAATAGTTGATTATTTCCATATCCGATAGCATGAAAAAAAAGGTGTTTTTATTATTATTCCTACTCCCTGTTTTATTGATAGCTCAAACAAAAGAGCCAAAAATAGGTTTGGTTTTAAGTGGAGGCGGTGCCAAAGGGTTTGCCCATATAGGAGTCTTAAAAGAAATAGAAAAAGCAGGCGTAAAAATAGATTATATAGGAGGAACCAGTATGGGTGCTATTGTTGGCGGGTTTTATGCCGCAGGATATTCTGCCTCCCAGATTGAAAAAATGGTGAAGGAAATAGATTTTGTCAGTTTACTACAAGATAAATTACCCAGAAACGCACTGCCTTTATTTGAAAAAGAGTTCGGAGAGAACTATGCGTTAACCTTACCTGTAAAAAATAATAAAATAGGCCTGCCAAGGGGTGTTTCCAAAGGGCAAAATATATTAAAACTATTAACGTATTTATTATCTCCCGTAGATACGATTACTCATCTTTCTAAGTTGCCGATTCCTTTTTTTTGTATAGCTACGAATGTTGAAACGGGAGAGCAGGTAATTTTAGAAGAAGGTTCTTTGCCTTTGGTTTTAAGAGCAAGTGGTTCATTTCCTACCTTTTTAAATCCTGTAGAGGTAAATGGAAAATTATTAATTGACGGAGGTGTTGTAAATAACTTCCCGGCCGAATATATGAAATCTAAAAATGTAGATTTCATCATTGGAGTAGATGTACAGGGGCGTTTAAATAAAAAAGAAAAATTAAATTCGGTAGTATCTATTTTAAATCAAATTGTAAATTTTCAGACATATGGGAAAAGTAATCCACAAAAGAAACATGTAGATATTTATATCAAACCCCGGATAGACACCTTTAATGCGGCTGACTTTGCTAAAAAAAATCAAATACTAAAAAAAGGCGATGAAATTGCACTACAATTTCAGGAAGTTTTTGAAAAAATAGCAAAAATACAAAAGGCAGAAGATATTCGCCCTGAGCTAAAAATAGATAAGGAAAAATATCATATAAGTAAGATTACTGTTTCCGGGACCAACAAATACACAAGAGCATATGTCCTTGGAAAATTAAACTTACAAATAGGTGATAGCATCACATATAAAGAATTAGATAAAAAATTAGACTTTTTAACAGCTACTGATAACTATGAAAAAATAGAATATATGCTAAATAAACAAAAAGAAGGAAATGAACTTCGTATTTCTTTACAAGAACAAAAACATCAGGCAAATATTAGATTGGGAGCTCATTACGATCAATTGTACGAAACAGGCATTTTATTAAATTACAATAATAAAAGACTGCTTATCAGTAACGATCAACTTTCCTTGGGAGTGGTTTTAGGAGACAGAATCAGATATCATCTAAATTACTTTGTTGATAACGGTTTTTATGTGAGTTATGGTTTTAGATCCAGATACAATCAATTTAACACCAATACTAAATTTAGCTTACAGGAAAACCAAAACATAAATAAGATCAATGTTAGTTATACAGATTTTACAAATATGGCTTTCATACAAACCACATTTGACAGAAAGTTCGCAATAGGAGGAGGTGTGGAATTGAAAAAAGTGGCGATAAAGACAGAAACCATTGGTACGGAAACCAGCAATACTACTACTTTTGATGACAGCAATTATTTTAATCTTTTAGGATATTTAAAATTAGATACATATGATCATAGCACTTTTGCTACTAAAGGGTTTTATGCGGATTTGGGATTTAAGTGGTATGCTTTTTCATCTGATTTTAATAGGAACTTTCGATCATTCCCCCAATTAAAAGGAACCTTAGGTTTTGCGACAACTTTTTTAAAAAATATTACGTTTCAATACACTAATGAAGCAGGCTTTTCTTTTAATAATCCTGTTTCTGACGTATTTGATTTCTATTTGGGAGGGTACAACAAAAATTATATTAACACCTTTTTCTCTTTATACGGTTATGAGTTTGCCGAGGTATCCGGCAACACCTTTTTAAAATCCGAATTTGAATTTAGATATCAGTTTGCTAAAAATAACTACGCCAGTTTTATTGCAAACTATGCAAGGGTTAACGATAATGTTTTTAAAGATGGAGACCTTTTTAAAAATACACTTTCGGGATATGCCATTGGATATAGCTTAAAAACTTTTGTAGGGCCTATTGAATTTAAATATAGCTGGTCTCCGGATACAAAAAAACATTACTGGTTGTTCAATCTTGGTTTTTGGTTCTAATGCCATGATGCTTTTGCAAAATAAGAATAGATTCTACATTTATTGATTTAGCTTCAAACTTCTTCTTTCACGAAAATTTTAAATCTTCAAAACCAGTAGGTCACTCCAGTTTCAAATTTCCTTCGGATGTTGAATTTTTTTACCAAATTGACGCTGTAAAGGTCTCCTGTAATTACATATCCAAAAGCCGATATAAAGTCCCCGATAATTTTTGTTTAAAAAACCTATATCAGGAACGTACAATTATGAACTTTACAACTTGAAACTTTCTAACTTTTAAACCGTATGCTAAGAAAATAGGCTGGTCATTAAATAATTTATATATTGTGAATATATTAACCCGTTGTGCATTTTGATAAAATTCGTCAATTCGAGTAAATTTTTCGATTGAAAATGAGAAAAATTTGTATCGAGAATAGAATTTTTGCTCTAAATATGTTCTCGATACGATTTTTCGTAGCTCAAAATCACTCGAACTGACGTTTAAATTTACTTTTTAGTTCAAAATGCACAACGGGTTATATTAATTATTATGTACAACATTATGAGTCGAGAAATTGCCGGAATTCAATTAGCTATTCAATATTTAAAAAAGGCTCTAGTTTAAAATTGCGTTGATATTAATTTTTGATACTTCAATCCAATATTTTGATATTTTTGATACGCATTAATATGTTCTGACACTTTATTTACAAAGGCATTGAGTTTATCGTTTCTATATTTTAATTTTTCTTTGATGCGATACCAGTTCAAATATTGTTGCAAGTATTTGGTAGATACTCCCCAAAACTTGTTATCTATCCATTTCTTAACTCTGTTATGAGTTGAGTTGACATGTTGTATATGATACACTTTGTTTTTGACACGTTGTTTTATGACGCCTTTTAGAGTGTGATGCTCTATTTTATTGTCTATTGCAAATCCTTTGTAGCTTAGATGTGTGTCCCTACATAAAATGGCTTTACTTGCCTTTATTCTGCTGCCAATAGCATTTACAATATCTATTTTCTTTAATCTTCCCATAGTGGCTACAGTAATATCTGGATTAGATGTTCTATCTTGGGTTACAATAACAGCTACTTGATCATTACTGATGCCTTTGGTTTTAGAGCTACCACCACGTTTTCTTGATTCCCGATGATTTACTGGTCGCCCTTTTTCTGAATTTAAAAAGAAGGTCTCATCACTTTCTGTAATGCCTGTAAAATCATCTTTATCGTTTTCTGATAATGGGACTAATATCTTATGAGGCCAGTCAAAAGCCGTTTTCTTGTTTATCGATAAGGCTACTTTTATCTTATCTAAGCTCTTTTCTTCTAGCATTAATTTAAGGTAGTCATCAATCTTGTCCTTATGTTGCAAACCTGCCATCCAAGTACCTGTGTATTCTGTAAAACTGCGTTTGCAGGATTTACACTTATAGCGCTGAGAGCCTTTGTCAATACCAAATTTTACATACTTTGGATGCGAGCAATGGGCGCAACAACCTAACTTATTGTCTAATAAAAAACGCCTAGATTCTTGGCTTCTTACCGTTGGAACTGAATCTTTTGGTGATGTTGACAATTCTTTTAACAATTCCTGCCTTTCAGATTGGGAAAGTTTGGAAATTCCTCGCTTTATTTCTTGTAAATTCATGTATTAAATATACAAATAATAGCTGTTATTAACTAGAGCCTTAAAAAAACTTAATGGTCAGCCTTTTAACCCCAATGAGAAAACATCGGTATTTAATCCTTTGGTATCTATAGAACCGGCTGATGAAGAAAATACTTATAAGATAACGATGATTGCCTGTGTTCCGGATGCATCACTTTTAAAAGTAAAAACCGAAATAGAAAGTGCTATAGCTGTAGACTCAAACAATATGATTTTTGTAAAATATAACGGAATTTCCCGTATTGCTGTAAGCTTCCCCTAATTAGAACTGTTTAAATTTCTAATATTTGATAAATTTATTGTTTTAATTCTCTTGGAGTTAGCCCCAAGAGAATTAATTTCTGCGTATTTTATTGGCGATAATCTACCAAGCCCGTCATGGGGTCGATGATGATTATAATCATACATCCAATCTTGGGTTTGTTCTCTTACTTGGTTAATGTTCTCAAAAATATATTTATCAATAACTCCTCGCCTATAAGTTCCATTAAATCTCTCTACAAATGCATTTTGAGTTGGTTTGACAGGGTGAATATAGGTAAACTCTATGTCATGCATTTGGCTCCATACAGCGGTGATATTAGCAATGAACTCCGGGCCATTATCCATACGTATCTTATTGGGCTTTCCTCTTCTATTAACAAGATCGTTAAGTACCCAAAACACACGATTACTTGGTAAAGAAAAATCTACTTCTATATGTAATGCCTCTCTATTACAGTTATCGATAATAGTAAAGGCTCTAAAACGTCTTTTGTTCTCAAGGGTATCGGTAACAAAATCCATACTCCATGTATCATTAAGATTTTCCGGAACCTCTAATGGTTCTTTCACTCTAGATGGTAATCGTTTTTTTACTTTACCACGTAGAGGAAGTCCTAATGCTTTGTAAACCCTATACAATCGTTTATGATTCCATGGTTTGCCTTGATTACGTAAACGACTATAAGCCTTCCAAAAACCTTCTTCTCAATGTTGAACTGCTTTTTCTTGTAAAGCGAGCTCTATCTCAGTATCGGCTTTGGGTAACGGTTTATAATAATAAACACTCTTGCTCATATTTAAGACTCGGCACGCCCTGCTAATACCATAATGTGCAAGTGTTTTACTTATCGTTCTCTTACGGCAAGGCTTTAAAGCTTTTTTGCAATAACCTCTTTTGCCATTTGATGATCTAAGGCTAGAGAAGCATACATCTGGTTGAGCATCCGGTTCTCACCCTCAAGCTCTTTGACGCAACGTAACTCTCCGGAACTCATCCCGGCATATTTAGAACGCCACTTGTAAAAAGTTGCTGAAATAAACCCATGTTCCCTGCTAATCTCTACAACTGTTTTCCCTTGATCAAACTCTTTCAAAATCTTTGCAAGATGTGAAGGTGAAAATTTACTCTTTCGCTTTGTTTGTCTATTGAAAGTTAAAATTAATCTTTCTAATTTTAAACAGTTCGGTTTTTAGGGAAGATTACAATTGCCAGCTTATCTTAGATAAAAATTAATAAAGAAATTATGAAAAAAATAGTTTTATTTTTGATAGCAATAACTTCATTTATGCAGGCTTGCTCACAAAAAACGTATAAGGATTATATTGAAAAAGAACAATGTAAAAAAAATATTAGTCATCTATGATAACTCTGAGAATGCTTTTTTATTCTGGGATAGTGATGATAAATTTAAAGGCAAAAAATTTACTTTTAAAGATTCTAAGCTTATTAAAGAAAAGAAAGTTCGTATAGACGATGATATACTAACATTATTAAATGATTCATTTAATAATGTTGAGGCATTGAACAAAATAGATAATAACCAGTGCTCAGATAAGGTAAGAATTTGTAAAAGAATTTACTTAAAAATATATGAAAATAACCCGTTGTGCATTTTAAATAATGCTGATTTTAATGTTGTTGATATTTCTATTAAAGATAAATTTGTTGATGTATTGAATTACAGTTAAAGCAGATATCTTAGATATTATTCTTGTTTTAAATCCTTCAAAAGTTTTAGCATAGTTTCTTCGAATCATAAACTGGTCATATAATTGTGAGAACAAAGTTTCTATACGTTTTCTAGATTTTCTAAAAATATAAGCTTGTTTCTTATACTGATTTTGATTATTTCTCATTGGTGTATTTAATTTAATATCATAGGTTTCAAATAAATTAAGTTGAACTTCTGCGGATAAATATCCTCTATCACCAATTAAAGTAGCGCTTTTAATCTGCATTTTAACCGCTTTAAGATAATTGATATCATGTACAGATGCTGGACTAAAATCGATACTCTGAAAAACACCGCTCACAGAACAAATTGCGTGCAACTTATACCCGTAATAATTAGTACCTTGAGATGCACAATAACCTTTGTCTGGAAAGGTATGCATTGTTTCTTTGCAGATTTTAGAACGATAACTTCTTGATAATTTGCAAACTTCCAAAGGCATACTGTCAACGATAAAATAATTCTCAAATTCATTAAAGTAGGAAGCTAATTTTAATCGAATACTGTCCAAATGATCTAATAATCTACGCCTTCTTTTGTTATAAACACTTCGTTCTATTTTCTGGTAAATTGCAATTGGGAGTTTCCTAAACAAATCATTCTCGCTATCAATTCCCATAAATTCTACCGTTAAACTTAAACTGATGAGTTCTAAATCACTAAGTTTAGGTTCACGCCTTTGATAAATTAAAAGCTGTTCTTTTGATATTTTTCTTAATACTTCCAATATTCTTTCGTAATTTGCATTTAAGTTGTTCATTATAAATGATTTGTGATTAAATCAATTTACTGATTTTCAGTAAGATGAACAACCTTTTTTGTCCTAAATCATAATGCACAACGGGTTATATTTATTTAACAATACCGAAAATTTAACTAACAAAAAGCTTGTGGCTTAAGTCGTTTATTTTTTGTACTATATTTGGGGTAAAGTCCAGTAATGTGTTCAACTATATTGAGTACGGTTTTACTACCTATGGTAGAAGTTAATGAAGCTATCTTGATATTGCATTGAGACAGTTGCTTTTCTATTTGTAATTTTGTCATTTAATTTTTTACCATGGAAAAACTTAAAAAGCGTTGGGGGATTACTTCAAATATTCAAATTATACTTATTCTTATAGTATTTGCCATTAATGGTTCTTTTGCTGCATGGGTGACAGCTCCTGTCACCGAGTTTGTCGGCTTAAAAAGTACAACAACAAATGGCTTTATCTATTGGTTTTTAAGGATTTTACTCGTTTTTCCTATTTATCAGTTAACATTGCTTGTTGTTGGATTTATTTTTGGTCAGTTTAGGTTCTTTTGGAATTTCGAGAAAAAATTTCTAATTAAAATCGGTTTTGGTTTTTTGTTTAAACATTCAAAAAAATAGTGAATGCATCTATATTTTTTTGATGAAAGCGGGAAAAAAGAACATTTTATAACCAATTATAAATGAATCCAGTATGTATTTTTCGGATTTTTTGTCTAAAATAAACCAAATTCAAACTCAAAAATTAACAGGCCTAGACATTCAATTCAAATTAGCTCCCAAACTTAGACTACAGTATGACAAGCAAAAAATAGCTGCCAATCATCCTAAAAAAGCAGCTGTTTTATCATTGTTTTATCCTACTAAAGAAAATAAGGTCTGCTTTTTATTGACACTCAGAGCTAATTATAATGGGAAACATGCAAATCAAATTAGTTTTCCCGGTGGCAAAATAGAAATAAATGACCGCAATTTAAAAGAAACTGCTTTAAGAGAGGCTTCCGAAGAGACAGGTATTCTAAAAAAAAATATAAAGATCATACGGGAGGTAACCGATGTATACATTCCTCCCAGTAATTTTTTAGTAACTCCGTTTTTAGGATATACGGAAGTGAAACCGGAGTTTAAAAAAAACTACGAGGTATCGAAATTAGTTGAAGTATTGGCTGAAGATTTACTAAATGAACACAATAGATCGTCTACTATAATACAGACTTCTTATATGAAAAAAACGGAGGTTCCCTGTTTTAAATTGAATGACCATATTGTTTGGGGTGCAACAGCGATGATACTCAATGAAATCAAAGAATTGTTAAAATAACTTTAGCCCTTATAATACTTTTGTATTTTTGTTACTAACAAAGCATATAAATTATGATGAATGCCTTTATTTAAAAGGAATCCTTTCGGGCATATTTTGTTTGTTAAGAAATGGCTGGTCAGAATTTTAGGAGTTATTTCTCATGGCAGATACAGAAGTTTTAATAATCTTCGGATTGAAGGTTCGGATATTATACGGAGCCTTCCTGATAATAATGTATTATTCATTTCCAATCATCAAACTTATTTTGCAGATGTAGCTGCCATGCTACATGTTTTTAATGCTGCACTAAAAGGCAGAGAAGATACTATTAAAAATATAGGATATATATGGAATCCCAAATTGAATATATACTATGTAGCAGCCGGAGAAACCATGCGTTCGGGTTTACTGCCTAAGATATTTGCCTATACCGGTTCTATTTCCATAGAAAGAACTTGGCGTAGTGCGGGCGAAGATGTAAACAGGCAAGTTAAAATGTCAGATATTTCCAATATCAGTAAGGCTTTAAATGATGGTTGGGTAATTACGTTTCCGCAGGGGACAACTACTCCTTTTAAACCTATTAGGAGAGGTACTGTACATATTATTAAAAGTTATAAACCGATAGTTGTTCCTATTGTAATTGATGGTTTCAGACGATCTTTTGATAAAAAAGGGCTGCTTATAAAAAAGCGCAATGTTTTGCAATCTATGGTTATCAAAGAACCTCTGGATATAGATTATGAAAATGAATCCATAGCCGATATTGTTACCAAAATTGAATATGCTATCGAACAGCACTCTTCTTTTTTAAAAGTGATAAGCATAGAAGAATATATGAAACAAGAGGCGGAATTAAATAAAAAAAGAGAATTTTGGAATTTATAAATCAATTTGTTTTTTGATTGAGTGGCATGAATTAAAAAATTGAAAGATTGAACGATTAAAAGGTTAAAAGGTTAAAAAAGTTGAAAAATATTTTAATGATTCCTTTTAAATATTTGAGACCTTTGCAGAATTGATTTGGCAAAAAAGTTCGACGCCCGAAGAAAATTTTGAACCGGAATAACCTATTGGTTTTGAGGATTTAAAATTTTCGAGAAGGAAGAAATTTGAAATCAAATCAATTCAAGTACGGAATAGATCACTATTTTGCAAAGGTCTCTATTTAATAGAAATCATCTTAACTTACACCATTTATCACTTGAAATTACCGGTATTAAATAAAAAAATAGCTGTTTTTTTTGAAAAGCGATAACTATATTTGATAGATTTTAATCTACTATCAAAAATACTTATATGACTATTACACAATTAAAATCTCTCCTTTCGGTAGCAGAACACAAGAACTTTACAGTTGCAGCAGAACACAACTATATAACACAGCCTACATTAAGTATGCAAATTCAAAAATTGGAAGAAGAATTAGATGTTCAGCTATTTAACAGATCTAAAAAACCTGTTGAATTGACCGACATTGGTGCAAAAATAGTTCAGCAGGCAAAAATTGTTATGGATGAGAGTAACCGAATTACCGATATCGTCCATCAACATAAAGGCTTTATCGGAGGTGAATTTAAACTCGGAATCATTCCAACGATAATGCCTACACTGCTTCCCATGTTTTTAATTAATTTTAGACATACATACCCAAAGGTAACACTCATTATAGAAGAATTGACCACCGAAGAAATTATACGAAAATTGACAGATGGCCATATAGATGCAGGTTTGGCTGCCACCCCGCTTGAAAATGGAACCATCAAAGAAAAGCCTTTGTATTATGAACCTTTTGTAGGTTTAATTCCGGAAGGGCATCGCCTTTTTAACAGTAGGCAAATTGATATCGATCAATTGGAGATGGATGACATTCTTTTATTGGAAGACGGACATTGTTTTAAAGACAGTGTCATTAATTTATGCAGAACTTATAAAGAGGATAGTGCAAAAGGATTTCAACTGGAAAGCGGTAGTTTTGATACACTCATTAAATTGTCCAAAGATGGATTGGGAATGACTTTACTCCCTTATTTACATACTTTAGACTTAAGTGAGAAAGACAGAAAATATTTGAGAGAATTTACGGCTCCGCCCCCTGCAAGAGAGGTAAGTTTGATTTATCATAAATCTCAATTGAAGATGCAGATAATAGAGGCTTTAAAAGATACCATTGACGGAGTGGTAAGAGGTGCTATTTCTTTTAGCGATGTAAAAATTATCAGCCCTTTACAAAATGAATCATAAAAACTGATATTATCCGTACATTTTTACTCTTAACTCCTTAATTTTGGCATCTTCCAAATATTCGTCAAAAGTAGTATACCTGTCTATTACCCCTTTTGGAGTGAGTTCAATAATTCTGTTAGCAACAGTTTGTGCAAATTCGTGGTCGTGGGTGGAAAACAATACAGTTCCTTTAAAATTAATTAAGGAATTATTCAATGCTTGAATCGATTCCAGATCCAAGTGATTTGTCGGCTCATTCAATACTAAAATATTGGCTCTTTTCATCATCATTCTGGACAGCATACAACGCACTTTTTCTCCCCCGGACAGTACATTGCTTTTCTTTAGAGCTTCTTCTCCGGAAAAAATCATTTTTCCTAAAAAACCACGTAAAAATACCTCTTCGCGTTCTTCTTCCGTCTGTGCATATTGGCGTAACCAATCTATCAAATTCAAATTTCCATCCTGAAAAAAACCCGAATTATCCAATGGTAAATACGATTGTGTTGTTGTAATTCCCCATTCAAATTTTCCCGATTCCGCTTTTTCATTATTCATAATAATTTGATAAAATGCAGTAATAGCTCTGGAATCTCTGGAAATAATAGCCACCTTATCCCCCCTGCTTAAATTGATATGCACATTACTAAATAAGGTTTCGCCTTCAAAAGTTTCACTCAACCCTTCAACATTCAAAATCTGGTCTCCGGCCTCTCGTTCACTTTTAAAAATAATTGCCGGATACCTTCTGCTGGAAGGTTTAATTTCGTCTATATTTAATTTTTCAATCATCTTTTTTCTACTGGTCGCCTGTTTAGATTTGGCTACATTAGCAGAAAATCGCCTGATAAATTCCTCTAGTTCTTTCTTTTTATCTTCGGCTTTTTTGTTTTGCTGCGCTCTTTGTTTGGCTGCCAGCTGGCTAGACTCATACCAAAAAGTATAATTTCCCGAATAGTGATTAATTTTACCAAAATCAATATCGGAAATATGTGTACATACTGCATCTAAAAAATGCCTGTCGTGCGATACTACAATTACAGTATGGTCATAATTTGCCAAAAAATTCTCCAACCAGGCAATTGTTTCAAAATCCAGATCGTTTGTAGGCTCGTCCATGATTAATACATCCGGATTGCCAAATAAAGCCTGGGCAATTAATACACGTACTTTTTGTTTACCATCCAAATCCCTCATCAGAGCATAATGCAAATCTTCTTTAATCCCCAGATTTGACAGCAATGCTGCTGCATCGGAATCTGCATTCCAACCGTTCATTTCTTCAAATTGTACTTGTAATTCTCCTATTTTTTCTGCATTTTCATCTGTATAATCCGCATATAAGGCATCAATTTCTTTTTTTATTTTAAATAATTCTTTATTCCCCATTACCACCGTTTCCAGTACGGGAAATTCATCAAAAGCATAGTGATCTTGAGATAATACGGACATTCGTTTCCCCGGATCCAGGTATACCTGACCGGAAGCGGGTTCTTGTTTTCCTGACAAGATTTTTAAAAAAGTAGATTTTCCGGCACCATTAGCACCGATAATACCGTAACAATTTCCTTGAACAAATTTTGTATTTACCTCATCAAACAAGACCCTCTTACCAAACTGTACAGATAAATTAGAAACCGATAACATTTTTGTGCTTTTAAATTTGCTGCAAAAGTATAAAAATGATTTATTTTGTCTACCCTATTAAACCCTGTTTTTAAAGCCGGGTAAAGAATTCATCTAATGTTCAATTGATAAAAATGAGCTCTTTTAACAAGGTATTAACAAGCAAACCTTTAATTGATACTTATTTTTGTAATATGATCATTGTTTTAAAGATGTCAGCGAAACTTAAATTAGTTACATATGTACTGCTATTCATAACTCTAACAGGTTGTATATCTGAAAAAGAGAGTATTACTTATTTTGGAGGCAAGATTATAAATCCAAAAGACAATTGTGTAATTTTATATGAGAAAGAAGCAATTGTAGATACTTTTTATTTAGATGATAAGAATAAATTTTTAGGTAAGTTACATAATATTTCGGGAAGCTTATTTGTATTTAAACACGGACCCGAGCATCAATACCTTTATTTAGAACCTGAAGATAGTGTATTGATTCGTTTAAATACCTGGGATTTTGATGAATCTCTCGTTTTTAGTGGTAAAGGTGCCAAAAGAAATAACGTATTAATAGATTGCTTTTTAGATGCCGAAAAAGATGATACGTCTTTTTATAATCTATATAACCTCTCTCCCGCCCGATTTAAAAATAAAGTATCCCTACTGGAAAAACAAAAAAAAGCGAGATTAAAAGAGCTGCTGTCCAGATTTGAAAACGAATCTCAGGAGTATAAAAAGCTTTTGGAAATATCGTTAACGTATCCTGTATACAGGAGGTTGGAAAATTACCAGCTTGCACATAAAAGGGCAAATCGTGATCTCATAAATGAAAAAATCGATGAAACTTTTTTTGCACATCGAAAGTTTATTGATTTTGAGAAGGATACCATTATGTACTACAGTGCATACAGAGATTATATCGTAAGTTATTTATACAATACTGTAAGCAGTGCAGGTCATAAATTGTATTCGGATGAATTTACCACCGAATTACTACATACTATAGATAACCATTTTCACTCGGAAGAAAATAGAAATACGCTGCTCAGACAAACCATCATCTCTCATTTTTATAGAAAATCAAGTTGTGATTTTAACACAAATGCTTTTGAAACCTTTCTAAAATTGACCTCTAATAATGAGGATGTTGCATTGATAAAACGTTTAATAAATGACACAAAAAAAATCAATAAAGGGAAAAAACTGCTCAATTTTAAAATTACAGATTTAAACGGCTCCAATCATTCTATTAACCAAGTAATTAAAGGAAATGATGCGGTATTATATTTTTGGAATTCAAAGTATGTAACCAAAGAATATTTGTATTCTAAAGTCAATTATTTATCAAGAAACCATCCTAATATAAAGTTTATAGGGATACGAATTGATGGCCCTCATAAAGATCATATCAAAAAATTAGATATCAAATCTCAATATTATATCAGTCAAAATAGCGTTGCTAATGAGTTTTTAACGAGTAAACTCCCCAGGACACTTCTAATTAATGAAAAAGGAATTGTTGTAAATGCATATGCCTCCTTGTCATCTCAAAATATTTACAACCAGATAGCAAACCTGGCAAAAAACTAGTTCGGCAATTTTTAATTCTGTTTATTTACTGTACATTTGCCTGATTTTAATAAAGTTTTTGCTTTCCTAAAAATCAAAGTCGTATATCAATAAGATTTACAGGCGGGCATCTTTGAATCTGCAAATACACAGCATGTCAACATTTTCAACATTAGGTCTAAAAGAACCTATATATAAAGCACTAACAGAATTAGGTTATGAACAACCTACTGCCATACAAGAGAAAGCCATACCACAAATCTTATCTTCCACAGATGATTTAAAAGCATTTGCACAAACCGGAACAGGGAAAACAGCAGCTTTTAGCTTGCCTATTTTAGAGCTGGCTGACGAACATAATAAAAACACTCAGGCCATTATTTTATCACCTACTCGCGAATTGGCAGTACAAATTGGTAATAATATACAAGATTTTGCCAGACACATCTCCAATATGAAAGTAGTTACTGTGTACGGTGGTGCCAATATCGAAGAGCAGATCAAAAACCTGAAAAAGGGGGCTCAAATTGTAGTAGGAACCCCGGGAAGAACCGTTGATTTAATCCACAGGCGTGCTTTAAAGCTAGGGAACATACAGTGGTTAGTGTTAGACGAAGCCGACGAAATGTTAAATATGGGATTCAAAGATGAGTTAGATAAAGTTTTAAGTGCTACTCCGGAAACCAAACAAACATTGCTATTTTCTGCCACTTTTCCAAAAGAAGTAGAAGCGATTGCAAAAAATTATATGATTGAACCGGTAGAAATTACTTCAGGTCAGAAAAACCAGGGCGCAGATAATGTAAGTCATGAATATTATATGATTACCGAAAAAAAACGATATGCTGCATTAAAAAGAATTGCAGATCTATACCCGGATATCTATGCCATTGTGTTCTGCAGAACACGTCGGGAAACACAGGAAATAGCTAATCTTTTGATTAGGGACAACTACAATGCAGATGCTTTACACGGCGACTTATCACAGGCACAGCGTAATGCCGTAATGGATAAATTCCGTAAAAAAAATATTAAAATCCTGGTAGCAACCGACGTAGCCGCACGTGGATTAGACGTAAACAATCTAACACATGTCATCAATCACAAATTACCCGATCAGATAGAAAATTACACACACAGAAGTGGCAGGACAGGTAGGGCAGGTAATATGGGAGTCTCTTTGGTTTTGATAAATAATAAAGAAAAAAACAGAATCCCCATTATAGAGCGTACAATTAATAAAAAGTTCATTCACACACAAATACCAACAGGAAAAGAAATCTGTCAAAATCAATTGATGCATTTAATTGACAGAGTACAAAATATAAAAGTAAATGAAAGTGAAATTGAAGAATTTTTACCGGATATTTATGAAAAGTTAGAAGGTTTGACTCGTGACGAACTGATTCAGAAATTTGTATCCTTAGAATTTAATGCCTTTTTATCTTATTATGAAAATGCTGCTGATTTGAATGTACTAACCACAAGAGAGTACTCCGGAAATAGCCGTGGTTCGAATGAAAACATGACGCGTTTCTTTATCAACATTGGCAGGAAAGATCGTCTGAATCCGGCAAAATTAATTGGTCTCATTAATGATCAAAATATTGGAGAAAAGATAGAGATTGGCGCTATTGATATCTTTGATACCTTTTCTTTTTTTGAAATTGATAAAAGCTATAAAGAAAAAACCTTAGCTGCTTTTGCTGCCAGTGAGCCTCAATTCGATGGCCGTTATGTACATGTGGAAGTTACGAAAAAAGGGCGTAGTAGTGGAAGAAAACACAATAAAAAAACTTTTGGAAACAAAAATAATGACGGTTTTGGAAGACGTAGAGATTCTGAAATTCATGATCGTAAAAAAAGTGCAAGAGGTAAAAAGCAATTACGCAGTCATGAAAAACCAAACAGAAGTTCCAGAGATAAAAACACCGGTGGTTTTGGAAGAAGACGTAGAGTCCGGTAGTATTTATGCAATTAAAAGTTTGAAATCTTCCGGATTCAGAATTCGTTACGTTTTTTTCAAACAGGCGAAAAACAAAATTATAACAGTTACATACCTGCTGTAGTAATTTCTTTATAGGCTCCGCTTTCTAATTTACTTCGGATATCGGAAAATGCTTTGATAGTAGTATCGATATCTTCTTGGTTATGTGTTGCCGTGGGGATCAATCTCAAAATAATTAACCCTTTGGGAATCACAGGATATGTTACAATGGAACAAAATACCCCGTAATTTTCACGCAAATCATGAACTAATGCCATTGCTTCCGGAATATCTCCTTTTAGATATACCGGAGTGATACATGTTTCCGTAGTTCCCAGATCAAAACCTGCTAATCGTAAACCGGACTGCAATGCAGTTGTATTTTTCCACAGCTTATCTTTCAGTTCCGGCATGGTACGAATCATTTCCAAACGTTTCAATGCACCCTTTACCATTGCCATTGGAAGTGATTTTGCAAACATCTGGGATCTCATATTATACTGCAAGTATTGTATGATGTTTTTATCTCCTGCAAAAAAAGCACCAATACCGGCCATTGATTTGGCAAAAGTGGCAAAATATACATCAATATCATCTTGTACATCTTGTTCATAGCCGGTACCTCTGCCCCCTTCACCTAAGGTACCAAATCCGTGTGCATCATCTACTAACAAGCGGAAATGGTATTTTTTCTTTAACGCAGTTATTTCTTTCAGGCGTCCCTGTTCGCCGCGCATTCCGAAAACCCCTTCGGAAATAACCAAAATACCTCCTCCGGTTTTTTCTGCTATTTTTTCTGCACGTTTTATGTTTTTTTCAAAACTTTCCATGTCATTATGCTTATACACGAAACGTTTCCCCGGGTGTAAACGAACTCCGTCAATAATACATGCATGAGTATCTACATCATATACGATAATATCATCTTTATTGACCAATGTATCTATGGCTGACACCATCCCCTGATAACCAAAATTGACCAGATAGGAAGCTTCTTTACCTACAAATTCGGCACATTCTTTTTCCAACTGTTCGTGAAATACGGTATGTCCGGACATCATTCTTGCTCCCATAGGATAAGCCATTCCGTGTGCTGCGGCTGCGGCTGCATCGACTTTTAAAATTTCCGGATGATTAGCCAATCCCAAGTAGTCATTAATACTCCATGTAATTACTTTTTTACCATTGAAGTACATTCTGTTAGAAATCGGCCCTTCCAGTTTCGGAAACATATAATATCCTTCCGCTTCATTTGCCCAATTTCCCAAAGGTCCTTTATCTTCGGTAATTTTTTTAAATAAGTCTGTCATCATAACCCTAATGTCATATATTTTTTTCGGCTTACAAATTAACCCATTTTTTATCAGTAAATCAAATTTCAAAAACGCTATTTAGCAATAACTTATATGATTTCCAGTTGGAAAGTGTAAAAGTTGAGTTGAAAACTAACTTGAGACTTTTAACTTTCCAACTTTAAGCTCTTATCTCCCGAACATCCTCTATAAACTGAAAATTTACACCCTGTTTAAAAAAGTAGTTAGCTAATGCCTGCCGGTCTTTAAAAACAAAACTTCCAAGGTATTTTTCGATCGCCTTTATCAAATCGAGGTTTCTTGATATTCTGTGCATTATCGAGTATTTGAATTAATTGTTTTAGTATCATAGTGCTTTCTATTTAATTGGTATAAAACGCTTTTTTATCAAATTCTTACTACTTCTAATCACGGTAGTAACCTGTCCTGTCAGAGGATTAGTACCAACTAACAAGCTTTTACCGCTTTCAAAACCATTCGGAAGAACATAGTTTATTGATTTATTAAGAAGGTCATAAAATTTCTGCCCTTTACTAATTGCAGTTTGAGCCATCTTTTGAGTTATACCTCTTTGTGCCAATCGTTCTAATGAGTTTTTACTAAACTGTGTTCCTGTCTTAACTAACGAAGTATTCGTCTTAGCTCCAACTCTAACTCATATTTCCAAAAAAGTACTAATCTCTTTAGTCAATTCACTTTAGGTTACCCCCCTTCCCTCTTTTAATATATTAATGAAACTTTTGCAAAATAGTGATATACTCCATATTTGAATTGATTTGGCTTCAAATTTCTTCCTTCTCTAAAATTTTAAATACTCAAAACCAACAGGTTATTCCGGTTGAAAGTTTTCTTCGGGTGTCGAACTTTTTTGCCAAATCAATTCTGCAAAGGTCTCTTAATTTTAGTCTCATCTGATTTATCAATTAGTTCTAAATCATAATCATATTTTACTTCCAACCTGAGTTCGGCGAAATTATTTATTGAAATTTAACTATAAAAAGAAAAGAAAGAAGTTATGATTTTCGTATATTAATATTTGAAAACCAATTAATTATACAACAAAATCAATTTCTTTCCTATGCTTATAAATATAGACAAAATCATTGAGATTTTTTATGCCATTGATGAATTTTACCTTGAAATGGGTCCAAAAATAGGGCAATTGATGTTATCAGAATCAAAATCGAAGCGGTCTTATAAAAAACGTAATTTTAAAATGAGCTACAGCCTTTAGATTAGCAAATAGAAATAATTACTTAAAATAAAAACATAATAGTTATGATGAAATTTCTTTTTTTGCTTCTTTTTTTCTTTGTTAATAACTCTTATTTTGTTGATAACCAAAAACACAAAAGAACGGAGTGAACTTTAGCGGCCAGCTAGCTTTTTAGAGCCATCCCCCGTATTAGTCTCCGTTCTTTTTAAAAGTTACTTAGAACCATATAGAATTTCAGTTTCTGCCCTTATTAAAGGTCTTAGTTTAAGTAACTATTATTAATATCTAATTACAAAATTATGAAAACAAATGAAATTATCGGAATCGATGTCAGTAAATTATTAATTGATGTTTGTATCTATTCTAAACAAATTGTTCAACAGTTTGAGAACAGTAAATCTGGATTTAAATTAATGCTAAAGTGGAGTTTTAAAAATTCGTCTTTCTCTAAAGAAGAAACCATGTTTGTATTTGAACATACAGGAATGTACTCTCATTTATTATCTGTGTCTTTAACTGAACAAAAATTATCTTTTTTCATAGCTTCTGGTTTAGAAATTAAAAGATCTATTGGTATTGCTCGTGGAAAGGATGACCAAATTGATGCCAAACGCATTGCTCTATATGGGTATCGATTAAAAGAAGAACTTAAACCCAGTAAGCTACCTAAAAGAAGTATATTACAACTAAAAAGTCTCTTATCTTTAAGGACAAAACTTAACAAACAAAGAGCTGGTTTTAAAGTTACTTTGAAAGAACAAAAAAGAATTTATAAAGCAAAAGAGTATAAAATAATCTTTGACGTTCAACAAAAAATGATTGCAGAACTAACCAAACAAATACACAAGATTAATACTCAAATGCAAGCTATTATTGACCAAAATATAATGTTAAAAGAAACCTATAAACTTGTTACTAGTGTTAAAGGTATAGGAATGCAAACTGCTATAATGATGATTGTGTTTACTGACAATTTTTCAAAATTTGAAAACTGGAGAAAGTTTGCCTCTTATTGTGGTGTTGCTCCTTTTCCTTACCAATCTGGAACTAGTATTAAAGGACGTACAAAAGTCTCTCATTTGGCTAATAAAAAATTGAAAGCAATTATTAATATGTGCGCTATTTCTGCTATACAACATAACCCAGAAATGAAATTATACTATCATAAAAGAATAAAACAAGGCAAAAGTAAAATGAGTACCGTTAACATTATTAGAAACAAATTAATAGCAAGAGTGTTTGCCGTTGTCAAACGACAAACACCCTATGTAGATACTTTTAAATTTGCTGCATAAATTAGTAAAAATAATATCTCAACTTTTACTTGTTTTTATCATAGAATACGAGGTGATCATCATCTTAGTACTTTTCCATTTATCAGGCTATAAATGCTTGAAACATTTTTATATAAACTATGTGTGTAAGCATCTCAACTCTGAGTCCCCAACCCCAGTTTCTTTACTGAATCAAGATTGTAATGTAGATAGAAGAAATCAAGTCTGGGTCTCAGATATGACTTATATACACACAAAACAAGGCTGGATGTATTAACAGTCATTATTGATTTGTTTAATAGAAAAGTTGTTGGATGGCCTTTTAGTAACAATTTAACTGCTGAAAATACTATTATTAATGCTTGGCGTATGGCTATTAAGAACACACATATTACACAATATTTGATATTTCATTCACACAGAGGCTCACAATATGTAAGTAGTAGCTTTACAACTATTGTTAAATTTTACAATGGCTTGATAAGACAATCTATGAGTAGAAAAGGTAATTGTTGAGATAATGCAGTAGCGGAATCTTTTTTTAAATCTTTAAAAGTAGAATGGGTTTATAATCATAAATATCAAACCAGATCTCAAGCGGAACTATCTGTATTTGAATGGATAGAAACTTGGTACAACAAGAAAAGATTACATTCTGCTTTAGGACTAAAATCTATAGAAGAATTTGAACAACAAATCAAACATCAAAAATTAGTAGCATAATCTCACTTCTTTTTGTCCAGTTTTTTGTTGCAAGTTCAAACCAAAAATAGTACGAAAATCAGACCCTAAAAAGACCTACTTGCTCATGGGCATACCTAACAACACCCACCTCCGTCATAATGAAATGTAGATGCTGAAAAATAAATATCATCCCTACCTAAATTTTGTAGAGCTTTAGCGGTCTTATCACAAATTGCCAAGGGTTGGTTTTTTAACAGAGTATGCCCTGCACCGTCGTCAAAATAATCCTCATCGCCATAGTAGATAGCGGCCTTTCCTGTAAAAACACAGGGGCCATCTTCCGGCATCGGGTCTTTTATAGCCGCCACTTCAATAGATTCTATATAAATCAGCTCTTCTGTTGGGTAATTCTTAGGGTCTAAGATCCTGTAAGGCTTACGAGATCTAATTTCAACGGTACCAAAACCGGCATCTGTTAATGCTTTTACATAATCGGCAATGGGCAAACTTCCACTTAAACATAAAGCCCGTAAACGTTCATCATTACGCAGTTTATTATTCATAGGTTGCTCACAAGTAGGATCGCTCATGACCAAACGACCATGAGGTTTTAGCACACGATACATTTCTGCAATTGCTTTTTTTAAGTCATCCGATTTAAAAATATTAAACAAACAATTTTGAGCGGCAACATCAATTGAATTACCTTCAACAGGTAAATCCATGGCATCTCCTTTTCGCAAATCCACAAAATCACTCTTGAACCAGGGATTTATTTTTTCAGCTTCTTTAAAGTTTTTACGAGAAGCTTCCAACATTTCGTCTACGACATCTAAACCAATAACACCGCCTCTTTGACGGTTAAAATAGGCAAATTGTAATAACTCCATTCCGCCTCCAACTCCAACATATAACATTTTCGGGTTATTGGTTAAATCACGGGCATGTACGGTTGAACCACATCCGTAATTCATTTCCTGCATTATTTTCGGAATCTTTAAACCCGGTAATTCCCAAACAGGGTTTGTCGTGCAGCACAGTCCGATATCTGGTGTTAATGCTGCTTCTTTATATACATCATGTGTGGTTTTTAAATAACTCATCATTTTAAGTTTCAGTCGTCAAGTAAATAAAATCAATCGATTAAGTTCTTTTTATTAATTCTTTAAACAAGGTAATCATTTTAGGTTCTGCTTCATTGGCAATTGCCATAATTTCTTCAATATTTAAAGGTTGTAAATTTTTAGGGTCACATTCATCTGTCAATACTGAAATGGCTACACATTCCAATTCCAATTGTTTAGCTACAATAACTTCGGGAACCGTGCTCATTCCCACAGCGTCTGCTTCTAAAATCTGCAACATCCTATATTCGGCTCCGGTTTCCAGTTGTGGGCCTACAACGCCTGCATATACTCCTTTGCGCAATTGTATATTGTTTTGCTGTGCAATTTCCTGTAATTGAAGGTTTAATTTATTAGAGTAAGGCTCCAACATGTCGACAAAAATAGATCCAAAATCAGAGGCTCCTTTAAATGCTAAGGGAGAACTCCCTTGCAAGTTTAAATGATCATTAATAAGCATTAAATCCCCTTTTTTATATGTCAAATTGATGGCACCGGCTGCATTGGAAACCAATAATGTGGATATTCCCAAGGCATGCATGACTCTAATTCCGTAGGTGATCTCATAAAAACTATACCCTTCGTACAAATGAAACCGCCCTACCATCACAACAACTTTTTTACCGGACAACGTTCCATAAATGAGTTTTCCCGAATGAAACTCAACAGTTGCTTCCGGAAAATGCGGAATTTCCGAATACGTGATTTCTTTTTCAATAGCTATTTCGTCAACTAATTTCCCCAGACCCGTTCCCAAAACAATTCCGATTTCCGGATCAATAACTCCATTTGATCTTAGATAGTGAGTTGTTTCTTGTAGTTGTGTTAGCATAAATTTTAAGATTATTTTATTAGTCCCTTCCAGCTTCTTTCATTGGATATTTTTACACTTTTTCAATTAATAACATTCATAAGCAAGTCATTTTCTTTAATATCTTCATATACGTCTATATCATTTAATTCTTCTGATAAATATACAGTAACTGTTTCCAAATCTTTTAGGGTGTCTTTTCTAACGGTTGCTGTTCCCCATTTTTTGTTTTTAAAAATATCGGGATATAAAGTTTTCATTCCCAAAAGGTAATAACCTCCGTCTTTTGCCGGCCCTATAACAACATCATAATCGTTTAATTTTTTAAAAGCACTCTCAATATGAATTGATGTTAAATCGTATAAATCACTACCAATAATTACTACTTTTTCATATCCTTTTTTGAATGAATCTTTAAAAGCATTTTCCATTCTATCTCCTAAATCATCTCCTTTTTGTCGATATTTTTGATAAAATTGAGGATTCCAAATATCGTGCTCTTGAATTTTTTCGGAATAATATACCGCTTTGTCACAAGGTAATTTCAGTGTAACCTCTTTGGTTTTGTTTAGTAAAAAAGTATATATTTTCAACGCATCTATGTCTCCAATGACCTTTGCCAAGCGTGTTTTTACTTTTCCGAGCTCGGGATTTCTAGTAAAAATAATGATTTGATTTTTACTCATATACCTTCTCCCCTTTTAACAACCACTTGCTCCATTCTGCAGTACAGGTATGTACTTTTTCGGTTTCTATATTTTTAGATGTAAAGACTTTATTATCGTTGTTTTTCCATTCAAAAATCCCTCCATATAAATTGAACACATGGATATATCCGGTTTTTTTTAATTTTTCGGCAACATCTTCGGACCGAACTCCCAAAGAGCAATACACAACGATTTTACTCTTTTTATCAGGAATCATGTTCATTGTTTTCCGAATATCAAATTTTTCATAACCCACAAATAGTGCATCTTTAAGGTGACTAACATCAAACTCCTTTTTCTCCCGCGCATCAAGTAAAATGATATCTTCGGTTATTTTCTTTAGACTATCTACGGAGATATAAGGAATATTTTCCGTATTGTATTTTTTTAACAAACTTCTTAGTTCATTTTGGGAGTATGTACTTTTTGAGAGCAATACGAAAATAAAAATTAGCTTCTTCATTTTAACAATTATACTACTGCACCCTGGCAGCTACTCCCCGAACCGGCCGTACAACCATAGCAGTGTTGATGGATAGTAATATTTCTATTTTGTAATAGTTCTTCATTATAATCGGCAATATGTTTTACTTTACCGGCTACTTTTAAATTCAACATTTGATTAAAATCACAATCGTATAACCAACCGTTCCAACTCACTGAAATAGTATTCGTACACATTACATTTTCTAATGCAACAGGGTTGTATGCTTCTACCAAGGCATACATATAATCTTCATAATTTTCCGAAGCTATCAGGTAATCTAAGAATCTGCTTATAGGAAGATTTGTAATCGCAAATAAATGATGAAAATCGATATTAAAGTCTTCTTTTAAAGCGTTCTTAAAGTCCTTTTCCAAGGCAGCCTGGTTTCCCGGCAAAAATGCACCGGAAGGATTGTATACCAAATCCAGACGCAAACTACTATCAGGCATTCCATAACCTACGGCATTTAATTCTTGTAAAGCCTTAATTGATTTGTCAAAAACGCCATCTCCACGCTGTTTATCTGTCTTTCCTCTTGTCCAATGTGGCATTGAGGAAACTACATGGATATTGTATTTTTTGAAAAATTGAGGTAAATCATAATACTTTTTATTTGCTCTGATAATGGTTAAATTAGATCGAACAATAAAGTCTTTGATACCTGCTTTAGCTGCTGCTGCTACAAACCACCTGAAATTTGGATTCATTTCCGGAGCTCCTCCGGTCAAATCTAAAGTATGTGCGCCCGTATTTTTAATAACATCCAGACATTGTTGCATGGTTTCAACAGTCATAATTTCTTTTCTGTCCGGGCCTGCATCTACATGGCAATGTGCACATACCTGATTACACATATACCCCAGGTTGATTTGCAAAATTTCCAGCTTTTTTGGGCGTAAAGGAAATTGGTTGGTTTCTTTTATTTTTTTTGCAAATGTAGGTAACTCACCATTGGCAAAAATACCATTCGACAATATTTCTAATTGGCGTTCCGTATTCGCCAAATCATTATTTCTGGCTAAAAGCGATTTTTTCATCTAATTGCGAATTGCCCATTACGAACTATGGAATTATTATCCTAAACTCGTAATTGATTTTACATTTCAAGTTTATTCACTTTATTCATCATCTGAACTCCATGCACTAGGGTAGCACCACTTTTAATTGCTGCTCCAACATGCACTGCTTCCATCATTTCTTCTCTTGTAATACCTTTTTCTAATCCGTCTTTTGTATATGCATCTATACAATAGGGGCATTGCTCCGTATGTGCAACTGCTAAAGCTATTAAGGATTTTTCGCGAGCGGTTAAAGCACCTTCTTCAAATACTGCTCCGTAGTAGTCAAAAAATTTATTCCCCAAATCTTCACTCCATTCCGTAATGTTTCCAAATTTTTTTAAATCAGAAGTATCATAATATGTGTTCGCCATCAGGTTATTATTTTATGTTACTTTAAATGTCCGGAGAAGAATTAAAGTAAGGTTATTCATATTTTAAAGTTATCGAACCCAAACTCAAAGTCAGGAGCTATTTTCCATTTAGACTCCAGTCGTAAGGTAGGTATTTTATCCTGGCCTTTTTATTGATTTTTACTTTGGCGTATTTACTTATATAGTCAATTACAGATCCGTTAGCAGTAAAATCTCCTTTAAACCAATTAAAGATTTCGGAAATTTCTACTTTCTTTTTACCGAGTTTGTTTCTAATAGGATCGTTGATGAAATCAACCATTAGCTGTTCGAGTTGTTGATCAATATTCGCTGCTGTAAAGGCTACATTAGCTAACTTGGGGCAAGAGCCTGAAGCGCAATTTACACCCACGTGTATTCTTGGATCTTTAAATTTTTTTCGCAGAATTTCATGTTCAACAAAGTTTAACGTATATGTTTTTCCTCCGGCTTTTGCAAAAGGAATATTCCAGGCATCCTTACCGTTTTGCTTAATTTGTCTGATACTTTTTAACGGATAATTCATTAAAATTAATTTAACGGTATAAGCGTTGTATACATTAATCCAAAAAGCTTTTTCAGCATTCTCCGATTCAAATTCAGAGGTGTTTTCTTTTTCCAAAAAAGCCAGAAAATCATCTAATTTTTCTTCTTCTCCTTTAAATGCTTTGTAATCTACGTTCCCTTTTTCATCAACATGCTTTTGCAACAATTCATTAAAAATGGAAGTTTGACTAAAAGCATTTGTAAAAGTACTTACGAATAGTATAAGAATGATTTTTTTCATAATGATTGGTTTATATGGTGCTTGCTCCTTTAGACGAAGTTACGCAACAAAATTTACAATAAAAAATTGAACTCATCTTAACTTTTTGTTTTTAACCCGGATTATGTATTAGAACTTCGTAATGAAGGTTGAAATCGTGATAAAATATAGCGTTTTTTGGAATGTAGCGTAGCACTGCTACGGTTCATTTCAAAAATGCAGCGAAGCAATATTTTGAAACAATTTCAAGCTGTAATAGATTTTCTAATGCATCATTCGGATTTAACCGAAAATGAACTGAAATTTATCTGGATGAGGCACTTTTTGAAAGCTATAGCAGCACTACAGTTAAGAAAAGTAACGAAATACAGGTGAATTTCAGTCATTTTTTAGGAAATAGAAAAAGTTAAGATGAGTTCATTAAGTATAATGTAACTCTTCTCCGATTTTAAGTTTGAATTTTTTTCTAAATATGTACACAATCAAATAAATGACAGGCGTATCAATAAGCGCTACTATAACCTTGAATAAAAAGCCACCGATTAAATAGGTTGTAAAATTTTCCCATGCCAGGATATCGAACAGGCTCAATAAAAGAATTATAGTAAAGGTATCTACAAATTGGGAAGGGAAAGTGGAAAAATTATTTCTCAGCCATAAGTGTTTTCCCCTGGTAACTCTTTTCCAAAAATGAAATATTCTGATGTCAAGAAATTGCGCAAACAGGTAGGCTAACATGGATGCTAAAACGGCTATGGGAGATAAGCCAAACACTTTGGAAAATTCCGCATTACTGATCCTGGAATTATCCAAAGCCGGAGCATATTCTGCCGCCAGTATGATGAACATTGAAAAAAAGGAAGCAAAAATACCGGCAACCACAACTTGATTTGCTTTTTTCTTACCATATATTTCTGATAAAATATCTGTAATTAGAAAAGTGATAGGATAGGGCAAGATCCCTACGGAGATTTCAAAACGATACCATCCAAAAGGCTCCCAGTAGAAAAATTTCTGGAAAATTAAATTTGAAGCTACTAACGATGCAATAAAAAGTGCTGCAAGAATTAAATAGATAAATTGTGCCTGATATCTATTTTTTTCAACCATAGTTGCAAATATACTAATTATACTCCCGGCTTAAACATATGTCTTTAAGGTTGTAAAGAAAATGTTTATTTTTGCCCTCACTAAAAATAAAACCACATTTTATGAAAGTTTATATTTTCCCGGGGCAAGGGTCGCAATATGTAGGAATGGGGTTAGAACTGTATGAGAACTTTGTTTTGGCACAAGATCTATTTGAAAAAGCAAACGCTATTTTGGGATTTCGTATTACGGATGTCATGTTCGAAGGGACACTTGAAGAGTTAAAAGAGACGAAAGTTACACAACCTGCTATTTTTCTGCATTCGGTTATTTTAGCAAAAATACTGGGAGATTCTTTTCAGCCGGAAATGGTTGCAGGGCATTCTTTAGGAGAATTATCTGCATTGGTTGCCAATGAAGTATTGACTTTTGATGACGGATTAAAACTGGTTTCAAAACGCGCACTGGCTATGCAAAAAGCATGTGAAAAACAGCCTTCCACTATGGCAGCCGTACTGGGTTTGGAAGATTCGATAGTAGAACAAGTATGTAATGATATTAATGGAATTGTAGTTCCGGCAAATTATAACTGTATTGGGCAATTGGTAATTTCCGGAGCAATAGAAGCCGTAGAAGAAGCCTGTAAAGTATTGACAGAAAAAGGAGCCGGAAGAGCTTTGGTTTTACCGGTGGGTGGTGCATTCCATTCACCTATGATGGAACCTGCAAAAGAAGAATTGGCGAAGGCTATTGAAACCATGACTTTTAACAAGCCTATATGCCCTATATATCAAAATGTACCTGCTAAGGCTGTTATAGAACCAGCAGATATTAAAGAAAATTTAATTGCGCAACTAACAGCTCCTGTGCGATGGACACAATCCGTGCAAACTATGATTTCCGATGGAGCAACAGCGTTTACAGAAGTAGGACCGGGAAAAGTGCTACAGGGGTTGTTACGAAAAATTGACAGAAATGTTACTGCTAGCAGTGCTAATTACTCTTTATAATTAGAAGATATTTGCAAAATAGGGATATATTCTATATTTGAATTGATTTCACATATTTGTTCAAAAAAAAGAAGCCATCTAAAAAGACAACTTCTTTTTTTTATAAAAAATTCCTAAGTACATGACAAAAATTTAGTCAAGTTCATATTGTTTTGATTTACAGGGTTTAATAGCACAGAAGCGATATAATCTAATCCATATTTGAATATGCTTTTAGCCATTCTTCCATGCTTTTTTATTTTGATAGGCTTAATCTGATGTAAATATATACCAACTTTGTAACACCATACGAAAGCCATCATTACAAGCAGTACTAATTTTTCAATACGCTTAATATCTTGCAGGTGTGTGTTTTCAATATCAAAGCCACTGGCTTTCATTGCTTTAAAACACATCTCTATCTGCCATCGTTCTTTGTATTGTTCAAAGGCCTTATCAGGAGCGTTGAACGATACAATGATTAAGAAATCAGGCTTTCCATTTTTTGGGTACAACTTGCATCCGGAAAGGAAACAAAGCTGACCATTAACACGTACAATTTTAGGATAATACACAAACTCATTGATCTTATGTGGATTAAACAAGTGAAATACTTTGATGGTTTTGTTCTTATCAGGAAGCTCTACCTTAAAGTTGTTTCGAATGCGGATATAATATTTGATTCCATTTGTATTCAAGAAATCCAACCAATGATTACCTACAAACTCTCTATCGGCTACAATGGATTTAATAACATCTTTGCCAAAAAGTCTTATGAAACGATTCACAAGATCAATACGCTCCTGACTGTTAGAGTTCCCTGGCTTATCTAACATAGTAAATAACAATGGGAAGGCAACACCTTTATAGACAACTCCCAACACGGCACCGTCAATTAATAAGCGTGTAATAAATGGGAAGGCAACACCTTTATAGACAACTCCCAACATAAAAATGTTGATGTTGGTCTGACCAAACTTCCAATTGGTCCTATCAATACTCAAGATCAATCCCTCTTGCTTAGGAAGGAGACTAAATATAAGACGAGCGATCAAATCTCCATCCAACGAATAATCAGCAATAAATCTTTGAATACGTCTGAGTGATGACTTCGAATCTACTGAGGTCTCAAAAGCGTTGGCTACCTTTTCAAAGGTAACTGTCTGTACCTTACAGAGGGCGATAATGAAATGTGATATGAGTTTGATTCTTGCCAAATTGATCTTACCTTGGAAATGAGAACTTAAAACTGAATTTAATTCACTACTTTTAGTGGAAGCATTGGTTTTTTTCATTAGAAAAATGAGTGATGTTATTCTTCTAATATACTGAAAATCAATGCTTTATTTTAATTATTTAACATTTAATTTACTGATAATCAATTAATTATATTTTTTGTCATGTACTAAAAAAAAATTCTCTAACTAAAAACTATATCTTATACTTAGGTTCCAAGTTCTTCCAAAACCAAAGAATACCTTATTATCAGTATTGATACCATCAAAAGTGGCTGTATTACCGTTTCTTCCCGGGAAATAGTTGGTTGCAGATTCCGCTATGTATTCTGTGTTAAATACATTATTTATATTAATTCTAAAATAGATAGACTCAAATGTATCTTCATCCAAAACCCATCCGTAAGAGCCTCCTAAGTCTCCCAGAGAATAGCCAGGTAATTGTAAAGATCCGTTATGGTTTGGATCACTAAAGTCTTCCGCATTAATTCTCGCATATAGTTTCCCTACAAAACGGTGGCTATAGTCCAATTTAAAATTGTCGGTAACATCATAGTTTACTGCTAATCTGGATGTAAACTGTGCTGCATCTCCAACTTTTACATTGTCTAAAAATAAGTTTATAGTACCTAGTGCTGTTTGGTTTTGATCAAACGCTGTTCCGGAAACATTTCCGGCGTACTCCCAGTTCCCCACTGATAGCATTCCTATGAGTTGTAGTCTATCGGTAAGTTCATAGGTAGCATCTAACTCTGCTCCGGTATGTATTTGTTCTACACCTTGAATATCTGCATTCCCTTGTATTCCATTGAAACGGGATGAAACAGAGATAAATCTATCTTTCCATTGTGTCCTGTATAAATTTAAATTTACTTTCAGCTTGTTTGATCTAAAGCCATAACCTAATTCGTATCCTATTATTTTTTCATTTCTGGGGTCCGGATTCAAATCATTTCTAAAGTTTAAGAAAACAGCATCAAAGAAAGGCTGCTTGGAATAATATCCGGCATTACCGTAGATGTTATTTTGCTCGTTAATATTCCAGTTGATACCTCCTTTAATATTACCTCCAATGATATTTTTCCAATCGGTTTCTCTGGCAGGATCACTATTCAGGTAATTAAAATAGTCAATTCTTTTAAATCCTTGCTGAGATATAGCTCCCTGAATAAATGCGGAAATAACGTCGTTTTTATATTCTACCTGTCCAAATGCTCCAAACCAACGCACTAAACCATCATTGTGATAGTTAATTTTTTCTTCATTATCCGTGCTCTTGAAAACATTCCACAAAGTTCCTAAGTCAGAGCTATATTCAGTAGATAAAACATTTAAAGGGTTATTAACATCATCATTATCGCGATATCCTGCTGCCCCTAGTAAATTATCGATTCTCCTGTAATGAATTCCTCTATATGAACGCAAATCAAAACCAATATCAAAAGATAAATTTTCATTTAGATTGTTATTGTAATTAGCTAGTAACCCTACCCAATTATGAGAATTGATAGAAGCTCTTCTTATAAAACCATTTCTTCTGCTTAAACCGGCAGGAATACTTGAGGCACTTAACTCATCATCGTTAACAAGAAAAGTAGATGTTGTTGGATCTGCCGTATTTCCGTAAGAGAATCCATTGGCAAAATTGGTAAGGGTTCCGGAGTTGGAAGCAACGATTTTATCAAACTGTACAAACCCGGTTACAGGATCTCTAAATGCTTTATCACTTGCAAATCTACCTCCTAAACGGCCAATGTCTCCGGTTCCTCCACCACGTCCAAAAGATAAGTACGCCGATGCTGTTAAGGACGAGTTTTCGCTAACGTCCCAATTCCAGTTGAACGATACAATCGGTTTGTGATAAAAGTTCTTTCTCCAGTTAAATTCCTGGCCATTTAGATACCCGTGATTATAGTTGTATCTTCTACCATATTGCAGATAATCACTCAAGGATGCCATATTAAAGAAACTGGTAGTTCTCTGGTTGTGGTTTTGAGGAGCACCGGTAGCTATGAACTGGAAATCATGAACTCCTTTGTCCCAACCTAAACCAACAAAATAATTATATCCTTGAAATTTTGTTCCTTCTATATAACCTTCCCCTGTTGTTCTACTCAATAAAAAAGATGCCGCAAATCCGTTTTCATTCTTACCTGTAGAGTAGGTCGCTAATGTTTTAATATAACTATTATTACCGGATGATACTAAAAATGATCCGCCTTCTTTTTTGTCAGTTGTTTTTGTTATGATATTTATGGTTCCTCCTACTGATGATATGGCTAACTTAGAAGACCCTAAACCTCTTTGTACTTGCATTGCGGTGGTAACATCTGACAAACCAACCCAATTAGACCAAAATACTCTACCGTTTTCCATATCATTTACCGGAACTCCATTGATCAGGACAGCAATGTTTTCCTGAGAAAACCCTCGAATATTAATTCTTCCGTCTCCAAAACCACCACCCGATTTTGTAGCATACACAGAAGGAGTATTATTTAATAGTTCCGGAAATTCCTGAGAACCTAATTTGTCCTGAATTTCAGTAGCTGTAATAGTACTTACAGCAACAGGAGTCTCTCTGTCTTTTGCAATATCAATCAACCCTTTTACTACAACCTCCTCTAAAAGATTTTCGTCGTTCGTTAGTTGAATAGTTCCCATATCTCCGGCTGAAGTAAAGCTTACTTCTACACTTTTGTAACCAATATAGGATATCACCAAAGTACCGGAAGTTGTTTTTGAATCTAACATGAACTTTCCGTCAAAGTCAGTTGATGTTCCGTTTGTTGTACCTTTCACTACAACACTCGCACCAGGTAAGGGTTCGTTAGTTGAGTCTACAACCGTACCTGTAAGTTTAGTTTGTCCTAAAACCGCAACAGAAATAAATAAGAAAGCCACGAGTAATAAGTTTTTAGAATTCTTCATTGTTAAATTTTAATGTTATTAATGCTTTGTAAAAGTCCTTTTTTTTAGAACTTTCAATGTTAATTTAATGTTAAGTTTTAACAGAAAATTAAGACTTTCAAATCTATAAAATAATATGCAAATATATGGTATTCATCACATACATAGATATTAACTAACTTGTTAACAAAATCTAATAAAATCGTTAAGCGATACTAGTTCTAAAAATTAAGCGTTTGTCAATATTTTTTTTGCTAGTTCCTTTCCTAATTCTACACCAAATTGGTCATAGCTAAAAATATTCCAGATAACTCCCTGAATAAATATTTTGTGTTCGTATAACGCAATTAGTTTCCCTAAAGAATTTGGGGTTAACTTTTTAAAAATCAAAGAGTTACTAGGTTTATTTCCTGTAAATATTTTAAAAGGAATTAGTGTTGAAACTTCTTCCAATCTACCTAAAGTTTTTAACTCTAAATGTACTTCTTCCTTTGTTTTTCCAAATGCCAAAGCATCTGTTTGAGCATAAAAATTGGCCATCAATTTTTTATGATGCTCAGTTAAACCATACAAAGACTGTTGGTATCCTATGAAATCTGCCGGAATTAATTTTGTACCTTGATGCACTAATTGCATAAAAGCATGCTGCATATTAGTCCCTGTACTGCCCCATACAATAGTACCTGTCTGATATGGTATTAGGTTTCCATTTCTATCTACACTTTTTCCATTACTCTCCATAACGGCTTGTTGCAGATAAGGAGCTAGTTTTGTCAGATATTGTGTGTAGGGAAGAACAGCTTCTGTTTCTGCCTCAAAAAAATTATTATACCAAATACTTAAAAGTGCTAATATTACGGGTATGTTTTTATGAAACTCCGCGCTCCTAAAATGAATGTCCATTTCTTCGGCACCGTCTAAAAGTAATCGATAGTTATCAAACCCTATGGCTAAGCTAATAGATAAACCAACAGCAGACCATAGAGAGAAGCGCCCGCCTACCCAATCCCACATGGGAAATACATTGTTACTGTCTATTCCGAATGCCAATATCGCATCCAGATTTGTTGAAACTGCTACAAAATGCCTGGAAATATCAAATTGAGAAGCTGATGTTAAAAACCAATTTTTAATAGTATTCGCATTTGTAAGTGTCTCCTGAGTGGTAAATGTTTTGGAAACAATTACAAATAATGTAGTTTCGGGATTTAAATTTTTAATCACCTCAGAAACATGATCCCCATCTATATTAGAAATAAAATGCGTGTTTAATTTATTCTTGTAAAATCGTAAAGCTTCCACAATCATATCCGGACCCAGATCCGAACCGCCAATACCAATATTTACGATATCTGTAATGGATTTCCCGGTATACCCCTTCCATTTACCTGAAATTACCTTATCAGAAAAAGATTTGATTTTTTTTAAAGTTCTCGATATGTCCGGTCTGATATCTTTGCCATCAATTTTGATAGGTATTTTGGAAGTACCTCGTAAAGCCGTATGTAGAACAGCCCTTCCTTCCGTTTGATTTATGGTTTCTCCGGAAAAGTATTTTTCGATAGCATCTTTTAGCTCAACTTCTTTCGCTAATTGAACTAATAAATCTATGGTTTCCTGCCAAATCCTATTTTTAGAATAATCTACTGTTAAGTCATCAAAAACAATGGAAAAATGTTCCTTTCTATGTACATCTTCTATAAATGCTTTTTTGATGGAAAACGAGTTAAAATCCCGATAATGAACAGACAAATCTTTCCATGCTTTTGTTGTAGTCGGATCAATCTTCTTTAGTGACATGAGAACTTAATTTTGAACAAAGGGTTCTAAATTTTGGATATACGATTGTTTTGCTAGTGCAATAGCATCTAACTGCTCTTTTAAAGGGAGGATAAATTCTAAATATTTGGGCTGCAAACTTTTTTTAAGCGGCTTTGCCGAAGGTAATTTTTGCTTGAAAGGATCTACTTGTCTGCCATATTTCCAAAAACGATAACAAACATGGGGGCCTGCCGTATTTCCCGTCATTCCTACCCAGCCAATAATACCTCCTTGTTTTACATACTGTCCTTTACGAACTTTTCTGCTACTCATGTGTAAGTATTGCGTACTGTATATAGCATTGTGCTTTATCTTTACATAATTTCCATTGCTGCCTCTCTTTGCAGATTCTATCACCGTACCACTGGCAGTAGCCATAATAGGGGTTCCTACCTTTGCTGCAAAATCAGTCCCTTTATGAGGCCTGACTTTATATCCGTAATAGGCAATTCTTCTCTTAAGATTATATCTTGAGGATATACGATATTGGTATTTAACAGGTGATTTTAAGAATTGACTTCGCAGCATGTTGCCTTTTTCATCATAATATTCAGGGATGCTTTTTATAGAATCAGAAATAAAACGATAGGCATAAAAATTTCGTTTATTATGATTAAAAACAGCTGCTTTAATCTTTCCATAGCCAATAAATACGGAATCATCAATAAATTTTTCTTCATAGATAAGTTTGAACATATCTCCTTTTTGAAGTTTATAAAAATCCAGTGTCCATGCATATATTTCGGCTACGTCATATGTTAAGTCCGGGTTTATACGGAGACTATCCATGGATTGAGAAAAAGAGGAATAAATTTTTCCTGCAATTTCTTTTTCTACTGTTTTAACAGGTTTTTTATATGAATATGCCGTAACTGTTGAGTCTGCAAAATCTACTACCGTAGCAACCGCTTTAGAATGCTTATAAATAAAAACTTGCGCTTTTTGCGTAGAATCTCTTTTTGCAAGAATCATATAGGGCTTCCCTGCTCTTACCCTCCTTACGTCAAAAGTATCTTTAATAATTTTAGCAATCCTGTTTATTTTTGGATAAAAAACATGATGTCTGTCAAGTATAACTCCAAAACTTTCTCCTTTTTTTATCGTATCTTTAATTACCTTATAGTCGTTTAGCTTATAACCAAACTCATAAACTGTTTTTGGTACAGGAATGGAATCTTGAATTTGGAGTTCTTTTTTAGTATCATCCTTACATGAATGCAGTAATACTAAAATAAAGAATAAAAGTATTAGCTTTTTCAAAAGAGAACTATTTGTAATTTTAATCTGATGTAAAAGTACAATTTAATCGACTATAATATTAAAAGAATTTGCAAGGCCTTTGTATGCTTCCAGATCTGCTCTCAGAGAACCTACTGCCAGTGATGCTTTTAATCTTACAGGAATTTTATTGTTATCTGCAGTAACCCAAACAGTTACACTTTCATTCTCTTTAAAAACTCTTCCGGCTTGAACAACCGGTCTAAAAATATAGGTTTCGACTTTTCCAAATTTGGTTTGTAGTCTTTTCCTCCCCAAATACCTTAATTTGAAAGGGTGCGCCTTTTCATCAAAAAACATATTTATTTCAATATGATCTCCTGCTTTTAAAGTGTCTACTTTTTGATCTCTCAAATAATAAAAAGAAGAGAGTATATCTTGTACATCTTCAATTGTAATATAATTTGTTGTATCTATTTTGTAATCGGTTATGATAGCTTTTTTGTTTTCATAATCAAATTTGATATCTCTTTTTATCGTATAACCACCTTCATTTACATCTCTTTTAAAAAGATAAGGTTTTGTTTCTTCTTTATCAAAGTAAGATTCGTATACATCTCTTACTTTAAAAAACCAACTGATCACTCCTGATGTCCAGCCGGTTCCTTTGGCGTGGTATACTTTTTTGCCATCCAATTCTTTCTCTGCCACTTCCAAAACAGCAGTCCCGGCTTTTAAAAAACCACTATAACTCATTTTATAACGAAGCCATTCGCCATTTTTAAAAGCTTTCGGGGTTATTTTTTTCTGACCGGCTAAAGTAATGGAAGAAAGGACTAACAGAAATAAAACAATATTTCTTTTCATGGGAACCAAACTTATAAAAAATGAATGACAAAACATATTCCAAAAATTGAAAAAGCCAATGAAATAGTATGATTATATGTTTTTTAACGTTTTTTTAAAACGCCCCCCAATTTTTTAGTTCTTCTTCGCTCCATAAATACGGATAAAAAATTCTTCTTTGATATTTAGGGTGCAGGTATTTGCGCCAATTACTCCCTCCGGTAGCTTCCAGTTCTTTATCATCTCCGCCCAAATATTTTCCGGCTGCGCCATAATGAGCCATGACCCACTTTACATTCACCGTATAATCATAGTGCCGCATGGCTTCGACAAGTTCTTTATTTTTTTGAACATCTTCAGGGAGTTGTTTGAACTTTTTTGAAAGATTACATTCATTATAATCTTCCATAAAATCAATAAAATCTCCCATGTATTTTTTGTCAAACAATTGAATTAAAATCGATTTTTCACCCGTAGTATGATTAACACCCGCAGCCTGCCAATACAAATGATTATAAGCATTTTTAAAAGAAGAACTCCTGTCAATGGTATCCCTGAAGCGGGCATCAATCAGATTGATTAACTCGGTAGAAGCAAACTCAATTTTCCTGTATTGAGCACTCTGAAAACCGCTTGCCGGAGCTAAAGTATTTCTGAATTTCAAATATTGTTCAGGATCCATTCCATCAGCCATTACCGTAAAAGAGCTGGATAGTATGTCAAAATAGCGGCTAATGCGCATCAAATGTTTGGTAAACTTCTCTGCGGTGATTTTTTTTGATTTCGCTACTTGATCTATTTCCCAGAGAATCATTTTAAACAACAGTTCGTTTACCTGATGATACATAATAAACACCATTTCATCCGGTTGTGTGGTTCTTGGAGTTTGCAATCCAAGCAAAGCATCTGTTTGAATATAATCCCAGTAGGTAATGGGTTTACTCCACAAAAGTCCTTCCAGCATAGCATGTATCGGAACCCCCAATTTTTGGTATTTTTCTTCTATGGCCTTTAAAATGTCGTCTTTACTCATTTTTGTATTTTAAGAGCAAGGAGAAAAGAATAGAGAATATCAGCAAGACAGCACTTATCTCTATTTCTTTTATCCAATATCTATTTTCTGCTATCTAACATCTCTTTTCTATTATTTACAAAGTCCCTCTTTTCTGCTGTTCTCTTTCAATAGATTCGAACAAAGCTTTAAAATTTCCTGCGCCAAAACCTCTGGCTCCCATTCTTTGTATGATTTCAAAAAACAACGTAGGCCTGTCTTCTACCGGTTTGGTAAAAATTTGTAGCAAATAGCCTTCTTCGTCGGCATCTACCAAAATAGAAAGTTCTTGTAACCTGGAAATATCTTCTTTCATGATTTTCATATGTTCTCCCAAGCGTTCCGGAATCATATCATAATAGGCCTGCGGTGGCGGCGGTAAAAATTCAACTCCCCTTGCTTTTAGCTGGGAAACCGTTTCAATAATATCATCCGTAGCCACAGCTATATGCTGTACGCCTTCTCCTTCATAAAAATCCAAATATTCTTCTATTTGGGAACGTTTAGCTGCTTTTGCAGGTTCATTGATAGGAAATTTGATTCGCCCGTTTCCGTTGCTCATTACCTTGCTCATTAAAGCGGAATATTCTGTATGAATTTGTTTATCATCAAACGATAAAAAGTTCACAAATCCCATGACCTCTTCGTACCATTTTACCCATTTATTCATTTGTCCCCAGCCAACATTTCCCACCATATGATCAATGTATTTTAATCCTACCGGAGTAGGATTGTAGTCAGATGTCCATTTCACGAATCCAGGTAAAAATAACCCATTGTAGTTTTTACGTTCGATAAATGTATGAATGGTTTCTCCATACGTGTATATTCCGGCTCTGACAACTTCTCCGTATTCATCTTTTTCGACCATTGGTTCCATAAAAGATTTTGCACCACGTTTGGTGGTTTCTTCGTAAGCGCTTTTTGCATCATCTACCCATAAAGCAATCACTTTTACTCCGTCTCCATGGCGAACAATATGGTCATTGATCGGAGATTTGCTGTTTAAAGGTGTGGTTAAAACCAATCTGATCTTGCCTTGTTTTAGAACATAACTTACAGCATCTTTTGAGTCTGTTTCCAAACCTCTGTAGGCATGAGATTGAAATCCGAAAGCTGTTTTGTAAAAATGTGCTGATTGCTTAGCATTTCCAACATAGAACTCTACATAGTCTGTACCTAATAACGGAAGGAAATCTTCTGCTCCTTCAAATATTTTTTCTAAACCGTAGTTTACTGATTTTATTTCCTTACTCATAATATGTGAATTAGAAAATTAGTAGATTAGCGAATTATTTTTTCGAACTACTAATAATTTTATTTAATATTTTAATGATTATGCTTAATTTATCAATTAATTGATTAGGGTTAGGGTATGAATCTAAATTCTTACATAGAAATAACCAATATTCTGTTTCATCTGCTTCTTTCAAAGCTATTTTCATCTTATGAATAAAATCTGCTTTGCTTTCTTGCATTTTGGGCTTCTTTTACATTTGCCCCAACAGATGTACCAGATCCTATTATTTGCTTAGAAAGAACGTATTTTCTTTTTTCTTCTAGCGATTCAGAATATTGAATTATCTGAAGCGAAAATTCAAAAGTCTCTTTTAATATGGGGTTGTTCAGATATTTTTCACTCTTAGAAAAAATCATAATTAACTCATTTCCTAATTAACTCATTGGCTAAATTTAACCTATTCAAGCCAAGATTTGTGATAATCTTCATCCGCTATTTTCATAGCTTCTTCTGTAATCTTTAACGGTTTAAACGTGTCTACCATTACTGCCAATTCTTCTGTTTTTGTTTGGCCGATACTTCTTTCGGTAGCCCCCGGGTGTGGCCCGTGTGGAATTCCGGCAGGATGCAAAGAAATATGTCCGGCATCTATATCATTCCGACTCATAAAATCACCATCTACATAATATAAAACTTCATCAGAATCTATATTACTGTGATTGTACGGTGCAGGAATGGAATCAGGGTGATAGTCATACAAGCGAGGTACAAAACTACAAACTACAAAAGCATCGGTTTCAAAAGTTTGATGTACCGGAGGCGGTTGATGAATTCTTCCCGTAATGGGTTCGAAATCGTGAATTGAAAATGCATACGGATAATTATAGCCATCATAGCCTACTACATCAAAAGGGTGCGAAGCGTAGATCATTTCTATAATTTCATCTTGTTTTTTTACTTTCATCAAGAAATCTCCTTTTTCGTCATAGGTTTCCAGTTTTTGTGGCTGACGGATATCACGCTCACAGAAAGGAGCGTGCTCTAAAAGTTGCCCAAACCAGTTTCTATATCTCTTAGGCGTATAAATAGGCCGGTAGGATTCTACAATAAACAAACGATTGTTTTCGGAATCAAAATCGATCTGATAGATAATACCTCTTGGAATGAGTAAATAATCACCATAACTAAAATCTAAGTTTCCCATATGAGTTCTTAGCGTTCCCGAACCTTTGTGAATAAAGATCAATTCGTCTGCATCTGTATTTTTATAAAAATAATCTCTAAATGAGTTTTTAGGCGCTGCTAAAATAATATTACAATCAGCATTCGTTAAGACCGTTTTTCTACTTTCTAAATAGCCGTCAACCGGAGGAACCTGAAATCCTCTGAATCGATAGGACTGAATATGGTTAGCCTTAGCAATTTTTGGAGCAACAGCATATTGTTTTTTGATCTCCTTGACCATAGTAGGTCTGTGTTCATGATATAAATTAGATGACATCCCGTCAAAACCTATGGTTCCAAACAGTTGCTCATAATATAAGCTTCCATCTTCTTTTCTGAATTGTGTATGTCTTTTGGGTGGAATGTTCCCAAGTTTATAATAAAAAGGCATTTTTTAATGGGTTAATGTAACAATGAATTAACAACTCCTTATACATTATATAATTGTTTAAGAAATTAAGACTATACAAAAGTACATGAATTTTTTCATTTGAAAATTCACAAAAACAAATGAAAAAAATTTATGGATTAACGAAGTAGTTACTGAAGTGAAACTAAATTTTGTATTTTTTAATTTAGTACATGACAAAAAATATAATTAATTGATTATCAGTAAATTAAATGTTAAATAATTAAAATAAAGCATTGATTTTCAGTATATTAGAAGAATAACATCACTCATTTTTCTAATGAAAAAAACCAATGCTTCCACTAAAAGTAGTGAATTAAATTCAGTTTTAAGTTCTCATTTCCAAGGTAAGATCAATTTGGCAAGAATCAAACTCATATCACATTTCATTATCGCCCTCTGTAAGGTACAGACAGTTACCTTTGAAAAGGTAGCCAACGCTTTTGAGACCTCAGTAGATTCGAAGTCATCACTCAGACGTATTCAAAGATTTATTGCTGATTATTCGTTGGATGGAGATTTGATCGCTCGTCTTATATTTAGTCTCCTTCCTAAGCAAGAGGGATTGATCTTGAGTATTGATAGGACCAATTGGAAGTTTGGTCAGACCAACATCAACATTTTTAAGTTGGGAGTTGTCTATAAAGGTGTTGCCTTCCCATTGTTATTTACTATGTTAGATAAGCCAGGGAACTCTAACAGTCAGGAGCGTATTGATCTTGTGAATCGTTTCATAAGACTTTTTGGCAAAGATGTTATTAAATCCATTGTAGCCGATAGAGAGTTTGTAGGTAATCATTGGTTGGATTTCTTGAATACAAATGGAATCAAATATTATATCCGCATTCGAAACAACTTTAAGGTAGAGCTTCCTGATAAGAACAAAACCATCAAAGTATTTCACTTGTTTAATCCACATAAGATCAATGAGTTTGTGTATTATCCTAAAATTGTACGTGTTAATGGTCAGCTTTGTTTCCTTTCCGGATGCAAGTTGTACCCAAAAAATGGAAAGCCTGATTTCTTAATCATTGTATCGTTCAACGCTCCTGATAAGGCCTTTGAACAATACAAAGAACGATGGCAGATAGAGATGTGTTTTAAAGCAATGAAAGCCAGTGGCTTTGATATTGAAAACACACACCTGCAAGATATTAAGCGTATTGAAAAATTAGTACTGTTTGTAATGATGGCTTTCGTATGGTGTTACAAAGTTGGTATATATTTACATCAGATTAAGCCTATCAAAATAAAAAAGCATGGAAGAATGGCTAAAAGCATATTCAAATATGGATTAGATTATATCGCTTCTGTGCTATTAAACCCTGTAAATCAAAACAATATGAACTTGACTAAATTTTTGTCATGTACTTAGATTTTTTAATCAAAATTTAGTTTTTTACAGAAGAAATATAATGAACTCATTTAAACTTTTTGGGTTTAAGCGAAAATTAGAAGTTTTTAGGGCTGTTGAAGGATTTTTTGAGTTGCATAGCAGCACTACGGAAGGAAAAAAAGACAAAAACAGAGCGGCAAACAGAAAGTTTAAATGAGTTCAATTAAAAGTTACGAGTGATAAGAGCTGAAAATTGAAGGTATCTCTATTTTCTTTTGGTTCTCATTGCTTTTATTTTCTTGATTGAATCATCAGATACAAATTTCCTGTACTCTTCCGTTTCAACTCCATACGTTGCCATTTATATAAAAAACCTTTAATGCCATTGAGCATTTTTACTTTTTTCAATGAGTTGTTTTAGCTTTTCCAAATTTATATCAGCTAATTTGTTGATGTACAAACATCCTTTTCCTCATGTACATTTTCCCAACTCTTTAAGTAAACTTTCTTCTTTGTCAATGTCAAAATTCAAATAAATTGTCAATTTTGTTTTTCTTTGGGCAAAGCCTATATGAAACCATTCGAATGTTTCTTTATTTCCTCTGTGCTGGTATTTATATTTCCCAAAACCTATTAAAAAATCCGGTGTTTTCTCATTGCCCCAAATCTTTGGTACTTTTCCGGTAATTTCTTGAATTAACGACAGTACTTTTTTACTGCCTTCTTTTTTTCAAGTGTTTTCAATACTTTCAATAAATGCTTTTACACTTCTATTGGTCTCTTTGGTTGCAAGACCTGCCATAATCCTTAACTTAATTAATCTTTCTTCACAAATATACCTTCAACTAGATCTTTTTTATGCTCTTTAACTCTCCGGTGCCATTGTTATTTCTAATCCATTCAATTCCGGAGTAATTGGTATTTGACAAACTAAACGACTGTTGCCTTCTACATAAAATGCTTCTGCTAACATCAAATCTTCATCATCTGACATTTCGGGTAGCTTGTGGTTTGATTTAATATAACATTGACAGGAAGCACACATTGCCATTCCTCCGCAAACACCGATAGTTCCTTCCGGAGCCAACTCATAAGAGCGAATAATTTCCATCAGATTCATTGACATATCTGTTGGTGCCTTTACTTCATGTAACACTCCTTCCCTATCGGTTATCTTTAGGGTAATGTCTGTCATTTATAAGAAATAATTGATTCCTAAAAGTTGAAACAATGGCATGATAGCAACCAGTAAGATCAAAATAATGGCACAAATTTTTACTACAATAGAATTTGTATCGGATAAGGGAATATTATTTCCTGCTACGTTTCTTTCTTGCAAAAGAACATCTTTGTATGTATAAATAGGTTCTGGCTGTTTTTCTCCAACAATTGAAGTGTGTTTTTCAGAAATCTTTCTATAGTATAAAAGTAACAATACAACAATTGCTATTGAACCTATAGAAAAAATCACAAATTCATATCCTGACAGACTAAAATAGTTTCTTGAAATCGGAATTAAATTTAAGAACCTCATACGGTTATATTTTATCCTTATAAAGATAAAAAAACTATTCTATCTTTTTAATTACTGCTTTTGGGGCTTCTTTTTTAGATCCGTCAAAACCTTCAACCCCGCTAACAGTTGTGTATTTCATTACATATTTTTTATTGGGATGAATCCGTTGATAAGCACTTTGGCACATGAGAGTGGCTTCGTGGAATCCACACAAAATTAGTTTTAACTTTCCCGGGTAGGTATTGACATCCCCAATGGCATATATTCCCGGTATATTGGTTTGATAATCCAGTGCATTGTTTACTTTGATTGCATTCTTTTCTATTTCTAATCCCCAGTTGGCAATGGGCCCTAATTTTGGCGATAACCCAAATAAGGGAATAAAATGATCTACAGTTAAAGTAATTTTTCCATCACTGTTTTTGATGATGGATACTCCTGTTAGATGATCTTGTCCATGAATTTCTTTTACTTCCGCAGGAGTGATTAGATTTATTTTTCCTCTGTCTTTTAACTCCTGAATTTTTTCTACTGAGTCTAATGCTCCGCGAAATTCATTCCTTCTATGTACCAATGTAACTTCCGAAGCGACATTAACCAAAAAAATAGCCCAATCTAATGCAGAATCTCCTCCTCCGGCAATCACTACTTTTTTATTTCTATAGATTTCAGGGTCACGGATAATGTATTCTATTCCCTTATCTTCAAAATCTGTAATATTCGGAATAGGGGGTTTTCTGGGTTCAAAACTTCCCAATCCACCTGCAATGGCTACTACGGGAGCACAATGTTTTGTTCCTTTATTTGTGGTCACTATAAATGTATTATCATCATATTTTTCGATGGTTTCGGCTCGCTCACCCAGCGTAAATCCCGGGTTAAACGGCTTAATTTGCTCCATCAATTTATCCGTTAAATCACCGGCTAGAATTTCGGGATATGCCGGAATATCATAAATAGGTTTTTTAGGATAAATCTCTGAGCATTGACCCCCTGCCTGGGGCATTGCATCTATCAAATGACACTTTAATTTTAATAATCCGGCTTCAAAAACGGTAAAAAGCCCTGTAGGACCTGCTCCAATAATTAAAATATCTGTTTTTATCATTTTCTTTATGTTATTCCTACTTTTTGCAGAGATGACATTCTTTCAATTTATTTATAACAGTGACAGCAGCAAATCAGCATGAAGTACTCTCGCTTTGTAGAACTTGTATATTAGCGTAGTTCGTTATTCAATATTAATGACTTCCTTGATATGGGGGACATATCTTTTAATGGTAGCTTCCACACCGTTTTTAAGTGTTATTTGATTTACAGAACACCCGATACAATTCCCCTCTAACTGAACTTTAACAGTCGCATCTTCAATAGAAAGAAGTTTGATGTTACCACCATCACTTTCTAAAAAGGGGCGAATTTCGCCCAATGCTTTTTCAACATTTTCCAAGGTTTCTTGTGTTGTCATACTACTTACTTTTTAACGGTGCTACAACCGCTCATTGTTGTAATTCTTACAACTTCCGTTGGTGGCAAGTTAGCATTTCTTTTTAACAATTCTGAAACCATTTCTTTAGTAATTTCAGAAAATGCTTTTTCCAAAGGCGTATTTTCCTGTAATGCTACGGGATGACCAACATCACTTGCTTCACGAATACTTTGTACCAGAGGAATTTCTCCTAAGAATTGTGTTTCTATGTCTTCTGCCAGATACTTTGCTCCGTTTTTACCAAAAATATAATATCTATTGTCCGGTAATTCTTCCGGAGTGAAATAGGCCATATTTTCTACTATTCCCAATACAGGTACTTTAATACTTTCCTGTTGAAACATTGCTACTCCCTTTTTTGCATCGGCCAATGCAATATTTTGCGGTGTACTGACCACTACAGCTCCGTTAACAGGGAGCGCCTGTACTATGGATAAATGTACATCTCCTGTTCCGGGAGGTAAATCGATCAGTAAAAAATCCAACGCTCCCCAATCGCCATCAAAAATGAGTTGATTTAGTGCTTTGGAAGCCATAGGGCCACGCCAAATAACCGCCTGATTCGGGTTGGTAAAAAATCCCAGCGATAATAATTTAACTCCATAGTTTTCTATAGGTTTCATTTTAGAACGGCCATCTACATTTACGGATAATGGCCTTTCTTTCTCAACACCAAACATTAAATGCATAGACGGCCCATAAACATCTGCGTCTAAAACTCCTACTTTAAATCCCATTTTAGCTAAAGTGATAGCTATATTGGCTGTTATTGTTGATTTTCCTACACCTCCTTTTCCCGAAGCTATTGCAATGATGTTTTGAATATTCGGGATTTCTTTTCCCCGAATCAAATTCTCGTCTTTTTTTTTGGGGTTTGGTACTGATTTTATGTTGACTTTTACATCAATTTTTTGATCGATCTGCTGATGAATTACCTTCATTACTTCTCCTTCTATTTTCTTCTTGGCTTGTAATGTCGGGTTGCTAATAGTGATATCCACCACAATCTCATCTCCAAAAACCACTACATTGGTTACATTGTTATTCTCCATCAGGTTTTTTCCTTCGCCGGGAGCGGTAATAGTTTCCAAAGCTTTATATATATCTTGCTTTTTAAAAGACATCTTTCTTCTTTAAATTCATTCTAAATTGCAAAGATACATCTTAGTCCTTCAAGTTTCAAGGTTAAAGGCTGGAAAGTTTGAGGCTAAAGTGTTAATAAAGTGGAAGTGCTACATTTGACAGGACAGTAAGAAAGGAGTTTATATATTTATAAACTTTAAAAATTAAACAATGTCAAACCCACGAAATTTTTATACCAAAGAATTTAAGCATAAGGCAGTAGAGTTAAGTTATGCAAAAGGTAGTATAAAACAAACTTGTAAAGATTTGGATATTTCCATATCCTCTTTATCTCGCTGGGGTCAAGAATTAAAACAATACGGTAATAAAAATAGTTTTCCTGGTAAAGGGAATTTAAAATTAACAGATCAAGAGCGAGAAATTATAGCTTTAAAAAAAGAATTACAGGATATTCATTTAGAGAATGAGATATTAAAAAAGGCGGTAAGCATTTTCTCCAAGAGCGACAAGAGAAGTATCAATTTATAAAATATCATAAATTGAAATTTCCTGTTGAGAAAATGTGTAGTATTTTAAAAGTAAGTAGAAGTAGTTATTATAATTGGCTTAAGTGTGGTTCTTCAAAACGATGGTTAACAAATGAACGTATTATGTTTTTTATACAAAAAATATTTGAAGATAGTTATCATAGCTATGTATCTCCTAGAATAAAAAAGGAATTAGAAAAGTATGGCTATTTTGTTTCTCCAAGAAGGATCAGTAAGTTGATGAAGTTACTTGGCTTATTTGTAAGGCGGTCTTATAAATTTAGAGCGTTAACAGATTCTAATCATAAATATCCCATAGCACCAAATTTATTAAATCAAAACTTTAGTGTTGATAGAGAAAATCAAGTATGGGTGTCAGATATGACTTATATTTCTACAAAACAAGGCTGGATGTACTTAACTGTAATTATAGATTTGTTTAATAGAAAGGTAGTGGGATGGTCGTTTAGTAAAGACTTAACCACAGAAAATACCATTATCAATGCTTGGAAAATGGCTATTAACAAAATTCAGATTACAAAAGATTTAATTTTTCATTCTGACAGAGGTTCTCAATATGCTAGTCATAATTTTACAGATTTGATTAAATCTTACAACGGTTTAATAAAACAATCTATGAGTAGAAAAGGAAATTGTTGGGACAATGCCGTAGCAGAATCTTTCTTTAAATCTTTGAAGGTAGAATGGGTCTATAAATACCAATATCTAACAAAATCTCAAGCAGAATTATCTGTCTTTAAATGGATAGAAACTTGGTACAATAGAAAAAGATTACACTCAGCTTTAGGATTAAAATCTATTGAAGAATTTGAAACAGAAATGAAAAATCAAACATTAGCAGCATAATCTCTTTTCTTTTTGTCTAGTTTTTTGTTGCAAGTCCAAGAAGAATTGACACTGTACACCATTGAACAAGAAAAACAAATAGAAGCATTAAAAAAAGAAAACGAATTACTGAAGCATTTGCATCGGAGAGTCCTGAAAATTGAACAAGCGTTCATAAAGAAAGAATAAAAAAATTGTCCTGTTTCCGAATTATACCTATCAGACTTTAAATTTATTTCAAGAGACCTTTGCCGTGGTATATTCCGTATTGAAATTGATTTGACTTCAAATTTCTTACTTCTCGAAAATTTTAAATCCTCAAAACCAACAGGTTATTCCGGTTGAAAATGTTCTTCGGGTATCGAACTTTTTTGCCAAATCAATTCAAAGGCATCATATTATAAAACAATAAATGCCAATCAAGGGTTGATTTCATCAACACCTTGATTATTAAAAGATTGAAAAATTAAAAGGATTAAAAACTTCATTTTTAAAAATGTAAGTTACTGAACTTCAGCATTAAATTTTAACCCTTGATTCGCGTAATAAATATTTTAGTTTAAAGCAATAATAACCATTAAAAATAATTCATGATGGAAAAAATACTTTTTAGCTTTGTTTTTATACTGACAAGTTATGCAACCTTAAGTTAAAATCCGTTAGGCATTGGCACACCACGACATGCTTCCGCAACTTTGGGTGTTAGCTCTGCAACGAAAGGTTTGTTAACTCCACGGATGAACCAGGTAAGGAAGTTTAAAGCCTGTTTATTTAGCTCAGTATAATAGTCATTAAACCGTTTTCCTGTAAACTCATCCTGGCTTTTCATTCGGTTAAAAATAAAAACCCGGGATGAGCTTTGTTTTAAATACCCTTAAATCATTCATAAAATCAAATCTTTACATTTAATTTAAAGTGTTTTTTTGGGAGATGGTTAAAGAAAACAAAAAAAATTGTACTTTGCAGGAACTAACAAACAATTTTATATTATGATAAAAAAAGTATGGTTCTTTATTTTTGTATTGCTTAGTGGCTCGACGATGTTTGCTCAAACCACTATAACAGGAACTGTAAAAGATGCAAAAACAGGAGAAACGCTTCTTGGAGTGAATATTAAAGTTTTAGGAAAAGCTGTGGGAACAACTACGGGTTTTGATGGGAACTTTACATTAACCGTTTCAGATACTCCTCCGTTTATTATTGAAATTTCAACACTTGGATTTCAAACCGAGAAAATCGAAATTACCGGGAATAATCAAAAAATAGAAGTTAGTTTAAAGGAAAATGCAACTGCCTTAGATGAGGTAGTTATATCTGCTTCCAGAACCCCGGAACGTATTATGGAATCTCCCGTGACCGTAGAGAGAATGGATATCAGGGAAATTAAAAACACATCCTCCCCATCTTTTTACGATGGTCTGGAAAACCTGAAAGGAGTTGATGTCAACGCTAATAGTTTGACCTTTAAATCCGTAAACACGCGTGGTTTTGCCACTTTTGCAAATACAAGGTTTGTCCAATTGGTGGACGGAATGGATAATTCTTCACCAGCACTTAATTTTGCTCTGGGAAATTTATTAGGAATGTCCGAATTAGATGTTCAAACCATAGAGCTGCTTCCGGGGGCATCTTCTGCACTCTATGGAGCTAATGCATTTAATGGAATCATGTTTATGACAAGTAAAAGCCCTTTTGATGATCAAGGGGCGAGCTTTGTACATAAAGAAGGGATCACCAGTCAGGATGCGGCAGGTAATAACAGGTTTTACGATATCAGTGTTAGAGTTGCTTATGCATTTTCAGATACATTTGCAGCAAAAGCAACATTTTCTTTCTTAAAAGGAAAAGAGTGGTTTGCTACTGATTATCGGAATACTTCTTCGGCAGGAGATTATATTGCCGGAGACAGAGCAAGTGATATAAACTATAATGGGTTAAATGTATACGGAGACGAAGTCTCTACCAATATCAGAGGAGTAGCTCAAACACTGATAGGTTTGGGCGTTTTGCCTGCCGGGGCTGATGCATTGGTTCCCAGTGTTAATGTGAGCAGGAGGGGGTATGATGAAGTAGATTTAATGAACTATAATGCCAAAAGTCTTAAATTTGGAGGAGCCCTGCATTACAGACCGTTGGGCGATGATCGTTTGGAGATTATATGGAACAGTAAATTTGGTAGAGGGAATACCATCTACCAGGGAGCTAACAGATATAATATTCAGAACTTCTTTATGCAACAACACAAATTAGAAGTCCGCGGAAAAAGTTTTTTTGTCAGAGGGTATGTGACAGACGAGGATGCAGGAGACTCTTATGATACCCGATTTACTGCCATCAATATTAACAGGCGATGGAAAGACGATAATACTTGGTTTGGAGAATATGTCGGAGCTTTTGTACAAGGAACCTTAGGTGGGCTATTACCTGCTCAGGCACATGCTCTGGCAAGGCAAACAGCAGAAACAGGAAGGTTGCTGCCCGGAACAGATGAATTTATAACTGCATTCAACGCGGTAACAGGAGATCCGAACCTAACAACAGGATCTAAATTTGTAGACAACTCAAAATACTATCATGTAGATGCAAATTTGAATTTAAGAGATTACATAACATTTGCAGAACTACAAGTAGGAGGTTCATACAGATTATATTCATTAAACTCCCAAGGAACTATTTTTACAGACTATGACGGTCCTATACGGTATGACGAATATGGAATATACACACAAATGCAAAAGAAATTTTTAGAAGAAGACCGTTTAAAATTAACCGCATCTGTCAGATATGATAAAGCTCAGAATTTTAATGGAAATTTTTCTCCGAGGATATCCTTAGCCTATGCTGCCGGAGAAAACAAAAACAGTAACTTTAGAGCTTCTTTCCAAACAGGATTTAGAAACCCGACAACGCAGGATCAATACATTGGTATAGATCTCGGTGCTGCAATATTAGTCGGATCTGCTTCGGATAACTTAGACAGATATTTGTCTTCTCCTTTAACAGTAAGTGGAGCAGGACAAGCATTTACGGGAGGTGCTGCTACCGTAAGAATATCAGGTAGAAGTGCATATGACAACTCATTTTCTGCATCGGGAGTTCAAAACGGACAATTTATAAAAGCAACACCGGGATTAGTAAAACCGGAAAAAGTAACAGCTTATGAAGTAGGGTATAGAGGATTCATAAATGTTGCAGATCACAGAGTAATAATAGATTTAAGCGGTTATTACAATAATTATGATGATTTTATATCTACACAAAATGTAATAGTTCCTTATTACGGACAAACGGATTTATCAGATGTAACCAATACACCAACCGGGCCTGTACCAAATGCGGTCATAGCAGTTAGAAACGGAGATTTTAGAGCTTTTCAGGTATATACGAACTCTAGAGCAGATGTTAGTTCTTATGGGGCTTCCATAGGAGTTAACACAAAAATTTATGGGTTTGATGTGGGTGCAAATTACACCTACGCAAAATTCGATTTTAATCAAGCTACGGATCCGGATTTTGAAGGTTCTTTTAATACTCCGGAAAACAAATTAAAGGCTCAATTTGGAAAACAAAATTTATTTAAAAATTTTGGATTCAATGTAAATGTAAGATGGCAGGATGAATACCTGTGGGAATCGTCATTTCACGACACCGTTATTGAGGGCCGGACTGTGTTAGATGCCCAAATTAATTACAGAATTCCCAAATGGAAATCAATAATTAAGGTCGGCGGGGCCAACTTAACAAGAAAAGAATATTTTAGCGCACCGGGAGTTGGAGCTATAGGTTCTCAATACTACCTGTCTTTGACAATTAATAACTAAAAAGAAAGAAACATGAAAAAAATAAAACACGTATGGTTATTGGTTTTGGTTGCCGGATTGACAGCTTGTAATGTCAATAACTCCTTAGATGAAATAGCAGCGACTCCACAAACGGTAGTTCCGCTTTCGGCAGGAACAGCGGATTTTTCAAAATACGTTGCTGTTGGTGCTTCTTTTACAGCAGGGGTTTCTGATGGAACCGTATTTTTGGCATCACAATCAAGTTCTTTTCCCCATATCATGTCCACCATGATGGCGAACGCAGGAGGAGGTGCTTTTACACAGCCTTTAGTAAGTGATAATATAGGAGGGCTTTTACTCGGAGGCACACAGATTAGCAACCCAAGGTTGTTTTTCAACGGATCAGGACCAGCGGTATTAACAGGTGTTTCTACAACGGAAGTAAGTAATATTTTAACAGGGCCTTTTAACAATATGGGAGTGCCCGGAGCCAAAAGTTTTCATCTGGTAGCTCCCGGGTATGGTGGTTTGGCAAATGTTCCGTTAGGAGCAGCCAACCCATACTACGCCAGGATGGCTTCCAGCCCTACTGCTACTGTTTTGGCAGATGCCATTGCCCAAAACCCCACCTTTTTTACAGTCTCCGAAATTGGCGGGAATGACGTGCTGAGTTATGCAACCACCGGAGGAATAGGCGTTGTTCAAACAAGTGTCGACCCAACAACCTATGGGCCTAATGATATTACAGCCCCCGCTTTATTTAATACTGTTTTTACAAATGTGATAAATACATTAACGGCAGGAGGCGCCAAAGGAGTTGTTCTTACCATTCCTTCCATTGTAAATTTACCCTTTTTTACAACAGTTCCTTATAATGCAATACCCCTAGACGCTACAACAGCAACTCAGGTAAATGCAGGATATGCAACCTATAATAGCGGGCTGCAATTGGCAGTTGCTAATGGGTGGATTACTGCTGCTGAAATGGCGAAAAGAACTATTTCTTTTGCTGCCGGACAAAATGCGGTAGTGATTATAGATGAAGATTTAACAGACTTAACAGGTTTTGGTATTCCTAGTTACAGGCAGACAACAGCTAGTGATTTTTTAGTACTAACAAGTTCTTCTTTTCTGGGAACGACTGTTGGAGGAAACCCGCTATTAATAAACGGAGTTACCGTTCCGCTTGCAGACAACTGGGTATTAACACCTGAAGAACAAAACAATATTCAGATAGCTATAAATGCATACAATACTGTGATTACATCTGTTGGTAATGCCAAAGGGCTGGCTGTGGTGGATTTAAACCAGTTACTAACCGATGCGGCAGGTTCGGGAACTCAATTTGATGAATATACAATGACCGCCAATTTAGTATTTGGAGGTTTGATTAGTTTAGACGGAATTCATCTGACGAGTAGAGGCTATGCATTGATGGCAAATAAAATATTAGAAGCCATTGATACTACTTACGGATCTAATTTTAAAGCTTCCGGAAATATTGCCAAAGTGTCAAACTATCCGACAAATTATCCTCCGGGAATTTAGTTTTATAAAAAACACAACTCGTAAATAAAAAATCTGGATAAGATACCATTCGGTTTTTTTTATTTCACAAAACTTTTTATAAGCTTCACAAGTTCTTTGAGTTTATCAGGCGGATTATCATCATCAAAAGAAGCAGATTGGTAAGAGTCCTTTTCCGTTAAAAAAGTAATAGTAGCAGTAAGTGCACCATCATAAAACCTCTTATTTGAAGGTGCCTTTAATTTGGAAACCCGGGAAAGGTCCATATTTTTTAAAACCTAATATAAATTTTTTAACTTTTTAGTTTTTAATATTATTTTTTTAGTTTTTTGATTTGTTGCTTCATAGGTTAAAGAATTTGATATAATAACTATTTTTTCCATTCTTCCTCTTGTGATTGCTTCATAGGTTAATTCTTTTACTAAGGGTTTGGGAGCAGGCGGACAGCCAAAACAAATTAATAAAGTCAATACGGCATATAACAGTGATTTTTTCATGACATAAAATTTCTATAAATATAAACAAAGAAATTATACCAAAAAGAACCCCTAAATAGCTCATATTCTCTTGATATTTTAAAAGAGTTGGTATATACCTTTCAAACTTTACAACTTTCAAACATTATAAAGTATTACAGAAACATTGCAATCGCTTTTCTTAGGGAAGAAGCCAAAATATCTATTTCTTCTTTGGTATTATAAAAAGCGAAAGAAGCTCTTACAGTACCCGGAATTTTGTAAAAATCCATAATAGGCTGTGCACAGTGGTGTCCTGTTCTGACAGCAATTCCTATTTTATCTAAAACAGCACCGATATCATATGGGTGGATTCCTTTTATATTAAAAGATATCACAGACATCTTACGGGAAACTCCGTAAATCTTCAAATCTTCTATTTCTTTCAGTTTTTGGGTTCCGTATGCCAACAACTCTTGTTCGTATGTAGCAATGGATTCAAAACCCACAGATTTCATATAGTCAATTGCTACTCCAAAAGCAATTCCGCCGCAAATATTCGGAGTTCCCGCTTCAAATTTATGAGGTAGTCCTGCATATGTTGTTTTTTCGAAAGTAACTGTTTCTATCATCTCGCCCCCTCCTTGGTAGGCGGGTAGTTTTTCCAACCATTCTTTTTTTCCATACAAAAAACCAATGCCTGTCGGGCCGCAAACTTTATGTGCGGAAGCTACATAAAAATCTACTCCTAACGTCTGAAAATCTACTTTTACATGTGGAACAGCCTGTGCCCCGTCAATTAAAACCGCAGCACCGACACGATGTGCTTTTTCAATGATTTCCTCAATAGGGTTAATAGTTCCTAAAGCATTGGAAATATGATTGCAAAAAACCAATTTTGTGTTTTCCGAAAGAAGGTCGTCATATGATTCCATCAGTAAGGCTCCTTCTCCATTCATTGGAATGACTTTTAATACAGCGCCTGTTTTTTCACAGAGCATTTGCCAGGGTACAATATTTGAGTGATGCTCTAGCGCAGAAACGATGATTTCATCTCCTTGCTCAAGCAAATCTGAGAAGCCTGAAGCAACTATATTGATGCTGTGAGTAGTTCCGGAAGTAAAAATCATTTCACGGGCATATTTTGCATTAAAATGTTTCTGGAGTATCATTCGTGCCTGCTCGTATTTATCTGTGGCTTCCTGACTCAACGTGTGTACTCCTCTGTGGATATTTGCATTATAGTTAGCATAATAATCAACAATAGCATCTATCACAATTTTTGGTGTTTGCGAAGTAGCAGCATTATCAAAATATATCAAAGGTTTTCCATTTACGGTTCTCTGTAAAATAGGAAAATCTTTACGTATTTTTTCTATCGGAAACATCTTATTTATTTTGTTTTACAAAGGTACTTGAAAAATAATACAGTATAATGTTTGAAAGTTGTAAAGTTTGAAAGGTTCGTTTAACTTTCTTAACTATTGATAGGTTTACTTTGTCTCTTTCATATGTACCAATGATTCAAAAAAATTAAATTTTCCATAGGGTATTTTCATTTTCGTTTGTTTTAATTCTGTAATAACCCAATTTAAAACTAACAATTATGAAAAGCTTTAAAATCTTTTTGTGTGCAGTCATCTTTTCTACATCATTTACACTGTTCTTTTCTTGTTCAAAGACTAATGAAATAGTACCTGTAAGTGTTTTCGACGGTTCTAATTCCGATACTAGTGGCAGCAATGGTTTGCAAAGTGGCTCACAGGGAGAAATTACATTATATAGAGTAAACAATGGAACAATTACTAAAATACAAGATTATAATGTCTCCGGTATTGATTTAAATTATCAACAAGATATTGCAAAGCACCATGAAATTTGGGATTTAGTTACCAAAATTGTGCCTTCGGATCAGCTTGTAAAAATGTCTGAATTTATGATATATAATGGGGAGGTGTCCGGATCTGCAGGCTATGTATTTCCAACAAATAATAACTTAAGCAACCCGTTGTGCATTTTAAATAATGCTGATTTTAATGTTGTTGATATTTCTATTAAAGATAAATTTGTTGATGTATTGAATTACAGTTAAAGCAGATATCTTAGATATTATTCTTGTTTTAAATCCTTCAAAAGTTTTAGCATAGTTTCTTCGAATCATAAACTGGTCATATAATTGTGAGAACAAAGTTTCTATACGTTTTCTAGATTTTCTAAAAATATAAGCTTGTTTCTTATACTGATTTTGATTATTTCTCATTGGTGTATTTAATTTAATATCATAGGTTTCAAATAAATTAAGTTGAACTTCTGCGGATAAATATCCTCTATCACCAATTAAAGTAGCGCTTTTAATCTGCATTTTAACCGCTTTAAGATAATTGATATCATGTACAGATGCTGGACTAAAATCGATACTCTGAAAAACACCGCTCACAGAACAAATTGCGTGCAACTTATACCCGTAATAATTAGTACCTTGAGATGCACAATAACCTTTGTCTGGAAAGGTATGCATTGTTTCTTTGCAGATTTTAGAACGATAACTTCTTGATAATTTGCAAACTTCCAAAGGCATACTGTCAACGATAAAATAATTCTCAAATTCATTAAAGTAGGAAGCTAATTTTAATCGAATACTGTCCAAATGATCTAATAATCTACGCCTTCTTTTGTTATAAACACTTCGTTCTATTTTCTGGTAAATTGCAATTGGGAGTTTCCTAAACAAATCATTCTCGCTATCAATTCCCATAAATTCTACCGTTAAACTTAAACTGATGAGTTCTAAATCACTAAGTTTAGGTTCACGCCTTTGATAAATTAAAAGTTGTTCTTTTGATATTTTTCTTAATACTTCCAATATTCTTTCGTAATTTGCATTTAAGTTGTTCATTATAAATGATTTGTGATTAAATCAATTTACTGATTTTCAGTAAGATGAACAACCTTTTTTGTCCTAAATCATAATGCACAACGGGTGTATATATATAACGTAACCATAAATATCGATGAAACGATACATCAAGAATGGCTGGTTTGGATAGAAAACCATATCCGGGAAATGCTGGCAACAGGTCGGTTTTTATCTGCAAGGCTAATACAGGTACTGGTAGAAGAAGAGACGGGAGGAGTAACGTATTCTATACAATACACTGCTGATAGCAGAAAAAATTTAGATGATTACTACCTATTCGATGCCAGGAAACTTCGAAAAGAAGGCACGCAAAAATTTGCGGATAAAATGGTTGCTTTCAGGACGGAACTAAAAATCATTAACGAGTTTTATCCTGACTCGGTAAACAACTAAAAATGAAGGTAAGAGCAAAAAAGCATTTAGGGCAGCATTTCTTAAAAGATGAGGCTATTGCAAAAAAAATTGCAGGTATTCTTACCGAAAAAAACTACGATGTAATTGTTGAGATAGGCCCGGGAATGGGTGTGTTAACAAAATTCCTTTTACAAAAAAAATCACCTGTCAATGCAGTAGAAATTGATCCGGAATCCGTAACGTATTTACAAGAAGTTTTTCCCGGAGAACAGATTCATCTAAACACATCCAAAGAAAAACTTACCATTATTAAAGGTGATTTTTTAAAACAGAACGTAACCGCTCTTTTTCAAAAAAAACAACTCGCAATTATTGGTAATTTCCCGTATAATATTTCCTCTCAAATTCTTTTTAAAGCCATTGAAAACAGAACTTATATTGCAGAGTTTTGCGGGATGTTTCAAAAAGAAGTTGCAAAGAGAATTGTGGAAAAAGAAGGGAGTAGAACCTATGGGATTCTTTCCGTATTAACACAAGCTTTTTACGATGCAGAATATATATTTACGGTTTCTCCTTCGGTATTTGATCCGCCTCCGAAAGTAGATTCCGGGGTGATTCGCCTTATCCGAAAAAAAGATTTTTCATTGCCCGTCAACGAACAATTGTTTTTTAGGGTTGTAAAGACAGCGTTTAACCAGCGAAGAAAAATGTTGCGAAGAAGTTTAAAATCATTTAATCTCTCGGAAACTTTGAGAGAAGACCTTATATTTGCCAAAAGACCGGAACATTTGTCTGTAAATGAATTTATTTCATTAACAAGGAAAATAGCAAGTCATGGCGTTTGAAATTACCAAAGAACTTTTAGAAAATGTAAATCACTATGTATCATCTTCAAATAACAAAGCTTTAGAGCAGTTGTTTGGAGAAATGCACCATGCAGACATAGCGGAAATCCTGGATGCCATTTCTTTTGACCATGCGGTATATATCATTAAACTTTTAGACAGTGAAACGACGTCGGAAGTTTTAATGGACGTAGATGACGATGTTCGGGAAAAAATCTTAAAAAGCCTTTCCGCTAAAGAAATTGCCGAAGAAGTAGAAGAATTGGATTCTGACGATGCCGCAGATATCATTGCCGAACTTTCGGAAGAAAGGCAAGAAGCAGTTATGTCTGCAATTGAAGATGAGGATCATGTAAAAGAAATTGAAGAACTGCTTACCTATGATGAAGATTCCGCCGGAGGATTAATGGCAAAAGAGCTGGTAAAAGTAAATGAGAATTGGTCTGTTTTAAAGTGCGTCAAAGAAATGAGAATTCAGGCAGGTGAAGTTACGAGAGTACATTCCATTTATGTTGTTGACGACGCAGGAAAATTGAAAGGAAGACTTTCTTTAAAAGATTTATTAATTACTTCTACAAAAACGCCTATTTCCGAAGTATACATTCCAAAAGTAGATTTTGTAACGGTACATGTGCCTTCGGAAGAGGTGGCAAATATCATGCGTAAATATGACTTGGAAGCAATTCCTGTCATAGATGATATGGGGCTTTTGGTAGGTAGAATTACGATTGATGATATTGTAGATGTTATTAAAGAAGATGCAGACAAAGATTATCAACTGGCTGCCGGTTTGGTTGAAGATGTTGAAGCGGATGATTCTATTTTAGCACTTACCAAAGCGAGATTACCCTGGTTGATACTGGGTTTATTCGGAGGACTGGGAAGTGTATTAATTATGGAAGGGTACGAAGGTGCTATGGAAAATTATAAGGAATTATTCTTTTTTACTCCTTTAATTGCCGCTATGGCAGGAAATGTAGGTGTACAATCTGCTGCAATTATTGTACAAGGCCTGGCAAATGATAATGTGAAAGGAAGTTTATGGAAGCGGCTATTAAAAGAAATCGAGTTAAGTTTGATTAACGGACTCGTTTTAGGGTTATTGGTAATTGCTGTTGCCCCTCTTTTGAAATTAAGTTTGCAATTTAGCTTTACGGTTTCTTTATCTATGCTTTGCGTTATCATTGTTGCTTCTCTTATCGGAACCTTTGTTCCTATTATTTTAGATAAAAGAGGTATAGATCCTGCTATTGCCACAGGTCCGTTTATTACGACCAGCAATGATATTTTTGGAATTTTCCTGTTTTTTATAATTGCAAAATCTTTATTGCCCTTTTAGAGAGTTTATTTACAAATAACTAAGACCTCACAGGTTTTTAAAAACCTGTGAGGTCCGAAAGTATTTTTTTGAAGCTTTCAAACCGGAAACTTTTGAGTTTTATTTGGATTCATTTTCTGAAACAAATCCCATAAAACAATTCCGGAACTTACGGAGATATTTAAAGAATGTTTGGTTCCTAATTGTGGAATCTCAACACAGTAGTCCGAAGCATTTACTACTTCCTGCTGTACTCCTTTTGCTTCGTTTCCCATCACAATAGCATATTTTTCAGTAGCTTTTATAGCAAAACCATTTAGCTTTATACTGTTTTCTGCCTGCTCTATGGCAACCACTTTTACCCCTTCTTTTTGAAGCCTGCCAATAAGTGTTAACGCATCTTTTGCATATTCCCAGTCTACAGATTCCGTAGCTCCTAAAGCTGTTTTGTGGATTTCTTTATTGGGCGGTATTGCCGTAATTCCGCAGAGATATATTTTTTCTATTAAAAAGGCATCACTTGTTCTAAAAACAGATCCGATATTATGTAAGCTTCTGACATTGTCCAGCACCACTATCAGCGGTGTTTTTTGGGTTTTCTTAAACGCTTCAACAGAGATTCTTTCCAGTTCGTTATGCTTCAATTTTCTCATAAAAAGTGCTTATCTTTAAACGCGAGTATATGACTCCGTAAAACTAACTGAAAAATTCCAATACCCTGACAAAGCAACCATGAAAAAGGTAACTCCCTTAATGAAGCAGTACAATACCATCAAGGCAAAATATCCCGATGCGATGCTGCTGTTCAGAGTAGGCGATTTTTACGAAACTTTTGGAGAGGACGCCAAAAAAGCAGCTACTGTTCTGGGAATCATTCTAACCAAGCGGGGGTCAGGAAGTGAAAGCGAAACCGCCCTTGCCGGTTTTCCACATCATTCCTTAAATACATATTTGCCAAAACTGGTAAAAGCAGGAATGCGTGTGGCCATTTGCGATCAGTTAGAAAACCCTAAAATGACTAAAAAAATTGTGAAAAGAGGGGTTACGGAATTAGTAACTCCGGGTGTTTCTTTGAACGATGAGGTTTTGCAGTCTAAAACCAATAATTTTTTGGCGGCTATTCACTATGGAAAAAAAATATTGGGCGCTTCTTTTTTAGAGGTCTCTACAGGTGAATTTTTAGTTGCTCAGGGAGCTACCGAATACATAGATAAATTACTGCAAAACTTTAATCCAAGTGAGGTATTAGTTCAAAAACAATATAAGCAAGCCTATTTGGAATTCTTTCAAGATCGCTATCACTCTTTTTACTTAGATGATTGGGTTTTTCAAAAAGATTTTGGCTATGAACATGTAACGACTCATTTTAAGGTAAAAACCCTCAAAGGTTTTGGTGTTGACGACCTGGAAGAAGGAATCATTGCTGCCGGAGCTGCGCTGCATTATTTATCGGAGACACAACATAACAGAGTAGCACACATTCAAACCATTTCAAGAATTGCGGAAGACCGTTATGTTTGGTTGGATCGTTTTACTGTGAAGAATTTGGAATTATACCATCCGAATGCTGAAAATGCAGTTACCTTATTAGCCATTATAGACCAAACCATTTCTCCTATGGGAGGCAGGTTGCTAAAAAGATGGTTGGCATTGCCTTTGAAAAATGTAAAACAAATACAACACCGTCATGAATCAGTACAACATTTTATAGCAGATGACAAGGCCCGGGAAGTGATTTCTTATCAGTTAAAACAGATGAGCGATCTCGAACGTCTGGTCTCTAAAACTGCTACGGGGAAAGTGTCCCCCAGAGAGGTCATCTTACTCAAAGATTCTTTAAAAGCCATACTGCCCATAAAAGCGGCTCTTGAAAACAGTAAACATCCCGTTATAAAAAAAATAGAAAAGCAACTGCATAGCTGTCATGCTTTGATCACTAAAATAAACACCACTCTATTTGATGACGCTCCGGTGAATATTCTTAAAGGAAAAGCAATTGCTACGGGTGTTTCCGAAGAATTGGATGAATTAAGGGCGATATCTCTATCATCCAAAGAACACTTAGATGACATGTTGGCAAAGGAATCTGAAAAGACCGGTATTCCCAGTTTAAAGATTGCTTTTAACAATGTTTTCGGTTATTATATTGAAGTTAGAAACACACATAAAAACAAGGTTCCTGCTACGTGGACTCGTAAGCAAACCCTGGTAAATGCGGAACGTTATATCACTGAAGAACTCAAGGAATATGAAACGAAAATACTGGGAGCAGAAGATAAAATTCAAATTTTAGAGCAAGAACTGTTTTCCAAACTCATTCAATACATTATTCCTTTTATCAGGGAAGTGCAACAAAATGCACAGACGATTGCAAAAGCGGATTGCCTGTTATCCTTTGCTTCTTTGGCAGTTAGCAACAGTTATGTCCGGCCGATTATTGATGAAAGTACGGATATTGAAATTAAAAACGGGCGTCATCCGGTGATTGAAAAACAACTGCCTGTTGGAGAGGAGTATATTGCTAATGATATTGTTCTGAACAGAAATCAGCAACAGATTATCATGATCACCGGGCCTAACATGTCCGGTAAATCTGCTATTCTGCGGCAAACGGCACTGATCGTATTATTGGCACAAATGGGAAGTTATGTCCCTGCCCGGAATGCACGTATCGGGATTGTAGATAAAATTTTTACACGTGTAGGCGCAAGTGATAATATCTCTTTAGGAGAGTCTACTTTTATGGTAGAAATGAATGAAACAGCCGCTATTTTGAATAATATTTCCGAAAGAAGTTTAATCCTGTTAGATGAAATCGGGCGTGGTACTGCTACTTATGACGGGATCTCCATCGCCTGGGCCATTACAGAGTACTTGCATGAACACCCCTCCGGAGCAAAAACGTTGTTTGCGACGCATTACCATGAATTAAACGAAATGACAGCCACTTTTGAACGCATAAAAAATTACAATGTCTCCGTTAAAGAACTAAAGGACACCATTGTTTTCCTGCGCAAATTGGTACGAGGCGGCAGCGATCATAGTTTTGGTATTCATGTGGCAAAACTGGCAGGAATGCCTCAAAGAGTCATACATCGGGCTTCAAAAATTTTAAAACAACTTGAAAAAAATCACACAAAAAATGAAACCAAAGAAGAGCTAAAAGAAATACAACATAATGATATGCAATTGAGCTTTTTTCAATTAGATGATCCTATACTGGAACGCCTCAGGGAAGATATATTAACAACCAATATAGATACGCTTACACCCATTGAAGCGTTGATGAAATTGAATGAAATTAAACGGATGCTTGTAAAAAAATAATAGCTGTTGAGGTGCCTGAGGCGAATCATTAGTGCACTTGTAACTTGTACCTACATTTTAATCAGGGCAAACGCATTAAACTTTTATGAATATATCAGTAAAACTAATTTTTCATTAAAGAATTGACATTTAATAATGGATTTTATTCGTAATTTTTTAAACTTACCTTTAATGATTATTCATTTTTTTGAAAATAATTACAGGTTAACTTGGATCAAAAAATCATAAAGTATTGATTAAAAACATGTTAACTTTAATGCGTTTACCCTGACATTTTAATCTTTTAATCTTTTTCTTTCACACAACTTTTTTATCTTTGCTGAACTATGGGTATATTTTTCTTATTTATCAGTGGTCAGGAAATCATCGTTATTGCGGTACTCCTGATTATGCTGTTTGGTGCTAAAAGAATTCCTGAGATTGCAAGAGGTTTGGGACAAGGGATGCGTCAGGTAAAAGATGCTACAAACGATATCAAAAGAGAAATCAATGAAAGTGTAAAAAAAGAAGGTGTAGATACAAATATAGCCAAAGAGATTCGTGAAGAAATCAATGAAGTGAAAAAAGACATTAACGAGGTTACAGGGGCTGTTAAGAGAGATTTATAACCCTATTTTTTGCTTTTTTATCGATGTTTTAAATACATTTCTGACTTAAATTCACTCATTAAAAATAGCTGCCTTTTGTTTGAGTGTTCATAAGGGTTTTTAGTTTTCTGAATTTCCCTCGAATATTTTAAATCCTCAAAACCATCAGGTTATTCTGGTTCAAAATTTTCTTCGGGCGTTGAACTTTTTTGCCAAATCAATTCTGCAAAGGCCTCACTGCATAAAAACTCTTATAACCCGTTGTGCATTTTGATAAAATTCGTCAATTCGAGTAAATTTTTCGATTGAAAATGAGAAAAATTTGTATCGAGAATAGAATTTTTGCTCTAAATATGTTCTCGATACGATTTTTCGTAGCTCAAAATCACTCGAACTGACGTTTAAATTTACTTTTTAGTTCAAAATGCACAACGGGTTCTTATATTATTTTACCCTGCTGATGGTCAGGCCGTCTCTTATGGGTAAAATGACGGTCTCCAACCTAGGATCTTCACTTAGTAATTTGTTATAGTAATGTAGTGCTTCCGTATCTTTGTCTTTTGGGTGTATAGGCGCCACCACTTTTCCGCTCCATAAAACGTTATCAGATAAGATGATACCTCTACTGTTCATTTTATTGATAATTAAATTAAAATAATGCGGGTAATTCGACTTATCAGCATCAATAAAAACCAAGTCGAATTTTTCATCTATGACAGGAATAATGTCAATTGCATCTCCTATGTATTGTTGTATTTGATCACAGAATTTTGATTTGGAAAAATACTTTTGCTGTAAGGGTTCCAACTCTTCATTTTTGTCAATAGTATGTAATGTTCCTCCCTTTTGAAGGCCTTCTGCCAGGCATAGCGCGGAATAGCCTGTAAAAGTGCCAATTTCCAAAACCTGTTTCGGATGTACCAATTTAGAGATTATAGATAAAACTCTTCCTTGATAACCTCCGTTTAACATTCTGGGATTCAGCACCTTTTGCCAGGTTTCTTTAGACAACGCTCTTAAAATTTCCGGTTCCTGTTCGGAGTGTTCTACAATATAATCATCAATTTTCTGCGGTAAGAAATTCATCTTGTTATTAAAAATAAAAACGGAATCTATAAAATAAATTCCGCTTCTATTGTCTTCACTTTAAAATTTAATCAATTAAATCTTCCAATTCTTTTTTCAAACACTTTTTCTCTTGTAAACTCATGCAATAACAGCAACCTTTGATCGTTTTTGTTTTTTTATTTAATGCTTTTGTAAGTAACCTGTTTTGCTTTGTATATCGAAAACAAATTTTACATGTTAATATATGAATCCTCAATTTAAGTTTGTTTAAAAATGAAGTTTCTCCATATTGGTTTCTGTCACAAGCTCTGGAAGCTTGTTCACATGATACTATTAACCTTTTATACAACTCTCTTACTTTTTAAACCAGTTATTTTCAATACAGTCTCTTAGCTGTGTTCTTGCTCTGTGAATAATAACCCACAGGTTAGACGGTGTAATATCTAACTCTTTACAAATTTCTTCGGTTTCAAATTCCTGAATAGTTTTTAACTTAAAAACCATAGCGTATTTTTCCGGCAATTTGCTTATGCAATAGTCTATTACTTTCTGTAATTCTTCCGATTCAATTGATTTTTCAGCATCATTTCCCCACGATTGTGGAACCCTTTCTTCAATCCAATTTCCTTCATTTTCTCCGTTATCATAAAAACTTCCTTTAATTTCTGTTTGGCCTTTTTTAGAATTTATCTTTCTATAGTAATCTATTATTTTTCTTTTCAAAATAGAGATAAGCCAAGTACGCTCAGTAGATTTTCCCTGAAAGTTTTTTGCTGATTTTAAGCCTGCAAAAAAAGTATCCTGTACCAAATCTTTTGCCAAATCAGGGTTATTAATACGCACTGTAGCATAATTAAAAAGGTAATCGGCATAATTATCTACCCATTTATCGGGAGATAAGATAGTTTTTGCTAACTCTTGAGTCATTGAAAAATAAAACCCAAATATAGTTTATTTTTTAAAGCATCACATCTTTGTCTTTTCCTCATGTCCACTAAATAAATAATTTCCCATTTCCCATTATTATCAAATAGTTGGAAAGAGTTTGCCCCGCAATGAGAGAATTTTCCGTTTAAATAAAATTCATAGGGAGTCCAGACAGAGGCTAAATTCCCGTCAATTTTAATAGTATAAGACAGCAATTTCTCCAAATAAGTATCTTCCGGGTTTTTATTAGCAACAGTCATTAAAAACTGTTGTTTGCCCTCGGTTTTTAGCCTTTTTTCGCTCTTTCTGTTTGTTGCCGTTGTTTGGATTTTTATAGTAGCATGCATCGTAGACTTTATCAGGCTGGAATCGCCTTTGTGTAGCCCTTCAAAAAAAGTGGCTATGACCTTTTTTATTGCCAGCTTTTCCCGGTTTTGGTGCTGAGCATTTATAGCTATCGTAAACATTGATAGAAATAACAAGAGTTTTGTTTTTTTCATTTTTATGAGTTTGATTGTGTTGAATTTATTTAAACGGGTTCATTGAAAAACACATTTTTAATTAACAAAACAGCAAAGAGATAATATCTGTTCATATTTAGTATTTTTACTCTGTAAATATATTAATAGCGTTTAAAGTTTTAAGCTAAAAGTTCGCTCAACCTTTTTAATATACTGAAAAAAAGCATTTCTTTTTTTGAGAAAAACAAAAGTTAAAATAATATAAAATGTCTGTAGCAAAAAAGCAATACAAAAGGATTACGGTAAAATCTTTAATAGAAATGAAAGCCAATAAGGAAAAAATTGCTATGCTGACGGCATACGATTTTACCATGGCCAGAATTATAGATCAGGCAGGTATTGATGTTGTTTTAGTTGGAGATTCTGCCTCCAACGTAATGGCAGGTCATGAAACTACTTTGCCTATTACCTTAAATGAAATGATCTATCATGCCAGCTCTGTTGTCAGAGCAGTAGAAAGGAGTTTGGTGGTGGTAGACCTTCCTTTTGGAACGTATCAGGGAAACTCAAAAAACGCATTGGAATCTGCTATTAGAATTATGAAAGAATCCGGTGCGCATGCTGTAAAATTAGAAGGGGGAAGTGAGATTTCCGATTCTGTTTCCAGGATTTTAACTGCAGGAATCCCCTTAATGGGGCACTTGGGTTTAACCCCTCAGTCTATCTATAAGTTTGGAGCGTATACTGTAAGAGCTAAAAAAGAAAAAGAAGCAAAAAAGCTATTGGAAGATGCAAAATTGCTGGAAAAATTAGGTTGTTTCGCACTGGTATTGGAAAAGGTCCCATACAAATTAGCAACTCAGGTAGCACAAATCATTTCTATTCCTGTTATTGGCATTGGTGCCGGAAGAGGTGTTGACGGCCAGATATTGGTAACCCACGATATGTTGGGTATGACACATGAATTTAACCCCCGGTTTCTAAGGCGCTATTTAGATTTATATACGGATATGACTACTGCTTTTCAACAATATGTTACCGATGTAAAAAGTAAAGATTTTCCTAATGATAAAGAGCAATATTAATTCTGTTTCAAAAAGTCAGTTATACACATTTACTTTATAAAAGCAGGTTTTGAAAATTCTTCATTTAGATAGCAACCACCCGTTATTAATTCATCAATTATCCGAATTGGGTTTTACAAACGATGAAGATTATACCTCTTCAAAAGAGGACATAGAAAAAAAAGCTCACCTGTATGAAGGAATTATTATCAGGAGCCGGTTTCTTATTGATGCTCATTTTTTAGACCGTGCAACTCGCCTTATGTTTATCGGGAGGGTGGGTGCCGGATTGGAAAATATCGATTTTACATATGCAAAAGCCAAAGGAATACATATCATGGCAGCTCCTGAAGGAAATAGAAACGCTGTTGGAGAACACACTCTGGCAATGTTACTTTCTTTGTTCAATAAAATAGCGGTTGCAGATAAAGAAGTTCGTAGCGGATTTTGGCTGAGAGAGAAAAACAGAGGAACAGAATTAGACGGGAAAACCATTGGTTTAATAGGTTATGGTAATATGGGAAAGTCTTTTGCTAAAAAACTGAGAGGTTTTGATGTTGATGTTATTTGTTACGATATTAAAAACGATGCAGGAGATGAAAATTGCAGGCAGGTTTCTTTACCGGAACTCCGGGAAAATACAGATATATTAAGTATACATACGCCCCAAACATCATTCACTACTCATATGATCAATAGTGCATTTATCAATGGTTTTAAAAAGCCCTTTTGGCTGATAAACACTGCCAGAGGAAAAACGGTTGTTACAAAAGATCTGGTAAATGGTTTACAGTCCGGGAAAATTTTAGGTGCCGGTTTAGATGTTTTAGAATATGAAAAAGCATCTTTCGAACAGTTGTTTTCAAATCATCCAATGCCAGATGATTTTAAATTTCTCATCGCTGCTGACAATGTATTATTAACACCCCATATTGCAGGTTGGAGTTTTGAAAGCAAAGAAAAATTAGCTCAAACCATTGTAGACAAAATAAAAGAAAAATTTTGTTAATTATAGAATGTCTTTTACTACGGAATTTTTTGTATCTTTCGTTTTAGCATTGATCCTATGGCACAACTAGTTTTAAAAATGATATCTTGAATCTGAAAATTAATTTCACAAAAATTAAATGAAATCAGTTGATATTGAGAAAATAAAAAAATCGTAATTATTAAATGCCTGTTTAAATCTCTAATAAGAATATGTTAACTCATTTTGAAGGTTTTTTCAGTTTTTAATCTTTTAATATCATTGATTACCAAAACAGAAACTCTTTACTATTCAGTTAAAAAAAGATAATGGAATGTCATAGCAGATAACCGATTTAATATATGAGATACGAAGCAACATCACCGGAAGCCTATATAAATCAACTCCCGGAAGATCGGGTTGAACCGATTAAAAAATTACGTCAAACCATTTTGAAAAACCTTCCCAAAGGAATGGAAGAGCAGATGAGTTATGGCATGTTGGGATTTGTTATTCCACATAGTGTATATCCTGAAGGGTATCACTGCGATCCTAAAACACCTTTGCCATTTATGAATCTGGCCTCTCAAAAGAATTTTATTGCGGTCTATCATATGGGAATATACGCAAAAAAAGAACTGTTAGACTGGTTTACGACAGCATATAAAAAACACTGCAAGTATAAACTGGACATGGGAAAAAGCTGTATCCGATTCAAAAAAATGAACGATATTCCTTATGATTTAATCGGGGAGCTAACAGCAAAAATGAGTACGGAAGAGTGGATACAAATTTATGAAGATCAAATCAAAAGAGTTTGAAAGTTGAAAAGTTAAAAGTTTGAAAGTTCGCTCCGGGCATTACTTAAAAAAATAGAAGTTATTACAAAATGTTAAACAGATGAAACGAGTTACGGGAATTGGAGGGTTATTTTTTAAAACAGACAACCCTGAAAAAACAAAAGATTGGTACCGGAAACATTTGGGTTTTCATACCGATGACTGGGGCTGTACCTTTCAGTGGAAAGATACCGAAGGAAACTCATGCACTACCCAATGGAGCCCTTTTGCAAAAGACACTACTTATTTTGAGCCTTCCAAAAAGGATTTTATGTTCAATTATCGGGTTGAAAATTTGGTTGAACTGCTGGATCAACTCAAAAAAGAAGGTGTTACCATTGTAGGCGACATAGAAGAGTACGAGTACGGCAAATTTGGTTGGATATTGGACGGCGATGGAAACAAAATTGAGTTGTGGGAGCCAAAAGATGCTCTTTTTTTATAGATTTATATATTAATTTAATTCATATGGATATAGTGGATGACAAAGGAAATAAAATTCCACCGCAAGCAAGCAAAAAAATCGTAGCAGGAGTGTTGGGGATATTTCTGGGAGAACTGGGGATTCACAAATTTATATTGGGATACACTAAAGAAGGTCTGATTCAAATAGCTCTGACCATTGTTACTTGTGGAATAGGAGGCCTGGTTGGTTTTATAGAAGGGATTATCTACCTGACAAAATCCGATGAAGAGTTTATACAACAATATCAGGTTAATAAAAGAGGTTGGTTCTAATACTATCTTAAGTTTGTAATTCGGAGACCTCTGCGAAATCAATGCTGCAAAGATTTCATCTGGTTAATTTTGTTAGAAAATTTGGTATTATTTTTCGGGATAGAACAATAAGGGAAGAGTAATTTTTACAATGACGCCCGAAGCACTTTCAACGGTTTTACGGTTGATGACTTCAAAAGTATAGATTTTGGAACGGCTTTTTGATAGCAGATCCAATCGTTGTTTTATAAGGCGTGTACTAACAGAAGTATGCCCTTTTTTGATGGTCCGGGATTTTTCTTTGATGCCTACACCATTGTCAGTAATCATTACCTGATATGCCGAATCATGTAGTTTTTGGCAAGAAATAGTTATATGACCTCCTTTTCTTTGGGGAGAAGGCCATGAATAATAGCATTTTCTACAAAAGGTTGTAAGATCATAGTAGGGATATATGTTTTTTCGGAGGTTAATTCAGAGGCTACTTCAATAGTATAGTTTAGTTTTTCTTCAAAGCGGAGTTTTTCAATAGAAAGGTAGAGCTCCAAACGTTTTAGTTCTTCATTCAGTCGAACTTCACTTTTTTTCGTAGCTTCCAAGTTAGCGCGAATCAAACGAGAAAATTTAACCAAATATTCATTGGCTTCTACTGTATTGTTTCTGTTTATAAAGTCTTGAATGGAACTTAGGGCATTGAATACAAAATGGGGGTTCATGGAAGCACTCAACGCCTGCTGCTCTAAGCGGGCAAATTGCACCAGCCGCCGGGCGCGTTTTCGGGTATTTTTAACAATGTATGATACGATTATGATTATAAGTAGTGATAAGGCAGATATAGCTAAAACCCGAAACCAAATCGTTTCGGTAATATGGGGTTTGATACTAAAATGATATTCGGAAGATGCCTGGTTCCATACTCCGTGCTCATTAGCAGCTATGATCTGAAATGTGTAGTCTCCGGAAGGCAAAGAAGTATATTGTACGCTTCGGTTACGGGTAAGAATCCAGTGATCATCATAACCGATTAAATGGTATCTGTAGCGGGTTTTTACTCGGCACGGAATACAAATCCCTTCAAATTCAAATCGGATATTGTTTTGATTGTATGGTAATGATGCCTGATTTTCAATGAGTTTTGATACACTACCTTCGACACTGACTTTTGTGATGTAAGTAGGCGGAGCACCTGTGTTTTTGACAAAAGCATCCGCTGTAAAATAGGACAACCCATTATCAGTTGTTAACCAAATCTGATTATCAAAACCAATAATATCGTTGATCATATTGGAGGGTAATCCTTTATCTGTGTCGTAGTTTATAATTTTTAACTTTTCAACAGGATCGGCGATGTTTTCAATTCTACTAAGTCCTTTATTGGTGCCTACCCATACACTGTGACCATCATGGACGTATAAACTTTCTACCATATTCCCTGCCAATCCGTTTTTGGTTGTAAGTTGACGGATGCTGTCCTCTTTTACAATGATCAGACCTTCTCCTTTAGTACCCAACAGAAGGTTTCCTTCTTTAGATTGCGAAATTGCCAATATTCGCTTTTGTAATAAGGGGTGTTTGCGGTATGCATGTAGTGAACCCCCTTGAAATTGAAATAACCCGTCTGTAGTTCCTGTCCATATTCTTGCCAGCTTATCTTTAAAAAATGTATCAAACCAGAGTGCAGCACGGTGTTTATTTTTCTGATTTATTCCTTTTACTATTTTTTTGATCTTTATCGGAAAAATCTGAGTTTATAGTAAAACCACCGGCCCCTGTTCCTACTAATACTGTATTGCTATCTATCTCCAGCATTGTTTTCATGGAAGCAAGAGTATACCTGGGTTTGCTTATGATATGTGTATTTTGATTATAAATGTAAGGGTATTTTCCTATGTAAAAATTACGGGAAGCAGTATCGAAATGAAAATCTTCAGACTCAAAGATACCATGATATTTTAATATTTCTTTGTTCAACTGAGGGAGTAATTGATAGTTGGGCCCTATCATATATACCTGCCCCGAAATGTCTGCGGCGTAAAGTATATCGTTAAAGGTTTTAAGAGAGGTAAATTTGTTTTCCCTGGCTATTTTTCCGGGGCGTATGGTACGGATAGGAAAGGAGGGCATTAACCATATGCCATTGTCACGGGTGGCGAGCCAGTAATTGCCATCCGTATCTTGAATTATCGAACAGATAAATTCGTTTGGGAAATAATGTCCGGTTATTTTTGCCTTGTAAGGGTCAAAAGTATAAAGACCATTATTGGTAGCCATCCATAAAATGTCACTATTGTCCTTGTATACCGTTAATATATTTACAGGTTTGTCTTTGATGTCCAATGAACCCTGATAATAGATAGAATCGTTTACTGTAAGAAGCAGGTTACGATTATTATGTAAGAATATTCGGTTTTGACTTATCTTAAGTGCTGAACGGTAATGAATATCACTATTAATCCATATACCTTGTTTGGTATGATTTATACGTTTTTGACCAGAGATACTTTTTTCCGTAGTTATATATATAAAAAAGACATTATTTTTTTCTAACAGATAGTGATTTCCCAAAATATCGGTAGTATGGGCGACTGGATTATCTTCTTCAAAAGTATCGGGGAATCTAGCCAAATATGTTTTGTTTTTTGTTACGTTTCGCATTACTAGTGTATCGTTTAGCAGTTTTATTTCTCCGCCAATATATTCTCTGGCGTTGTATTCGTCAGGAGAAAATGGTTGAAAATGCTGCCCGTCATAATAGGTAAGCGGTGCATTCAGGCAAAACAACCACAAATGACCTTTACTATCTTCATGAATGCTGAGTATTGTATTATTCGTAAGGCCGTCTTTTTCGGTAAATATTTTAAAATCATATCCGTTATAACGTACGAGACCATGATCTGTACAAAACCACAAATATCCTTTCCGATCTTCATGGACATAATATACCTCTAAAGTAGGCAACCCGTCTTTCGTTGAGAATTTCTTCACAGGATACTCCCATTGTTGCGCTGTGGAGTAGGATATGGTCAAAAAGAAGATGACGATGTAATGAAATGACTTAATGATCAATATTATATTATTTTATGCATTTTGGCAATACACTCATTAAGATATGCTGCTTTTCTTCTGGAAACTGCCAATTTTTGCCCTCCTGACATACATACATAACTCCCGCTTCCTTTTATAAAGCTCTCTATTTTAGTGAGATTTACGATATAAGAATGATGAATTCTTATAAAATGTTTATGGCTCAGCTGATCTTCAAAGTATTTGAGAGGTTTGGAGAACATGAGCCTTTTCCCTTCTTCTCTATAGATATATATAACTACTTTCCGAATGTAAATAGATAATATTATCAAGATTTTCAATGATATAACTATTGTTGATGGCAAAAACTATTTTTTTTTGATTTTCATCCTTTTGTACCTCCTCATTTTTTTTCAAATGAATCGCTTTATTCAATTTTGTTTCAACCTGCTTTAATTCCTTGATGGATATGGGTTTTAACAGATAATCAAAAGCATTGGCCTTGATAGCTTTAATAGCAAATTGGTCATAAGCGGTTACAAATACTGTAATCACAGGCATATCTTCCAGCATGTTTAGTAATTCAAAACCGTTTAGACGAGGCTTGTATGTCTAAAAATAATACCGCCGGCTGCAGCTTTTTAATCTGCTCTATGGCAGCTAACGGCTTTTGTGAAGTCCCTATAATAATTATGGTAGAGCAATATTGTCGAATGAGGTTCTCCAGGTTGCTCAAACTCTTTTTTTCGTCATCGACTAAAAATGCTGTAATGGCAGACTGAGTCACAGTTTTTGCTTTCAAATAGTAGTTCCAATAAAGTTTAGAATTTGTCTATAGTGTTGTATACCTTACAAAACCACTGCAACTACTCGTATGGATTGATATTACTTTTTTTAAAAATCATTCATCATCCGGCACCAAATGGTCAAATAATTTAAAGATATTTGTGTATTCTTCCAACAGTTGATCTTTATAATTTTCGTCCGTATCATATACATCAACTTGTCTTACTATTTCTCTAAACATATATAAATTTGTATCTATATCATCAAATACGGCTTCATTGACTTCTCTTTTGTCAAAACCACTCAACCATAGTAAGTTTTCTTTAATTAATTTCACTAAGAGCTCGGCATTTTCCCTTGCTTTTGAAACTTCGTTCACTTTATAGTACAACTCCGGATACCCTAAAGAGATGCTGTAATGGCCAAATAATTCTATAGGCATTTTTTCCAGGGAAAGATCCAATACCTCTCTTGCTTTTAAAGTATCTCCTTCTTTAGCAAAAGCTTCGGCTAAACGCATCATATTATTTCGAAGACTGATGGAGTTTCTTTTGCTTTGCTCATCCAGATAAATGTTACCGTCATTAATATTACCCCAATCCAACTTATTGATATTGTGATACATTTTTTCCGGATCTATACGACCCATATCAAATATGGATTGATCTTTGTTTGAAGTTAAAATAGGCACCAGCTTATAAGCCATTCCGTCTAACTGTAAATAATCTTTCAACCATATATATTCGGCATCGTCATTAGAACCTCCTGTAAAATAAATAGGTTGCTTCCAGTTATTATTTGCCAGTATATCCAACATTAAAATGTGGTTTTTTGTTAAGCCCCGGTCACTAATGGTAATGTCTATATGATCCACAATTTTATCTGCATCTTTTGGGGCGACAATTCCATTCTCTAATACGGTTTTTTTATCAACGGGAATCCTGATTTTATTTGTCGGATAAATTTTTTCTTTTACTCCGTTTTCCGTTTCAACATAAGTTCTGGGATTTTTACTCTGGATCAATTTCATAAAAAGACGTATATCAATAATAGTGTCTTTAAACTGAGGCAGAGGGTAGTAGTATGCAACATCTAATGTCCCATAGGTATATTCTTCATGTTTTAATTGAGAAGGTATTGGAGGTGCTTCATAGGTTTTTCTTTTCATTTGGTCAATATACCAATCTGTTGCAAAAAGGCTTGTATTTATGAGTTTGATATCTGTCCTGACCCCCTCTACTTCCTGCATATACCACAGAGGAAACGTATCATTATCTCCAATGGTAAACATAATGGCATTCGGATCGCAAGACTCCAGATAAGCCTGTGCATTTAAACGAGCCGTATACCTGTTAGACCGATCATGGTCATCCCAGTTTTGTGAAGCCATTAAAATGGGGACAGCAACTAGTGAAATAACAGTTACCACTGTTGCTACTATCTTTTTATTGGCATATGATTTTAGATATTCATACAAAGCCAATACTCCGAACCCTATCCATATGGCAAAAATGTAAAAACTCCCTACAACTGCATAATCTCTTTCTCTGGGCTCAAAAGGTTTCGGGTTGGTATAAAAAATAATGGCAAAACCCGTAAATAAAAAGAAAATGAGGAGTGTAAAAAAATTATTTTGATCCCATTTTACCTGATATAACAGGCCAATGATTCCCAATATGAGAGGTAAGAAATAATAGGTATTCCTGCCTTTATTGTTTAACGCTTCGGGAGGAAGGTTTTTTTGAGAGCCTAACCTAAATTCGTCAATAGGTGTAATTCCACTCAGCCAATTCCCATTTTGATCGTACTGCCACTGGATATCATTCTGCCGCCCTACAAAATTCCACATAAAATAACGGCCATACATATATCCAAACTGGTAGATAACCATAAATTTCAGGTTTTCTGCAAAAGTCGGCCGCCTTTTGCTATTTTGCGGAATCCCTGCTATCACCTTATACATTTTTTCCGATGCAGGGTCTGTCATTCTGGGAATAAATCCCTTGTGCTTACCTGAATAGTTTGGTATGACATTTTTGTAGTTATTTACAATTTCATATCTGCCATTTCTTTTTTCGTATTTGGGCTTATCATCCTTGTACGGATTTTTCGGATCTCTGGAATCATTATACTTGTTAGAGTAATATGTATCATAAAAAACGTTTGCATCTCCATATTGCTCCCGATTGTAATACGCTAGTAATTCTCTGGCACTGGATGGGTCATTTTCATTAATCGTCGTATTTGCATTGGCTCTTATGGGGAGCATTATCCAGGAAGAAAACCCGATCATAATAAAGAGTACAGATAAAATGAGTGTATTGGCAGTTGCATTTCCTTCTTTACGAGTATACTTTAATCCAAGGTAAAATAAAATAACCAAAACAATTCCGGCAATAATGGTTCCGGAGTTATAAGGCATTCCAAATGAATTCACAAAAAACAACTCGGAAACACTAAAGAATTTTAAGGTGAAAGGAAATAAAAATTTAAATACAAAAGCCAGTACCAAAATAGAAATTACGGTGGCAAATGCAGTTGTTTTAAGCGTGATGTTTTTATATGTTTTAAAGAAGTACAACAGTACAATTGACGGAATAACTAACAATGATAATATATGAACCCCAAAAGACAAGCCGACTACAAAACTGATTAAAACCAACCACTTATTACCTCCGGGAGTAGTGAGTTCGCTTTCCCACCTAAGGCCCAACCAAAACAAAACGGCCATTAAAAATGAGGACATGGCATACACTTCTCCCTCAACGGCACTAAACCAGAAACTATCTGAAAAAGTATAGGCCAAAGCACCTACGATAGCACTTCCTAAAATGGCAATGATTTTATTTTCGGATAGTTGTTCACCGGATTTTAAGGCTAGTTTCTTTGCCAAATTTGTAATGGTCCAAAACATAAACAGTATAGTAAATGCGCTGGCTAAGGCAGACATAAAATTCACCATCTTAGCAATCTGGGTAACATCATTGGTAAACATGGCAAAAAATGCGCCTAACATCTGAAATAGCGGAGCTCCCGGCGGATGGCCAATTTCCAACTTTACCGAAGTCGAGATATATTCACCGCAGTCCCAGGAACTCACAGTAGGTTCTAAGGTTAATGTGTATGTGATTAAAGCAATTAGGAAAACAACCCACCCTAGAATGATATTCCATTTGTTATAGTTAAGAGATGTCATAAATCATATAGATAATTAGGGCGAATTTACTAATTTTTCTAACATAAAAAATGTATAGAGGCCTTTGCAAAATTGATTTGATAAAAAAGTTCGACGCCCGAAGAAAATTTGAAGTCAAATCAATTTCAATACAAAATATATCTCTATTTTGGCAAAGGTCTCGTATAATAAAATTATTGCAGTGAACAAGAGCTATTAAAAGTTTGTTAAAATCAAAAAAACGGTTAAAATATTTGTAAGATAAAAAGTTTGACCTAAATTTGCACCCGCAGTTAATATTGGCCTATGGTGTAATGGTAACACACCGGTTTTTGGTACCGTTATTCAAGGTTCGAGTCCTTGTAGGCCAACATAACAAGACTTCTTCTATTTCTTGGTTGAAGCCCTTTCTTTTTACTCCTGTGATCGCAAAAGCTAAAAAAACACACCTTTTCGGGCACTCATTTTTCTAACTATTTGGGATCAAGCAAAAAAGTTGTGGGGAAGACTTGAATAAAAATTTTATCATTTCAGATTTTTTTTTAAATGAATATCCATTAAATAACTGTTTATTAAGTTTTTAAACTCTATTGAATGATGCTTTTGCGATTGACTCAACTTAAATGTTTTCAATAATATCTTTAAAATCCCACAAGTTTTCGGATTGATCCACTATTTGCTCTGCCTTTTTTGAGTGATGGGTATATTTTCTGCTTGATATCTGAAATCTCATCTTTAAACTTTTTATTGGCTTTTTCCAACAATTCATTTTGGTGTTTCATGATGCTCAACAAATTGTTTATTGCATTAAGATTTTCCAATTGTGTGTAAACGATCTTTTCAAGATCTGCTTTTGTGTATCTGATACTCATAATTATGTTTTTAATTTCTAATAAAAAAACTTTAAAAATTTATTTATCCCTTTTTAAAGCATTTCAAAGTTATATAAAGATTTTTTAATCTCCTATTAAAACATATAATAATATTTTTCTTATTTATTTTTCTTGGTTATTTTTGTTAATAAATCATAGCAATTACTATGGATAAGCCAATTTATAATAGGATTAAAGCAGTTTTAGCTGAAAAGGGAAAAACGAATAACTGGTTAGCCGATGAAATAGATATGAATAAGAATACTATTTCAAAATGGTGTAGGAATGATATGCAACCAAGAATTGAAAACCTATTCCAAGTGGCAAGGATTTTGGATGTAGATGTGAGAGAACTTCTTATTTCAACAAAATAATTTAATTGGGAAATTTTAAAAACATACTAACCCAAACCCCTCTAAAGGCAGTTGACTTTTTCTGTGGAGGCGGTGGTATGAGTTATGGTATGCAAGAGGCAGGTGTAAAAGTGCTTGCAGGTATCGATAATGACTCAAACTGTAAAGAAACGTATGAAGCAAATATAAATGAAGCTTGCTTTATTGAGGAAGATGTATTCAAGTTAAAAGAAAAAGATTTACAAAAAAGGCTGGGGTTAAAAAAACGTGATAAAAATTTAATTCTGATTGGTTGTAGCCCTTGTCAATTTTGGAGTATTATAAATACGGATAAAACCAAATCTGAAAAATCTAAAAATCTTCTTGTGGAGTTTAGAAGGTTTGTAGAGTATTTCCGTCCGGGATATGTGATAGTTGAAAATGTTCCCGGAGTATTGAGAAAAAAGAAAGAGAGCGGGTTAGCCGATTTTATCGATTGGCTAGAAAGTAATAAGTATCAAGTTCACTTTGACGTTCATAACACTAGCGATTATGGTGTTCCTCAAAATAGAAAACGTTTTACACTTTTAGCTAATCGAGTATCAAAAAATAAAATATTCCCCAAAAAAGATGTTTTTAAGTTATCTGTAAAAGATGTTTTGGGAGAGCAAAATGGTTTTCCAAAAATTAATGCAGGTACTAAGGATGAAACAGCTTTTTTGCATACATCATCTAATTTGAAAGGTATAACATTGGAACGCCTTCAAAATGTTAAAAAAGATGGTGGGGATAGAATGGGGTTTGCTAATATGGAGCATCTTCAATTGGATTGTTTTATAGGTAAAGATGATTCTTTTAAAGACACTTTTGGCAGGATGTGGTGGAATAGACCTGCTCCGACAATCACTACAAAATTTTTGAGTGGTTCCAAATGGAAGATTTGCACACCCTGAAGAAGACAGAGGAATTTCATTGAGAGAGGGCGCAGTACTCCAATCTTTTCCTAAAGACTATATTTTTAAGGGAATAAGTATGGCATCAATAGCACGTATTATTGGAAATGCCGTACCTCCTGAATATGCAAAAAGAATTGGTAAAACAATGATTAATAATAGATAGTGAAAGGAAATCAAACAGATAAGTTATTAATGAAATTTGACCCAAGAACAATCGAACACTTGGGGATTCAAATGTATTCAACTCTTCCACCTGTTATAGCAGAACTTGTGAGTAATTCTTATGATGCTGAAGCGGAAGAAGTAACTATTCATTTGTTTGATGAAAAGGAAAAGGAAATTATTGTAGAGGATAATGGTCACGGAATGAGTTTTTCCGAAATTAATGATAAATTTCTTCTCATAGGGCGTAATCGTAGAGAAACGGAAAGCTCTCAAAAAAGTGAGAATAATAAAAGATATGTTATAGGTAAAAATAGGAAGTGATAAGTATAGTCCGAATAAAATCATAGCATATATTGTAGGTGGAGAAGTTGATTATAACGACAGAAAAACGCGAGATGAAATTGAGTCAATGTCAACAACTGATAAAGTATATGCCAAAACTTTTAATGAACTCCTCACTAATGCTCAGAATTATCATCACGAATTCATTGAAAAATATGAGCAGATGATTAATTAGGAAATGGATATTTATTCATCTGACAAAAGAAAGGATATAATGTCTAAAATCTCGGGTAAGGAAATCAAACCTGAAATAGTCGTTCGAAAATTTCTTTTTTCACAAGGATTTCGATATAGAAAAAATGTCAAATATCTTCCCGGCAAACCCGATATTGTCCTTAAAAAGCATAAAGTAATTATTTTTGTAAATGGCTGTTTTTGGCATGGTCATAACTGTAAAGCAGGTAAGCTCCCATCTACCAGAAAAGAGTTTTGGGAAAATAAAATAGGAAACACTGGAAAAAGAGATTTTAAAAATCAGGCAGAACTTGCCGGGTTAGGTTGGAAAGTAATTGTTATATGGCAATGTGAATTAAAAAACAAAGAACTAAAATCCGAAAGATTACAAAAATTAGTTGAAGAAATCAGAAGTTGAATGTTGATTCGATCTTGGTTCGGAATTCGTAGCAGTAAAAAAACTCCATCGTATGAAATGGAGCTTTTTTTATCACCCATTAGATTTTAAAAGTGATCAAAGGTCTTAAACTGTTTTTAGAAAGGTTTTTAGCAATGCTTCCGTTAAATAAATGAGAAAGCCCGCTTCTTCCGTGGGTACTCAGAGCAATTAAGTCAGCATTTACCTCTTTAGAAAAGCTCATAACCCCTTTTACTACAGAAAAATCATTGTATATATTAATAGTGGTTTTACCGGCTTTGAATCCCTCTAAAAAGCTTCGAATCTTTTCTTTTGAAACAGCAGAACTTTCAAATTTACCCACTGTATTTACCTTTAATAAATGTATTTTGCTTTTAAACTCGTTGGAAAACGCAACTAGCTTATGAAAAGGTTCTTTGTTTTCACTCTTAAAATTGGACGCAAAAACAATGTTTTTCACCTTAAAACCCGTTGGGTCTTTTTTAACAACAATTACCGGGATTTTAGAAGTTCTCACTACTTTTTCCGTGTTAGATCCGATTAAAATTTCTTCGAAATCGGAAACCCCTTTTGAGCCCATTACTATAAAACTCGCATTCACTTTATTTGCATATTCAATAATTCCTTCATAAGGGTTTTGAAAACGGATAGCATGTTTTAGAGGAAAATCTTCGGTAAAAAAAATCTGTCCGAGTTGGGCTATTTTTTCTTTCACTTTTTTAAGATACATCATACTTTCCGGAATACTAAAATTACTGCCGGCTCCCATATCTACAATTCCGGTTGGTAATTCTACCATATGCAAAAGGTGCACTTCATAATTAGACTTCTTTGCAATATGTGATGCCAGCTTTACGGCATATTCGGATTTTTTTGAAAAATCTACAGGAACAACTATTGTTTTCATAAGACGGTGTTTTTATAAGGATTAGAATACAGACATAAATTTACTAAAAATTAATTGATTTATCTTATTTGGTTATTAGTAAACAAGTTCCTATATTTGCAGCGAAATTACAGTAAAAAGAAAATGTAGGGGACAATTGTCCCCTCTTTTTATACATTAAGATGAATCGGGAAAAAATAAGGGGCCTTGTTCAGGAAGCACTAGCAGCAAATACATCATTATTTCTGATAAATTTGGAGTTTTTGGCAAATGATACGATTCGATTAACTGTAGACGGAGACACCGGGGTTTCATTGAAGGAAATTGTTCGGATTAGCAGGCATATAGAACACCATTCGAATCGGGAAGAAGAAGAATACTTTACATTAGAAGTCACCTCGCCCGATATCAAAGAACCTCTGACGGAGCGAAGGCAATATTTAAAGAACATAGGCAGGGTTCTGAAAGTAAAAACGGATGACTGTGAATATGAAGGAATACTGATAAGTGCAGATGATGTGAAAATCGTTTTGAAATGGAAAACAAGAGAACCCAAACCGGTTGGTAAAGGGAAGGTTATCGTAGAAAAAATGGCAACTATTATATATAAAGATATTAAAGAAGCAAAAGTGAAGATCGTATTTTAAGCAGGTAAATGTAATGGAAAATATAGCATTGATAGAATCATTTTCGGAGTTTAAAGACAGTAAAAGTATAGACAGAGTAACCTTAATGTCTATTCTGGAAGAAGTATTTAGAGCAGCTTTGAAAAGAAAATTTGGCTCGGATGATAATTTTGATATTATTATCAATCCGGATAAAGGAGATTTGGAAATCTGGAGAAACAGAGTTGTTGTTGCCGACGGTGAAGTAGAAGATGATAATGAAGAAATAGAGCTGACGGAAGCACGAAAAATAGAACCGGATTTTGAAATTGGTGAAGATGTTTCGGAAGAGGTAAAGTTAATAGATCTGGGAAGAAGATCCATCCTGGCATTGCGGCAAAATTTAATTTCCAAAATTCATGAGCACGACAGTACAAACGTCTTTAAACAATTCAAAGACCTGGAAGGAGAGATATACAATGCGGAAGTACATCACATTCGTCATAATGCAATTATTTTATTAGATGATGACGGAAATGAAATTGTGTTGCCGAAAAGCGAGCAAATCAGGTCGGATTTCTTTAGAAAAGGCGATTCGGTCAGGGGAGTTATAAAATCCGTAGAATTAAGAGGGAATAAACCTGCCATTATATTATCAAGAACATCTTCTGAGTTTTTAGTAAAACTATTTGAACAAGAAATCCCCGAAGTTTTTGATGGTTTGATCACCGTAGAAGAGGTAGCCAGAATTCCTGGAGAAAAAGCCAAAGTTGCCGTAGATTCATATGATGACAGGATAGATCCGGTTGGAGCTTGTGTGGGAATGAAAGGTTCCAGAATCCATGGAATTGTCAGAGAATTGGGAAATGAAAATATTGATGTGGTTAATTACACCAAAAATGAACAGCTATTTATAGCAAGAGCACTAAGCCCTGCTAAAATTGCTTCTATGGAAATTTATCCTTTTGAAACGCAGAAAAATGGTAAAAAAGGAAGAGTACATGTTTTTTTAAAACCCGAAGAAGTGTCTAAAGCTATTGGAAAAGGAGGAGTAAATATCCGATTGGCCAGCGAATTAACGAAATACGAAATTGATGTACAAAGAGAAGGACTGGAGGAAGAAGATGTGGAATTAACCGAATTTACAGACGAAATTGAAGACTGGGTAATTGCAGAGTTTAAAAATATTGGTTTGGATACGGCAAAAAGTGTATTAGATACAAGTGTTAAAGAACTTTTAAAAAGAACTGATCTGGAGGAAGAAACCATTTTAGAAGTGCAGAAAATATTAAAAGAAGAGTTTGAAGATTAATTAAATAAAAGCGTAAAAGGAGATAAATATTACAATGAACTCATTTAAACTTTTTGGATTTAAGCGAACATTAGAAGTTTTTAGGACTGTTGAAGGATTTTTTGAGTTGCATAGCAGCGCTACGGAAGGGAAAAAAGACAAAAACAGAGCGAAAAACAGTAATTTTTTAGCAAATTGAAAAAGTTTAAATGAGTTCAAATATTAAGGAAATATAATTTATGGCTGAAAGCAAAACAATGAGGCTTAACAAAGTGCTGAGGGAACTCAATATCTCTTTGGATAGAGCAGTAGAATACCTGGCTAAAAACGGACACGAAATAGAAGCCAGGCCTACTACTAAAATATCCGAAGAAACATATCAGGTCTTACTTGATGGCTTTGAAACAGACGCCAGTAAAAGAGCCGAATCTAAAGAAGTTGGTGAAGAAAAGAGGAAAGAAAAAGAAGCTATTAGGTTAGAATTAGAAGCCAAATTAGAACAAAAAAAAGCAGCTGAAGCTAAAAAAGAAGAAGTTTTTAAAGTTAAAACCGAAAAGTTAGCGTTTAAAAAGGTAGGTAAAATAGATTTAGAGCCTTCAAAAAAAACCAAAGAAACTCAGAAAAAAGAAAAAAAAACAACAACGGAAAAACCCGAACCTCCGAAAGAAAAACCTATTGCTAAAAAAACGGAACCGAGAAAAGAAACCAAAGACCCGGCAGTAGAGGAGAAAGCCGAACCGGAAACACTCAAAACACAATATAAAAAATTAGATGGGCCCAAATTAACCGGCAAAAAAATTGACCTGAAACAATTTGAAAAAGTCAATAAAAAACCGGAAGGTAAACCTGAAAAAACGGCTGCTAATGATGCCAATAAAAAGAAAAGAAGAAGAATAAGTAAACCAAGTGCACCAAATCAAGGTCAAAATAGAAGTGAAAATAGAGGGAATAAAGGAAGAGGAAGGCAACAGAGACCATCGGTTGCTCAAAAAGAAGAGTTAACAGAAGCAGAAATTCAAAAGCAGGTACGAGAGACGTTAGAGAAATTACAAGGAAAATCCTCTAAAGGAAAAGGAGCTAAATACCGCAGAGAAAAACGAGACGCACATCGCCAGCAATCAGAAGCAGATTTGCAGGCAGCAGAGGCGGAGAGCAAAGTATTAAAGGTAACCGAATTTGTAACCGTTAGTGAGATAGCAACTATGATGGACGTACCGGTTACAGATATTATCTCTGCCTGTATGTCTCTCGGAATGATGGTGACTATGAATCAACGCCTCGATGCGGAAACACTGACTATAGTTGCAGAAGAATTTAATTATACCGTTGAATTTATAGGTACAGAAGTAGAAGAAGCTATTTTTGAAGAACAAGATAAACCGGAAGAGCTAAAAAAACGCGCACCGATTATTACCGTAATGGGGCATGTGGATCACGGTAAAACATCGCTATTGGATTATATTCGAAAAGCAAATGTAATTGAAGGAGAATCAGGTGGAATTACACAGCATATAGGAGCCTACTCGGTATATGTAGGAGATGAAAAAATATCATTTTTAGACACTCCGGGTCACGAAGCTTTTACAGCTATGCGTGCACGTGGAGCACAGGTTACAGACTTGGTAATTATTGTCGTAGCTGCCGATGATGATGTAATGCCACAAACCAAAGAAGCCATTTCTCATGCACAGGCAGCAAGAGTTCCCATTATATTCGCTATCAATAAGATTGATAAGCCAAATGCAAACCCCGATAATGTAAAAACACAATTGTCCGGAATGAACCTGGTAATTGAAGAATGGGGAGGAAATATTCAATCACAAGATATTTCGGCAAAAACAGGGCAGGGAATAGAAGAACTACTGGAAAAAGTAGTGCTGGAAGCAGAAGTGTTGGAATTAAAAGCAAACCCCAATAAAAACGCTGTAGGCGCAGTTGTGGAAGCCCAACTGGATAAAGGAAGAGGATATGTTTCTACCCTTTTAGTGCAGTCAGGAACCATGAAAATAGGAGACTATATTCTGGCAGGAAAACACAGCGGAAAAGTACGGGCGATGTTCGATGATAAAGGAAATAGCCTAAAAGAAGCCGGCCCGTCAACACCGGTATCTATATTAGGCCTGGACGGAGCACCGCAGGCAGGAGATAAATTTAATGTATTTGACGATGAGCGCGAAGCAAAGCAAATTGCTACCAAACGCTCTCAATTACAAAGAGAACAATCCGTAAGAACTCAAAAAACACTGACTTTAGACGAGATCGGAAGGCGTATTGCATTAGGAGATTTTAAAGAATTGAATATCATCTTGAAAGGAGATGTAGACGGTTCTGTGGAGGCCCTGACAGATTCTTTCCAGAAACTGTCTACCGAAGAAATTCAAGTCAATATTTTGCACAAAGGAGTGGGTGCTATCACTGAATCGGACGTACTATTAGCATCTGCCTCCGATGCCATTATCGTAGGATTTAATGTACGCCCGCAAGGCAATGCAAAGACAGTTGCAGATAAAGAAGAAGTAGATATCCGGTTCTATTCGATTATCTATGATGCTATTAACGACCTAAAAGATGCAATGGAAGGAATGCTGTCTCCGGACATGAAAGAAGAAGTTACAGGAAATGTGGAAATCAGAGAAGTATATAAAATTTCCAAAGTCGGAAATATAGCAGGTTGTATGGTGATGAGCGGTAAAATTTTCAAAGATTCTAACGTGCGAATTATTAGAGACGGAATAGTAGTGCACGACGGTTCGTTAGTTTCATTGAAACGCTTTAAAGATGATGTAAAGGAAGTTGCTAAAGGATATGATTGTGGGCTTCAGGTCAAAGGATTTAATGATATCAAAGAAGGCGATACCATAGAAGCATATCAAGAAATAGCGGTTAAAAAGAAACTGAAATAAAGCCGTTTTTCATTTTTTTACCGGTAAACTTTACAACCTTCAAACTTGAAACGTTACCGCCCTATAGGAACAACAATAGCTCCCGAAAAAGAATCTTTAATAGCTAATAAAGCCCTGTCAGCTTCTAAGCGGGTTTTATAATTTCCCACTTGAATTTTCCACTCAGGAGACACATAAGTTACATAGGTTTTAATATTCGGGAACTTCGCCTTGAATTTAGCCTGCGTTCTTTTTACCCTGACTTCAAGGCCATTATATAACTGAATCCTATATCCTAATCCGTGCGTTTTATTGTACTCCCTTTTCTTTTGAATTAATTTTTGAATAAAATGATTACGATCTATGCTGTCCTGAGAATAGCCGGTAGCTATACCAAAGAATAACAAAGCGAATACCACAAAGTAAAAAGGCTTTCTTTTCATGGTAACTATTGAGATTACAAAAATAACGACTTGTGTTTTAATATATTGAAAATATAATTTATTTAGAATCATTATAAATTGTGATTTAACATTCCTTTGACATTTCAAAATAAAGACAGATGTAGTATTTTTGCACTGCTAATCGGACAACTGTTTTTGTAGCATATTTTGATTAGTATTTTGTATGAATTAAGATACTAAATTTAGTTTTTAAAATATGAAAAGTGTAGCACTACACAATCCAACAGCCAAGTTACTTCTCAACACATTCACATTCTTACTATTTTCTTTAAGCTTATCAATACAAGCACAAGATGCTGTAGATGAAACCAGACAAAAAGAAGGGAGAAAATTGTTCAAATCTTTATGTGTTTCTTGTCATAAGTTGGACAAAAAATTAATAGGCCCGGCCTTAGGAGGAGTTGAAGAAAGAAGGGAAAATGACTGGTTAAAAAAATGGATTCGCAACAATGTGGAGTTTCAAAAAGTCAATGCGAAAGCTGCTAAAGCGGCTGAATTTCACCCTTCGGTGATGACCCTCTTTCCTCAATTAACCGATCAGCAGATAGATGATATTTTATATTATACAACCGTTGGTGATCCTAAAAAAACGACTACTGCAGGAAATGTTCCAAGTGCTCCGGTACCGCAGGAAGCTCCCAAATGGTTAATTTATTTGCTGGCTGTTATAGTCATTTCTGCATTTTTAATCATTGCAAGCTTATTAAAAACGATCAGCGAATTAAAAGGAGCACCCAAAACACCCGGAATCGTTGGAAACTTACGGGAACTTTGGAGAGGAATTAAGGAAAATACATTCCTGCATGTAGTATTTACCATATTTATGCTATTCTTATCAGCCTATATTGCTTTCGGATTATTGTTCAAAGTCGGCGTAGATCAGGAATATCAGCCCATACAACCCATTGCATTCTCACACAAAATCCATGCGGGAGATAATAAGATAGATTGTCAATACTGCCACTCGTCTGCAAAGCACAGCAAAAATTCAGGAATCCCTTCGGGGAATATATGTATGAACTGTCATAAAAATATTTCCGAAGTAGCAGAAGATACGAAAATGGAATTTGATGGTATCATCTTAGGCAAAAAAGAATTGGACAAAGAAATTCAAAAATTATATAACGCTGTAGGGTGGGATCCCGAAAACTTAGTATATACGGGAGAAACAAAACCCATAAAATGGGTAAGAGTTCATAATTTACCGGATTTTTCTTACTTCAACCACGCACAACACGTAACCGTAGGAGGGCTGGAATGTCAGCAATGCCACGGCCCTGTAGAAAAAATGGATGAGTTGTATCAATACGCCCCGCTGACAATGGGTTGGTGTATCGACTGCCATAAAGAAACGAAAGTAGATCTGAAAGGAAATGCTTATTACGAGAAAATACATAAACAACTATCCGAAAAATACGGAGTGGATAAAGTAACCATAGCTCAATTAGGAGGTAAAGAATGTGGAAAATGTCATTATTAAGAGTTTTACTAGGGCGTGTTAACACTAAACGAGAATCATGGATTTTGAAGCAGTTTTTGCAGAACATAGCCGAGCTACGTTTAAAAAAACTAACGAAAAAAGGCAGAAAAAGAGCAAAAAAGACAATTTTTGGCTTAGTGTTAACACACCCTAATTGAAAGATTGAAAAATTAAAGAATTAAAAGATTGAAAGAAGCTGGTACCAGGAATTTTAATCTTTTAATCAAGTTAAAATAGTTAAATAACGAAAATGGCTTCAAACAAAAAATACTGGCAAAGTGTTGAAGAACTAAAAGACAGTTCTGTTGTTGAAACGCTAAAAGCAAAAGAATTTGTAGAAGAAATACCTACGGATGAATTTTTGGGTGATAAAGACACATTGGAAAAATCAGCTACATCCCGTAGAGATTTTTTGAAATATGTAGGTTTTACCACTGCTGCTGCTTCCCTGGCTGCCTGTGAAGGCCCGGTAAGAAAGGCAATTCCTTATGTGATGCAACCCAATGACCTGATTACAGGAGTTGCCGATTGGTATGCTACGACAATGGCCGACGGTTTTGATTTCGCAAATATACTGGTAAAAACCAGGGAAGGCCGCCCTATATTGGTAATGCCAAATAAAGATACTGGCGGAACCACCAATGCAAGAGTACAAGCATCCGTACTTTCTCTATATGACCATCAATTGCGCTTAAAAGAACCGACAAAAAAGGGTAAAGCTATTAGCTGGGCAGCAGCAGATACGGAAATTACAACAATATTAAACGAATTAAAAAACGCGAACGATCCGGTGGTGCTTTTAACAGGAACCATGGCAAGCCCGTCTACGGATAAAATCATTGCCGAGTTTATTGCTGCATACCCAAATGTAAAACACGTAGTATACGATGCGGTTTCAGAAAGCGGTACCTTAGACGCTTTTGAAGCAATATATGGCAAAAGAGCATTACCGGGCTACCATTTTGACAAAGCACAGACCATTGTCTCTTTCGGAGCAGATTTCTTAGGAGATTGGCAGGGAGGTTTTGAAAAAGGATATGCGGCAAGCAGAAATCCTGATTCCGACCACATGTCTTACCACATACAGTTTGAAGCAAACATGTCTTTAACAGGTGCAAATGCAGACAAGCGGGTGGTAACAAAACCATCGGATCAGGTATATGGCTTAATTAATTTATACAATAACATTACCGGATCGAGCCTGCCATCAAAAGAAACACCGAAAGATGCAGCCATAAAAGAAGCGGCAACAGCATTACAAAAAGCAGGATCCAGAGGAGTTGTTGTAACAGGATTGAACGACAAAAAAGCACAATTAGTTGCCATGGCAATTAACAAAGCATTGGGCAGTGAGATTATGGATGTTGCAAACCCAACCTACAACAGGCAAGGGAACGATTCGGAAGTAGCTCAGTTAGTTACGGACATGAAATGGGGAAAAATAGGCGGATTAATCGCTTATAATGTTGATCCTGTATACTCTTTAGCCTCTGCAAAAGACTTTTCGGAAGGGTTGGAAAAATTAAAACTTTCTGTCATTATATCAGAGCAAAACAATGCTACTGCAAATGCAGCAGGAATCCAATATGTATTGCCGGCCACTCATTTCCTGGAATCCTGGGGCGATGTTATGATAACCGAAGGACACTACGGATTGACACAACCCACTATTCAAAAATTATTTAATGCCAACCAGTTGCAGGGCATACTGTTAAAATGGTCGGGAAATACAACCAAGTATTACGACTATCTGAAAGCATTTTGGCAGGAAAATATTTTAGAAGGGCAATCCTGGAATAAAGCACTGCATGACGGCTTCTTTATAAAAACAGTAGCTAGCGATGTTAGTGAAAATATAACAGATATCGCAGCGGCAGTTACACAAATGACGACCTCAAAACCCGAAGGGTTCGAATTAAGTTTATATACGTCTACCGCTTTAGGTGATGGGAAACAAGCAAACAATCCCTGGCTACAGGAATTTCCCGATCCGATTACCAGAGCGTCCTGGGACAATTACCTGACCATGTCCATAGCAGACGCTGAAAAACTTGGCTTTACAAACCCGGTAAAAGATAACGGATCTATCAATGGAAATTATGCAAAACTTACCGTAAACGGAGTAACTGTTGAAAATATCCCTGTTATCATTCAACCCGGACAAGCAATAGGTTCGGTTGGATTGGCATTAGGATATGGTAGAAAAACAAACTTAAAAAAAGAAATGCAGGTAGGCGTAAATGCCTACAAATTATATGCAAACGGAAACAATGTTCAATACGGAGTAACTATTGAAAAAACCTCCGGACCTGTTCATGAGTTTGCATGTATTCAAATACAAAAAACCATCGCCGGGCGTCATGATATTTTAAAAGAAGTTTCCTTAAAAGACTATAACGATCACACTATAGATCCGAAACACACCTGGAACAAACCGGCAATGGTGTCGTATGACCATAAAGAAAAAGCGGCTAGCAAAGTAGATCTTTGGGATAAACACCCGAGAGAAATGGGTCATCATTTCAATTTATCTATTGATCTAAACTCATGTACGGGATGTGGAGCCTGTATCGTTGCTTGCCATGCAGAGAACAATGTGCCGGTTGTAGGAAAAGAAGAAGTAAGAGTAGGTAGAGACATGCACTGGTTGCGTATTGACCGCTATTACTCTTCGGAAATAGAAACCAGAGAAGAAGCATTAGATGCAGGAAAAAGAGGTGGAGAACTGTTTGAAGTACTCGAAAGATCTGCAGAAAACCCTACGGTTACTTTCCAACCCATGATGTGCCAGCACTGTAATCATGCTCCGTGTGAAACCGTTTGCCCGGTTGCAGCAACATCACATGGTCGTCAAGGGCAGAACCAAATGGCATATAACAGATGTGTAGGAACGAGATATTGTGCAAACAACTGTCCTTATAGAGTTCGCCGCTTCAATTGGTTCAACTATGCTGACAATGATGAATTCGATTTCAATATGAATAACGAATACGGTAAAATGGTGTTGAATCCGGATGTAGTTGTTCGTTCGAGAGGAGTTATGGAAAAATGCTCTATGTGTATCCAAATGACACAGGCTACTATTTTAAAAGCAAAAAAAGAAGGCAGAAAAGTAGAAACAGGAGCGTTTGCAACAGCATGTTCATCTGCGTGTACTACAGAGGCATTGACTTTTGGAGATGTAAATAACGAAGAAGAAGAAGTTACTAAGTTGGTCAAAGATAAAAGAGCATATCACGTGTTAGATTATCTGCAAACCAAACCCAATGTAGTGTATCAGGTAAAAGTTAGAAATACAAACGAGCGTTAATTAAAGGATTCGAAAAGTTGAAAAGTAAAGAACTTTACAACTACAGACTTGGAACTTCCAAACCAAAAAATAAAAAGTTAAAAGACATGAATTAAAGGGCAAAAGTAGCAAATCAAAATGATAAAAAGCTACTTTCAAACTTTTAACTTTCAAACAAAAAAATAAAATATGTCTCATTACGAAGCACCCATAAGAGAACCCTTAGTATTAGGTGATAAGAGTTACCACGACATTACCGAAGACATTGTAAAACCCATAGAAGGGAAAGCAAACAAAAACTGGTATATGGCATTTTATATTTCCTTAGCAGCAATGTTATGGGGGTTCGGATGTATCTTTTATACTATAGGAACAGGTATCGGAGTCTGGGGATTAAGTAAGAATATCGGTTGGGCATGGGATATCACTAACTTTGTATGGTGGGTAGGTATCGGGCACGCCGGAACGTTAATTTCTGCCGTATTGTTATTATTCCGTCAAAAATGGAGAACGGCTATCAACCGCTCCGCAGAAGCCATGACTATCTTTGCCGTTTTTCAGGCGGCATTGTTTCCTATTATCCATATGGGGCGTGTGTGGAATGCCTATTGGGTATTGCCCATTCCTAACCAATTCGGGTCTCTATGGGTAAACTTTAATTCGCCATTACTGTGGGATGTGTTCGCCATTTCAACTTATTTATCCGTATCATTGGTTTTCTGGTGGACGGGCTTACTACCCGATTTTGCCATGATCAGAGACAGAGCCGTAAAACCGTTCCAAAAGAAGATATACACCTTACTTTCATTCGGGTGGTCAGGCAGAGCAAAAGATTGGCAACGTTTTGAAGAAGTATCATTAGTATTAGCAGGTTTGGCAACACCACTAGTACTTTCAGTGCATACCATTGTATCGATGGACTTTGCCACATCTATCAATCCCGGATGGCATTCAACTATTTTTCCGCCTTATTTTGTAGCCGGAGCCATTTTCTCAGGATTTGCTATGGTACAAACGCTGTTAGGAATCATGCGTAAGGTAACGAATTTGGAGAACTATATCACACGTATTCATATTGAATACATGAATATTGTGATCATTTTAACGGGAGGTATTGTTGCCATAGCATATGCATCGGAATTTTTTATTGCCTGGTATACGGGGTCTCCTTATGAAGATTATACCTATATGTCTTTAGGTGCCGCAACAGGACCTTATGCCTGGGCATTTTGGTCATTGATTATTTTCAATATTGCCATTCCACAATTGTTGTGGATTAAAAAAATAAGAAGAAGTTTTATTTGGTCATTCATCATTTCCATTGCCATCAATATAGGAATGTGGTTCGAACGTTTTGATATCATTGCTATTGTGTTGAGTAAAGGGCATTTACCCTCTACTTGGTGGCGTTTTGAGCCCACTTTTGTAGATGTAGGAATATTTATAGGAACAATCGGTTTTTTCTTTGTATTGTTCTTGCTGTATGCCAGAACATTCCCAGTCATTGCACAGGCAGAAGTGAAAACGATTTTAAAATCATCAGGAGAGAAATTTAAAAAATTAAGAGACAATAAACATGAGTAGTAAAACAATTCACGCGTTGTACAACGATGATGAAGTTGTACTGGATGCTGTTAAAAAAGTAAAAGCAGCCAATTATCATATCGAAGAAGTGTTCTGTCCTTTTCCGGTACATGGTTTGGACAAAGCCCTAGGGCTAGCACCTACCAGAATGGCTATAACGTCTTTTATGTACGGAATTACAGGGTTGTCCATAGCCATCTGGATGACTAATTATGTAATGATTCAGGATTGGCCTCAGGATATCGGAGGAAAACCCAGTTTTAGCTGGTTTGAAAATATGCCGGCATTTGTGCCGATACTATTTGAATTAACAGTGTTTTTTGCAGCGCACTTAATGGTCATCACATTTTATATGAGAAGTAGAATATGGCCTTTTAAAAAAGCCGAAAACCCTGATCCGAGGACTACTGACGATCATTTTTTAATGCAAATACCCATTCATGATAATGAAGAAGAACTGATAGCCCTCCTAAAAGAGACATTGGCTGTAGAAATAAACATAGTAGAGACCCATTAATACCATGACCATGAAGAAGTGTTTAAAATATAGTATCGTTTTACTCTTTGTAGCAACCCTAATGGCCTGCTCAAATAAAAGAGTACCGCAAGTACAATACATGCCGGACATGTATGTGTCTGTGCCTTATAATACCAATGGTGCTTCGGGAATTGACGGAAGCCCTGTAAATATGAAGCCTGTTGCAGGAACCATTTCGAGAGGGAATACTCCATACGAGTATGCAGATACCAATGCAGACTACGAAAGGGCAAAACAAACACTGAAATCTCCTTTGGAAAAAAATGAAAAAAACCTGGAAAACGGAAAAAAAATGTATGCTATTTACTGTACATCCTGCCATGGGAAAAAAGGAGATGGAAACGGTGTCCTGTCACAAAGGGGTAAATTTGAAGGGATTCCAAATTATAAAGACAGAGATCTGACAGAAGGAAATATCTACCATGTGATCATATATGGGAAAAACTTAATGGGATCGCACGCATCACAGTTGACCGATAAAGAACGTTGGCAGGTAGTTCAGTATGTAGAACAATTGCGCAACGATTTATTAAAACAATAATACAACAGAAGAATAGAAAAATATGTATCAATTCTCAGGTAAAATAAAAATATCCTCCATTGCTTTAATTATTATAGGAGCATTAGGCGTTTCTTATAGTTTTTACGATGGGTTTTCTAAAACACATCAGGATGCAGAGCATGTTATCAGTGCCCAACAAAATGATGGGCATGGCGGCCACGGAAAAACGGCTGATGCCCATAAAGAAGATCACGATAAAAAAAACCATGAGGTAGCAACACCCCATCATGATAATGACGAGCATGAAGCACATGTAGCTCATGTATTGCATCAATTACACAACAGGCCTTGGGCAGCATTTTATGTGGCCCTGATCTTTTTTCTGGGAATTACTTTATTGGTATTAGCATTTTACGCATCGCAAAGAGTTGCACAGTCGGGTTGGTCAGTTGTTCTATTCAGGGTAATGGAAGCCATTACGGCAAATATAGTTCCCACATCTTTGATTATGGTGATTATGCTTATTGCTGCAGTAATGCACTGGAATCACCTGTTTGTATGGATGGGTGAAGGCGTTTTTGACAAAGGCAGCCCTAATTTTGACCCGATAGTATACGGAAAAAAGCTGTGGTTGAACACTCCCGGATGGGTCATTCGCGGAATTTTTTACCTGGCAGGATGGAATCTGTACCGGTGGTTTATCAGAAGAAATTCAATCAAAGAAGACACCGCTACCGATATCAAAACATATAAGAGAAATTATAATGTTTCCGTAGTATTTCTGGTGTTTTTTATGATCACCGAATCGATGATGACCTGGGATTGGATTATGGGACTGGACCCTCACTGGTTTTCCACATTGTTTGGGTGGTATGTATTAGCTACTCTGTTGGTAAGCGCACTAACCGTTATTGCGTTTGTTACCATTTACCTGAGATCTAAAGGGTATTTACCAAAAGTAAACGACAGTCATATTCACGATTTGGCAAAATTCATGTTTGGATTTAGTGTATTCTGGACCTATTTGTGGTTTGCACAATTTATGCTCATCTGGTATGCAAATATTCCTGAAGAGGGCACTTATTTTGCACTGCGTTTTGCCGAGTATAAACTGCCATTTTTAGCCATGTTGGTCATGAATTTTGTATTTCCGATTTTGCTGTTGATCAATAGCGATTATAAAAGCAAACCCTGGTTTGTTTTCATAGGAGGAATTGTCATATTAATCGGGCACTATACGGATGTGTTTATCATGATCATGCCTGCAACGGTAGGAGGACAGTGGTATATTGGAGTTCCCGAAATCAGTTCGATAGTATTCTTTTCAGGAATTTTCTTGTTTGCTACATTCAATGCATTTGCAAAGGTAAACCCTGTTGCAAAAGGAAATCCTTTCCTAAAAGAAAGCGAACAGTTTCACTATTACAATATTGAACACGAAGGAGAAGAAAATCATCATTAATACTAAAATAATTAAGACAAAATAATATGCTAGCTCTATTTTATATTTTTATAGGTGTTGCAATCGGGGTGAGTTTTTGGCAGATCACCAGAATTATGAATTTAAGAGAGGTGATTGCAACCGATAGAGATAATGATACTCAGGGAAAATTTTTTATCGTTTTTGGAGCATTTTTCTATGCAATGATGATATACTGCCTGATTGGTATGAACGTAATGATGCTTCCGGAATCTGCTTCCATAGAAGGAGAAAATGACGATTTATTATTCGATGTTTCATTTTGGCTGATAGGAATTGTGCAGTTTATTGTACAATTTTTAATTTTCTATTTCCCTTATAAATACAGAGGTAAAGAGGGTAAAAAAGCAAAATTTTATGTAGACAATCATAAACTGGAACTGATATGGACGGTCATTCCGGGGATCATAATCGTTGTCCTTATTGGCTTTGGAATTTATCAGTGGACAGATGTGATGTATATAGATGACGACGAAAACCCACTTGTTATTGAAGTATACGCCCAGCAGTTTAGATGGGATGCCCGTTATGCGGGAGCAGATAACACCTTGGGTTTTGGCAATATAAACTACATCAAAGGGATAAATACTATGGGAGTAAACATGTCTGATAAAAATTCCTGGGATGATAAACAGGTAACAGAATTACATTTGCCAAAAGGAAGAAAAATACTATTTAAATTCCGCTCCCAGGATGTCTTACACTCGGCCTACATGCCTCACTTTAAAGCTCAGATGAATTGCGTTCCGGGCATGGTTACTCAATTTGGTTTTACACCGAAATTTACCACCGAAGAAATGAGACAAAATAAAGAGGTGATAGCAAAAGTAAATAATATCAATAAAATACGTTCGGCCAAAGGAGAGGAGTTATATGAATTTGACTATCTGTTATTATGTAATAAAATTTGTGGTGCGTCTCATTATAATATGCAAATGAAAATCATAGTAGAAGAAGAAGAAGGTTTTAATAAGTGGCTGGCGGAACAACCCACTTTAGCAGAAGTAATTAAATAATATAAGTATCTGGATTTTAGAGTATTGAGAATTAAGATGAACAATTCAAATACCTAAATCGACAATTAAACAAATAAGGTATAGATCATGTCAGAGCATCATCATAAAGAAACATTCGTAACAAAATACATATTTAGTCAGGATCATAAAATGATTTCCAAACAGTTTTTAATAACGGGTATGTTTATGGGAGTCATCGGAGTATTTATGTCTATGCTATTTCGTTTACAGTTGGCGTGGCCGGAGAAATCATTTACCATTATAGAGGCATTTTTAGGGCCTCATCAAACAGATGGAATCATGAGCCCGGATATGTACTTGGCATTGGTTACCATACACGGTACCATCATGGTCTTTTTTGTGCTAACAGCAGGGTTAAGCGGAACTTTCTCTAATTTATTAATTCCTTTGCAAATCGGAGCAAGAGATATGGCTTCCGGTTTCTTAAACCTGATTTCTTACTGGCTATTCTTTATTTCAAGCGTAGTCATGGTCATTTCATTATTTGTAGAGGCAGGCCCGGCATCGGCAGGGTGGACTATCTACCCTCCGCTAAGTGCTTTACCACAAGCAATCCCAGGGTCCGGAGCCGGTATGACCCTGTGGTTGGTATCTATGGCTATTTTTATTGCTTCCTCGTTAATCGGATCTTTAAACTATATCGTAACCGTATTTAATTTGAGAACCAAAGGAATGAAAATGACAAGATTGCCGCTAACTATATGGGCATTCCTTATTACTGCAGTGATTGGTGTAGTTTCCTTTCCGGTGTTATTATCAGCGGCATTGCTATTGATTTTTGACAGAAGTTTTGGCACCTCGTTTTTCCTGTCAGATATATTTATTAGCGGCGAAGTGCTACATTATCAGGGAGGATCGCCTGTGTTATTTGAACATTTATTTTGGTTCCTGGGACACCCGGAAGTATATATTGTACTATTACCGGCATTAGGAATTACCTCCGAAATTATTGCGACCAACTCCAGAAAACCCATTTTCGGATATAGAGCTATGGTTGGCTCCATTCTGGCAATTGCATTTTTATCAACAATCGTTTGGGGACATCATATGTTTGTTTCGGGAATGAATCCGTTTCTAGGCTCCGTATTTACGTTTACAACCGTATTGATTGCCATTCCTTCGGCAGTAAAAGCATTTAATTATATCACCACACTTTGGAAAGGAAACCTGCAGTTAAACCCTGCTATGTTGTTTTCAATCGGACTGGTATCAACATTTGTTTCCGGAGGGCTGACGGGACTGATTCTGGGAGATTCCGCTTTGGATATTAACATTCATGATACGTATTTCGTCGTAGCACATTTTCATCTGGTAATGGGAGTGTCCGCTATTTTCGGAATGTATGCCGGTATATATCATTGGTTCCCTAAAATGTACGGTAGAATGATGAATAAAGCCATGGGGTATTGGCATTTCTGGATTACTATTATATGCGCTTACGGAGTATTTTTCCCGATGCATTTTATCGGCTTGGCAGGATTGCCACGAAGATATTATACAAACACCGCATTTCCGTTATTTGACGATACTGCAAATGTAAATGTAGTCATTACCCTATTCGCTTTGATCGGAGGAGCAGCCCAGTTAATATTCTTAGCCAATTTCTTTATTTCAATATACAGAGGACAGAAAGCTACAAAAAACCCATGGAGATCCAATACGTTGGAATGGACGGCTCCGGTAGCACATATACATGGTAACTGGCCGGGAAAAATTCCGGAAGTACATCGCTGGGCCTATGACTACAGTAAAAAAACAGACCCCGAAGATGACAATAGTGATTATTTGCACGGAGAAGATTTTATTTCTCAGATTGTTCCGCTAAAAGAAGGTGAAGAACCATCTTAAGAACATACGGAAAAATACCATAAAAAGCCTTTCCTTTTGAGAAGGCTTTTGGTATTAAATATCTAGGAGACCTTTGCAGGATTGATTTGACAAAAAAGTTCGATGCCCGAAGAAAATTTTCAACCGGAATAACCTGTTGGTTTTGAGGATTTAAAATTTTCGAGAAGGAAGAAATTTGAAGTCAAATCAATTTCAATACGGAATATATCATTATTTTGCAAAGGTCTCTAGTATATTTGTATTATGAACAAACATCTGAAGCCGGATAATGAACAATACTCAAGTGAGGAGTTAGATATTGAAAAAAAATTACGCCCGTTTTCATTTGATGACTTTACAGGGCAGGAACAGGCCATAGAAAATTTAAAGATTTTTGTAGCTGCTGCCAATCAAAGAGAAGAAGCTCTGGATCATACATTATTTCACGGGCCTCCGGGATTAGGAAAAACCACCTTAGCACATATTTTGGCCAACGAGTTACATGTTGGAATCAAAATAACTTCGGGCCCTGTACTGGATAAACCGGGAGACTTAGCGGGCTTACTAACAAATCTTGACGAAAGGGACGTCTTGTTTATTGATGAAATTCATCGATTAAGCCCCATTGTAGAAGAATATTTATATTCTGCAATGGAAGACTATAAGATTGACATCATGATTGAGTCCGGCCCAAATGCGAGAACCGTTCAAATTAATTTGGAACCTTTTACACTGGTTGGTGCTACCACACGTTCAGGATTGTTAACAGCACCAATGAGAGCGCGTTTTGGAATCAGCAGCCGATTGAATTACTATACAAAAGAACTATTAACAACCATTATTCAAAGAAGTGCTGCCATTTTAAAAGTACCTCTTTCTATGGAAGCAGCTATTGAAATTGCAGGAAGAAGCAGAGGAACTCCAAGAATTGCAAATGCTTTATTGAGAAGAGTGCGAGATTTTGCCCAGATAAAAGGAGACGGTAATATTACGATTAAAATAGCCAAATATGCATTGCAGGCACTGCAAGTAGATGCATATGGGCTTGACGAAATGGATAATAAGATTTTAAATACCATTATAGATAAGTTTAAAGGAGGGCCGGTAGGCATAAGTACACTGGCTACTGCCGTTGGAGAAAACGGAGAGACCATCGAAGAGGTATATGAGCCCTTTTTAATACAGGAAGGGTTTATTATGAGAACTCCAAGAGGGAGAGAAGTTACGGAATTGGCCTATAAGCACCTGAATAAAACCAAAGGGAGAAATCAAGGTGAATTGTTTTAAGTATGAATATTAAAAGATTGATCCCTATTCTGGAGTGGTTGCCCAACTATAATATATCTCGGTTTAGAGGAGATCTTATAGCGGGAATCACTGTAGGAATCATTCTGATTCCGCAAGGAATAGCATATGCTTTGATTGCAGGGTTACCACCTGTTTACGGATTGTACTGTGCGCTGGCACCACAAGTAATGTATGCTATCTTTGGCTCATCAAGACAAGTGGCTATTGGCCCGGTAGCAATGGACTCTTTAATTGTAGCAACGGGAGTTTCTACGCTGGCACTTACAGGATCTGACAGTTATATAGCCATCGCCATATTATTAGCACTTATAGTGGGCAGTATTCAGTTTTTAATGGGCGTTTTGCGATTAGGCTTTATTGTCAACTTTTTATCTAAGCCTGTCATTACAGGATTTACATCGGCAGTTGCGTTAATTATCGGATTAAATCAATTTAGAAATCTGTTTGGGGTTGATTTTATTCAAAGCCACCAAATACAATATTTGTTAATTGATTTTTGGAATAAGTACTTGAATATAAATGTAAATACAACCGTTATCGGGTTGCTCTCTGCAATTGTCATCCTGTATTTCAGAAAAATAGATAAGAGAATCCCCAATGCCCTGATTGTAGCAGCCGTAGGAATTTTGATTATGCGTTATTTCGGAAATCAATTAAATGACGTTGCTATTATAGAACATATTCCTTCAGGATTGCCTTCTTTTTCCATACCTCAAATTGACACGGATATCATAAGAGAACTGATGCCAATAGTACTCACATTAGTTATGGTAGGCTATTTGGAAACCATGACTATCGGAAAATCTTTAGAGCCGAAGCAAGATGAATACAGGATACGACCTAATCAGGAACTTATCGCTTTGGGTTTGGCAAATATGGTAGGTTCACTTTTTAAAGCATACCCCGTAACATCGAGCTTTTCCAGATCGGCTATCAATCAGGAGTCAGGGGCTACAACGGGAATGGCATCTCTGATTTCGGTAGCAATGATACTAATTACCGTATTGTTTTTAACACCGTTATTTTATCATCTTCCCAAAACAGTACTGGCAGCGATTATTATGGTTGCGGTTTTTGGGCTCGTAAATATAAAAGAAGCCATCTTTTTATTTAAAGCAAACAATCTGGATTTCTGGTTATTGGTAGCCACATTTTTTTCAACATTGACATTAGGAATTGAATACGGCATTATGACAGGAGTGGGCTTGTCATTAATTATTTTAATATACAGAACATCCAGGCCTTATATTGCCGAATTGGGGAAAGTGCCGGATTCGGATTTTTATAGAAATAAAATGAGATTTTCGGATGTGATTTTAGATAATGAAATACTGGCATTTAGATTTGATGCTCAAATATTTTATGCCAATGCAGCTTATTTTAGAGATCATTTGGATATGATGGCAGAAAAAAAAGGAAATGCATTAAAATTAATTGTGTTAGATGCGGAAAGTATTAACAGGGTAGACAGTACCGGTATTGAAATGCTGATAGAAAGAATCAAATACTATCAAAAAAAAGGCATTTTATTTTATTTTGCAGGAGTAAAAGGGCCTGTTAGAGATGATCTTTTTAGAGGAGGTATTTTAAAAATCATAGATATTAATCATTTTTTTATGAGGGTAAACGGAGCGGTTAATTTTTATAAAACAGGAGATAGAGAACATCAAAAAAAATACGCAAATTATATACACCAGGCATATAAATAAATTACAGACAATGAATATCCAACAAATATATACGGGTTGTTTGGCACAGGGGGCTTATTATTTGGAAAGCAAGGGGGAGGCTGTCATTATTGATCCGTTACGGGAAGTACAAGATTATATAGACAGAGCAGCGAAAGACCATGCAAAAATTAAGTATATTTTTGAAACCCATTTCCATGCCGATTTTGTAAGCGGACATCTCACTTTGGCTGAAAAAACAGGAGCAACAATCGTTTTTGGGCCTAATGCAGATACAACATTTATAGCACATATTGCAGAAGATAATGAAGAGTTTACAATAGGAGATATTACTATCAAGGCAATTCATACTCCGGGGCATACCATGGAAAGTACTACGTATCTGGTAAAAGATGAAAGCGGAAAAGACTATGCCATTTTTAGCGGAGACACCTTGTTTTTAGGAGATGTCGGCAGGCCGGATTTGGCACAGAAAAGCAATGTCAGTCAAGAAGATTTGGCAGGGATTTTATTCGATAGTTTACGCAATAAACTGATGCCTCTGGCGGACGATGTAATTGTGTATCCGGCACACGGGGCAGGGTCTTCTTGTGGGAAAAACCTAAGTAAAGAAACGGTAGGCACACTGGGAGATCAGAAGAAAACCAATTATGCGCTTAGAGAAGATATGACGAAAGAAGAGTTTATAAAAGAAGTAACAAAAGGCTTATTGCCACCCCCTGCATATTTTCCTTTAAATGTAAAACTAAATAAAGAAGGCTATTTTTCCGTAGAAGATGTTATTAAAAAAGCAAACGTAGCATTATCGACAAAAGAATTTGAAACCATCGCAAACGAGACAAATGCTGTTGTAATAGATGTGAGGCACCAACGGGAATTTATTAACGGATTTATTCCTCAATCTGTTTTTATTGGTCTAGGAGGAACTTTTGCCCCGTGGGCAGGAGCATTGATTAAAGACATTAAGCAACCGATTTTACTGATAACCCCGGAAGGGAAAGAAAAAGAAACGATCACACGTTTATCCAGGGTTGGTTTTGATAATGTATTAGGATATCTTGAAGGAGGTTTTGATGCATGGAAAAAAGAAGGAAAAGAAACGGATACGCTGTTATCCGTAAGCGCAAAAATGCTTGAGCAAAAAATACGTGAAAATGCACTTGTTTTTGATGTGAGAAAACCCGGAGAATATGCAGATGAGCATATAGCGGATGTATCAAATACTCCATTGGATTATTTCAATGACCATATAGCGGATTTTCCTGTAAACAGGGAATTTTATGTATACTGTGCAGGAGGATATCGTTCGGTAATTGCCGCCTCCATATTAAAAGCCAGGGGATTTCATAATGTCATTGATGTAGCAGGAGGATATGCCGCCATAAAAAAGACAGCTATTAAAAGAGTATATGCTGTTTAGTGATATCAATTCAAATACTTACATTTACATAAATGTAACGTAGATGGATTTTTGGGCTAAAATTTCTAATATCGTCCTCCGAAACAGATACTTAGTTCTTTTTTTTATAGCACTGATAACGGCTTTTTTGATAAGCCAAATAAAGTATATGAGATTTTCTTATACGGAAGCGAATTTATTTCCGGAAAATCATGAAGTGAATATTCATTATAACCAATTTTTGGAAATTTTCGGAGAAGAAGGAAATCTTATTCTTTTAGCGGTAAAAGACTCCACTCTTTTTACACCTGCAAAATTTAATCATTGGAATGCATTAGTCAAATCATTCGACTCTTTGGAAGAAGTCGATTTTTCATTATCCGTAGCTGATATTAAAAAACTAAAAGCAGATAGAAAAAACAAAAAATTTATTCTGGAATCTCTTTTTGACAGCTTACCGGGAACTACCCAAGAAATCGAAACCATAAAAAATCAGATTTTTGAAAAGCTTCCTTTTTATGAACATATTTTATTCAATAAGGAAACCGAAACCATACAAACAGCCATTTATCTCGATAAAGAAATTGTAAATACAGCTATCAGAAGAGATTTTATTTACAATATATTAATTCCAAGAATAGCCGCCTTTGAAAAAGAAAATAACCTGGATGTAAGAATCTCCGGAATGCCCTATATTCGTACCGTAAATTCTCAGAATATTGTTGATGAAATAGGATTATTTGTAGGAGGTGCTTTATTCATTACAGCACTGATTTTCTTTTTCTTTTTTCGATCTTTCAGAGCCACCTTTATAACACTTCTGGTGGTGTTAATCGGAGTTACCTGGGCCTTTGGTTTTACGGGACTGTTAAGATATGAACTGACCGTATTAATAGCGTTAATTCCGCCTCTGATTATTGTTATTGGTGTTCCTAATGCCGTCTTTTTAATTAATAAATATCAACAAGAAATAAAAAAGCACGGCCGACAGGCAAAAGCATTGCAACGTGTTATTTCCAAAATAGGCAATGCCACTTTAATGACGAATCTAACGACAGCGTCCGGGTTTGCAACCTTTGTTTTTGTAAAAAGTCAATTGCTAAGAGAGTTTGGAATCTTAGCTTCTATAAACATCATTAGCATTTTTATTCTGGCCTTAATGATCATCCCTATCCTTTATAGTTTTATGCCTCTGCCAAAGAAAAAGCATTTAAGCCATCTCGAAAAAAGATGGATGGAAGGCGTTGTCAATTGGATGGAGAAAATGGTTAAGGAGCAGCGAGAAGTCATATATATCAGCACGGTTATTGTCATTATTTTAGGGATCATTGGCGTATATCAAATAAGAGTATCCGGAAGTTTAATTGAAGATATGCCCAAGGGCAAAGAGTTTTACAAAGACATTAAGTTTTTCGAAAGCGAATTTGGTGGCATATTACCTCTTGAAATTTTAATAGATACTAAAAAAAACAAGGGCGTGATGAGACTTTCTACACTCAAAAAAATAGAAAAAATAAATGAGGTGATAGCCACTTTTCCTGAGCTGTCAAAACCAATATCCATTGTAAATTTAGTCAAATATTCCAAACAAGCATATTATAAAGGAAATCCTAAATATTATCAGTTGCCTACATCACAGGAACAAAGTTATATTTTGGCGTATGCTAAAAATTCCGAAAGCGATACAAAAATGCTGAAGAACTTTGTAGACACTACAGAGAGGTATGCAAGAATTACCACTTTTATGAAAGATATCGGAACCGGAAAAATGGATGCCATTCAAAATCGATTAAAACAAGTAATTGATAAGGAATTCCCTCCGGAACGATACACCGTCCGTCTAACAGGGAAAGCATTGATCTTTTTAAAAGGAACCCATTATTTAATCACAAATCTTGTTTTTTCTCTATCGCTGGCCATTCTTTTAATTTCCATTTTCATGGCATGGATGTTCAGATCCTTTAGAATGATTTTAATTTCTATTATTCCCAATGTGCTTCCATTATTGATTACTGCAGGGTTAATGGGATTCTTTGACATTCCGATCAAACCATCCACCATCCTTGTCTTTAGTATTGCTTTTGGAATTTCCGTAGATGACACCATACATTTCCTTGCCAAATACAGACAAGAACTAATTGCGAACAACTGGAAAATCAGAAAATCGGTATATGCAGCATTACGAGAGACAGGAGTCAGTATGTTTTATACCTCTGTTGTTCTATTTTTTGGGTTTTTAATATTTACGGTTTCCAGTTTCGGAGGAACCATAGCATTAGGAGGGTTGGTTTCCATAACTTTATTACTGGCAATGATTTCTAATTTATTACTGCTCCCTTCATTGTTACTTACTTTTGAAAATAAAATAGCCAATGAGAAAGTTTTCAAAGAACCTCCTATCAAAATCCTACCTCCAAAAGAAAGGAAATAAGATGATATGTTGTTTAAAGTTTGAAAGTTGTAAAGTATAAACTAAACGCAACGGCTTATAACAAGAGACCTTTGCAAAAAAGTGATGTATTCCGTATTGAAATTGATTTGGCTTCAAATTTCTTCCTTCTCGAAAATTTTAAATCCTCAAAACTAATAGGTTATTCCGGTTGAAAATGTTCTTCGGGCGTCGAACTTTTTCGCCAAATCAATTTTGCAAAGGTCTCTTTTGTTTAATGAATAAAGTTAGAGAGGTAATTGCATACAGACATTACTTTGAGGAATTTTTGCTTAATCAGTTTGTTAAGGTTCAAGACAAAATCTATAAAATCATTGAGATTATTGAAACTTATGAGAGAGTTCCGTCAAATTATTTAAAAGCTTTAACAGGAACAAATGGTCTGTATGAAGCTCGCATAAAATTAAGTTCAAACATTTGGCGAGTTTTTTGCTTCTTTGATAAAGGTAAACTTGTGATTTTATTTAACGGATTTCAAAAGAAAACTCAAAAAACACCTCGAAAAGAAATCAACAAAACACTTCGTTTAATGAGACAATATTATGAGGATAAAAACAAATGACATGGAAATTAAATCTTGGAAAGACATAAAGGATGGTGTTTACGGGAAAAGAGGAACTGAACGCAGAGATCAACTTGATAGAGATTTTGAATCATTTAAAATTGGAATTTTATTACGTAAAGCAAGGGAAGAAAAAAATCTCACTCAAGAGCAACTCGGGGAATTGGTTGACAAAAAACGGACTTATATTTCGAGAGTTGAGAATAATGGAAGTAATTTAACCTTAAAAACCTTATATAACATTGTAGAAAAGGGTCTTGGAGGGAAAGTAAATATATCAATCGAAGTATAAAAAGTACGTGTTACAACATGGTGTATAAAAAATTGCTGCCTTTTTCCGGTTTGAAAAATTATGATTATTTTTAAACCAAGTTAACAAAAATGAAAAATGGTTATTTTGCAAATCGCAACTTTTCATACACTGGGCCGTCAGACTGTCTCAAAACTCTGTTTAATTTTCTTTTTAGATTTCTTAAAAAGTTGTATTTTAAAGCTATGGAATATATTAAGAAAATCCCTCGCAATCAGCTCAGTTTTTTTCCTACTGCTTTAGATGATTTAATTGACTCAGAAAATACTGTTCGCTTTATTGATGTATTTGTAGATGCTATAGAACTAAAGGCATTAGGCTTTCAAATGCTCTCACATACTGGTAAACCACCCTATAATCCCTGTGATTTACTCAAACTATACATCTACGGCTACATGAACCGTATAGGTTCTTCACGTGCTTTAGAAAAAGAATGTCATCGCAATGTAGAACTCATGTGGCTCTTAGGCAATCTCAAAGCTGACCACAACACCATTAACCGATTTAGAAAAAACAATCCCAAAGCAATCAAGCGAGTATTTAGACAAAGTGTAGCAATAGCCAAAAACTTTAACCTAATTGGAGGCTTGCTTATTGCAGGGGATTCTACCAAACTAAGGGCTCAAAATTCTAAAAAAAACAATTACAATAAAAAGAAAATAGAACGTCATTTAGCTTATATTGATAAAAAGTTAGATCAGCATAACCAAACCTTAGCCAACGCTGACGGGGATGCACCATACGATGATCATAGCAATCAAAAACAACTCATCGAAAAGCAACCCCAAAACCACAGGGCACATAAAGCAAAGTACCACCATATTAAGCAACAACTCGATAATGACAACTCTTGTGAAAACCCTCAAATATCAACCACTGATCCTGATAGCAGACACCAAATTGTTCGCAGGCTCATCACTGAAGTTTGCTATACCGCACAAACCACAGTAGATCACAAACACAAATTACTGATTGATTATAAAATTACCAATAGCAATGATAAAAAAACGATGGGTACTATGCTTAGACGTGCAAAGACCATTCTTAGTAGCAGACACGCTTATATTTATTGGACAGAAGGCTTATGGGAAAGTTTAAGGGGTAGACCACAAATGCAAAATAGAATTGACTTATACGTGCCACCTTCAGAATTCCCGGCGCTCAATGCCGAACTTCATAACCAAGTAACGCAATATCCTAATTGGATATTCGATGTTTGGTATATTTTGCCAAAACCTTTCAGAAGTAATATTGGTTACACAGCTGCACAAGGTTTTAGAGGCGATTATATTATGACTGAATTTCACGAGGTTGGAGACACAAACAGTTCAGAATACAACCTGATGCCAACCAATTACAGGAATACTATGAATCTTGTGATTGAAAACACCTTATTATGGGGTATACGACGAACAGGAATGCAGTTTGAAAACTGTGCGCAAATCACTCTAAAAAATAATCAAGTATACGGTTATGGTGCAGATATAGGTTTAGCACCATGGCGACCGATGCCTAATCCATATCCGGGCAGATTAGAAGATGAGCCACATTCTATAGGATTGGATTTAGACCATTATCACAACACCCGCAGTTGGACCATAGAAAATAATACCATTAAAGGTTGGGGTGGCGAATCGCAGGCACTTACCTTGCCCATAAATGCAACAACAGTTGTAAACGGTGGTACGTTTAATAATTCAGGTACCGATATTTTTATACGAGAAGTCAACTGGGCAAAAGGCTGGGAAGACAGAATTGTAGATAATACAGAGGTTAATGCCAACCCTCCGCACTATGCCAACCCAACACCATCGGGTCTAACCACGCCTTGGCGAACCATTAATATTCAAGGAAATATCACTTTTGGTAACGCCAATAAAAATATAGTTTTAGATGCTCAAATGCATTTATTGAATAATGCAGGAGATGCTTTTGCTTTGCTACATCCGGACGGTTCAGGTGTAAAAATGAGTGCGTATTTCTTATTGCCAGACCATATCCAACTAAACTTTGGGCCATTTAACAACAGTAAAGTATACTTTGATGAGCAGGATGCCACTTACATTCCTGTACCCACATCAGATTTATTAACGCCATATTTATATCCTACGGAAAATTTATTTCCGGAACGTGTTACACCAGCTATGTATCTCAATAAAAGTAATACGCAATTAATGACCGAATTTGGCACCTCTTTAGGAGGAGTTATTACTCCTTCCGGTGCAGTAACACATACGATGATTACAGGCGGAAAAATTGAAGCAAGTACGTTAAGCATAGAAGAACAAAATGCTTCCCAAAATTTAATATTGTATCCTAACCCAAGCAATGAATTAATTCATATAGAATCAAATAGCACTATAAAAACCGCTATAGTCTATGATTTAAACGGAAGAGTTGTTAAAAAAGTGAGTTCTGATACTATTAACGAAATCAATATTTCTGAGCTTTCTACAGGTATTTATTTGCTAAAATTATTTGATGCAAACGCTATGGTAATGAGTGCAAAGAAGGTTATAAAACAGTAGGACAGCAATGAAATTGCTTTTAGTTATTTAGTCGAAATACTTTAAAGGAGTAGAAAAATTTAATAGCTCAATAACTAACACGGCTAGACGGTTTATAAAACTGAAAGTCTTGTACTAAAAATGCATCATTTGAGCTAAAAGTTTTGGTAGATTGGATATGCAACAAAAAATGGTACAAAAAGTTAAGCTACATTTTTGATTTGATATAATTTTTCAAATTCGATGATATTTTTGTAACCAAGAGCAGAATGTCTTCTGTATCTGTTGTACCAAGTTTCTATGTATTCAAAGACTTTAATTTGAAGACTTTTGTTGGATATAAACTTATTGTCTATCATTAGTTCTGTTTTGATTGTTTTAAAAAAAGATTCAGCTACTGCATTATCCCAACAGTTTCCTTTTCTACTCATACTGGGTGTTACATGATAACTTTTAAGGATATGTCTCGTCCTAAAATAGGGCTACAGTTAATTATTAAAATTTATGCTACATTTTTGTGCACGTAATTAGGTGTTTTATAATCTAAAGATAAATGTAATCTTTTATTATTATATAATTTGATTGCATTTTTTGTTGCTTTTTTGGCGTGATTGATATTTGTAAATGTTTGGTCGAGGAAGAATTCATCTTTTAAAATTCCGTTAACTCTTTCGGCCATTGCGTTTTCGTAGCAATGATTTTCTTGGGTCATACTGATTTGTATCTTTTTTCTTTTCAAAATTTGAGTATAAACATTGCTACAATATTGTATTCCTCTATCAGAATGATGTATGATTTCTTCGGTATTTTTAGTTTGATAAATAGCTTTATTTAAAGCTCTAACACAGCCTTTAAGTTCTAAACTATCACTAATATCATAGCCTACTATTTTTCTTGAATACATATCAGTAATAAGTGCTAAATAACAAAATCCATTTATAGTTCTTATATAGGTAATATCCGAAGCCCAAACTTGGTTAGGTCTATTAATGATCAGGTCTTTTATGATATTTTTATATTTATAAAAACGATGGTAAGAGTTGGTTGTTTTAGAAGAATATTTTTTCCTTCTAATTAACAAATTATTTTCTTTTAAGATTCTAAATAACTGGTCTCTACCTATATTTATATTCTGTTTCCTAAAATCATTATGTAAGGATTTCATTAGCTTTCTAGTACCTTCTCTGGGTAATGTTTTCCTGCTTTTTTTAACAAGCATTATTACATTTTGTTCTATTTGTTTTTTAAGAACAAACCTTTTTTGATATTTGTAATAAGCATCTCTTTTTAACTCGAAAGCATTACAAATAGTAGCGATGGCGTACCTTCTTTTTTTTCTATTAATCGGTGCTATTTTCATTAAGGCTTTATGTTTAAGTTTTTTTTTAATTCTTCAACATTTTTATAGCCAAGATTTTCAGCAGCTACTTCAAGATAACTATCATTCACAAGTTTATCTAGATCCTTTTTAATAAGAAGATCTTTGAGTTGTTTTAGCTCTTTTTGAAGGGCTTTAATACGGGATAATTCGTCGTCTGTTTGCACGGTTACACGGGTGTTCATTAAATCTTTACGGTCATATTTTTTAATCCATACGTTTATCGTACTAGATTGTATGCCGTAAGTTAAGGCAATTTGTCTTTTGGAATGGTTTCCTTTGGTAAGTTCTGCTAATACTTTGAGTTTAAAACTCTCACTATAACGTCTTACATATCCATCATTTTTATACATATACTTGTTGTTTTTTGTATACATATTTCAGGACGGGTCACAATTGCGCCCAACGATTTAGTATATGAAAAGTAGCGGACTTAAAAGCACTGACTTTTCAATTTATACCTAATGCTAAATTTACAAAACTAACTTTAAATGAAGCACTTAAACCGCTATTTTTTATATACCGTGTTGGGCGTATGTTACTTTTCATTCGTTTTTGTCAGTTAGTGTAATAGTCAGTTTATTTTTTTGTTGGTCAATCTCAATTTCTTTTCCGATTTCAAATCCAAGTTCTCTCAACCATTTTCCTTCAAGTCGAATTTCAGGAACAACAGCATATTTACTCCATTCGCGAGATTGGTATTTTTGATAAATTTTTAGCTTTCTAAATCGACTCATTAAAAACTTGTTCGTTATGACGAACACAATATATAAATAATTTATCGAAATTCGGTATAGTGAACACAAAAGAATTAAAATATTTTAAAAAATTAGGTGCTAAAATCAAGCAATTAAGAGAAGAAAAAGAGATTGACCAAAAGTCTTTTGCTTTTGATTGTGGAATTGGAAGAACTCAATTGTATATGATTGAAAACGGAAAAACGAATCCTCGTTTGTTTACTTTGATGAAAATTGCTGATGGATTAGAAATTTCGGTTTCTGTACTTCTAAAATAGCTCAATTTTACTGTATTACTTTAGATGTATGATTCCACTTTATTTGATAACCAACAGATTTTATCATTTTATTGCCAATTACGCCCAACGGTCGTGTATATGTGCCGTATCCCGCAGGGTATGGCATCATATATGATGTTAGTGGCTGGGTGTCTTATGTCTCTCATTTAAAAATAGTTGTCATATTTTGGTTTTAAGTTCCCTGTACTTCCAGACTTATATAACAATGAGAATATAACAAACAGAGAAAAGAAAATAACACCCATTTCCAAATTTGAATTATTAGTATTTGGAATAACACTTATGTTGCTAGTCCGGGATACCGATATTTTCAAAACGTTGTCTAAAAAACTACTAATCCCAATATAGGACAAAAAAATCGCTACTATAAAAACATCTGCCATACTCCATTTACTCGTTTTTCTAATGAAGAAGTCAGTAAACTGATTAGTCGTTTTACTTGCTATTTCATAGATTATTGATGTTATTTTAGTAAATGGGAATATAACGCTGAAAGCTAAAATCAATAAACCTGTAAAGAATTAGTTAAAAGAACCGTCTTGAAAAAGTATTTTTATTACCTGTATAATACTCTTTGAACGAAAGTATAAAACTTGGTTTTTAAACTCAATTTTCTCTCCGATTAGTATAAATTCAAAAGTATCCAGTCGTACATCAAGAGAAATCATTGGTATTAAGACTCCAACAAAAAAACAAGAACACAATGCAATTAATGGATAAACAGTTTTTTCGAGACTTCCGATATTCGGGATAAATTGACTACAAAAAATGCTTATTGTTAGAAAAATTAGGAACAATGAAAATAATTTTAGTTTTTTATTCAATCCTTCTTTTTCCGTTTCTAGATATTGTAAACAGGTAACTGTTTCTGAATGTGCGAAATTGTATTTATCTAAAATAGTGTTTCTCACGCTGTAATTCGTAAGGGATGGGTTTTTATCAAAAAGAACGTGAAGCCCACTTGATAACTGCTCCTTTATCCGATTTTGAGTTTCGGGAGTTTCAACGATTGATATTATTTCATCAGCCCATTCAGGCACTTGCCCTTTGAAATTATTCTTGTTAAATGATACACTATAAACAAAAGTCTTGATAAGTTGCTCAATAAGATTACCCTTGTCTTGTTCTGTTTCCAAAAATCTATCTACTTCGTCTATCAAGATATAGATTCCAGTTTCGATATATTTCTTAAGGTGCTCTTTGTTTTCAGGGTTGAGTTCATATTCGTTTATCCTGTCAAAAAATACATCTGTTATCTTTTGCTTCCATTCATTAACATCAAAGAGACCATACTTAATGCTTTTTAGCTCGGAAATTTCAAGATTTATCTGTTGTTTTTCAAAAGATAGAGACACAACTTTATAAATGAGAAAAGTGCTGATTAAAGCTGTCAATATGATTAAAGACATCTTCATTTTTTTTCTTTCAACTCATCAAAATACTTGACATTTTTAACTGGTCTTGGGTCAATGCCGAACTTATTTGTACTGATTGTACCTTTCGACAATAGGAGAAAAAGGTTGTATAAGGGAATCAAAATCAGCCAACCAGTCTTATTTGTGTCGTGTATTCTTTTTATACTTTGTATCAGAAGAAATATAATTGCTATTAAAGGTAAAACTATGAAATTAGCAATGGCAAAAATTCTATACTGTAAATAAAAGTCATTGGGAGGAAGGTCGTTTTGTAATGCGAATAGATATTCTACTTCGCTCCAGTATACATCTGATTTTTCAGCAATAGAAGAAACATAACTTTCATAGGTAGGAAATGAATAGCTGAAGAATACATAATTCGAAAAGAATATGAGTAGAAATATCAATAAACTCCTAAGCAGAAATGCTCTAAGCGTGATTCTACCTTTTATTGATAGAAAGCCCACTTCTTCATTTGTAGATTTGGGCAGTTTATATTGATAGATGTTTCCTTTTTTACTCATTTGTCAATTTGATAGTATCTATCTTAAAATTATATAAGTTCTTAATAGTATTATACTTTTCCTTAAGTACATCAACATTGTCAACACAGGTATTAATTGTTATTAGCTCAGTTTTAAGTTTGTCATATCTCATTGAAACTTCAACTTCCTTGGAATGTTGAAGAACCGTGATAGAGTTGTTAAAATTATTGTAATAATTTGCTTGTCGTTCAAACTCAAAAGTAAAGATTGAATCTGGTTCTATAGTTGTATATTCTGTTTGATATTCTTTATAAGAGTTCTCCTTGTTATAAGAACTGAAATATCCGTACTTATAACTAACTGAAAATTCATTTGAATACTTTGTGCTATTATTTTTTATTGATACAAAGTGTGTTACTCTCTTGGTTGTATCATTAAACACTAATTCATCACGAACTATGGAGTAATCAACTAAAGTATCCACATAAACATTCTTATATTCAGTAAACCATTCTACTTTTTCAATTTGTTCATCTTTGCAATTGTTTTCGCACGAGTTAAAAGCAAGAAATGCAAACAAAACAACGGGTAAGATAAAAATATCTTTAGGAAATCTTTTTATCATTCTGTACAAGGCATTATAATTTTCATTCCAGCTTCTTTCAGGTAAGGATCTCCGTCAGATGGTCTCACAAATGCATCTTTGTTGCACTCGATTATTTCATCTTTAGTATACTTATTGTCGAACTTATTAAGCAATGTGTTTATCCCCATTCCACTAGTAACTTCCACTGTTTTCTGTTTAATAGTTGGGCTTTGAGGTTTCTTGAAATACGAATGGTCAATATTCAGTTTTTCACAATCGCGTACTATAGCATTATAGTGATTCACCCCTTTGTTCTTTTCAAATTGGTCGATATTAACAAGTATAGCACTAAGGAGAGAGCGATTGTCAAGATTGTCCAGAATATTATCAATATTAATAGTGTTTTCCTGCTGCGAGGGTTTGTTTTGATTTCCATTATCCACGCCTGAATCTTGACTTGTAACGATACTTGGAGGTTGAGTATTCTTTTTGTCATCCAAGTAGAAGTCCTTAAAAAAAAAGCCCCAAGTGATAGCAATAAAACTGCCGATGTAATCGCAAGTGCTTTGATTTTTTTGCCGCTAGATTTCCTAAAAGCGATTAACTTACTCTCTAAATCAACGTATTTGCTTTTTTCTCTTAGAATATCACTTTTTAGTTTGTCGGTAACATTATCCGTACTAGTTTTAGTTGTATGTGTAGGTTTTGTCCTAACTGGTTCTTTATACTCAATTAACTGCGAATTTGATATAGTGTAGAATTTATTGCCAAATTTGTGCAAAAATCGATTATTTAATTTGGTATTGAAAATATTCTTTTCATTTGACACATATACATTTGAATAACTTTTACGACATTCAGAAATCTGATTTATTTTAGATTCATAATCTTCAAGAAATAGAGGTAATGTTCCGTGTTCATTAGAGTAATCGGCTGTAAATTCAAAATCACTAAATATTTTGTCATCTAAACTAAATGAACTAACCATATCCGATATTTTCGTAGAGTTGAACATTTTCCCACTTAATGCCTGTTTTTTAAAATGACTTAAGAGTCCATTTAATATCTTAAAATTATTATCATTAACAGCTATTTCTTTATTTGACTTAATAGCTACACCAATCACAATGCCGTCACGTCCTGCATTATATGCTTTGGCGAAGCTGTATAGTTCTAAATATGAGTAACCATTTTTTGTAAACGTGTGAAATACATCTTGATGCTTTGATTCCAGTTTCAGACTTGGCTCAAAATGGTCTACTTTGCTTTTTACACCTTGAGGCTTAAATCCGAAGGATTCAAAACCATCTGGCTTTCCGAAGAAAATAATACTAGTATCTTCCATAATAATTTATCCAAATAGTCTTTTAAAAAATGCAAATAAACCACCACCTTCAGATTTACCTGTGGCAAGTTTATATAAATTGTTCCAGAAATTATGTGGGTATTGGAAGTCTAGCCTTTGTATATATACCACTGGGTTATTGTCATCATCAAATGTGTCGACTAACTTTCCTACAGAAAATTCTCCATATACTATTTTTGCGTTTCTACTTTTTATAGCATTGTCTAGTGATGGCCTAAATTGCTTAATGTAATTTTCAACTACCACATTTTCGTTAACTGGAATTTTATCCCATTGAGATACTATAACGATAAATTTAGATACGCTATAAAGATTTGGCATATTAACCTTTATATAGTTTATAAAATTCTGATGCAAAGTGTCTTCGTCTTTATCTCCTTTTACAGGCTTATAAGGAGTTATGAGACAAAATACAGGCTTACCTAATTCACAGGCTTTTAGTATTCCTTCAATTTTAGGATTAAATTTACCTTTATTGTCAGTCTTGATTTCCTCCAAATCTTCACCAGCTAAATCAACAAAAGCCAATTTAAGCACCGGAAGTCCCTTTTTGTTCGGTTCCATATCCATTCCTATTAAATCTAGGGTTCCTTTTTCAGTAGAAGGATATGCTTCCTTGTCGTCAAAGTACTTAACCATAGTATCTCTAGACACGTTACCTTTGTCGTAAGGATACTCGTTTAAATCAAGTGCTGACCATTTTTTTTTCAGTATATCTTTGGCTATAATACAAAAGTGACGACAAGAACAAAGACTTTCCTGCTTTTGGAAAACCAATGGGAACAACAATATGACGACCTTCTTGATTAAGGTTGTCAAAAATTTCCATTATGTTTTTTTGACTTAAATCCGCTAGTGGAATCCTTGAAGATTTTTCTGGTTCTGGATTATTCGATTGGCTCTCTTGATTTTCTGTTGATATATAATCGCTCATTACTTTCTATTTATTTGGTTTACTTATTGAAATTTTTATTTTTCCCGAATAGGCTATTAAAGAAATTTTCATCATCGTCTTCATCTTCTTTCCTTCTTATTAAAACGTAGATGGCTAAGGGAACAATTAAGTCTAAAAATATAACAAGTAGAATGTTCTTCCACGTTCCTACTTTTTGCTCTTTAGTTCCATTTTTTATGTGTTGAACTATTGAAGGTAAAGTATGGCCCACACTTCCGAGTTCGGTTATTGTGGCTTCAAGTTTTGGGAAATCAGCACTACCCGTATTTATATCATTAATTGGTTTTGTAGTACTATTAACTTCAGACACAATTTTTGCAATTTTTGCAATATTCTTGGGATTGTTTTCTATGTTCTTTTTATCGTTACTTATGTCTATTTTAGTTGTGTCTCGCTGAATGAACTCTAGTTCTGGAATATATTTTATCTCTAGTGATTTCAAATCCTCTTTTGCTTTGAAAAGTCTTTCAGCAACATCTAAATTTATCTCACTGTTGACTAAGTTTTTTGCTATAAAACTCTCGATTGAACTTGTAATGTAACCTTGCAGAATACGAGCCTGTTCAGTTGGTTCATTTACACCCGCCAATGAGGGATTGATTGCATTGATTTTATAATTTGCTAAAATGTCATTGAATTTACTAAGTACGGCTCTTGCATTGGCTTTAAATCCATTTTGGTCTCTCACTTCGCTAATAAGTTGCTTCTCCAAGTCTTTCAAGTCAATATAGTCATCTACCACATCTGACTCGACACCGATAATTGCTTGGGCTCTTGTAGAATATGATATAAGTGTATCTTTTAAAATACCAGCTTCTTCCTTAACCAAATCTTCTTTAAAATCATACGGGTAGAAATAATTCAGATTAAATACAATTAATGCGAAAGCACAAATGAGATAGAAGAATAGTGCAACTTTTCTGCCGCTAACCGCAAAGTAGTATGATATTAATATAAGAATCAATATAATTGCAGCTATCACAAGGCTTCCATTTTCAGAGCCAAAAAAGTGTTGATTTTTTAACCCCAAATGGGCGTGCCAAAAACCTACTATAAACGTGCCTAAACTCAAAAGGTAGGCACTAATTTTCACTATTGGCGGTATTTTCGTCTTACTCATATCTATATATTTTGTTCAAAGTTAATATTTCTGTCATTTTTTTCGGTCTTTACCTTGCCACTAACGGTCTAGTATAAGAATAGTAGCGTATTAAAATGCACTAACTTTTCGGTTAAGTACAGACCTTTTTTATAATTGCTTGCTTTCGTTTTAGCGATTAAACAGCTATTATTTTTATACATTGTTACCACACGTACTTATTCAATTTCTTTCATTTTAATTGATGATGAATATGGCAAAGTTTTAATATAATGTTCCATAAATTTAAAATCTGGTTCATTATCTTTTGATGGCAACTTAATACTTATCTCTTTCATTCTTGTTTGACTGCATTTTCTACCATAATTATATCTATATCTTTCTAAATTCATAATAGTAACTAAAAACACAGCAACATATTCATTCATTTCAAATTTGGGTATTAATTTTTCAACGTGGTCACTTGCAGAAAAATCTAATTCTTGATATGAACAATACCCTAAAACAGCACTATCTACTGTTAAAACATTTCCTTTTTCTGTGCTAAAATCATAAAACCCTTCAACTCCGTTATTTGTTGCTTGTGTAGTAACATAAGAAAAAACACCTGTTCCATATTCTTCTAATTCCAATAATGGTGTCGTTTTGCTTCCAGTTATAGTAAATAATTTTTCGAGTTCAAAGTATTCCCAATCCTGTGTATTAAATTGAATATTTTTGTCGTGAAATGGCTTATGTGAAACTTCATTTGATAATTTATTACCAAGCAAAAAAGTTGCATAAAATAATAATGTTTCAGAGAAATATTCACTATTTAATTCTGTATATTTTGTTTCCATATATGCTTCCGCCACCCATTCCATTTCTGCATTAATTGGCTTACTAATACTTACCCCTGCTTCTCTCTTTTTATTCACATAATTTGATAACCATTTTTCTTTTAATTTTTCCCACCTACCATAAGCATCAATTCTTCCTTTGGTTTTTCTTTTTACATAGCCATCGTCTTTATAATAACCAAAATATGTTTCTTTATGTTTTGGATGTTGTCTGTGTGCAGTAAAAACCATAATACAGGAAACAACACCTACTTTTGAATTAAAAAACAATTCATCAGGCATTGACAAAACTGCTTCGAGTGTATGTTTTTCTAATAGTTTCTTTTTAAATTCATAAACTTTTCCTTTTGTTGCTAAGGCACTTTGCATTGGTACAATTGCAATGCAAGTTCCGCCATCAACCAAACATTCTAAATTATTCAAAATAAATTCAAATTCGTCTGTGTCTATTTTTTTATTTGCTTTATAGGGAGGGTTCAAAAAACCAACAGTTGGTTTTTTTGCTTTTACTTCCTTAATAATGTTTGGTTCAAAACAACTACCGTTTATTATATTAGTCTTACCGTCTTGATGAATGTACATATTGGAAACAGCAAGTGCAAAAATGTGTGATTGGTATTCTGTTCCTATTAATTGTTTTGATTTTATTTTCTTGATTTTTTCTTGGTCATCTTTTGCATCTTTAATCATTTTACTCATTGCACTTATAAGAAAGCCACCTGTACCTGTACAGTTATCATAAGCGATAGTATTTTTATTTACTCCTGCTAAATCAGAAAAAAATTCGGTTATATGTGGTGGGGTTAGTACAATGCCAAGTCCTTTATCACTATTAGCATATCGTAGAAATTCTATGTATAATTGACCAAGAACATCAAAATATCTATGTGTTTTCATAAATGAATTAATATTATCATCAATCTCATCTATAATTTCTTTTAATACATTTTCTTTCTTTGACAAAGAGGTATCAGTCTTTATAAAACTAAATTGAACGTCAAGATTATTTAATTTTTTTCCTGTGATATTCGCACTTTCTAACTCATTTGAAACAGTTTGAGTTAGGAAATTTGAGAGATTTTCCGCATTATCATATACTCCATAAGATTTTCTAAACGCCTTATTTTCAAGAGCTATTAGAATTGAACTAATTAATAAACTTCTTTGGCTTCCAAGTATTTTATGAGTATGTAATTTAGAATTTAACTCTTTCGTAAATTCTAAAAGTGCATTATAATCTTGTCTAAATTTCTCTTCACTATTTTCATAACCTTTTAAATAATCTTCGGCACTTAAAAATTTATCGTCAAATTTTGATGTAGCCTTTTTCTCTGATTTTAAATGAAGAAAATGAGATATTTTTAATGATTGTTTTGTTTCACCACTAACCGCAAGAGCAATAACATCAAAACTTTTTGACAAGTATGAAGCGTAAAGCAAAGCACCATCAACTGCATATTCTGAATATTTAACTTTATTCTTGCTTTCGTGTTTAGTAACTTCCGCTTTACATTCTACAACTATTAATAAATCGGAATTTTCCTTGAAAGAAATAATAAATTCAGGGTAGCCTTGTCCTGTACCTTTTTTTGATGCGGTTTTTAATAATTTGTCAATTTTTGCATTATCAGATTTTTGCTCTTCAATAATTATTTTATCAGCAAACTTTTCAAAATGCTTGCGAACTAATTGCTCTGTCTTTCTTTCGTTTGCCATAATTATAAATCTAAATCTCCTTGTTTAAAAATTGCTGTATCGTTTCTTGTATGTCTCGTCCTAAAATAGGGCTACAGTTAATTATTAAAATTTATGCTACATTTTTGTGCACGTAATTAGGTGTTTTATAATCTAAAGATAAATGTAATCTTTTATTATTATATAATTTGATTGCATTTTTTGTTGCTTTTTTGGCGTGATTGATATTTGTAAATGTTTGGTCGAGGAAGAATTCATCTTTTAAAATTCCGTTAACTCTTTCGGCCATTGCGTTTTCGTAGCAATGATTTTCTTGGGTCATACTGATTTGTATCTTTTTTCTTTTCAAAATTTGAGTATAAACATTGCTACAATATTGTATTCCTCTATCAGAATGATGTATGATTTCTTCGGTATTTTTAGTTTGATAAATAGCTTTATTTAAAGCTCTAACACAGCCTTTAAGTTCTAAACTATCACTAATATCATAGCCTACTATTTTTCTTGAATACATATCAGTAATAAGTGCTAAATAACAAAATCCATTTATAGTTCTTATATAGGTAATATCCGAAGCCCAAACTTGGTTAGGTCTATTAATGATCAGGTCTTTTATGATATTTTTATATTTATAAAAACGATGGTAAGAGTTGGTTGTTTTAGAAGAATATTTTTTCCTTCTAATTAACAAATTATTTTCTTTTAAGATTCTAAATAACTGGTCTCTACCTATATTTATATTCTGTTTCCTAAAATCATTATGTAAGGATTTCATTAGCTTTCTAGTACCTTCTCTGGGTAATGTTTTCCTGCTTTTTTTAACAAGCATTATTACATTTTGTTCTATTTGTTTTTTAAGAACAAACCTTTTTTGATATTTGTAATAAGCATCTCTTTTTAACTCGAAAGCATTACAAATAGTAGCGATGGCGTACCTTCTTTTTTTTCTATTAATCGGTGCTATTTTCATTAAGGCTTTATGTTTAAGTTTTTTTTTAATTCTTCAACATTTTTATAGCCAAGATTTTCAGCAGCTACTTCAAGATAACTATCATTCACAAGTTTATCTAGATCCTTTTTAATAAGAAGATCTTTGAGTTGTTTTAGCTCTTTTTGAAGGGCTTTAATACGGGATAATTCGTCGTCTGTTTGCACGGTTACACGGGTGTTCATTAAATCTTTACGGTCATATTTTTTAATCCATACGTTTATCGTACTAGATTGTATGCCGTAAGTTAAGGCAATTTGTCTTTTGGAATGGTTTCCTTTGGTAAGTTCTGCTAATACTTTGAGTTTAAAACTCTCACTATAACGTCTTACATATCCATCATTTTTATACATATACTTGTTGTTTTTTGTATACATATTTCAGGACGGGTCAATATTAACAAACGCATGAGATGCGTATTGTACACCTCGATCAGAATGAAAAATCATACCTTCACAAGGCATTCTGTTGTTTACAGCCATTCTCCATGCAGCAATGATAGTTTGTCTTGCTTTGAGTCCATTGCTCAAAGACCAACCAATGACTTTACGATCAAACAGGTCAATAATTACCGTTAAGTACAGCCATCCTTGTGCAGGCTTTAAATAGGTAATATCAGAAACCCATTTCTGTGCAGCAGCGGTAGCTTTAAAATCTCTATCCAATACATTATCAGCTACTGGATATTGATGCTTAGAATCTGTCGTGACAACAAATTTCTTTTTACGAACTGCTTTAATCCCGTGTTTTTTCATCAATCGTGCTACCCTAGACCTAGATACTTTAAACCCTTTAGCTTTGAGTTCCTCTGTAATTCTAGGACTTCCATAAGTAGATTTACTTCGCTCACAGATACGGTGAATCTCAGAGAGTAGCATACGATTTTTTCCATCTCTATCTGATGGAACATAATTCTTACTCCTGTAATAACTGTTTCTACTAATTTTAAAAATTTTACACATCTTCCCAACCGGATATTCTCTACTGTAATCTTTGATAAATTTCAATACTTCCGATCGCTCTTGGAGAAGATGCTCACGGCCTTTTTTAAGATATCCCGCTCCATGGTAACATCCTTGAGCTGTTTACGTAATCGCTCTAACTCTTTCTGATCTTCTGTGAGTTGTTTGACGCCATTACCGCTAAAAGCTAAATCAGGACGCTGTTCTAATTCTCTACGCCATCTGTAAATAAGATCTGCACTGATTCCCAATTCCATGGCAATCTGCTTTGTGTTACCTCGTACATTGCTTAATTCTACTGCTTTAATTTTAAACTCTTTACTGTATTTTCTTCGTTTCATATGGTTAAGTTATTTTAGATAAAATTAGCTTAACTCTTTGTCACTCTAAATGTAGCAAGTCCATTGCCATTAATACCAAAATTTCGTCTTCGCATCAAAATTTTGGAATAAATCTTGCTAATTGTTATCTAATTAGCTAACTTTGAATTTAATTGTTAGCAGATTTGAGTGAATTTAAGTGGAAAATCAAAATCTACAAAAACCACTTTTGGGATTTCTATAACGAGCAGAACAAAAAAGTGCAGGGCAAAATAGATTGGATTGTGACTCTGGTTCAAACGACAAAGGTTGTTCCCGGTAAATTCCTAAAACATTTAACGAATACTGACGGTCTTTGGGAAATTCGAGTTTCTGCAAACAACAAAATTTTTAGAATATTTTGCTTTTTCGACAAAGGGAACTTGGTTGTACTGTTGAGTGGATTCCAAAAGAAAACACAAAAGACACCTAAATCTGAACTGAAAAGAGCTGAACGACTTAAAAAGGAATATTATGAAAACAAAAAATAACATTACGAATTGGGACGACCACTTGGATGGTAAATACGGAAAAAGAGGCACTGAAAAACGAGAAAAATTTCAAGAGGAATTTGAGGCGTTTAGACTTGGAGTTTTAATTCAGGAAGCGAGGAAATGCAAAAACCTTACGCAACAGGAACTCGCCGACAAGGTTGGAACGACAAAGAGCTATATTTCTCGAATTGAGAACAATGCAAGTGATATCCGACTTTCGACTTTAATGCGCGTCATCCGAGAGGGTTTGGGTGGAAGTCTAAAACTATCACTGAATGTATAATTTGTTGAAAAGTACTAATAGCAACATGGGTAGCTGTTGCACAAACCCTTACCTCTCAAAAATAGAGGTTCGTTTTAAGCCCATTTAAAAGAGCTTGTTTTTTTAAGTTAGGTTTTTTACTAAAAAAATACTGCGGTTAACGATTATCCTTTTTCTTTAATTAAATAGATATAAACGGGATAATGATCGCTATACCCCCCCGTATAGTTCCCAAAAGAAAAACTTCTAAAAGGATATCCCTTAAAACGACCCTTTTTACTCGTTAAAAAGCGCTTATTAAAAATGCCTGCTTTAAACATTTTATAGGTAGAAAAATCTTTTTCTCCTTTGTCTAGTAATGAGGCTGTAAAAAAAATCTGGTCAAACAGATTGATGTTGTCTCTATATCCTAAAGTATTAAAACCTCTTCGATGCATTTCTTCAAAAGGATTGTATAAATCTCCTTCTTGTATTTCCCGCTTTTTTCCCTTCGTTTTTAGTATTTTCTTAAAACTTGAATTGATGGGATCATCATTAAAATCTCCCATAGACAAAATCTTGGCATTGGGCTCTTTTGACTTTATTTTATCAATGATCTTTGTATTCTGAAAGGCTGCCTTTTCACGTAATGGTCTGCTTTTAGCCTCTCCTCCGCTTCTGGATGGCCAGTGATTGACAATGATATGAATCAATTCATTATCCAGGTAACCCGACACTAATAATTGATCTCTCGTATATATTTTTCTGTTTTCCCTGTATATATTCGGATTGAAAGATTCGTGGTATACAGGTTTAAAATACCGTTCCTGATATAGCAATGCAACATCAATCCCTCTTTTATCAGGTGATTCGTAATGTATAATGCCGTATCTTTTATTTTTTAAGTGTTTGGATTTGATTAAATCTTCCAGTACGACCCTGTTTTCAACCTCGGAAACACCAATTAAAGCCGGAGAGGTATTTGTTTTTTCATAACCTATTTGTGCAATAACACTGCCTAATTTGTCAATTTTATCCCAGTAGACTTTAGACCTGTTTCCTTTTAATTCCATCATAGGGCTTGCCTCATCGTTCTTATTCACATCGTTGATAGTATCAAAAAGATTCTCCAGATTATAAAAAGCAATTGTTCTTATTTTATACGTTTTCCCCTTATTTTGAGCGCTCCCAACTGCTATTGAAAATACAACAAGTATGAGAAAAATTGCCTTTTTAACCATTACTATCTGCTATTTAATAATACAAACTTAAAAAACTAATGATTAGTTATACATCAGTTAATGTAATATTAACATTATCATAGCACTAATTTTTATTAGCTTTACTCCAAATTCTAATAGTGATACCTTTGCAGCATTGATTTGGCAAAAAAGTTCAACACCCGAAGAAAATTTTAAACCGGAGTAACCTTGTTGGTTTTGAGGGTTTAAAATTTTCGAGAAGGAAGAAATTTGAAGCCAAATCAATTCAAATACATAATATATACCTATTTTGCAAAGGTCTCATAGTATTAGAAATCTAATAACGTAGTTTATGAGAACATCAATAATGACACTATTTTTTAGTACACTACTGTTTTTTAGTGCAATATCTCAAAATAGTGTAAAAGGAATTATTAAGGATAGTGATTCCGAGGACCCGATAGAAGGCGTTTCCGTAAAAATACTCACTACAACTATTGTAGGAGTTACCGATGCTAACGGAGCTTTTGAACTTACCAATTTTTCGAATGGAAATTTTATTCTTGAAATCTCATTTACAGGTTATGAAACTCAGAATTTCCCATTGCAATTTGATGGAAATACCATTGATCTGGGGAGTATCTTGCTGTATCAGGATATAACGGAAGATTTGGATCTAAGTACCATTACCATTACCGATGACGAATTAAATGACGATGCCGGTGCTGCAGACAATATTTCAGGATTATTACAAGCTACAAGAGATGTGTATTTAAGAACAGCTGCTTTTGATTTTAGCGGATCTTTTTTTAGAATAAAGGGCTTGGATTCGGAAAACGGTACGGTTATGATCAACGGTATTGAAATGAATAAACTTTTTGATGGCAGGCCACAATGGAGCAATTGGGGAGGTTTAAATGATGTCACCCGAAACCAGGAATTTAGTAATGGGTTAACTCCTTCAAATTATACATTTGGAGGGTTGTTAGGTACTACAAATATAAACACCAGGGCATCGGAACAAAGACCCGGGATACGTGTGTCTTATGCTTCTTCCAACAGAAGTTACATCCATAGAGTGATGGCAACATATGCTTCCGGAATGCAGGAAAATGGATGGGCATACGCCATATCTGCAAGCAGAAGAGCCGGTACTGAAGGGTTTAATGACGGGACTTCTTATAATGCAAATTCCATATTTGCATCCGTCGAGAAAAAAATCAACGACCGTCACAGCATTAATATTACTTCAATTCTTGCACCCAATAAAAGAGGAAAATCCTCGCCAAACACCCAGGAAGTATATGATTTAAAAGATATAAAATACAATTCTTACTGGGGCTATCAAAATGGAAAAATCAGAAATTCCCGATATAAAGAACTTATTGAACCCATTGTGATCTTAAATCACTACTGGAATATCAATGAAAATACCTCTTTAACCACCAATATAGGGTATCAATTTGGAAGTCTGGGAAATAGCAGGATTGACTTCGGTGGTACAGATATAAATCCTAATAGCGGCTTCCCCGAAGGAGGTGGTGCCAACCCCGATCCAACATACTACCAAAAATTGCCCAGTTATGGAGCAAGAAATTTTCCGAATATGCCCGAAGTTGCTTTCGGATTACAACAACAATTTTTAAATGACGGCCAGCTAGACTGGAGTGCCATGTATCAAACCAATATTGCCAATGCTTCACAGGGGCGCAATGCTACTTTTATACAGTATGAAGATAGAATAGATGATAAACAATTTACCATGAATGTGGTTTTAAATAGCTCAATAAATGAAAATATCATATTTAACGGTTCTTTAAATTATAAAAATTTAATCTCTAATAATTTTGCAAATATCTTAGACCTTTTAGGAGGAAGCGGTTATCTGGATATTGATAATTTTGCAGACGATTTGACAAATAACCCAAATCAAATACAGAACAATTTATTAAACCCTAACAGAATTGTCGGTACCGGAGATACGTTTAGGTACAATTACAATATTCTGTCAAGTATTATTGGCGGGTTTGCACAAGTACAGTTTACATACAACAAAGTAGACTTTTATACGGCTCTAAATTATACAAACACTAATTATCAAAGAGAAGGTTTGTATCAAAACGGAGGGTTTGCCAATAGCTCTCTGGGAAAAGGAAGAAAATTGTCTTTTAACGGTTTGGGGGCTAAAGCCGGAGTAACATACAAGTTAACAGGGAGGCACCTTTTTGATGCAAATGCCGCTTATTTTACAAAAGCACCTTCCATCAGAAATACATTTGCAAATTCCAGAGAAAACCATGCAATAGTGCCTAATATTACCGAAGAAAAAATACTGTCTTTTGATGCCGGTTATGTACTAAGATCTCCGAAAATACAGGCCCGATTAACCGGTTATTACACTAAAATAGAAGATGCTAATGAAATCTCTTTCTTTTTTGCAGATGGTATAGGTGGTGATAATGCTGCATTTATTCAAGAAATTTTACAAGGAATAGACAAACAACATATAGGAGTGGAGTTTGGGATTGAATATCAGGTGATACCTACCACCAAATTAAAAGGCGTTGCTTCTGTAGGCCAACACACTTATACTAATAATCCTAATTTATATATTGCCTCCGAAGATTTTGTAAATACCACTTCTACAGATCCTCTGATTAGAGATTTTGGTTTACAAACACAAGGCGAAGCTTCTTTAAAAGATTATAAACTAGCAAATGGCCCTCAGCAAGCTTTTTCAGTAGGTTTTGAATACAGAGATCCCGATTTTTGGTGGTTCGGGACTACTGTAAATTTTCTGTCTAATGCGTACATAGATATAAGTCCCATTCAAAGGAGTTCTAATTTTTATACGGATTTTGACGGACAACCATTTAATGAATACGATCCTGTAGTTGCAAGGCGGCTATTACAACAGGAAAAGATAGACGGGTATGTGGTTACTAATTTAGTAGGAGGTAAATCCTGGAAAGTACAGAACACTTTTGTAAGTATTTTTGCAAGTGTAAATAACCTATTTAATACCGTATACAGAACCGGCGGATTTGAGAGTGGCAGAAATGCTAACTACAGGCAATTACTTGCAGATACTTCTTTAAGTACTCCCGTATTTGGCCCCAGATATTGGTATGGCCGGGGGACAACTTATTTTTTAAACGTAAACTTAAGATTTTAATAAAAAAACAGCATAATACAAATACTGATGAAAACAAATACAATTTTAAAAACGTTCCTATACATCGCTTTCATAAGCATAAGCATATCCTGTGTAAAAGACGGAGATTTTGAAACTCCGAATGTCAGCATCCAAGAACCTGTTGTAACAGGAACGGAAACCACTTTTAATGCTGTTTTAGCTGCTTATAACCAAGCGATAGCTAATGGGGCTGCATTTGTAACATTTGATCAAGATATATATATCACCGGGTATGTAATTTCCAGCGACCGGGCCGGGAATTTTTTTGAAGAACTCATCATTCAAAATAAAACAGATGATAGCAATCCTGCTGCTGACCCCAGACTAGGCCTTAAAATTGAATTGAACGTTGCCAGCCTGTTTCAGACCTATCAAATAGGCAGAAAAATATATGTCAAATTAAATGGTTTAAGTGCAGGGATGTCTAATGGGGTTTTAACATTAGGCAAAGGAAGTGACTTAGATCAAATACAACCCTATGAATATCAGAATTTCATTTTAAGAAGTAGCGAGGTAGCCACTCTTACTCCAAAAGTAAGTACCATAACTGCTTTGACAACTGCTGACCAAAATACGCTTATTCAATTAGATAATATACAATTTTTTAGAGATCAGCTCGCCTTGACTTACGCAGGTGAAGCAAGTGATCAGTTTGACGGGTTTAGAACTTTGGAGAATTGTACGGGCAATACTACGATTTCTTTACAAACAAGTACTTTTGCAGATTTTAAGTCTATCCGGGTAAATCAGAATAAAGGTAGTATACAAGGAATTTTTAGCAGGGATTTCGGAAATGATTTTAATGTGTTTGTTGTCAACAGTCTTTCGGATATAAACTTTACAGATACGAACAGGTGTGATCCTATTGAATTAAACTGTGGTCTTGCTGCTGCCGAAGGGTCGAATACCTTATTCGAAGATAATTTTGAAACCCAGGCTACATTTACCCCGATTTCCGGTAACGGTTGGACCAACTTTATTCAGGAGGGAACTAAAGCATGGGAGGCGTATAGCTCCGGGGGTTCCAATGCCTCTTTGGGTATATCTGCCAGAATAGGATCTTTTAGATCCGGTGATGCCAGTTCAATTGCCTGGCTGATATCTCCTCAAATAAATTTTGATGCTCAAACCGGTGAAACATTGACTTTTCAAACATCAAACAGCTTTGCTGACGGCAGTACCTTAGAATTATTATTTTCTATGGACTGGGACGGAACTACTGCAAATATAACCTCTGCTACATGGGGTATTCTGCCTGCAGCCTATATTACGCAGGATACAGACTCTTTTGCTTCCTGGTTTAGTTCCGGGATTGCAGATTTATCCTGTGCTACCGGTAATATATATATCGCATTCAGATACAAAGGAAGCGGAGATGAGGGTTTTGACGGAACATATGAGTTAGATAACATTAAAATAAAATCCAATTAAGAAAATTTTTTAAAGAACTTATCTTGACTTTTTCTATTTCCTAAAAAATGACTGAAATTCACCTATATTTCGTTACTTTTCTTACCTGTAGCACTGCTATAGCTTTCAAAAAGTGCCTTATCTAGTTAAATTTCAGTTCATTTTCGGTTAAAAACAAAAAGTCGAGATGAGTTCAAATTATATAACTAACTCATTATAATTTGTCATATATTTTTTGTATCTTGTTGTATGGGATATTCACTAGATTTCAACAAGTATTTAAAGTAAAGCAAAAGGAAGGTCTCACTTTTGAGCAAACCAGTAAGAGATTTGGCATTCCAAGACGAACACTTTTTAGATGGCAATTATCTATCGCACCTAAAACAAGAGGTAACAAACCAGCAACAAAGATTGATAAGGTATTACTCTCTCTAATTAAAGGAACCATCCCGGGTTCCTGGAAGGAATTTACCAGAAAACTCCCGATAGAAACCTCAGCAACATAAAAGAAAATTCCCAATACCCCTAACATCAAATTTCTTTGAGAAAAAACCTGAGCATAACGGTCAAGTACAAGCACAGTAGCAGATTATACGCACTTAATTTACAGATAGCAATAGTTAAATAAACGCAATAGCCTTTTGAACCTGTATCCAAACTGCTATTGCGTTTACCTTTTTATGGGCTTTTAATCACAAGATTAGCAGAGAAGGTTCTACGATGTACTCTAACTTCAAAGCAATTATATCTATCAGCCATATCTTTGATAAAATCTGTAACACAACTTTCACTTCTACAAGTTTTACAATGTGTCCAATTTCCACAATCATTATCATCTCCACCACCACCGTCATCAATTGGGGCGTATGTAAAATGTTCTCGTGATGCATATAAATAATTGTTCTTGAAATAAAATTTTAAATCATTGTATTTATTCTTTTCTGATTTAGATATTGATTTTGCTTCATTGAGCAGTTTCATTAATGTTAAAGTTGAAGACTCATTTTGTATAGTGCTTTTAGTAATTTTTGTGTTGTAATCTAAAATGCCTTTAAGTTCAATATTACTTAAATCAATTTTGTCTTGTGTTATTTCATCGTTCTGAGAACAACTACTAAATGTAATTATTGCTAAAAACAACCCAATAATCGCAGTTAATTTAATTTTAAAAAGTTTCATAATATTTAATTTTAGAGGAAAAATCTTTTTCATTTAGACTTTTCTAAGTTAATAACTTTTCTACTCTTTCGATTTTCGTAACGTGGCATAACGACGGTCTTGTATAAGCATAGTAAGGGATTGGTAAGTTGTTAATTTCAGTATAGAAATGACCTGAACAAACATAAAATCACATTTGGTTCGGGGCTTTTAACCCTTATTATGCTTATACGTTGTTGGTAGCCGTTTTAATTCATTCGTTTTTTAAAATCTATATTCCATTTTCAAAAGTACAAATCTTGGTAATAATCTGTATTGAGTCGTTGATGTTCCTATGTCGCTAACTGAGAAGTTCTTAAACCTTTCGGTATTGAAAAGGTTTTTGCCTTTAAGTCCCAAAGTCAATTTGTTTTCAATGAGTTTATATCTTAAGTCAAAATCTAAAAAATAATAGATATTATCGGTTTGTAAATTTCCAAAGTAGTATCGTTCCGTTTGTAATTGAAAATCCAATTTTTTATTAAATACAAATGATAAATCTAAAAAACTTACATTGTCTGTAAATGAATTATTAATGGTGGTTTCTATTTCTATTGTATTCCATTTTGTGCCAATATGATAATTGAAAATGCCACTAAAACCAGAACGTAATTCAAGTCCATAATTGTAATTGTTTGAGGTTACTTGTCTTAAATTAGAATTATTAACAATGTTTTTAAATTCACTTTGTGAATAACCTAAGTCTAATTTTAGATTTGATGAGATAAACTTAAAGTAATAATCTAATTTTGAATTAATACTTATAAATTCTCGGTCTTTAATTAGAATTTTTTCAGCCTGTGTGTAGTTTTGTTCTATTAAGGTATTTGTAGAAAAGAAATCGTGATTTTTGCTGTAAAGCAGAAATGTATTGGCAAAAAATCTGTCGCTCCAATTTCCTAATTGGTAATTAAAAACCAAACTTGATGCATCTAACTGATTAAAATTTCCTGTGCCTTTTGAAAAAGAGCGAAATCCCGTCAACACAAAATCGCTGTAAACATCAATTATTTTCGCATTTGTGGTGTTGTGCGAATATGAAGAAATAATTTTGTTCTTGTCGTTTATTTTCCAGTCGAAACCAATACTCGGATTTATAAAGAATGGATTTTGATTGGATGTAGTATTGTTGTTTTCTATTTGATTAAAAAGTTGATGAAAGTCTAATTTTCCTGTAAGTCCAAAATCTTTTATTTTTAAACGGTATTTACTTTTAAAATATAAATCGTTAACTTGATAGTTCGTTTGGTTTTGATAACCGTTAGGTTGTTCCAAAACCATCTCATCTTCTGAAAGTGAAAATGTAGTTGATAGTGCGTCCTTTCTATATTCATTACCTAATTGAAGTTCTAATAAATGACCGTTTTCTTTACGGTTTAACAGGTGTGCGTTTACACCTGCAAATTGCATTTGGTTTCGCTTAGTTGTGATACATTGTTTGCGTTTGAATTACTTGGAAACAAATCTTGATAGAAGAATTGATTAATTGTATAGTTTTGTGGTATTTTTTCGTTTATATATCGTCCTGTAAACAGGAAAACTTTGTTTTCTTTAAATTTGTTTGTGTAGCTTATTTTTTGGTCAAATAAGGTGTTTCTGTCGTTTAAACTTTCAACTGTTTGTTGGCTATTAAAATTCAAATTACTTGTGTTTTCAGTATCTTGATTGTTATATTTCGTTGTGACTTCAAGCATTTTAGTTATTGAAATATCATAGGTTAAATCTATTTTTCCGAAACCTATAAATTTCTTTTTCCGCAATACAAAATCGTCGGTGTTAGTAAATTTTATTCCGTTAATGTTAAAATTTTGAACGGAATTTCTAAAAAAATCATTTTCATCCCAATTAAAAAAACCAAGTGTTTTAATCTTTAATTTTTGGGTTGGGTTAAAAACAGCATTTAGCGAAACCAACTCTGCATTGTTAAAATTGGTTCTACTTTGTTTAAAATTGAGTTGGTTTGGCGAAAGGTTTAAAAGTGAGTTCACATTTTGGTTATCTCCTATACTTGCCGGTTCATTAATTCTGAAAGGTCTTATTAAGTTTTCTATATCGCCTGTAGAATTGTAACCAATACTGTTTAAATTGGTCAAAAAGTAGTACTTGTTCTTTTTGCCAAAATTTGCAAAATTCCCTTTTACTTGATAAAAATTGTCATTGCCAATACTTGTTTCTATATTACCGAACCAAATACGTTTAGATTTTTCGTTAAGCTTTAAATTTAAAGCTACTTTATTACTTTCTTCAACACCTTTTAGTAATCTGTTGTTAGAATAGTTTTTTAAAACTTCAACTTCTTCAATAGGATAAGCTGGCATATTTTTGGACAGAATTTTGTAACCTCTTTCAAAAAGGTCATCTCCATCTACCATTAATTTTTCAATCTCTTGATTGCCTATTTTTATTGTGCCATCTGTATTGATATTAACTCCGGGAATTGTTTTTAAAAGTTCTTCAACGGTTTGTTCTGTACCTTTTACATAATATTTTGTTTTATATGAAATAGTGTCTTTTTTAACAGACATTGGTAATTCTGCTTGAATAATTACTTCGTCTAAGTTTGTTGCTTTTTCCACAAGAACTATATCTATTTTCAGCTCTTTTTGTTCTTTTTTCAAAAACAAAGGGATAGTTTTAGCTTCGTAACCAAGTGATGAAAATACTAAATTGTATTTACCGACTTTTTTTGTTTCCAGTCTATAATTACCATTATCGTCTGAATAGGTGTAGGTTATTATAGATTTTGAAAGACTGTCTTTTAAAATTACGCTAACAGAATACAAATTATCTTTACTGTCTGTAACAGAACCATATATTGTGGTTTGAGAAAAGCAAACATTTTTAAAAACTAAAAACGCAATTATTGTAATACCAAAGGTTAATCTTTTTTTGTTTCTTCTTCCCATTCAAATTCTGTTTCTATCCCCTTTCTTTTTTTGAATGAAGATTCAATAATTTTTGTACCCCTTGGAAGTTTTGATAAAGTTTCTTTTATCATCTTATTATAAAAATTATCTTTTTTTGTAACAAATTCCTTTATCGAAATAGTATCAGTTCCTATTTCAATATTTATTTTATCAATACAATTTTGACATTTATATAGTTTTTTAAAAATAAAGTTAACTTCATGTTTTTCGTCATGTGCCTCTAAAATTAAACCTGGTAAACCATTTAATTTCCATGGCCCTGTTGGTACTGGGTATTCCTCAGTAAACCATACTATGTAATTCCTTCCTCTATAGTATCCCTCTGCTTTTTGGCATTTTACACTTCCAATAAACTTTTTTTCATTAGTTAGTTTCCAGTTAATAACTGACTTACCATCTATTACTTTAAAGTTTTCTTCTAAAAAAGGCTCTCTGAGAATAAATTTATTATCTAAATAATTATTAAATACTCTTGTGCCAATAGTGTCGAGAAATATTTTTTTAATTTTTATTTCATTCCCTTTTTCATTTGAAACTTCCTTTAATTTTTTAGTTTTTTGAGTCGTAGATTTCCATACAAATAATGACTTATGTTTGTCAAATAAAAGATAAGTTTTTATTCCTGTTGTATCTATTGTGTTTTTTGTAAAAGTATAATATTCCACTTTAGTTACTTGACCTATCAAAAAGTTTAAATTAAATAATAAAAATATTGTAATTATATTTTTCATCTTCTTATTTATGATTAAGTTAAGCCCAAAATTTAAACTAAATCTTGGGCATTTTTAAGGTCAATCTTACCAAAAAGCGGCAATTATCATGGAAAAAAATTGTTCACAAGAATACCCATCAATATGAAAAACTGTATAATATTCATATACAACTTCTCCATTTGAAATAACTTGTTGTGCTTGTCTAATTGTACAACTATCTAGAAATTCTAAGCTATTACTCATTTCAGTAATGTTTTCAATCTCTATTTTAGCTTCTCTTTCAACTGAATTATTTGCAAAAGCAAACGTCCCTACCAGCGTAAAGGCTAGTACAAAAAATATTTTTTTCATCGTTATTTGTTTTTAACTGTTTGGATATGCAACAAAAAATGGTACAAAAAGTTAAGCTACATTTTTGATTTGATATAATTTTTCAAATTCGATGATATTTTTGTAACCAAGAGCAGAATGTCTTCTGTATCTGTTGTACCAAGTTTCTATGTATTCAAAGACTTTAATTTGAAGACTTTTGTTGGATATAAACTTATTGTCTATCATTAGTTCTGTTTTGATTGTTTTAAAAAAAGATTCAGCTACTGCATTATCCCAACAGTTTCCTTTTCTACTCATACTGGGTGTTACATGATAACTTTTAAGGATATTAACAAACGCATGAGATGCGTATTGTACACCTCGATCAGAATGAAAAATCATACCTTCACAAGGCATTCTGTTGTTTACAGCCATTCTCCATGCAGCAATGATAGTTTGTCTTGCTTTGAGTCCATTGCTCAAAGACCAACCAATGACTTTACGATCAAACAGGTCAATAATTACCGTTAAGTACAGCCATCCTTGTGCAGTCTTTAAATAGGTAATATCAGAAACCCATTTCTGTGCAGCAGCGGTAGCTTTAAAATCTCTATCCAATACATTATCAGCTACTGGATATTGATGCTTAGAATCTGTCGTGACAACAAATTTCTTTTTACGAACTGCTTTAATCCCGTGTTTTTTCATCAATCGTGCTACCCTAGACCTATATACTTTAAACCCTTTAGCTTTGAGTTCCTCTGTAATTCTAGGACTTCCATAAGTAGATTTACTTCGCTCACAGATACGGTGAATCTCAGAGAGTAGCATACGATTTTTTCCATCTCTATCTGATGGAACATAATTCTTACTCCTGTAATAACTGTTTCTACTAATTTTAAAAATTTTACACATCTTCCCAACCGGATATTCTCTACTGTAATCTTTGATAAATTTCAATACTTCCGATCGCTCTTGGAGAAGATGCTCACGGCCTTTTTTAAGATATCCCGCTCCATGGTAACATCCTTGAGCTGTTTACGTAATCGCTCTAACTCTTTCTGATCTTCTGTGAGTTGTTTGACGCCATTACCGCTAAAAGCTAAATCAGGACGCTGTTCTAATTCTCTACGCCATCTGTAAATAAGATCTGCACTGATTCCCAATTCCATGGCAATCTGCTTTGTGTTACCTCGTACATTGCTTAATTCTACTGCTTTAATTTTAAACTCTTTACTGTATTTTCTTCGTTTCATATGGTTAAGTTATTTTAGATAAAATTAGCTTAACTCTTTGTCACTCTAAATGTAGCAAGTCCAGAATACATAGAAACTTGGTACAACAGATACAGAAGACATTCTGCTCTTGGTTACAAAAATATCATCGAATTTGAAAAATTATATCAAATCAAAAATGTAGCTTAACTTTTTGTACCATTTTTTGTTGCATATCCAAGCTTTAGGATTGAACTTTCCGATCATTTTAAGAAAGAAGCGAAACGGCTTAGTAAAAAATACCGGTCATTAAAAACCGAACTTAGCGTTTTATTTGACAAACTGGAACAAAACCCAACATTAGGTACAGTTTTGGGTAGTGATGTGTACAAAATACGGTTAGCCGTTGCGTCTAAAGGTAAAGGCAAAAGCGGTGGTGCCAGAGTGATTACCTATGTGCAAGTGGATGACACCACCGTATTACTACTATCCATTTACAACAAAGGAGAGAAAGATTCCATCTCTGACAAAGAAATTAAAGAGCTATTAGATAAGTACACTAAGTAAAAAGCTCCGTGTTAAAATGACCTTTATATATTTCTAAATTTAATCTTATAACACTAACTACCGAGCCTCCAAAAACAATATATCTGGTGGGGTATGCTCTGGTAAGCTTACGTAATTTCTTTAACGATATTTTTTCTTTCATAACAATATGAGCTTTTAAGATCATTTTCTTTTGGAAAAAACAAATCTAAATACCTAGCCCTAAAAAACAGAAAACCACACCTCTTACAGTGTGGTTCTCTTACCTATGAAAAAGAAATATTAACAAGTAACCTCTTTATTTTCAATACCTATCCCAAATTTGGAACTCTTTTGTCCTAGTTTTTCGACTAGCGATTCTTATTAGTGATTATCTTCATTTTGTAATACCAAAGTACTGGATAAATAAAATATAAGGATACCAAATACTATGAAAAGTAAATTTCTGATAATACTAATTGTATCTATATTTATATTACTAATAAAAGCCTTAATTAATTTAGAAATAACTTGAATTAAAGAAAGAGTAATTAAAAAAATACCACTCCAAACTTGTAAAATTATTTTTAGATAATAATACCTGATCACTACTAGCGCTAGCATTGCTAGTTGAAAAATAATTGGAAAGATAGCACTTGTTATCCCAGTAAAATAAGCATACAAATTATATAGAATCATTATAGAAAGAAATGCTATAAGTATAAGTCTAAAAATTTTGCTTTTAAATTTCACTCGTTTATTCATCATAACTTTTTAAAAATTAGAATCAATCCAAAAATTATTGACATTAATATTATTGCCCATGTGTAAACATGACCTTTCCAAGAAAGAATATTTGAATCTTTAAATCGAATAGGTTTTTTTCTATTTAACTGATAAGTTAGTAATATCAAACCTATTATTATAAATATAAGTCCCGTTATTAAAGGATTAGTAATTATAAAGTCAATTATTCTTTTCTTCATGTCTTTATGATTAAAACCCTAAAACCGTTCTAGTCATACTAATTAACATATCTAGTGTAGAAGAAATTATTACCTCGCTACTTTTATTTGTAATAACTTCTGAAGTTTTCAATTTTTTAACAACTGAACCAGCTGCATGACCTAATGCTGCATTTGTAACAGCATCAGTATATTCATCGACAGCTCTATCTACATTTCCTTCACTTAAATGTAAAGTACCTTTTGTAACTTTAGCTCCTGCAGAAACACCGTCTGCCGTCTTTGCTAATGGAACTGTTACAGTGCTGATGTCCCACCTGAAGCAAGAGTTACAGCTACGGATGCGTCAGAGACATTGCCAGCAACTTCATCTGTTTTATCAGCAGCAACATAAACCATACCTTTAACTACAGTTCCAGATTTTTCTTTTACTTCTTTAACAAATTTATCTTTCGACTTTTTATTAGCTTCAGCTCTTTCATTTTTTGCGTTTTCTACTACCTTATCATCTACACTTTGCAGTTCTTTTTCTCTTTGAATATTAAAGGCCTCTTTAAATAGCCCTATAAATGAATTCATTATATCTTTTGCTGCTTTTTTAGCTTTAGCAACTATATCATCATCACAGTTGCCATCAGGACAACCAAAAGGTTTCATACCGTCTGGGTCTAAAAAATAAATAGGATTATTAAACGCATAGTTATAAGGTGAGTGTCTACGCATTTCTTCTGCTTTCGGGTCAAGATTCATCCAACGTCCCAAAGCAGGATCGTAATTACGAGCCGTAATATCATACCAGTTTAAACCCAGTTCTTCATTGTATTCTTTTCCTCCAAACATTCTTTTTTCTGCAACACTATTTCCATTGGAATTTACCACATTATTAAATCCGCGCATTTTGAGTCCAAATGGCATGTAATGATTCTCTTGGATAATCTCGTCTTGAGATATATCCCCCGATGCATCGGTATCTGTGTATGATAGTCGTACATTACCTAAGTGGTCTTTGTATTGATATACATATCCGAACTTGCCATCCTCGTTTTTTACATACCCTTCCGGCTGATTAAAGAACTGTAGTGCGCTTACGCATTTTTTTTCTCCGGTTGCCTTTTTTTGGCACGGTATCTCCCCTGAGAAGAAAAATTTTTGATATGTTATTTCGGTTGCTGTCATAGCTGATGCTAATATATAAAAAAATTCCGGATACCTGTTGGTTCATTGGTGGATTTGTTATCGGTAATTGGTAGTGAGTATTGAGTACTGAGTATTGGGGGGAACTTCCGTTTTAAAAAGATGAGGATTTATAGTGGGGCCGAAGCCAGGGAGATAAATCGTCAGCTTTTTAAAATGAGACAAGCGATAGCGCGTTCAGCAGGGGAACTACATAGTTTGTTGTAAGTTCTTTAGCTTCTGATATCTAAAATGATTTCCGTACTGATTTTAAAAACTGTAAACTCATTTTAGGATTTAACTAAAAAAACGGTAAACTTTTTGTAGGATGATAGCCTACTATGTATTTTCCTTTTTTGATTGGTACCGCACTGTTTGTAGAGGCCAACGCCGATTGAGTGTTCTGCGTTGTACGCAAAACCAGCGCAGCGAAAGCGCAGCGCCAAAGCCGACGTGGACACATTGTCTGCGAACGATTAAGTGAGCAGCGTGGACGCGCCACAAGCATTTTTTTTCTCCTTATTATAAAAATAATAAATCGATTAAAAAAAAATGCGCAGTAGGCTTTGGCACCAGCGGCTGCGCCCGATAAGCAGCGGTGGATTTTTGTAGGCGACCCATAGGAGCCGTCAGCAAAAATACAGAGGAGCTGCGAGTGAGCGGAGCAGAAGCAGGGAGGCAGCAGCTTTTTTTTGGACAAAAACGGCTGTAAGCCGATGTATTTTTTTTTGGCCAAAAAAAAGTGCTGCACAGAGGGGCGTAGCGAACACCTTACAACCCTTTAAATTAACTTCTTTTCTTCTTTCTATCGGGGTTCATCAGTGTTGCAAAAAAGTCAGTTACATACACCTTGTTTGTTAATTCGTCAATCAAGTAAATAATCTTGACTGTTTTGCGTTTGGTAATACGATAAATCAGCGATCTAAATTCTTTGTTAAAATGGGCTAAATCTTCTTCTAAACTTCCTCTTTGAGGATTAACATTTAAAGACATTGCTAACGCTATAATCTCATCAGATTTCTTATTGGCACTTTCAATAGAGTGATTTTCATATAAGTGAACCAATAAGCTCCAGTAGTACTGTTCTGCCTTTGATGTAATCTCTACTAAATAGCTTGATTGTTCTTCCAATTGTCCAGTTGATTTTTAAATTCCTCGATCGGTCTTGTTTCTCCACTTTCTATGGATTTTAAAGATTCTTCTGCCCTTTGTTGTAAATCAGATATTTTAGTGGAATAAAAAGTACTCGATTCTTGTTCAAAAATACTCTTGATTTTTGCTAAAACACTCTCCTTTTGAGTTTGTAATAACATCTGCATCAATTCTAGCTTTGTGGTTTCAATGTTCATGACTTTCATTTTACACAAATTTAAGATTTTATTGTATTGGATGGAAGTTATTTACAATTTCATGTAAAGATTCTAAATCGTTTTGTACATAACGTTCTGTAGAAGATATATAACGATGCCCTGCCATCACTTGAACTTCTCTTAAATTATATTGTTTTAACCAGTTTGTAATTACACTTGCTCTTATTTGATTGGAACTATTTACTTTATGATTTATCTTTTTTAACTTCTTTAAAATAAACTGGATTGTATTTCCCAAGCGTTTGTTACTTGGAATAAAGATTCTATCAGTTTGTAGTTGTTTTCTATCTATAATTTCTTCTCTAACTTCTTTTATATATTCTAAAAATTCTATGACTTGCCAGGGTTTTAATTCTAATGTTCTTGAGTTACTTCTTGCTCCACTTTTTATATAAACTTTGCCTTTATAAAGTTGTAAATCTTCGAGTTCTAATTGTATGAGTTCTGTTGTATTTAATCCTTGATAGACTAGTAAACCAACGATTACTTTATTCCTCTTTGCACACAGTCTGTGGTACTTATCTGCGACATTGTCGCTTTGATAACTATAATATAAATCTTCCAATTCATCAGATTCTAAGATGTTGTAATTGACTGTTCTTTTGATGCCTTTAATGGTGGTAGTTTCTATCGGGTTATCTGGCCGCAAGGCGACAGCTATTAAATAGTTTAGATAGCTCTTTATGATTCCAAGTTTATGATTTACCGTCTTTTTATTAGTATTCTTTCTTTGTAAGTGTTTAATATATTTCATACAAGTTTTGTAATCTATTTGCTCTGGAGTTGTATGATTTCTCTTGCACCAAGAATTAAATTTCTTTACCTCGTTTGTATAACTATCTATTGTTGTTGTTCTATAATTCTCTTTCTTTAAATATTCTTTATACCCTATCATCTTCTATTGTTTTTAATAAATGAGTGTACAGTTGTGTAGATTCCAAGCTACTGTGGCCTAAAAAGGTTTTGATAGACTCTAACTTTACTTGTTGTTGTAATAAGTGTGTTGCAATGCTATGCCTTAATGTATGTAGTGTAATTTTTTTTTCTACAATCTCCTTGTTATTACTTGCTTGTATAATTTTCTGCAATCGGTTTGATAAACTCATTCCGCCCATTCTCTTGCCTTGTTTACTAATAAATAGTGCTTCTTCACTTCGACTTCGCTCAGTGCGAGTAAATTGTGGTCGTGATTCAAAGACATAGTCTTCTAGGATTTGTAAATTGTATCTATTGACGGGTATTACCCGTTCCTTGTAATTCTTTCCTTTTCTAACGTGTATGCGCTCTTTATCAAAGAATATATCTTTTATATCTAGGCTGACGGCCTCCGTCCTGCGTAATCCACAACTGTAAAAGATTACTAAGATGGCTTTATCTCTTAATCTATAATGCTCATAATTATGACTATACTCTGTTGCTTTAAAGAGTTCTTTAATTTCTAATTGTGTAAGTATATTGATTCGTTCTTCTGTTGGATTCTCTTCTGTTTTTAAATGTATATTGAAGTCTTTGTAGTTGTGTTGTTTTAAATATTCTCTAAATTTCTTAAGAGCTTGTTGGTGTTTGTTTAAGTAACTTTTACTTAAACTTCCATTTCTTGTTTGATTGGGCCTTTCTTGTAAATAACTATAATATTCTTTGACTGTCTTTGTACTAATATCATTGATACTTTTAATACTACTTTGCTCTAAATAATAAAAAAACTCCTGAAGATGTAAGGGTAAACTATACACTGTACTTTCTGCATAACCTAAGATGTCTAACCATTCTTTAAAGTTCTTCACAAAGATTTTATAAGGTTCGTTTTGTAGTATTAATTTTTTCATTCTTATCGTTTTTTATTTTTTACTCGGTATGTGTTTTTTGAAGCTTTGTTGCGAACCTTATTTAATAAACTGATTGTTAATTAAATAACTTCGCAAAAATGCTACTTGCGAAGTGGTTGCGAACTTGCGAGGGTGCGTGTCGTACAGACAAGTATTATTCTTTACCTTTTATTCTATCTATACAGTCTTGTAACGCTTTATTTATCTGCGCTTTAAGGTTTGTATATTCGTCTATATCAACAATTTCATAATGATACATTTTCCCTTTTTCTGCTTTTACGTATCTTATATAACCTTCTAATAAGAGTTGTTTAGTATAGTTTCTTAATGTACTTTCTTTGAGTCTTAATTTTCTTCTAATTTCAGAACTTGTAAACGTGGTTGTATTCTCTTCCTTTAAGTATGTTTTAGATTCTCTAAGTGATTTCTACAAGCTCCTGTTAATGTATCTGACTTTCTTAATAATACTTCTATAATTAATTCATTTGCTTCTTTAATGTCTTCTATTTCTGTTTCTATGTATTCTTCTCCAGTTTCTTTATTTACTTTGTGTTCGCGTTGGTATTGTTTGTAAAATGTGATGGCACTTATAAATCGTAAATAATGAGCATTGGTTCTTCTTGGTTTAAAAACGGATTGCGGAAGCTCTAAATATTCTGCATACGGATTAATCACTTTGATGGGTTTTAAAACTCTCTGTATATTCTGCAATAAGCTTTTGGCTGTATGCTGTAGGCTTTCATCTACTTTTCCTGCAATGACTAATCGCTGATAATCCATAATACGTTTGTCTTGTTTTTGGCTTTCATCTATGTATAATAAAAAAGAACGATTGGCATTGTCTTCGTAAATAGTCTCTTGGGTGGTAGCGCCTGCAAAACAAACAGGGCCTTGTACTTCTAAGGGAATGGTTTTACTCTCTCCGTTTTTATCTTTATGAACCACGCGTTTTTTAATCCATTTCTTACTAGCAAATTCTCTAATGGTATACAATACTTTTTGTACGCCGTCTAAATCTTCTATCATAATAATTCGATGAGAGAGCTCTGTTTTAGCAAAATAGTACAAAGCATTTGCAGATAAAGTAGTTACTTCTATAATATCTTCTTCTGGCATTAAAGCTGCTATAGAAGATTGCAGGTGTGTTTTACCTGTTCCAGAACTTCCCAAAGAAATACAGTGCAAAGGATTGTTGGTTTTTCTTGACGTAAAAATTAAATACATCAGCAATCTATTAACGTCTTCGCCAATAACTCCAGATTCACTGATGTATTTGTTGGTTCTCTCTAGCAAGTTTCCCTGTCTTAAAAATTCTTCTGATTCTGCAATTTCTTTAGCTGTTAACTCTTTTGTGTAGGGTTTATAGGCTTCTGCTTGTTTGTCTAATAATAAAAATCTATAATTCTGTAATTCGTGTGTGAGTTCTTGTAATACTTTTCTTACGATACTTGTTCCTATTTCTAATCTTTCTGCTGATTTTCGTACTAATTTCTCTACTTGATTATCATTATACAAGTCTATACTTTGCCTTAAAACGTTATGCTGTTTGGGTTTCTGTATGCTTATTGTTACTCGTAGACTTTCTAATTTGTTGGTTCTAATTCCACCTAAAATATGGAGTTCTAAATGTTTTGTAGTGTACTTGTAGTTGTTGGTGTTACTTGTGTCTAAAATATTCATATATGGATACTTTTAAAGTGCATTGAAAAATCTAAGGTATCCACAAATGAGTAATAAAACAATATCCATATTTGGATACTTGCTCTTAATCCCTTATTTTTACAGAAAAATTGCACGAATCTTTTTTTAAAACACCTTTTATGAACTTAATTTTATCTGATTTTATCCAAAACCTAAAGCATTATAGAACTAAAAAAGAGCTTACTCAAAAACAATTGGCTAACCATTTAAGGATAGGTCATGGAAATATTGCACGGTATGAACGTGGTGAAGTGGTACCAAAACTAGATGTAGTATTGGCGATTGCTAAAAAACTAGAAGTCTCTTTAGATGCCTTATGTGGACTTGATAAAGAAAAGGATACTGAACTAACTCTTTTAATACAAAAGTCTCAGAAACTTGCTTTAAAAGACAAAGAACTACTAAAACAACTTATTGTAAAATTTGTGAACTTCAACTAATCTTTTTAAAAGCTATTTTGTAAATTAGTGCTATTATAAATACTAATTTTTAGCTATGAAGTTTCACATTAAAGATGAGCACGATTTTTTTAAGCATTTTGGCAAACAAACAAATGAAAGCTTAACATTACCTAATGACCAAAATTGCCCTTATAAATTTGAAGAAAATATACGTCTCTTAGCAGCGCATTATGACAATACCACAGAGGCTGACCAAGGTTTCTTTTTTGATTTTGAACAAACTCCTGAATATAAAATGGTTTTAGACTATTTGGTTACTTTCTACAATTGGAATCTTGAACAACCTTTTTTTATTAGAAAACCCAAAGAGTGAAAGCCTATTCAAAAAATCCTGTACTATCTATTTCTAAAATAGTAGTATCATCTGCATAATTCCTAGCACTTGAGTATTTCCAATCAATAGAATTTGTTACAAAACCACTCTCTACAGGATTGTTATGTATATAATCTATTTTCTGTTTGATAACTTTTTCACTCCATAACTCTACAGGTTTATTATGATGTTGCCAAAACTGATATTTAGAGATATTTCCCTGTTTCTTTCCTGCTCTTTTAAACATCCATAATAACCATTCTTTTCTACTTTCTTGTGGATTGTTTTCTATAGCTTCTATAGTTTTCTTTGAAGTATGTCGTTTAAAATCTCTTAATAATTCTGAAGGTTCGCTATTTGATGAACGAAAAATAAAATGTACATGACTTGGCATAAAACAATAACAATACAACTCCATTCCTTTTTCCTTTCTACAATAATTTATACTGTCTGCTAATACATCAAAATAGACTTGTCGTGTAAAAACATCTATCCAATTGATTGTTGCAAAACTCACAAAATATAAACCACTCTTATTATAAAATTTATAATTTCTACTCATAGCATTGCTAAAATACAAAAAGCTACGCTTTGCAGCATAGCTTTTTGTTGTTATCATCTTTGACGCCACTAGTTACAAACTAGCGGGAGCCTTTAGATTAGCAAATAGAAATAATTACTTAAAATAAAAACATAATAGTTATGATGAAATTTCTTTTTTTGCTTCTTTTTTTCTTTGTTAATAACTCTTATTTTGTTGATAACCAAAAACACAAAAGAACGGAGTGAACTTTAGCGGCCAGCTAGCTTTTTAGAGCCATCCCCCGTATTAGTCTCCGTTCTTTTTAAAAGTTACTTAGAACCATATAGAATTTCAGTTTCTGCCCTTATTAAAGGTCTTAGTTTAAGTAACTATTATTAATATCTAATTACAAAATTATGAAAACAAATGAAATTATCGGAATCGATGTCAGTAAATTATTAATTGATGTTTGTATCTATTCTAAACAAATTGTTCAACAGTTTGAGAACAGTAAATCTGGATTTAAATTAATGCTAAAGTGGAGTTTTAAAAATTCGTCTTTCTCTAAAGAAGAAACCATGTTTGTATTTGAACATACAGGAATGTACTCTCATTTATTATCTGTGTCTTTAACTGAACAAAAATTATCTTTTTTCATAGCTTCTGGTTTAGAAATTAAAAGATCTATTGGTATTGCTCGTGGAAAGGATGACCAAATTGATGCCAAACGCATTGCTCTATATGGGTATCGATTAAAAGAAGAACTTAAACCCAGTAAGCTACCTAAAAGAAGTATATTACAACTAAAAAGTCTCTTATCTTTAAGGACAAAACTTAACAAACAAAGAGCTGGTTTTAAAGTTACTTTGAAAGAACAAAAAAGAATTTATAAAGCAAAAGAGTATAAAATAATCTTTGACGTTCAACAAAAAATGATTGCAGAACTAACCAAACAAATACACAAGATTAATACTCAAATGCAAGCTATTATTGACCAAAATATAATGTTAAAAGAAACCTATAAACTTGTTACTAGTGTTAAAGGTATAGGAATGCAAACTGCTATAATGATGATTGTGTTTACTGACAATTTTTCAAAATTTGAAAACTGGAGAAAGTTTGCCTCTTATTGTGGTGTTGCTCCTTTTCCTTACCAATCTGGAACTAGTATTAAAGGACGTACAAAAGTCTCTCATTTGGCTAATAAAAAATTGAAAGCAATTATTAATATGTGCGCTATTTCTGCTATACAACATAACCCAGAAATGAAATTATACTATCATAAAAGAATAAAACAAGGCAAAAGTAAAATGAGTACCGTTAACATTATTAGAAACAAATTAATAGCAAGAGTGTTTGCCGTTGTCAAACGACAAACACCCTATGTAGATACTTTTAAATTTGCTGCATAAATTAGTAAAAATAATATCTCAACTTTTACTTGTTTTTATCATAGAATACGGGGAAAGAGGTTTCTACGATTGAAAATCTAGTAACTGATTCTGCTAACTACGGAAAAACAAAAGTTACTTTGTATTATCATGCGCTTAGAAATGGTTTGGTGTTTTGTGGAAAATCTACCTTTAATAAATATGCATCTGCTTTAGGGTATATAAAACCAAAGCGTTTTAAGTCTGAAAGAAAAAAAGGATTGAAAGCCAATAGAATTTTTGAATGGTTACATGTGGATATTACTAACGTGAATACAGTAGAAGACGGAATACAAAAAGTAGCTTTTGTAAAAGACAATTTTTCTAAAGCGATATTACACAAAGCATCTACTAATGGAAAAGCTGGAAGCGAGTTTATTAAAAAACTTTTTCAAGAGACTTTTGAAAAGTACGGTTTATACAATGCTGTAAAACCCATTAATATTTTATCTGATGGTGGAAGTGAGAATAAAGGAGAATTCTTAACGTGGATAGATAGCATAAAAGCACCTCCAGTAGTTACCAAAATAACAGCACAAACCAAAGACTTTCCTTTTTCGAATTCTATGTCTGAGAGTACACACAGTATTTATAAAACTGAATTTCTACATGGAAAATATTCTCTTAATGAAAAATCACATCTTAAAGATTTAGAACGTTTTGTTGAATATTATAATTACCATAGATTTCCCACAGAATTATATGGATTAGCTCCTATGGAAGTCATCCTTGGCAAAATTCCCAACAAACATTTCTTCAGAGAAAAAATACAGGATGCTAGAAAAAATAGAGTACGAACCAATCAAGAATTTAATGCTTGTGTAATTCCTATAGGGTGTAATTCTTAAAATACTTCAAATAAACTCATTTCCTAGATAACTCTGGTTACGATTATATAAAATTCACTTTATAGTCATGAAAGAACATAGAAATATCCACTATTAAATATTCCTATGTCTTTATAAATTTTCAACTTATGTCATTTCCTTAAAACCCTTGTCATTATTGGAAAGTTCCAATGTTGGAACCTTTTTGTCGTGGTTTTAATAGTGTGTGCCACGCCAAAGACAAACTGTTTTTTTGGGCTTTTTTTACCGCTTTGCGGTGGGGCTTTTTGTGGTAATCAACCACAAACATTTTTTTTGTTTTTTCTTCTTCTTTTACACTGCTTTGCAGGGCAATTTTTGAACTTTTTTAGTGAGCCGACACAGGTTTTTTTTGCGATTTTCCGCAATTATTTTGACAAATCTTGCGCCTAATTTAAGATTTTATGACCTAAATTTTTGTTCTTATTTTAAGGCTGAATTATTTTTTGGTTTTAGGCGTTTTACTTCTCATTTCTCTCTAAATATTGACTGTTTTTTGACTTTGAGTTATTAACAATTACGCCATTTTGTCGGTGTTGGTTGGTTGTGGTTCTGCAACCCATTTTATAAGCTGATTTTTGTCAATTTATTAGCAAAATTGATTTTTATGCTCCGAAAATCGGAGTATTTTTTTGGGCTTTTTTTCCGCCAAAGGCGGTGGGGCTTTTTTTTTGGGTTTTCAACCCATTTTTTTAGTTTTTAAACAAACTATTTTTGATATTTTGGCAAACTCAATACAAGTTTTAGGCGGTTCTTATTTGTTCACTTTTTTGTCAATTTAGTATTTGATTTTTAAAAGCAATTTTAAGCCTGTTTTTTGCTCTTTTTTAGCCGTTTTTCGGCTCTCAGATTTAGGGTTTTGTTTCTGTTCTTTTTTGTACTTTTTCTTCTCTTTTTTGCTTTGGTTTTGAGCTGTTTTTGGTTTCGTTTTTCTGTGTTTTTCGCCCCCACAAAAACCCCTGAAATGAGGGCGGAATGGGGCGGAAAACAAAAACAAAGAAAAAACGGAAGAAAGATAGGCGTATAAAGGGGTAGAGAAGAAAAAAAGGAATGTTAATAACTTTTTTGTTTTCGGTAAATTTTGGGGTGTGAACGGAGCAGGTTTTAAAACCAAAATAAAATAACCGCTTTAGAACAGGTATTGCAAGCGTTTTTGTAAACTGTAATTTGCTAAAAACAACGAAAAAAATATCTTAATTTCTTAAAATAGTTTTTTTCGTTGTTTTACTCACAAACGCCACTAGCAAATGCTAGCGGTAGCGGTTGCGTGACATACTAGGACGAGCAGGGGATAAATCTATACTTGAACAGAATAGACTTTTTGATGATTTAGATGAAGAAGATAGAAAAACAGTTTTTAAAATAGTAGACAAAATGCTAACTACTAAAAAGTTCAACACATTTTTTCAAGAAAATTTACAACAATAAAAAAACCACCCGAAGGTGGTTTTCATTACTTAATTTCTTAAATTAAAGTATAAAGACATTAATGATTTCAATTGATTTTTTTGTTCACAATGTGAATAAAAACTATTGTGATATACTTTATCATTTAAAGTAATGTCTATATTAACTTTATTAAATGAATGAACCATTTCATTACATCTGTCATTATTAATTTCGGATATAATTTCTGGATTTCCTAGAAGGTTATCTATATTAGATTTATCGTCTTTCAAAAGTTTTTGCCTCTTACTTTTTTTACAATCTTTGCCTTTATAATACAATTTAATAGCTCTATGCTTTCCTCTTTCTTTCCATATAATAACAATTTTGCCTGTATCATCAAAAATTGATATCCATTCACTTTTCTTTAAAGAACTAGTTTCTTTATTAATCAATGAATATGCTTTTATACTATCTGTCTCATACCTATTTTGAGAATAAACATTTGAGCATCCTAGTAAAAATAAAAATAACATATAATTTCTCATAATCTTTATCTTAAATATAATGGAACTTGCCAAGAAATAGTTCCTGGAATTGCTACTCCACGACCTGCTGGATTACCTCCGTGGCTAGAACCATCTCTGTAAAATCTAAAACTTCCAGTCGTTACTCTTTGATATAAATTTGTTAATTGTATTGCATTTAAAAATTGATTACCTCCTGCATTGTATCTAGTTAAACCGTGACCTAACAATTCGTGAGCCAATAATTCTCCAGCAGATGATGTTCTATTTAAAACTCCTGCTCCTGTTGAATTATCTCTATAATCTGTTATAGGAACAGTAGAGTTCATAATAATAACTGTGTGTGAGCCAGCTGTTGTTCGATAATTAAACCCTCCACCAGTTGCTGTCGAAGGTCTTCCTGCCAAACCTTCATCAACTTCTTTTCCTGTGGTATAACCATTAATCCTACTTAAACCTGATTTCAACTTTTCTCCTCTCTTGACTGCTTCAACTGTATGTATTTCTGATGAGTTAACAGCATCAAAATAACCTTGTGCAAGAGCTTTCTCATCAGTACTCGAATTCTGCGTAGCATCATCAAAATCACTCTGTGAAATTCCTTTAAATTTCTTACCCTTTTTCTTAAACAATCTTGCTAGTTTTTTGTTATTCCTAAAAGTCTTTCTTATTTCTCTTTTTACTCGTCTAGCAGATTTTCTCGACACACCTTGTATACTATCTCCATTAATCTCTTTAAAGAAAATAGGGTTATTAGCAGAAAAATGATAAGGCGTAACAGCATAATACTTTTCAGCAAACCTATCTATTTTATTAAAACGTCCTAAAGCTGGGTCATAATCTCTCCATCCAAATGCGTAAGTATCTTTTCCAAGCTCTTCCTCTTTTTCTTTTCCTTGATAAGTTTTGTACTTATTTTCAGTACCATTCACCACATTATTGTACCCTTTATGTTTCAGTCCAAAAGGATATAACTTTATGCGTTTTTTTTAATAAAAGCCCATTTTTTATCGCTTATACCTGACAAAAACAGATTTTTTTAAGAACGTCCTCACTTCATGACCATTGTAAATATATGATTTTATGATTAAATCCGCACTCCAAAAACCCAGTATTTTCGTTCCTCAAAACCCCTGTGTTTTTTCCGTTTCCTTTCCCTCGATATTTGTACATAATTGGCATTATAATACAAATTCAGGAGTTTACTATTTGATCGGTTCTTCGCTTGTAAGTTATAATGTAAATTATGTAAAATACTCCAGGCTCATAGCTACCTGAGCGCACAGTGGAACTAAGATTGATGATAATAGCTTTGATTTTTAAGTAAAAAAGTCGTATTTTAGCTACGACGTCTTAGAGGACTAAAATCGTTTGCTAAGTAAGAAGTTATCTTTTAATTAGGTAGCTTCTTTTTTTATGCTCTTTGTGAAGACTAGCGCCCTTCGGTTGCTTCATTTTAATACTTGTCGATTTTTCCCCTGGCTTTTTTCCACCTCTAAAAAATCGCCAATTATTAAAACGGTTTACCTCCGTTTTAAAAAGATGAGGATTTATAGAAAGGGTTATAGCAGGGAGATAAATCGTCAGCTTTTTAAAACCGACAAGCGATAGTGCGTTCAGCATCGGAACTACATCGTTTATGGTAAGTTCTTCCCTCTGTGATATCTCAAGTGTTTTCCGTACTGATTTTAAAAACTGTAAACTCATTTTAGGATTGATTCCGGGTTGTAAATCTATTTTAGGATTTAGCTAAAAAAACGGTCAACTCATTTCAGGATAATAGCCCACTATGTATTTCCCTTTTTTTGATTTAACCGTACTGTTTATAGAGGCCAACGCCGATTGAGTGTTCTGCGTTGTACGCAAAACCAGCGCAGCGAAAGCGCAGCGCCAAAGCCGACGTGGACACATTGTCTGCGAACGATTAAGTGAGCAGCGTGGACGCGCCACAAGCATTTTTTTTCTCCTTATTATAAAAATAATAAATCGATTAAAAAAAAATGCGCAGTAGGCTTTGGCACCAGCGGCTGCGCCCGATAAGCAGCGGTGGATTTTTGTAGGCGACCCATAGGAGCCTAACAAAAATACAGAGGAGCTGCGAGTGAGCGGAGCAGAAGCAGGGAGGCAGCAGCTTTTTTTTGGACAAAAACGGCTGTAAGCCGATGTATTTTTTTTTGGCCAAAAAAAAGTGCTGCACAGAGGGGCGTAGCGAACACCTTATAACCCCTTTTTATTTGAAGTTCAATGTCTTTCTTTTGAAAGATAAAAGCTACTCTTTTTTTTCTTTAATTTGATATACATAAGCTGTTCTTTTTTTTCCTACAATTTCTACCAGCTCTCTGTCTACCAATTCGCTTAAATGACGATACACCGAGCTTTTACTTTTTCGTAACACTAAAGCTGCTTGTTTACTTGTAAAAACCATATCATAAAATTGCCAGTGAATTTCTTTGTAAAACCAACGAGTACTTGCCGGTAATAAAATATCTTGCTCTTTTAACTCCAATTCGTTTTGTAAAAAATAAACGGCATTATTTAAATCTTCTCTTACTGTATATAATCGCCCATATTTATCCTGATCTCTGTGGAGTTCATTTAAAACAGTAAAATTCTTTGTGGTTTGATTGATTAACTCTAAATGACTTTTACTAAAACTCCCGGTTTTTTCTAATAATTTATGATAAACATTGATTACTTGACGTGTTGGATAGATCAGTTTGATAATCAAGTTAAAGTCTTTTATATGATACTTTCTGTATTTGATCTTTTCCATTTTTACGTAGCGTTTTACTGCCTGCTTTTTGTAGCTGGGTTTCATAATCTATTTTGTTTAAAAAGTTTGTAAAGTCTAAAAGTCAGGAAATAGTAAGGTTGGAGATACTAACTTTTAAAAGGTGTTTTTTGTAAGAATTGTGATTGTTTTTCCTAGCGTTTTAGGTTTCTTTTTCTTAGTGTTTTTGATAGCTTTTTTTATTTCCCTAATTACTCTTGTGCTGGGTAACTGGGTCGCTGCTAGTTTACTATTTGATTCTCAGTATTTTGACCGACCCACAATCGACCCATAACTGACCCATAACCGACCCAAAGGTGTAGTCTTTTTAAAGTTTCTTTTTATAGGTTTGGATTTGTTGGTATAAATTTCCTCTTATTTCTGCTCGTAATTTTTCAATATTATCCCAATAGGTAATTTTATAACCAAAGGTATTTCTATTTCTTGTGCTGCTTTTTTGGAGGTATTCCAGTTCCAGCAACTCATTAAAATAACGTTGCGCTTGACTTTTACTGATTCTAAATTCTTGGCGGATTTCTCTTTGGGTAAACTCATAGCTTTCTCCTTTATTTTTGATATACTTCTTTAAATTCTCATAGAACTGTCTAAGTATACCATCGAGTTCATCGGTCTTTAATACAATACTTTCAAACATCAGATCTACAGCTAGTTCTAAATCTTCCAGTTGGGTAATTAAAATAGTTTCATTATCCGAAGCGATTCGATTCCTTTGATACTGATGTAACAATGTGATTTGTTCTATAAAATCGTGGAGCATTTGGGTAAGTCTCCTACGTTGCTGGGTGCTTTTTGGTAGACTTAGCCTGTAGTTGTTTTGTACCAAATAGGGTTTTAGGCAATACACTATATTTTGAATTTCTTCTACGGCTTGTTTTTCCTGTCCATCTGTAATAGTCTTTGCTGCTTTTTTTGCCATATACTCCAGGACCTTTTCTGTCTGAGCTTCGCTCTCATCAATAGCAATGACAAACACTCTACTTTGATTGTCTTCATAAATTCTAAACTTTGTGGTGGCCACTAATGAAGCAATAGGACCATAGACAACTTTCTCGCCACTTTTTATAGCACCTGTCAGCTCGTTTTTTAAACTCACACTACTGCCTAATCTTCCACTACTTTGTAATTCTCTCCAGGCTAGCTGAGCTTCTTCTCCTAAACCGTCGTAATCTTCCAGGACAATCCCGCAATGCGCTAAATCGTATTGTCCGTAATTATAAAAACTCTTTTCACTCACCCTGGTAAAGCGTTTGATCTTGTGCCCATTGTACATACAGTCGGCCACTTTTTTTATCAAATGACTTTTACCACTGCCTGAGGTTCCTTGTATCATAGCGTGTAAGGTGTTGTGCATTTTATGACTTAAAATAATATTGAATAAAAACAAGGCCTTTTTTTCTTCGCCTATAATACCTGTTTGTTGGAGTTTTTTAGAGAGTATTTCTATTAAGTTTTTGGCTTTTAAAATAGTAATAGCTTTTTGTTGCTCCTCTTTTGTCAGTACTCTTAGCACTGGTTTTTGGTCCTGTTTCTCTTGAGTAATTTGTATTTGTTCCAGTCGGTGGTTTTCTAAGCCTTGGGTTATCTCGTTAAAGGCTTTGCGTAAAATGCTCGTTCCTGTTTCTAACTTCTCTGCGCAGGTTCTTACAAATTTCTCTACACGCTCGCCATGGTATAGATCTATGGTATTTCTTACAGGAATATGGTTTGGATTGTGTTTGTTATGTACTACCAGGGTAACTTTAAGTGCTCCTAAATTCTTATGGTCCAGTTTTCCTAAAACTTGAACTTTTAGGTGTTCATCTTGGTAGATACTTTGATGAAGTTCTATTTTGAGTGAGGATTTAGGTGTTAGTTTGTTAGGAATTAGTGCAGGTTTTCGTTGGTTAAAAAAATTAGTAAATATCTCAGAGCTGTGGCTGTCTAATAACGAATTAATATCCTCGCCCTCTAAGACAGGCACTTTGCTGGTCTGTACACCGGGATGCTTTTCTCTGAGTTCCAAGGCATATTTATTAGTGGCATTAACACCAGCTTGGTCGCCATCGAACCACAAGATGATTTCCTGGAGCTCTTGTAATTGGCTCACGGCCACCGTGTGTTCTCCAGTGATACCATTGTTCCATAAGCTGCTAAAAGTGCTGTGTCTTTGGGTAATCTAAAATGTTGTTGCAATGTAACTGTATCGATGATGCTTTCAGTAATAATCAAACAACGTGTCTCTGCAGAGGGATAACCCGGATAAAGACCTTGCCTGTTTTTGGTGTAATAGTGTTTACATTTTGCGTTATCGTAAATACTTCTGCCGTATAATGATACGATCTGCCCGTCTTTGTTTTTCAGCGGAAAGATGATACAGTATTTTAAGGCGTTATACTCTTTATCATTGGGGTTAAAAGCAGCTTCTAAATTTTTATAGTCTAAATATCTTGTTTCTAAATACGTTTTTGCTTTGCTGCTTTGTCTTAATTTGGATTGTAGTTTTTTAAATACTTCAGAATAATTAATCGTTTTTACCGGAGTGGTTGTTTTCGGTTTGGAGGATACATCATTGCCTACGGGTGCTACCCAGTTGGCGTAGGGTTGTAACCATTCTAAAGTTCTGGGCAGTTCCCAACTGTAAAACTTTTGAACCAGCGTAATTACATCCATCGTGCCTGCAGAACAGTTGCCACTAAAACAGGTAGCGATTTGTTTTTCTTTTGAAAAGGATAAACTTGGTTTCTTGTCTTTATGGAATGGACACAGACATTGCCCTTTGTTGTTTATCTGTAATCCCAGTTCTTTGCCAATCTCTAAAATATCTAATTCCTTTTTTAATGCGCCAATGTCCATTGTTGATAAATATATTATTTGCTTATACGCACAAAATAAAACAAAAACGCAAAAGGAAACAATACACGGTATTCAAATTTTATGAACAATCGCAAAAATAATCAGCATAAAGAGTGCGTAATTACTATATTTGTATTGTTAATAAATAACAAACGCACTATGAATTTTCATCAGAGATTAAAAAAATTACGCACTCAAAAAAGCCTTTCTAAAAGCGATTTAGCTAACAAAATTGGTGTACACTATTCGCAAATTGGACGTTATGAAGATAAAGGATCTATGCCTTCTGCTGATGTAATGACTAAATTGGCTAACTCTTTGGAGGTTACATCTGATTTTTTGATGAACGGTAATACCGATGAATTTGCAGAAAATTCTCTAACAGATAAAGAGCTTTTAAATCTTTTTAAAACCATTGAAAAATTACCTAGAGAAGATAAATCTGTAGTAAAAATATTCTTGGATGCCTTTATTACCAAAAAACAAATTCAACAAATCGTAGCTTAAGCTTAAAAACCACAAACATTTTATTTAAAAAGGAATGTGGTTTTTTATTATATGTTTATCCTGTTTACTCGCTAACGGCACTCGTTACAAAACGAGTGCTAGTAATTCTTTCTTTCATAGCTTAAAAAAGCCACAACACCTATATGCTGTAGCTTTTTTACTTTTACAAATTTTCTGATTTACTCGTTTTATCTAATAAGTTCCAGAGATAAAATTTTTTCATATATTTTTTTATCGCCAATATTGGATATATCATATCTCCAAGCTGCTCATCTTTATCTTGTATTCTATTTGAGATAAGTAAAACATCATCGTAAATCATACTAGAGTTAGTCAAGAAGTAATTGAAGTTCCAATTTTCTTTACTTGATTCAAAATATGTTTCTCTGTAATCTTCATGAATAATTTTTTTAATTTCTATCATTAATTCATCTATTTTAGAGTGAATATTTGAAGAGCTTTCACATAAACTTGCTTTTTCATCGTTTAACTTTTCAGCTTCTTGAAAATCTTCTATGATTGATTGAATTTTCAATAGGTTTTCTTCTTGTAGCTCTGTAAATTCAACAAAATAATTATTCAATGAATCGTAATCAATATTGTAATATTCTTTCTTTCTAAAAATATCTAGTGCGCTATCAAAAAAGTTCAAAATTTTTCTCATTTTAATTTTCATTATCACTTTTAGTTGATAAAATTTTAATTATTATAAGCCCTTTTACATCGTCAACTAAACCGAAGGGATTTATCCAATTATCAATAAACCTACCTACTTTATTATCTCCTATAATTGTCTTTCCCAAATTAGCAGCTTGTTCTGTATCTGGTTGACCTGGTAAAGTAGTTGCTTTTTTTAAGCTACTAACTAAAGTGTCAAAGTCGCCAGTACTATTACTGCTATTATTATTTTCTGAATTACTATCACTAGTGTTTGCAGAAGTCTCTGAAGAAGCAACTGTCACTGCCCCTATAGTGCCCGCTGAATTAGCTTTATCATAGAAAATATGGCTTCCATCACCTGAAGCTTTTTGAAAATGATCTAATCCTTTTTTACCTGTCTCAACCCCTTGTTTGTTTTTTAAGGCATGCCCTTCGTGCTTAACAATTTTCTTCTTAGGATTAGCAGATTTATAGACTTTTTTAGCTTTTCTTATACTACTACCATCTGTAGTCTTAAATACACTCTTCTTATTCTTCAAAAGCTTTTGAGCATGTTTTCTAGTTACAGGTTTAAGTTGTCCTTTAGCATTTTTTGCAGCATATTTTACACCTTTTTTCGCTAGTGCGCGTAGTATAGCTAATACAGGGTTTTCTCCATTTTTCTCATGAAAAGCGATAGGGTTATTAGCAGCATATACGTAACCTCCTTGTGAAGCATAACTTTCTGCTTTAGGATCTATCGTTGTAAATTGACCAATTGTAGGGTCATAGAAACGAGCTCCATAATGGTACAAGTTAAGTCCTAACTCATTTTGTAACTCTTTTCCATTGAATTTAATCTTCTGCGCGGTACTATTCCCATTGGAAGAAACCACGTTATTATACCCTTTATGTTTCAGTCCAAAGAGGAAATAACTACGTCTTTTTAAATCACTTTTCTTTGAGGTCAATGTTTTTTTATTCCAAACTAATTTTGGTTCAGTATTTTGATGATATTTTAATTTTAGACAGCCCAATTTTTTAAAAACTTTTTGTAAAAAGAATTGTTTCAAAGTTACAAAATAATAACGTACTGAAAAAAGAAAAAAAACCTGCGAAGCAATGCAAAATTTATTTCTGCAAATACAGAAAACAAAAGCCCAAAAACAACTCGCCTTTGGCGAAAAAAAAAAGAAAACAGCCCCACCGCAAAGCGGTAAAAAACCTGTATTGAGCTTGTCGAAATAAGCCCAATCGCCTTTGGCTGAAAAGCCACAAAAAAAACACGCCGTTAGGCGTGTTAAAAGCAATATATAAGTGAATAGCTAATGATTAAATTCTTCGTTTAAACGGTAGGTTTTCATTCCCCAGTGGTCTGTTCCTGTGCAAAGAACAGCTTTGTGTTGTATCAGCCGATGCAGTACCTTATTGATTAGTTTTTTGCTATGTACGGTATCATAAGCAACCTGCTCGGAAGTAAAACAATCTTGGTCGTAAAAATCCAACAAATCGCCGTAAAGTTCCCAAATGATTTGTTTGTTCTCAAAATCGTTAAAAGTATCTTGGTCTAGTGTTTTCATCCGTCTTCGTTTGTGGTTTTGATGCCTCTTCGGTTTTTACTATTTGATAGCGATAACAAGCCCCTATTTTACGACAACGTTTTATTTTGTGTTCTTCTTTAAATTGGTTTAAAAACTGATTTACGGTACTACGGTCTATGGCTGTTTTCGCAAAAAGTTCTTTGGTTTCAAAAGGTTCGGTAGGAAAATATTTAAGTATCAATATCCATACCTGCTCTTTTTGATTGATGCGTTGCTGTTTGGGTTGTTTATGTTGTAATTTAAAAAGTTTAAAAGTGGTTAAAAAATATTCATCATTAGTTTGTAAAACATCGCCCATTAGTTCAGGTCTGTTGGTGCTTCGTATCATAGCAAAGGTTTTTACCCAATCTAAAAACAACAAAGCCTGTTGTTTGTGATAGGTCTCAAAAATTGCGTTTACGTAATCCGTATTGTGAAAAATAACTTTGATGTTTTTTAGTTCATCAAACAAAAGCGGAACGGTCTGTAAAAAATCATTCTCTACATTTTTTCGTAATTTAAAAATCGATTTTTCAGTGAGTTTTGTAAAATCAAAATTGGCTTCACGTGTGCGTGTGTGCGTGCGAGGGTTTTGATTTTGTTGTCCTCCTACTGTCAATCTCTTTGTTTTAGGGAGTTTAAGGGTTGGAATAGGGGTTTTGGCTAACTGACCGACTGCATTTGAAAAAGGAACGGCGTTTTGCGAGGTTTTTGCATTAAAAGTTTCCATAAAAAAGGGTTTTAAAAGATTAAAATAAAACGCTAAATAAGGCAAAATAAAAAAGCAAAAAAGAAAGAAATATACACAGAAAAAAAAGACGAAAAGCCCCATTCCGTCCTCATTTCAGGGGTTTTTGTGGGGGCTTTTTTTTGTGTTTTGGGTTTGGTTTTTTAGTTGTTGGCTTTGGTTTTTTGCTTTTGTTTTTAGGCTTTTTTCAGACGCTTATTGTTCCAAATTTCATTTTTTTTATTGCCGTAGGCAAAAGGGCTTTTTTTTTGACTGGAAGAGTCATTTATTTATTCATTTTTTAGCCGATTATTCGGCGTCATCACGCCAAAGGCGAGTTGTTTTTTTGAGGGCTTTTTACCGCTTTGCGGTGGGGCTTTTTTCTTTTTTTACACTGCTCCGCAGGAGGTGTTTTATTGGGTTTTCGCTTGTGGTTCTGCGACCCATTTTACAGGTTTATTTTTGTTGATTTATTGGCAAAATTGGTTTTTTTGCCAAAGGCAGACGAACGTTTTTTATTACTGCCGTAGGGCAGTAAAAAGCTTTTCTTTTTTTTGATCGGACTATTTTTTGACTTTTTTCGGTTTTATCACAAAAAATAAAATCCGTTTTGGTGCTTATTTCGACAAGTTCAATACAGGTTTTTCAACGCCTTGGGGTGGAGTTTTTTTTCTTTTTTTGCTCTGCTCCGCAGTGCAATTTTTGGAGCTTTTTCGGTTGTAATTTTGTATGTTAATTTTTTGCCGATTTATCAACATTTTTTGCCCTATTTTTTGATTTTATCACAACGAATAAAATTCGTTTTTGGGCTTTTTTTACCACTTTGCTGTGAGCTTTTTCTTTTTTTTGCACTACTTCGCAGGGCAATTTTTGGGGCTTTTTTCAGGCGTTTTTTGTTCCAAATTTCATTTTTTTTATTGCCGTAAGCAAATAGTTTTTTTTGATTGGAACGGTCATTTATTTTTTCATTTTTTGAGCCGATTATTCGGCTTCATCACGCCAAAGGGGAGCTGTTTTTTTGGGCTTTTTTACCGTTTTGCGGTAGGGCTTTTTTCTTTTTTTTACTCTGCTCCGCAGGGGTTTTTTATTGGGTTTTCGCTTGTGGTTCTGCAACCCATTTTACAGGTTGATTTTTGCCGATTTATTGGCAAAATTGGTTTTTTTCGCCAAAGGCAGACGAGCGTTTTTTATTACTGGCGTAGGACAGTAAAGGGATTTTATTTTTTTTTGCACTGCGAAGCAGTGCAATTTGGGGGCTTTTTTTTAGGTTTTCAACCTAATTTATTTTAGTTTTAAAACGAACTATTTTTGATTTATTTTTGGGCTTTTAAGCTGTTTTTATTTGTTCCTTTTTTGGTCAATTTGTTATTTGATTTTTAAAAGTAATTTTAAGCCTATTTTTTGCTCTTTTTTGCTTTGGTTTTGGGCTGTTTTTGGTTTTGTTTTTCGGTGTTTTTCGCCCCCACAAAAACCCCTGAAATGAGGACGGAATGGGGCTTTTCGTCTTTTTTTTCTGTGTATATTTCTTTCTTTTTTGCTTTTTTATTTTGCCTTATTTAGCGTTTTATTTTAATCTTTTAAAACCCTTTTTTATGGAAACTTTTAATGCAAAAACCTCGCAAAACGCCGTTCCTTTTTCAAATGCAGTCGGTCAGTTAGCCAAAACCCCTATTCCAACCCTTAAACTCCCTAAAACAAAGAGATTGACAGTAGGAGGACAACAAAATCAAAACCCTCGCACGCACACACGCACACGTGAAGCCAATTTTGATTTTACAAAACTCACTGAAAAATCGATTTTTAAATTACGAAAAAATGTAGAGAATGATTTTTTACAGACCGTTCCGCTTTTGTTTGATGAACTAAAAAACATCAAAGTTATTTTTCACAATACGGATTACGTAAACGCAATTTTTGAGACCTATCACAAACAACAGGCTTTGTTGTTTTTAGATTGGGTAAAAACCTTTGCTATGATACGAAGCACCAACAGACCTGAACTAATGGGCGATGTTTTACAAACTAATGATGAATATTTTTTAACCACTTTTAAACTTTTTAAATTACAACATAAACAACCCAAACAGCAACGCATCAATCAAAAAGAGCAGGTATGGATATTGATACTTAAATATTTTCCTACCGAACCTTTTGAAACCAAAGAACTTTTTGCGAAAACAGCCATAGACCGTAGTACCGTAAATCAGTTTTTAAACCAATTTAAAGAAGAACACAAAATAAAACGTTGTCGTAAAATAGGGGCTTGTTATCGCTATCAAATAGTAAAAACCGAAGAGGCATCAAAACCACAAACGAAGACGGATGAAAACACTAGACCAAGATACTTTTAACGATTTTGAGAACAAACAAATCATTTGGGAACTTTACGGCGATTTGTTGGATTTTTACGACCAAGATTGTTTTACTTCCGAGCAGGTTGCTTATGATACCGTACATAGCAAAAAACTAATCAATAAGGTACTGCATCGGCTGATACAACACAAAGCTGTTCTTTGCACAGGAACAGACCACTGGGGAATGAAAACCTACCGTTTAAACGAAGAATTTAATCATTAGCTATTCACTTATATATTGCTTTTAACACGCCTAACGGCGTGTTTTTTTTGTGGCTTTTCAGCCAAAGGCGATTGGGCTTATTTCGACAAGCTCAATACAGGTTTTTTACCGCTTTGCGGTGGGGCTGTTTTCTTTTTTTTTCGCCAAAGGCGAGTTGTTTTTGGGCTTTTGTTTTCTGTATTTGCAGAAATAAATTTTGCATTGCTTCGCAGGTTTTTTTTCTTTTTTCAGTACGTTATTATTTTGTAACTTTGAAACAATTCTTTTTACAAAAAGTTTTTAAAAAATTGGGCTGTCTAAAATTAAAATATCATCAAAATACTGAACCAAAATTAGTTTGGAATAAAAAAACATTGACCTTAAAAAAAAGTGATTTAAAAACACGTAGGTATTTCCTCTTTGGGTTACAGCACAAAGGGTACAATAATGTTGTGAATGGTACTGAACATCCATACACATACAATGGTAAAGAGGAGCAAAACGAATTAGGTTTAAATTGGTTAGATTATGGTGCTCGAAATTATGATGCTGCTTTAGGTAGGTGGATGAATGTTGACCCACTTGCTGAACATTATTATAATAACACACCTTACAATTATGTAAACAATAACCCTCTTAACTTTATTGACCCTGATGGTAGGTCTGGAATTGCAGCCATTAAAAAAGATGAAGATGGTAATGAATATGTAGAAGTCTCTGCTAAAATATATTTTTATGGAGACCAATCAAGCGATAAATTTGCAAGCTCTACAGCATCAAATATCCAAAAAATGTGGAACGACGCAGGCGGAACAATAGATATAGATGGTAAAAGTTATTCTGTTAAGTTTTCTATTAGTGGAGAACACGTAACAGAAAAAGAAGCTACTAAACTCGCAGAAGACAATGGAAATAATGCTGAAAATAATTTTGTTAGAGTGACAGACGGTACTGATTTAAGTTTTAAATCTTCATTTTTTGATACACCGGGTAATAGTGGATTATTCATAGCATCTGAAATGAAAAATGGTTCGACAGATGCACACGAATTTGGACACGGACTTGGATGGTTTGAAAAGGGAGAAGCAGATGGTGGTAGACACGACGTTAGTATTGATAAAGGAGTTCCTGGTATAATGTCACCAAGAGGAACACCTGTTTCTGATAAATATGGTTACGGAGGTCAGCCAGCTGGAAGTAAAACTATGAGTCCTTATAGAAGAAAAGTTTTAGCCTCTGACGTTACTAAGCTTAATATTGATACTAAAACTCTACAATCAAACGGTAAGGTGAATGTTGGTACAGCAACAAATAATATTTATAATACAAATGGAACAATTAAAAATTAAAACAGTGAACTATTATTCTATACTTGTATTATCTATTATTACAGTTTTATTTACGAACTCTTGTAAAAGTCAAGAAAAGTTAGAACTGAATGACTTAGGCACTGCATTAGAAAAAAAGAAAGAAGTTGTTATTCTTAAAGTAAAAAATGAAAACAGATACAAATCTTTTCCTTTAGAGGTGTATGACTTATCGAATTTAGAAATATTATCTTTTACAGGTTCACAATGTGATACACGCAATGAAGGTTGTTTAAATATAGATAAGTTGCCCGATGGAATTAAGAATCTATCGAAGCTTAAGGAGCTATATTTAGTAATGAATAACATCAAATATTTAACAAGTGATATTAACAAACTAAACAACCTTAAAGTCCTTGATTTATCGAATAACACTAGTCTTAATTTAGATAACTTAAACAATGAGTATATAGAAATATTGAATCTAAATGAATGTTATTTATCTAGTCCACCAAAATCGTTATATAAAATGAAGAATTTAAAAACTTTAGGCTTAGAAGGTAATACGATAGATAAATCTGAAATTGAAGAGTTACAAAAGAAACTACCAAAATGTAAAATATATTGGTAAGTAAGTTTTTTGAAAAATTATAAACCCCAGGTATTCTATGATAAAAACAAGTAAAAGTTGAGATATTATTTTTACTAATTTATGCAGCAAATTTAAAAGTATCTACATAGGGTGTTTGTCGTTTGACAACGGCAAACACTCTTGCTATTAATTTGTTTCTAATAATGTTAACGGTACTCATTTTACTTTTGCCTTGTTTTATTCTTTTATGATAGTATAATTTCATTTCTGGGTTATGTTGTATAGCAGAAATAGCGCACATATTAATAATTGCTTTCAATTTTTTATTAGCCAAATGAGAGACTTTTGTACGTCCTTTAATACTAGTTCCAGATTGGTAAGGAAAAGGAGCAACACCACAATAAGAGGCAAACTTTCTCCAGTTTTCAAATTTTGAAAAATTGTCAGTAAACACAATCATCATTATAGCAGTTTGCATTCCTATACCTTTAACACTAGTAACAAGTTTATAGGTTTCTTTTAACATTATATTTTGGTCAATAATAGCTTGCATTTGAGTATTAATCTTGTGTATTTGTTTGGTTAGTTCTGCAATCATTTTTTGTTGAACGTCAAAGATTATTTTATACTCTTTTGCTTTATAAATTCTTTTTTGTTCTTTCAAAGTAACTTTAAAACCAGCTCTTTGTTTGTTAAGTTTTGTCCTTAAAGATAAGAGACTTTTTAGTTGTAATATACTTCTTTTAGGTAGCTTACTGGGTTTAAGTTCTTCTTTTAATCGATACCCATATAGAGCAATGCGTTTGGCATCAATTTGGTCATCCTTTCCACGAGCAATACCAATAGATCTTTTAATTTCTAAACCAGAAGCTATGAAAAAAGATAATTTTTGTTCAGTTAAAGACACAGATAATAAATGAGAGTACATTCCTGTATGTTCAAATACAAACATGGTTTCTTCTTTAGAGAAAGACGAATTTTTAAAACTCCACTTTAGCATTAATTTAAATCCAGATTTACTGTTCTCAAACTGTTGAACAATTTGTTTAGAATAGATACAAACATCAATTAATAATTTACTGACATCGATTCCGATAATTTCATTTGTTTTCATAATTTTGTAATTAGATATTAATAATAGTTACTTAAACTAAGACCTTTAATAAGGGCAGAAACTGAAATTCTATATGGTTCTAAGTAACTTTTAAAAAGAACGGAGACTAATACGGGGGATGGCTCTAAAAAGCTAGCTGGCCGCTAAAGTTCACTCCGTTCTTTTGTGTTTTTGGTTATCAACAAAATAAGAGTTATTAACAAAGAAAAAAAGAAGCAAAAAAAGAAATTTCATCATAACTATTATGTTTTTATTTTAAGTAATTATTTCTATTTGCTAATCTAAAGGATGGTGCTAGTATGTCACGTACTGGCTACCGCTAGAATTTTTCTAGTGGCGGGTAAGAGTAAGAAATAATTATACAAAACTACAGACATTGTAAAAATGTTTGTGGTTTTCTTTTATACAAACTTTTTAATAATGGCTTTTAGCAGGGTTCTATCCTCTGTGGGTAAGTTCTGTGCTTTTTGTAAAAGCTCATTGAGTTCGGTATCATTTTGCTTGTAAAGTCCGCAAAGAATGTCTAGGCTTACCTCTAATTTTTGAGCCAATGCAATCGCTACATCAAGCTTTGGTACTACTTCTCCTCTTTCATAACGTGCAATATTACCTAGCCCTATCCTTAAATGAGTAGCCAATTGCTTTTGAGTGAGCTGTTTTTGAGTTCTATAATGCTTTAGATTTTGGATAAAATCAGTAAGATTTGAGTTCATAAAAAAGAAATTTAAAAAAAGTTTGTGTGTATTTCTGTATAAAAATAAGGGGTTTTAGTGTGGTATCCAGATATGGATATTGATTTATTATTCATTTATGGATACCTTAGATTTATAAACAATTTAAAAGAGTATCCAAATATGAACATTTTAGATACAGAAAACCCAAATAATTATCAGTACAAGACAAATCATTTAGAAATTCATATTCTAGGCGGATTAAGAACTAATAAATTAGAAAGTTTACGAGTAACGTTATCGGTTCAAAAGCTGAAATCAAATAACGCTTCGACAAGCTCAGCCCATAGCATTCTAAGACATAGTATTGATTTATACAACGATAACCAAGTAGAAAAGTTTGTCAGAAGAATAGCAGAACGTTTAGAGATTGGGACGAGTGTCGTCCGCAAAGTTTTACAAGAACTTACGCACGAGCTAGAGAACTATCGTTTTTTACTACTACAAAAAGAAACAGAATCAAACAAACCATTTATAAAAGAATTAACTGCTAGTGAAGAAAAAGAAGCCATTGCCTTTTTAGAAAGGGAGAATTTGCTAGAGAGAACTAATAAGTACATTGGAACAAGCGGCGTGATTGGAGAAGAAACAAATAGACTTCTGATGTACTTATTATTTACTTCTCGTAAAACAAACAATCCACTTCATTGTATAAGTTTGGGAAGTAGCGGAGTTGGAAAAACACATTTGCAATCTAAAGTTGGAGAACTCATACCACAAGAAGATATACTCGAAGTCACTACACTCTCTGCCAATGCCTTATACTACTTTGCAAAAACAGAACTCTCTCATAGAATTATTTTGATAGAAGATTTAGACGGCGTACAAAAAGTATTATACACCATTCGAGAATTTGCCAGTAAAAAGTGGATAAAAAAAAGAGTAGTCCATAAAGATAAAAACGGAGTAAGTAAAACCATTCCCTTAGAAGTACAAGGACCTGTTTGTATTGCAGGAGCTACCACACAAGAAAGTATTTATGAAGACAATGCCAATCGTAGTTTTTTACTCTATATAGATGAAAGCTCAGAACAAGACAAACGTATCATGGATTATCAACGACTGGTTATTGCAGGAAAAATAGATGAGACAGAACAAATAAAAGCTAGAGAAGTTTTACAAAACGTACAAAGAATATTAAAACCCATCAAAGTAATTAATCCCTATGCAGAACACTTATCTCTTCCATTGTCAGTGTTTAAACCTCGACGTACAAACAGTCACTATTTGCAATTTATAAATGCCATCACATTTTATCATCAGTATCAAAGAGAACAAAAAGTAAATAAGGAAACTGGAGAAGTTTATATCGAGACAGAAATCGAAGATATCAAAGAAGCCAATGAATTAATTATTGATGTTTTACTTAGAAAATCAGATACACTTACAGGAGCAGTTAGAAATCATTTAGAGAAGTTGAAATTGTATCTTAAAGAGAAGAATCAAATCAAGTTTACAAGTTCCGAAATCCGTAGAAACTTACGAGTAAAAGAAACCACATTAAGACGTTATCATAAACAATTACTCTTAGAGAATTACATCAAGAAAGTACAAGGTGAAAAAGGACAGTTATATCATTTTGAAATTGTTGACATGAAAGAATATAGTGAACTCAAAGACCTGGTAACAAAGTCACTAAATAACTGTATCGAACAGATAAACCTCGCCACTACGCCATAGGTTCGCCACAACAGAATGGCGAAGTTAAGTATTACATACACAATTTGTTATATCTACTTCGCAACCAAACTTCAAAAAAGGTCAAGCACATGAAAAAATTAAAGCTATACAATGAGAGTTATAAAATATTTGTTACCAATTATAAAGAGTGGTTAGATATCTTAGGCTATGCAGAAAGTACAGTCTATTACTTGCCAAATCATCTACAAGAATTTTTCTATTACCTAGAACAAAATCATATTAGAAATATTAGTTACATCACAACCCAAACTGTAAAAGATTATTACAATTATTTACAGCAAAGAGTTAATGAAAGAAGAAGCGGAGGATTGAGTAAAAGCTATCTAAACAAACACCAACAAGCCTTAAAGAAGTTTAGAGAATATCTACAAAATCACAATCATAAAGGAATTAATATACATCTAAAATCAGAGAGAAACCCCACAGAAGAAAAGACAAATATATTAACGCAATCAGAAATCAAGGCATTATTCAATGCTACTAAGTATAGCCACCAGTACGACCATTATCGGTTAAGAGATAAAGTAATTCTTGTGATATTTTACAGTTGTGGATTACGTCGAAATGAAGCTGTTCATTTAGATATTAGCGATATTTTTTTTGATAAAGAAAGAATACTAATAAGAAAAGGAAAGAATTATAAAGAACGTTTTGTACCCATCAATCGAAAGAATGCAGAAATACTGGAAGACTATATGTATGAATCCAGAGATTTATTTAACCCAAAGAACACCGAAAGCTTATTTGTCAGTAAGCAAGGCAAAAGAATGGGCGGAATGAGTTTAGCGAACCGGTTACAGAAGATTGTACAAGCAAGTAATAACAAAGAGATTGTAGAAAAAAGAATTACACTTCACACATTAAGACATAGCATTGCAACCCATTTATTACAACAAGAAGTAAAACTAGAAAGCATCAAAACCTTTTTAGGCCACAGTTCTTTAGAATCCACACAGATTTATGTTCATTTATTAAAAATGATAAAAGATGAAACAGTATAAAGAATATTTAGAGAAAGAAAATTACAGTACAACAACCATTAAAAGCTACTCAAATCAGATTGATAAATTTATCACTTGGTGCAAGAAAAATGATACATCTGCAGAAGTTATTGAGTATGAAAACTGCATGAAATATCTAAAACATTTACAAAGAAAATACACCAATAAAAGAACTGTAAATCATGCCTTAGGCATTGTAAAAAATTACTTGAATTATTTAGTAAGTGAATGTTATAGAACAGACAATCCTATAGAAACAACCACAATCAAAGGAGTTAAAAAAGTAGTGAATCACAATTTATTAGAAGCCGACGAATTAGAAGATTTGTATTATTCATATCAAACAGAAAACATCACCGATCCTTACCACAGATTAACAGCAAAAAGAAATAAAATGATTGTTGGATTGATGGTTTATCAAGGATTAAACACAACAGAACTTATACATTTAGAAATCGAAGATTTACAACTTTACAAAGGAAAGATTTATATAAAAAGTGGCGCAAAAAGTAACAGCAGAACTTTAGAATTAAAATCGTGGCAAGTCATCCAATTTTTAGAATATATAAAAGAAGTCCGAGAAGAAATCATTGATAAAAAACACATTGTTAGCGAAAGAGTTTTTATACCAAACAACAAACGATTAGGAAATACAATCTATCACATTTTAAAGAAGTTAAAGAAGACAAACAACAAAGTAAATAGTTCAAATCAAATACGAGCTTCTGTGATTACCCATTGGTTAAAACAATACAATCTAAGACAAGTGCAAGTCATGGCAGGACATCGTTATATATCTTCTACAGAACGGTATCTACAGGATGATTTAGAATCTTTACACGAAGTTGTAAATAACTTTCATCCCATACAATAAAGCTTCGCTCGTCCTTCGTCCTCGCTTGCTAAAAAACCAATTAAGGGCGGTTATAAGGTGTTCGCTACGCCCCTCTGTGCAGCACTTTTTTTTGGCCAAAAAAAAATACATCGGCTTACAGCCGTTTTTGTCCAAAAAAAAGCTGCTGCCTCCCTGCTTCTGCTCCGCTCACTCGCAGCTCCTCTGTATTTTTGCTGACGGCTCCTATGGGTCGCCTACAAAAATCCACCGCTGCTTATCGGGCGCAGCCGCTGGTGCCAAAGCCTACTGCGCATTTTTTTTTAATCGATTTATTATTTTTATAATAAGGAGAAAAAAAATGCTTGTGGCGCGTCCACGCTGCTCACTTAATCGTTCGCAGACAATGTGTCCACGTCGGCTTTGGCGCTGCGCTTTCGCTGCGCTGGTTTTGCGTACAACGCAGAACACTCAATCGGCGTTGGCCTCTATAAACAGTACGGTTAAATCAAAAAAAGGGAAATACATAGTGGGCTATTATCCTGAAATGAGTTGACCGTTTTTTTAGCTAAATCCTAAAATAGATTTACAACCCGGAATCAATCCTAAAATGAGTTTACAGTTTTTAAAATCAGTACGGAAAACACTTGAGATATCACAGAGGGAAGAACTTACCATAAACGATGTAGTTCCGATGCTGAACGCACTATCGCTTGTCGGTTTTAAAAAGCTGACGATTTATCTCCCTGCTATAACCCTTTCTATAAATCCTCATCTTTTTAAAACGGAGGTAAACCGTTTTAATAATTGGCGATTTTTTAGAGGTGGAAAAAAGCCAGGGGAAAAATCGACAAGTATTAAAATGAAGCAACCGAAGGGTGCTAGTCTTCACAAAGAGCATAAAAAAAGAAGCTACCTAATTAAAAGATAACTTCTTACTTAGCAAACGATTTTAGTCCTCTAAGACGTCGTAGCTAAAATACGACTTTTTTACTTAAAAATCAAAGCTATTATCATCAATCTTAGTTCCACTGTGCGCTCAGGTAGCTATGAGCCTGGAGTATTTTACATAATTTACATTATAACTTACAAGCGAAGAACCGATCAAATAGTAAACTCCTGAATTTGTATTATAATGCCAATTATGTACAAATATCGAGGGAAAGGAAACGGAAAAAACACAGGGGTTTTGAGGAACGAAAATACTGGGTTTTTGGAGTGCGGATTTAATCATAAAATCATATATTTACAATGGTCATGAAGTGAGGACGTTCTTAAAAAAATCTGTTTTTGTCAGGTATAAGCGATAAAAAATGGGCTTTTATTAAAAAAAACGCATAAACGTCTATCCCTTTGGATTGAAACATAAAGGGTATAATAACGTGGTTTCAGCTAATGGAAATTCAACAGCGAACAAGTTTGGTTACAATGGCATAGAATTTGAAGAAGCCTTAGGGTTGAACCTTCACGAAATGGACTTAAGACAATACGATCCAGCTATTGCTAGATGGACGGGAATTGACCCCGTAACACATTATGAGTATTCTACTTATTCTGCATTTGACAATAACCCTATTTTTTGGGCTGATCCAAGTGGTGCCGACAGTTGGACTTACATAGGAAATGGAATGTATAGAAATGAGAGAACCAATGAGGAAACAGATGATTATCAAAGGGCGATTAATGAAACACAATCTCATTTTGGAGAAAATAAGAAAGACCCTGTAATAAATGTTTATATATTTGATAGACCCAATCAACCGAAAGATAATTATAGAAAAGCAAATTATACAGCCTTAATCTTTGTGGAAGTTGACGGTTATCTATACAAATATACTGGAAGTTCTTATCCAGACTCTAAAAGAAATGAAGATGAAACAGAGCATAATACTGTGGCTGAAGGAGAACACGATTTCAATAATGAATCAGGTCATAAAGGAGGAACTCAAAAAGGATTAAACATTGTAGATAGTAATGGTAATAGAACAGCCCCAGGGGAAAACCCAGATGGAGATGATGTTATGATGCAATATGTTAACGTACATACAGGTTATAAAACTAGGAGATATTCTGAGGGTTGTCCAACAATATGCCCAACTGATTACAAGGGTTTTACATCTCATTTTAACTGGAAAAATGGTACAAAGGGAAGTTCTGAAGGTTCTATATTTATATATAGAGGTACACATCCTGACTCTTTAAGTAAATTAAATGAAGTATTAACAAAATATGAAGCCCAAAATGCTGCTGTTCAAAAGATAGTTGAAAAAAGAGGCTATGGTTATCAGAAAAAAAATAATTAACAAATGAAAATAAATAGAACATTAATTACAATATTTTTTATCTCTTTTATAAACTATAGTTTTTCTCAAGAGGATATAAAATCCTTAAGTACAGAGTTAAAAAATTTCGAAGTAGTAAATGACACATTAAATTTAAAGGTTATAAACTTCTTCAAAACTGAAGAAAAATTAGATTTTAAATCTAATGATAGAATTAAAGAACTATATCCTTTAGTTAATCTTTTAAAAGATAAGGCATTAGTAAATGCAAACAATACTTTATTGTTTTTTAAATTAAGAAAAATAATAAAAAAGAATGTTGAGTTATCTGAATATATGGCTGAATGTATAACAGATATAGCTCTTGAAAGCCAAAATAATTTCATTATTGCCTTTTATTTAGCTGACGACAATGTTAAAGAAAAAATCGAAAATGATTTATTTTGGTTAATTGAAATAGATAAATATTCAACTTTTAAAGAAAAGTTAAATGACTCTATTCTAAAAAATGAATTTAATAAAGTAATAGATAGATTATCTAAATTAGATGAATAGTAAATTTTATTAGTTTTACAAAATTTCAAAAAAGAACGCTCACTTATCCAAGTGGGCGTTTTTGTATTTTTATAAGAATTGTGTCCTACTTTTTTTGAGGTACTTGTATTGATTGTATATTTTCATTAGGAATACAAGGTGTCAGGTAATGCATTCTTTTCGTGTTATATTCCATAAGTTTCAAAGAATCACTAACAATATTCGTTATTTTTTTTGTCTTTTTGGTTTCTTTTACTTTTTGTTCTAGTACAGATGCACAAGAAAAACAAAATAAAAAAATACTAAAAATAAAAAATCTATACATCATTCAAATGTACTAAATTTAATCAATAACCGTAAAAAAAAACGCCATCAAAAAAAGATGACGTCATAAATATTCAATTTTCACTAAGCCAAATCTCTTTAGCTTTTTCAAAACCAACCCAAGAAGTATTCTCATCATGTCCTCTACAAGCTAATTCATAACGAATTAACTTCTCAAGAGGAATTTTACTATGGAGAATAAATCGTAAATAGTCTCCGTCAGCCACAGAAAACATTCCACAGAGTTCCTCCCAAAAAGGAAGTGGGTCTGAATCCATTTTAATATGACGAATTTGTTCATAAGAAAGGGAAGCATAATTTGCTGGAATTATTTCCTGCAAAAGCTCCATTTCCTTAGCAAAAGATTCTTTGCATACCGCCCATTTATTATCTGGATGAACTACCACACAGAATTTTACATTACAAATTCTATGAATAAAATTTTCCCACAAACAAGCATGAATTGCTTTCTCTTTATCCTCAAAAACAGTAAAATCACTATTTCTTAGCATTATTCGGTTTTTTAGGCGTTGAAGGTTTTTTCTCATCTTTTTTTTCTGGTGTAGGAACTTCTTTTTTAGGAACTCCATTTAAAGAAATAATATCTTCACGAGAAGATTTTTCATCTGCTCCTTTTGTACGAATTAACTTTTGAGTGTTAAAAAGTGTTCTACACTTGATATTGAAAGCGGTGTAATTTACTGGCTTTTCTTTTTTCTCTGTACAAGATGAAACATAGGCATTAAATAACTGCTCATTGGTAAGTTTGTTATCCTTTGCTTTTAAGATAATCTCATAGGCTGTAGATGCTACAGTATTAACACTTCGTTTTTCTTCCGAAAAGTCAAAGCCAAGTTCTTCTATTATTTGCTGTTGCTTTTCATCAGCATATTTTAAAAGTGTAGCAATATCTTTTTGCTGTTCCTTTAATCGGTTTACAATCAAAATCTTTTCAGCTTTTGCTTCATCAATTTTTGTTTCAGCTTGGTCTAAAAGATGTCGGTCGGTTGTGATGTTTTCAATTAATACATCAATAATGGTTGTATTCATAAGTATTTAGTTTTGCGTGGTAATTAACCACAGATTAATATTCAATTGTTATTCTTTGCAATAGCTTTTAATAGTTTCTAGTAAGTGGTCATAATCCAAAAGCCTTAAGGCTTCTGCTTTAACCAAATAGATTTCTCTTTCACTCCACCCCTCTTTTTTAGCGACATCACTAAAGAGTTGTAGAAGTGTTGAAGATTTCCCTTTAAAACCTTTAAGGTTTAAATTCACGGTTTTGTTAATTGTTATTTTCATTTATATATAGTTTTAAGGTTTAAAAGTTTGAAAGTTGATTCGTAATACTTGATAGCTAAAAATTAACAACCAATAACTAACAACTAAATCGAATAGTTAGCGGTTAGTACTTCCACCTTTCTCCCACGTGATTTTCCAGAAACTGCTTTTCTAGCTGATAATGGTTTGTCAAAAGTTTTGGTGTACCATCCGTTTTTCTTAGTGTATTTTGTTAAGAGTTTTGAGGGATAAGAACTAAGCAGAAATTTACCTTGTACCTTAGATAAGGTTTCCAGTAAATCTTTGTAATGAGTTTTGGTATAGCCACCATAATGTCCTTGATTAGAATCTATATATGGCGGGTCTACATAATGAAAAGCATCTTTGGTATCTCTACTCTCAATTACTTTAAGCGCATCATTACTTTCAATCTGGGCTCGTTCGAGCCGTTTTGAGATAGCTTCATTAAAAATCAATTTTTTATTCTGAAATGCTTTGACTCGTTTTCCATATTTATCGTATCCCCAAGAACCAATGGTGCATGAAAACCCCATATTAGTAGCTATATAGAACGCCCACGCTTGTTGTAACTTATCAAACAAATGTGGCATTCTATATATCATATTAGCAACAGAATACGTAGCACGAGAAAATAGCGTTGCTTCAATTTTTGCTTTTAATGCCTGAAATTCGCTTCTAGCGACCTCAAAGAAATTAATTGCCATCATATTGGTATCGTTAATCGTTTCCGCTTCCGATGGTGGTTTTGCAAAAAATACAGCTCCACCTCCAAAGAAGGATTCTGTATAAATGCGATGTTCTGGAATTAATGGGAGTATTTCAGATAGTAAATTGAGTTTACCACCATAATAAGTAATAGGGGTTTTGGGCATAGGGAATTGGAAAAGTTAAAAAGAAGTAATTACGAATTAGGAATTACGAATGTTGAACTCGTAATTCATAATTTACAATTCGTAATTGTTTTGTAATTAAAGTGTATTTTCTTCCGCAAAAGAGTAATACTTTTCAGAAGTAATAATGATATGGTCGAGTAAAGAAATATCAAAAAGCTTCAATGCTTTTTTAATTTTTTTAGTGATTTTCGTATCAGCTTCAGAGGGTTTTAGTGTCCCTGATGGATGATTATGCAGAATTAAAATACTCGTACTATCAGTTAGTAATGCTAACTGACATATTTCTTTTACATCTACATTTACATGACTACTTGTACCTACAGCAATTTCAGAAATCCCCAATACTCGATTCGCATTATTGAGCATCATCACCCAAAAAAATTCTTTATAATCAATACGTTTTGTATCGGTAAATTCTAGTAAGAGATGATATACATCATCAGCACATTTTATGTACTTCATGGTATTAAATAATGGACGTTTGTAATGGATTTCAACTTCAGTACAACCAAGTACTTCAGTCGATAAGATCTGTGTTTTCATTTGTATAGGATTTAGGTATTGGTTTTTGGTAGTTAGCTATTAGCCATTGGCGGTTAGCGAAAAAGTAAATTGTAAAATGGGTCTTAGACCCCTATAAAATGGTATCTGCACTAAAAGGCACAGAAGGTTTTCCATCAATCATTAGTTTTAGATAAATGGAATAATTGGCTAGGGAAGTGAAATCAGTTGTAGTAAAAATTGGGTAAAATTCTTTTGCCATTAAATTAGCGTCATGAATTCCAAGACGAAAACAAATAATTGTTCCCACATTTCCAAAGACACTATTTCTAACTTCAACATTTAGTTGATGCAAAAATTGATTGGCTAAAATTAGCCCAATTTTAAACTTACGAACTTGTGCCAATAATTCAGCAATCAGTTCTGTGGAGGATAAAATTTGAAACTCATCTATATAAAAGAAATACGGAGTTCTGTCTTTCTCTAAAATATCAATTCGAGAAAAAGATGCAGATGCAAGGGAAGTAAGCAAGAGTCCACCAAGAATATTGGCAACATCAGAACCTACTTGTCCTTTGGCTAAATTAATAATCAAAATAGTATTTGAATCTAGTATAGACCGAAGCGATATTTGTTTTGTATTTTCTACCAATATTTTTCTTACAATATTGTGAGAGAGAAAACCACCGAGTTTATTCATTATCGGTAACAAATCATTCGGCTTGTATTTCACAAATTCCTTCTCCCAAAAGAGGCGAATCGCCTCTGATGAAATATTTGTAAGACATTCATTTCTGTATGTACTATCATGCAAAAGTCGAAGAATACCAGAAAAATTAGCAGAGGGTTGTTCCAGGAGTGTTAAGAGAATCATCCGAAGTATGTGTTCCATTTTCAATCCCCAAGCAGATTTCCAATTTCGTTGAAATGTTTCCAAAATATTGGAAGCTACAAGTGAACGTTTAGAAGGAGAAACTTTTCGGATTGGATTATAGCCATATTCCATGTCTGGATTGGTTACATCAAAATAAATAAGTTTCCTATCGGAAAATCGGTCATTGATTTTAGCAATGAGTTCTACAGAAGCATCTCCATGCAAATCCAAAAAAGCAAATCCACGACGAGCTTCTGCGTCTTGAAGCATTAAGGTTTTTAATAGGGAAGTCTTTCCACTTCCAGATTTTCCAAAGCAATAAAAATGCAACAATCTGTCCGCCTGTTTAATACCAAAGAGTTTTCTATCCGTTCTAAAGTTTGTCATTGCAAAATAACTAACGTCATTTGGGTCATAGGAAAAAGACATAAAAGCGTCAAAAAATAAGGTTTTATAATTGTTTTTAGCTGTCGGTCTTACCGACTGTTGTCAACTTTTATTGACAAAATAAAGAACTGCTTGCATAATTTAGAATTTGTGATAATTTTTAGAAACGCTTTAAAGTTTTTTTTGCGTTCAATCTTATACCTAGTATACCATATTTTGAACATAGAAAAGTCTTTGGCATTTTATACTTAAATGGCGATTATCGCCCTTGCAATATTTTTATTTATGAAATACACTATTACTCGTAACTTAAAAACAAAGAAACCTCGTTGCCCGAAAGGGTCGCTTATGTCTTTTTAGATATAAGCTAAAGCAACAGCGCGTGTTTATTTATTTACTTTAGTAGTAATACAACAGTCTTTTTTTGGCTGTCGTCCTGCGACTAGGTTATATAAAAGACCCGCCAGATTGCTTTTGGCGGGTCTTTTATATATGAACATTCAGAAATCAATAACTATTCAAAACGCAATCCATTCTTATCTTGAATGGAAGCAAACCCATACAACATCTGCATATACTACATACAAAATTCGATTACAACAATTTGCACAATTTATTTCTCTTAAAGCCAATCTACATGAAGTAAATGGAGATGATATTGTAACTTTTCATAGAAGTTTAGAAAACAAATACAGTTTAAACACCATTGCATATTCCGCTAGAGTTCTAAAAAACTTCTTTTGGTTTTGGCATGGTAGAGGAATGACCACATTCAATCCTAAAGAAATTATTCCTGTGCGTTTTGTGAGTGCAAACAAAGACATTGTTACTAAAGAGGATTTGGAAGATATGAGTAGTTTACTTGATAAAAATGTACTTGTAGACTTACAAAAGAAATTAGTATTGCATTTACTCTGGGATACAGGAATGCGTATCAGCGAACTGTTGGATATTGAAATTTCAAATATTAATAAACAGGGAAGTGATGGGCTACGAACTGCTAAAGTTAGAACACGAAAAAGTATGCGTTATAATTTGGTAATATGGGGAACAGATACCAATGACCTTCTCAATCGTTATTTAGGCATTCGCCTTTGTATGGACTCTGATTCACAAAAACTATTAATTAACCCTAAAACACAAAAACCATTTACACCAAGAAGCATACAACGATGGATAAATGAGATATCAGATATGGCAATGCTGGATAAAAACATCACCCCTCATAGCTTTAGACATGGAAAAGCCAATTATATTTTAGATCAAGGCGGAAGCGTAAGGGATGTATCGGCAATCTTACGTCATGTAAAACCAGAATCTAGTTTCCAATATATGCAACTCTCTGAAAAACGCTATCAAGATGTAGCAAGAAAATACTTGACCACCAATCTACAATTTCAAATGGCTTAAAAGGAAAAAGAAACAAGTAAATAAACTCAAAAACAAAAGAACAATTGTAAAAGGTTGTTTTTTGTTTTGACTTGGTTTATAATGCGATTAGTACTTTCAGCTATCAAATACCGTAATAATTCTAGTTATTTATATTACAAAACTAAGCCTTTGTATTTTAAGTTACACCTTGTTACATAATCAGTATACGTTGATTCTCCAAACGGCATATAGCCCTTAAAAAAATAGATTTCTAACGTCGTAAAATACCGTTTATGCGACATCAAATAGCTAGAATTATTACAGTATTGGCAAATAGCCTAAGGCTTGAAAGTACATAACAATTCAATTTAATGCCAAAATTTTATAATGTGGTTTCTTGCAAAACCATAGATACTAATACAAGTACTAACAAAAAAATCTACCACAAAGTAGGTGTAGTTAAAATTACCTCAAATAATGCATGGTATCTGCAACTCTATCATCAGCCAGATACAGACTTTCAAATCTTCCCAAATAATGACAACGAATTACCAATCATAAACATTGAAGAAAACCATGAGGCTTAATAATACAACTGCTGTACCGAATGTGTTTTTTGATACACAAATGCAACATTTAAGTGGCTCTGCCATTCGTGTGTATTTAAAAATTGTCAGAAATACGATTGGTTGGCGTGATGCTAATGGAAAAGTTAAACTTCGAGATTGGATATCACACAGCCAATTTGAAAAGACTGGAATCTCCAATAGAAGTGTAACGAGTGCTATTGAGTAATTATTAAACAACAATTTAATTTGCGTGAGTGATTTTATAGGAAACGATTTGTCAGATGCTATAAAGCGTAAAAAAGCCAAACGAGTTTACTATGCACTTACTTTTGATAATATTGAAAAAACTACGTTCCAGACCGAAAAAAAAGACCAAACCAACGCAGAAAATTCAGCCTTACCAAAGCAAAACGTGCGTTCTACAAAAGAAATTTTTACAAAACAGTACAACGTAGAAAAAGGACAAAGAACCGCCGACCACATACGAATACAACAGCTTAAAGACCAAGAACAAAGAATGCAGTTAAAACGAAACTCCTGGAATTAATTTCATTTTTTAGGTGTAAGTAATTTCCTTTAGGAAATTATAAAAGGGTTGGTTATTTATAAATATAATTGATTGATAAATAGAGCTTTATATGTTGATAAATCTTTGACATACATATATGCTAATGCCATAATAATGAAGAAGTTAAACCAATAAAACTTAATTATTATGACCAATAACAATATAGTGAACGAATATTATTTAGAATTCATTGACGATAGTTACTGTTTGAAATGTAGAGAATCTTACAATAAAACATTTAAAGATGTCACCAATCAATCTGTATGGGAAACCTTAACAAGTAACTATTGTATTAAAGATTTGCATACACTTTTTATTTGGGTATTCCTTATTACTGATGACAATAAAATTAAAGGATTCTGTAAATTAGAATGGGAGGCTTTTAGGGATTTAAAAGTAAACGAAATTTTAAGAATAACTTTGATGGTAGATGTTAAAAACATAATGTTTGCTACAAATCTATTAGAAGAAGATGGAACAATTGATACTGAAGTTCCAATTAGAATGACTAATCTTTTTCAAAAGAGATTATCACCTTTAAAAATCAATGTCCTTGATACTCTAATTGTTAATGATGCTAAATACTTCTCACTAAAATCGAATTAACTAAATTTAAATTAATCTTCTGATGTATTATTATCAGAAGTTTTTTTTTGATAGCTTTTACATTCCTTTAGTTTTATAACTTTTATTTCTAAATCATATATAGTATCTTTTAAATGTCTTTCTACTTTATAATTAAAATCTAATTTTATTTTTTTTAATGAACGTATTTTTTTTAAAGCACTTAATATTTTTTGATCACCTAAGTATTTACAATTATCTAAAAATATTTCATCAAGTTCAGTAACATTAAAACTTTTATTTATAATATCATTTAATACATATTCTAAAAGGAATTTATGATTATCGACCTTATGATAATAGCGATAATGATTTCTGCAGTCTATCTTAAATAAAGCATAGTATGCCCACATACAGACCTTTGATTCTTCAAGTAAATTTAACAAATATGGTTTTGCTTTTTTAATTTTAAGATTTCCAAAAAAATTAACTATAACCAAATATCTTGTATCACTTTTTTTAGCAAAATTTAGAATCTCATCTATAAAATCTTCTGGGGGATAAATGTAATTTTTAGAAAACTTTGAAATGATATTTAACCTAGTATATTTACCAGTAGTAGAAGCCATAAATTTTAATTTCAAGCTACTCATGATTTTGGTTTTTAATCTAGAGTCATTATCTTTTAAATTAGTGTATTGGTCTAATAAAGTCCATACACAAGATATTCCTATATTTTCATCATCATTGTTATTTAATAGCTCTAAAAACATTTCAATATCATCGGTATTAGCTAATCTTGAATATAACCCAATAATGGATTTCCTTACACTTAAATCTATATGGTTCTCTAAACACTTTTTTCGCCAAGTATCTAACAAAGTGTTTTTGAGTTTATTATCAATAAACGTATTAATAAAATTTGTTACATCTATACTTAATCCATCTAATTTGGGGTAATTTTCAGAGAAGAAATAAAAAATGTCAGTAATTTTTTTGATTGTATGAGGTAGTAGTTTATCTGAATCTATGATTAAACTATTCTTTTTGTAAAATCTAAATAGTGTTTTTATATTTAGTACGCTAGATGATTGATAAATGGTAAAATAATAGTCTAAAAATTCACTAGAATATAATTTTAAAAAATCAATAAGATACCAACTTATTTTTTTTTGTTGATAATTGTAATCATTAACAACACGTCGAGAGGTTTTATAGTTAAAATAATTCGTAAATATTAAGAAATAAACTATAGAAAAGATAAAATTAAAACTATTACTTACTAAGCCAATTGGAATACTCTTCGTATCAGCCCTGATACTTATTGTAAGTTTTTTGAATGCATTTTTATCAATCTTAATGCCCTCGAAATGATTTGTTCTAATGATTTTACTTAATTCTTCTAATCCGCTAATAGATTTATTTCTATAGCCATTAAGAGGTAGGTAGTGTAAGTACCCATAATTGATTAGTTCAATTTGAAATGGGTGCATAACATTTTGTCGCGAAATAGTTATTTTTAAGGATTAACTTTTAAAAGCGACACCATTATGATTAGCGAAGAGGAATTTTTAGCCCAAGCCAAGAAGCGTTATCAAGCGATAGCAAAATTATCAAACATAAAGAGTTACTATGATTACGAAAAGACTTTTGATCAAATATGGACGGACTATGGTCGAGAGGTTTTAGAGAGAAGTATAAGCGAACCATCTAAAGACAGGCGTAAAAAAAAACTTATCACGTTACGGAAAGATAGAGATTAACAACACTCATCCCTTTAGTGAAAAAGTCAATGGATTTAAGATAAGTCCCTATATGCAAGACAAAATGATTTATATTGGTCAAAACGATTGTTATGGAGATGGTCATGAAGTTTTATCGAATCTTCTAGGTGTTTCAGTCAATGCGATGCAGCTTTACAGAGTCACAGACTTTTATGGTGGTTTATTAGAGCAAGAAAAAGTATTGGAGGTTGATGCCGTTGAACCTGATATTCTTAAGGTAGATAACCAAGAGTGCATATATGCTATGGTCGATGGGTCGATGCTTTTCACTCGGGAAGAGGCTTGGAAAGAAGTAAAATTAGGCAGAATTTTTAAACAGAGTAGCTGTATGGACATATCAAATAAACGTGGATGGATACGCCATTCGTTGTATGAAGCATATTTAGGCAAAGCTGATAAGTTTACAGATAGAATGGATAGATACTTAGGCTGTTACAGGAGTATTGATAAGCGACTGATTTTTGTTGGTGATGGTGCTAGATGGATATGGAAATGGGTAGATCAACATTACCCTTTTGCCACACAAATATTGGATTGGTATCATGCTTTAGAACATTTACACGATTTTGCTAAGGTTTGTCTCTCTAATCAAGAGTCATATAACAGTTGGGTTGGTCAACAGGAGCAACTACTAAAAAACAGTCAAGTAAATCAAGTCATTGAGAATATCAAAAACTTAGAATTGACAAAGCAAAATCAACGTAAACAACAAAGCCAACTTATCACATATTATACCGAAAATAGGTCGCGTATGGACTATCAGCAATATCAAAATACAGGAGCAGGTATTATAGGATCTGGAGCCATAGAAGCAGCTAACAGGGAGGTTGTTCAAAAAAGAATGAAACTCTCTGGACAACGTTGGTCTAAAATTGGAGCTCAAAATATGCTCACATTAAGAACAACTAAACTGAGTGATAAATGGAACAAAGTAGTTAACCTAATCTGTACTGAGAAAAATAAAGCTGCTTAAAACGACAAAATGTTATGCACCCATTTGAAATTGAGATAAACTTTTTTTAATAAAATTACTTATTTTGGATTTTTTCCTAATAAAGAAAAAAATAATTTCCTTTAAGAGATTAATTTTTTTATTATCTGTATTTTTTGCAAAAATTAAATCATTATAAAATATAAAAACTATGAGATTTAGAAAATAAATTTTGTTTAAAAGGTGATACTTGGTATTGGTATTTCCGCTTTTTATAAAATTAAAAGCATAGTCTAATTGAGAGATAAATGAGTTGCTATAAATAATTGTATTATGAATAAAATAAGGTTTTATGTTTTGCATTATTTTATTCGGCTTAATAAGACCAAAAAGATAAACTTCGATGGATTCCCAACTATTGGCATCTCCTTTAAATTTTTTTTTATATTTCTTATAATCTTTAACCGTTTGAATATGCTGAATTAAGTAATGGGCTGTAAAAAAGAAACGTACTTCCTTTTTATCAAATCCTATATCTTCTCTTTTAAATAAAAAGATAGAATGGTTTTTAAAATCAATCAATAATTGTTCAAAATCTATGTTTTGATATCTAATGTCTGATTCAATTTTTGATTTAGTTTGTGCTTTAAAAAATACTATTGCTTTGTCTTTAGGTATATTCTCCTTGTTATTCTTTTCAAAGGTCAAATGATATGCAAATAAAGAAATAAGTTCTATTTGTTTGGTTTTTAACTCTGACCACTCATGTTTAGAAAGATTCGTGTTTTTTTGATGTTCATAGGTGCTTAAAAAGTCTTTTATAAGCACTGTATTAAGGAGTTCGCCTTTGTTTTTTAACAAAACTGTAATTTCGTTAATTTCAAACCTACCTTGCTTTTTAAGATGGGCAATAAGAAACATTAAATATAGAGGAACGTTAATGAGCTTTATGACCCGTCCTGAAATATGTATACAAAAAACAACAAGTATATGTATAAAAATGATGGATATGTAAGACGTTATAGTGAGAGTTTTAAACTCAAAGTATTAGCAGAACTTACCAAAGGAAACCATTCCAAAAGACAAATTGCCTTAACTTACGGCATACAATCTAGTACGATAAACGTATGGATTAAAAAATATGACCGTAAAGATTTAATGAACACCCGTGTAACCGTGCAAACAGACGACGAATTATCCCGTATTAAAGCCCTTCAAAAAGAGCTAAAACAACTCAAAGATCTTCTTATTAAAAAGGATCTAGATAAACTTGTGAATGATAGTTATCTTGAAGTAGCTGCTGAAAATCTTGGCTATAAAAATGTTGAAGAATTAAAAAAAAACTTAAACATAAAGCCTTAATGAAAATAGCACCGATTAATAGAAAAAAAAGAAGGTACGCCATCGCTACTATTTGTAATGCTTTCGAGTTAAAAAGAGATGCTTATTACAAATATCAAAAAAGGTTTGTTCTTAAAAAACAAATAGAACAAAATGTAATAATGCTTGTTAAAAAAAGCAGGAAAACATTACCCAGAGAAGGTACTAGAAAGCTAATGAAATCCTTACATAATGATTTTAGGAAACAGAATATAAATATAGGTAGAGACCAGTTATTTAGAATCTTAAAAGAAAATAATTTGTTAATTAGAAGGAAAAAATATTCTTCTAAAACAACCAACTCTTACCATCGTTTTTATAAATATAAAAATATCATAAAAGACCTGATCATTAATAGACCTAACCAAGTTTGGGCTTCGGATATTACCTATATAAGAACTATAAATGGATTTTGTTATTTAGCACTTATTACTGATATGTATTCAAGAAAAATAGTAGGCTATGATATTAGTGATAGTTTAGAACTTAAAGGCTGTGTTAGAGCTTTAAATAAAGCTATTTATCAAACTAAAAATACCGAAGAAATCATACATCATTCTGATAGAGGAATACAATATTGTAGCAATGTTTATACTCAAATTTTGAAAAGAAAAAAGATACAAATCAGTATGACCCAAGAAAATCATTGCTACGAAAACGCAATGGCCGAAAGAGTTAACGGAATTTTAAAAGATGAATTCTTCCTCGACCAAACATTTACAAATATCAATCACGCCAAAAAAGCAACAAAAAATGCAATCAAATTATATAATAATAAAAGATTACATTTATCTTTAGATTATAAAACACCTAATTACGTGCACAAAAATGTAGCATAAATTTTAATAATTAACTGTAGCCCTATTTTAGGACGAGACATTAGTAATTCTCCATTATGTAACTTATCATAATAATTAATTCCTTTTTCAGGAAAAACATTTTTGAAAACACGTTTAATATCATCAAAATTAAATTCAGATAACCTATAAGTAATAAACTCTTTTTCTCCGATTGTTACGGGTTTATATCGTCCACTAAAAATGATTTGACAATTATAATCTTTTTTAAAATCTCGTATTTCTCTTATTAATGTTGATTCCTCTTTACCACTATACTCATCAAAGCCATCAATTAATAATATTAAGGGTATATTTTTGATTGTCTCTAAGCTAAGTTTAAATCGTTTTAGACTATATTTAATTAGTGCCAATAAATCTGAATTATAAGATTGTAATTCAATAAAAACTGGAAGTTGTTTATTTTGGTGTGAAAGTTTATAGGCTATCCATTTCAATATTGTTGTTTTCCCTGAACCTGCTGGAGATAAGATAAAAGTGTCTTGTTTTTTGTCTAAAACCTCAAATGGGGTATTTTCTTTATTTAAAAAGGTGTCTATTTTAGCAATTTCTTCCTTTAACTCATTTATTAATAGTAAGTCTTGGCTATCTTCTACTTTTTGTTGATGTTTTAATTCATTTTCAAGCAAATTTTTATTCTCTTCTATTCTCTTATCAATTATAAAAAAAGGAAGCTCAACGACTTCATTTATAGGTATTGGGAAACCATCAAATCCAACACGTATTTCTTTAAATTCATTTTTTAATTCTTCTTTATATAAAGCTACACCTTTATATACTTCTAATGGGCTTTTCTCAAAAGGAACATCATCTCTATTTTCAGACAATTCTATTTCTATTCCTTGATCATTAAATTGAAAAAAGGAGAGCTTAAAATTAGGAGATAATTCTGGTCTTATACCAATTAGTTTTATTTTTTTTAATAAATGATTTATAAATGCTTCTGTATGTAAATTTGATATTATTGGTAGAGATTTTGCTTCAATAATATCAAAAAAAATAATTAAATCTTTTAAATATGGAATACTCTCTTTTGGATTTTGATAATCTCTAGCGATAGAAAAAAAGAAGTAACATAAAATAGCGTTGAAAGTTCTTATAGGTAATTTGCCAGTTTTGATATGACCAGCAATCGATTCACTCTTAGATTGAAGTTTTATAAAGTCTTTTATTTTTTTGTTTTTATCTAAAGGGTCATCAATTTCAAGTTTATCAATGCCCCAACCTTTCTTGACTAGTGCTGAAGCCCATAAAATATCTTTTGCAACACTATGATGAGGGTTTCCTTTTTTTGGAATAGATAAATCTCCTATTCCATAAAGGAAGTTCCAAAACAATTCTAATTGATTTTTTTGTATCATTTGACGTCAATTTGCCCTATAAAAATACACTTTTTTAAAATCGAATGAATTTTCGAATGATTTTCCCAAAATCGAATGGTGTTTCGAATGACAAACTCCTTATTGTTAAGTAATTGCAATCATAATATTAAAACAATAATTATGAGTAAAAACAAAACAAAGATTACAGCAAAGAAGATTCAAAAAGAAACTTCAACGTATTTAAAGAGTATGAATTACTCTAAAATTAGAAGTATGCAAATTTTAGATTCTGAAGGAAAAATCAGATTTCTACACGATGTAAAAGATTCTAAATGCTATGTGCTGTTAGATGGTAGAACCCATCAAACCTATTACACAAAATCGTACCAAAAAGCGATGCGCTTTTACAACAAACTTGTTGCAAGTTGTTGATGTCTTATATGCACCTTGAAAATACTTCAAGGTGCTTTTTACCATTCCAAGAGTTGGAATGCTATTTTAATTTAATGCGAAATATTATGAAATGTTTAAAAACAAAATTAAAAATCAAAACAAGTCAAGAAACCATAAAAATTTGGTTACCGTTATCAAGGCTTCTGATAACCAGTACGTACAACAATTAGAAGAAGTTTATGTAGAAGAAATTATCCCAATTACTTTAGAGAAAGCAAAAGATGATGCAAGTCATAATGTTCCTTCTTCTGAGACGAAGAATTTTATTCAGAGTAATTTTTTAACCACCCGTTTTAACAGGGAAATAATTAATTACAAATCTTCATCTCAAAATTCTCAGCAACAATTTCACATGAACGAGGAAATAAAGATTTTTAAAAGGCAAAAAACTCGCCTTTTGGAGAAAGTAAAGAAAGTAAAAAATGATCTTCGTATTAAGGAAAGAGCCATTGAGAATTTAAAATCGTACCGTGAGAGAATTGCACAATATAATAAAGTATTTCCTGGGATTCTTGGTTTGTGTACAGGGGAGGCACTATTTTCAGCTACGAGTCTGCAACTGCTGATGCCTAATATGCTCCTTAGTTTGTTGGTAGGATGTGTTTTTGGAGTGGCTCTATATTTTTCAGCATTAATAGGTTGTAACATTTTGCGCCGTACAAATACCAGAATTCAATTCATCGGAGCCTTAGCTCTTATTCTAAGTATTGTAGGTGGGGTTTTTCTAACGCTGGGGAATTTTAGGATAGAATATTTAAAGGTAATGTCTAACGGACAAACTGGCTTTGAATTATCCGCCTTTCAATTTATGTCAATTCAATTATTCATGTTCACTTGTGCCTTATTTCTCAAATACAACTATTTGCCTTTAAAATCTGAAATTGAAAAATACCAGCAGTGGAAAAATGCAAAAAAAGGAATCCAAAAAGATGTAAGGAAAAAAAATGATTTAGAGAATACTTTAGAAACTTTAGAACAAAATTTGAGTACAAGCCTTATTACAAGACGAACGCTGATTAGTAGTTCCAAAGATGTAGAGTTGAAAATAAAAGCAATGTATGAAGATGCTTACCAAGTGTATGTTAGTAAGAACATTCATTTTAGAAGTGATTCTATGATTCCAATTTGCTTTGAAGATAATCAAGGATTACCACCATTAACACTGTACTTTCAAGACGATAGTTTACTAGAGTTTAACAATGCTGATATGAATGATGAAATATAAGATATTACTATTGGTTTTTGTTCTTGCTAGTTGCGAGACAGAAACACCAAAAACAGAAGCATACACCATACTGTATGATGTAACTGACCCACTTATTGCAACTCCAAATGTAAGAGAAATTAAGGATTTTGCAAATGCAACCAATACCGATAAAACACTTTTAATTCGGTATTTAGAAATTTCAGATGTAGATTTTAATCCTGTAAGTGAATTGGTACGAAAAGCCAGCAAAGGGGGGCTTTTAAGTAATGCCGTTAATGAGAAACAAGAGGCTGATAGATTTCAAAATAATTTAATCCAACTACTTACACGAAAGGATTCTATTATTCCATCCTCTCACTCATCCATTTTTGGACCGATTATCTCCGAGGTTAAAATACTGGCATCACTTCCAGAGAAAACCAACAAACGTATTATTGTTTACAGTGATTTGATGGAGAATAGTAATTGGCTTTCATTTTATCGCACTCGCGATGTTTTGTTATTACAACGTCATCCCGAGAAACTGATAAAAAGTTATTTACAAAAGGCAGAAGGTTTAGAAAACATCTCGAAACTTAGTGTACATATTGTTTTTATTCCTAAAAACAATGCAGAAAATGAACGCTATTTGAGACTTCAAGAAGTATATACAACTGTATTTGATAGCTTGAAAATTCCTATTTCATTCTCGGCGAATCTTACCAAAGCCCAAGATGATTTATGAGTTGAAAAGCATATCTAATGATAGATGAAAAAGCAGTGGAAACACTGCTTTTTAAAACAGCTTAAAAAAATATTTCTACGAATATAAAAACGAATACAAAACGATAAAATGAAAACACTTTTTATAATACTAGGATTTCTTTTAAAAATTTGTCTCATAAGTATTTATTGCCTCACAAGAGGTAGTGAGGTATTACTTACAGCATTCAATTCCGCCTTTAAAAAGCTGATTGATGTAAATATGAAATAAGTCAGTTGGGCAGCAAGAAAAAGAACATAAAAAAAAGACAAAAAAATAGAAATAATAAATAACAACAAACGCATAATATAAAAATATGATACATGATATTTTAGATAGTATTTCAGACGGATTAGATAGTTTACTTCAACAAATAGTTGGGAGTAAACACAATTACAAAGGAAAGTTAGGTAATGCCAGACGAGTACTTAAAAGAAAACATAAAAAAGGCAATGGTCTTAAAATTGGCAATAAATACATCGCTTTAGATCAAATATTAAAAAGTGCATTATTACTCGGGCAGACTGGGTCAGGAAAATCGACAAAAGTTTTTCTACAAAATTTACTTTCTTACAAGGAATTATCGCCAATTTCACTCATTTGTTTAGATTTAGCAAAAGAATTGAGAGATGTCTCTGGTGGTAGTTTACAAGAACATCTTGATGGGGAAGACATCGTTAATTTCTCTGATGCAAATGCAAGTACGACGACGTGGAATCCACTACAAGATTTAAAACCCCAAGACATCCATCGTTTTGCATCAGACTTGGTGGCAAGTACGACTACGCAGAATGCAAATACAGACCCTATTTGGGCAAATCTTAGCACTTCACTAATTAGTTATATAATTCAACTTTTAAAAGGTTTAGAAGTGGTTTTAGGCACAAATAAATTTACCAATTTATACAATGTCAGATATTTAGTTGTTCAACTACAAGGAGAATTTGAAAAAATGAATATGCTGATTGCCAAATACGCAGATGATTTTTTATACAGCAACCTCAAGGCAATTTTAGCTAATGATAAAAAAATGTTGAACAGCATTTTCTCATCCACTTTGTCAGTTCTCAATCTTTGGCAAGATGAACATATAATTCGTATGACTTCCAGCACTACACTTGATATGGAATCCTATCGTTCTCAGAAAAAAATATTATGGATTCAAAGTTCTATTACCCAACAAAAACGATTAATGGGGTTAAACTCATTATTTCTAAAAGCGTGGTTTACCCATATCATGGATGCAGGAATTCCAAAAAAAGAAGACAATACGATTGGATTTCTAGCAGATGAAATGTCAGCAGTTCGAACAATGGACAAGGGCTATATCCCTTTCATTTCCAGTCAAATACGTAAGTTTAAATCATTCGGCGTCTTTGGTTTTCAGTCCTATAGCCAATGTATAGAATTATATGGAAAAGAGGGAGCAACCACCTTAAAAGCGAATACAGGAACGGTATTGTATTTAGGGCAACAAGATTTAGAAACGGCTACTCATATTAGCAAGTCTTTAGGAAGATATTCTTATGAAAAAGATGGAAAAACGCTATCAAGAGAAGTACTTACTCCAGAAGAAGTGATGCACAGCCATACCAAAGAAGGAGGTTTTTTATTGTGTAATAATGAAAGACCTATACAGCTAAAACGTATCAAACCCTATTATGTAGATAGAAAAATGAAAAAGCAAGCAGAAATACCAACGCCAGAGGTTTTTGCAAACAATCCTATGCCTGAACTTTTGCCGATTGATGCGTTGATTGGTGCTGTTGAAACAGAAGATTCAGTAGTTAGTAAAGCAGTACAATAGATAAATAAATAACTTAATGATAAAGCATATACAAATTATGAAAAACAACAAAACAGACGTAAAAATGAAATTTTTGGAAGCAATTACAACACTTATTATGTGCATCGCTTTTTGTGCAGTGATAAAAATTGATTTAAAAAAATCAGATCTTACAAAAAGAATAGAAAGGCGATTGGATAGTATTGAATGCATCTTGAATAACAAATTTAAAACACCATTAAAAAAATGAAAACAAAAAACACTTCTATGTTCGGCATTTCATCCGTACTAAACAAAGCCATTGTTTTTGCTGAAAAAGGCTTGGAAACCCTGTCTATAAAACTAGAAAATAAAGTAGATAGATGGACAGGAAAGAAAACAAACGTCAAGAATGGATTAACAAAAGAGAGAAAGAACGAAAAGAACAATTACAAATGATTGCAGAGGAGCATCAAGGTTTTTTAGAAATGCAAGCTGAAACAAAAGCTACACCTAATACAGAAAAACAAATTAAGGAACGATTTGAAGCATTAGAAGCCCAAGATAAAGCAAATGAAAATGAAGCCTCTTTAGATGCCGATGTTGAACGCTAAAAATAAATAAGGATTAAAATTTACCATTATGAAATTAATCACAAAAGAAATACAACAACGTTTTGCCGAAATAGGCGATCAATCAGAAAACAAAAATCCAATCCTTGTTACTAGATTTTTTGACCCTTGTGGTACTGCCTCTTGGTATCCCACTGAATATAACCCCGAAACAGATACTTGTTATGGTTATGTTCTTTGGTTAACACAGAAAGAATGGAGAACATTTTCTATAAGTGAATTAGAATCTATTGGGCGTCCTTCTGGGCTTAGAATTGAACGAGATGTTGATTTTGAAGAAAAAACGTTGAATGAATTTACTGCTGTAAAGAGAATAATTGAACTCAATATAGAAGAACTCAAAAACAAAACACAAGACCAAGAGTATGATAGAGAACGATAAGATTAGGAACAGTAATAAAGAAAAACAAGATTTAGCAAATAAGAAGTCTTCTATTTTACAGCTAGTATGGGAATTTGATACTCAAGAAGAATTTATCAAATCCCAAATGCAAGATTTTAGCATCGGTCAGAAGATAAAAGGTTTAGGTACGATAGATGACATGACTCACACCCAAGTCAAGATAGGCGATATGTGGATTGATAAATCAATTGTCATTCCTAAAGAAAAATTATCTACTTCAAGAATTTCAAGGATATTAAAAACACCTCCCAAGATGATTATTCCTGTTCATATTCGCTATTTAAGACAAATTGAAAAAGATGTCTATAAACATCCCTCATTGCGTAGTGAAGCCTTAAATAAAGTGATTAAGAACTGTACAGGAAAATCATTAAGTGATGAACCATATTTTGTTAGTAGTGTTCTTTTTAAGATTAAACGTTTTCATGATGACAGAAGTAAAGAGTTAGCAGAAATATTTCGTACCGCAAGATCACTAGGGTTACCTACTGACATCGTCAAACAACGTTTGAATGCACTTAGTATTGAACAAGCAGATATGTCTTACCAAACTGAAATTGAACGCTAATATTTTTTTAAGGTACCCATAGTAAAAGATGATAACAACAGAATTTCCATACAAAGATGTACAAACGTATCTAAATGCTACAGGTGTTTTAGAAACAGGCACAGCAGAAGAAATAACTCAAGCACGAAAAGTGTTCCGTAAATTGTATTTACAGCAGTATCAAAAGCGTAGATATAACAAAACGCATATAAATATTAGTATTTCTTTTTCAAAAAAAGAGAAAGAAGTAATGCAAAAACTCGCAATTGAAAACGGAAAAAAACTCGCTCGTTTTTTAAAAGACATAGCACTTGATTATGCAAAAGATAGTGCAGGAAATGTAAAAGCACCTACCAACACAAAGAATTTTATAGAAATAAAACGTCTGTTATCATTGAGTTATGATATTGTTGAAATGCTCCATTTTGAAAATAGTTATTCAGAATTACAACAAAGTTATGAAGAATTACTACATCTTTTTAAACAACTAGAAACGCTCTTAGAACCTATTAAATGATCGTAAAAAGTATTTCTCACACAAGTGATAGAAAGTCCGCTAGAAAGCTGATTAAATACATCTTTGATGCTAGAAAACCATTCAAAGACCCAAATGGAAAGCAATTAGTATTTAAACAGCATTTAAGAAGCTACGACAAAGACAAATGGGCAAAACAGTTTGAAGATTTAGAACAAGCAAGGCAATCTTTTTATGCCAATAAATCGGTGATTTGTTATCACGAAGTTATCTCTTTTTCTGATAAATCAACCAAATATTTAAACAGAAACATCATTAAAGATTTGGTAAACAAATACATCAAATTAAGAAGTAATGAACAGATGTTATGCGTTGGAGCGGTGCATTTTGAGAAGAACAAAAATTATCATGCACATTTGATTTTTAGCGGTATAAAGACATCAGATTTTAAGAGTGCAAGAATCAGCAAAAAAAGGCTATCAGAGATAAAAAACCAGCTCCAGGCTTACCAAATAGCTAAATATCCTCAATTAGAAGATAGTGTGGTACGACATGGATTAAAAAAAAAGAATTAACCAAAGCCTATTCTGAAAAAGAAACTCAATATAAGAAACGGATGGCAATGCCATCGGATAAAGATATCATCTTTAGGAAAATAAAAGATTATTTTCAAAAAAGTAATAGCCTTACTCAATTTGAAAAACTACTGCAAAAAAACAATATCAAAACCTATCATCGTAATGGAAAACTAACAGGCGTGTATTATAGAAAACGAAAGTATCGTTTTAAACATAGTCTTGGGATTGACTTGCAATTGCTACTTTTAAAAGATAAAACACAGGAGCGTTTTGCCTCCTTACAAAGACAAAGAAACCAACAAGATTTAGACAGATCCAATGATATAGAACGCTAGAAAAAAGCGTTCTATTTTTTTGGTGGCGGTAAAAGGGAGTTTGAGGGAAGCCCTCAACCAGATGCAAGTTTTATTGATAACGTTAGTTTCAATTAAACTTGCAATCTGGCTCTTCGCAGATGTTCTAAAAGATTGCTTACGCAGTTTGCTTTCGACTTAGCTGACATCAGAAGACCGAATGTCCTAAAAGCCCGCAGGCGACTTAGGACATTTGCACCATAAAGGACATTACTTATCTAATTTCCAACCTGTATCAAACAAAGTAAATGTTACCTCATCTTCAAAAGTCTCACTAGAGCATTCCTCTTTTCTACCTCGCAAGTAATATAAATCATTAGTTCGATATTTATAGCTAAATCGTACCGTTGCTTTATTGGTATTCTCATCATGAGAAACTCCAAGAATTTCAGTAACATAACCATCTGCAATTCTATATTTTTCCCTCCCCACAAAATATTTAGACTTCATCGCCTGTGTAGGCCTAAGACTTATTTCATAACGTCCGCCACCACCAAAACCAGAAATAAATCTTCTGTTTATTGTAACCAGTCCATTTTTTTCTGCTGATTCAGCGTTGCTTATAAAAGTATTATACTTCTTATCATAACTATTGAAGGCAGTTAATAATGACTTACTGCAAGACGCTTTAAATTCTTTAGTAAGAATTGTCATGGCTTCTTCTGAACTCAACTCTACTTTAGAATTACACGAGGACATAGCGATAAATAAAAATGATAAGAGACTAAAAAATAATGTTGTTGTTCTCATAATTTTTAATCTTTACATTCCACTTTTACACAATTAGTTCTGCGTACCATATCATCTGCCTCACATTTGTAGCATTTACCATCTTTCTTGGCTTCCCATGAAACATTTGAGCCACCACGCTTCACATTAGAAATGCTGACTTGACTAGCAAGAGTATTACCAATAGTTGTTGCAGTTGCGCGTTGCAAGGATGCTGACGTTGATTTGCAAGAATTAAGCATTAACACGCCTAGAAGTGCCATTAATAAAAAAGTTTTTTTCATAATTAGTATGTTTTTAGAATTATACAAGGCAAACATAAGAAAAATGTATCAATAATGTGGTAATTTATATGTTGTAACGTAAAATATCTAAAACCATGAATTTTACCTTTATTAAAAACCGTAGAACTCATGGCAAAAAAGACGACAGCAAAAAGCAAAACACTAGACCCAAAAATTATACAAGTAGCCGAAAAACTGGAAAAAATAAGAATAGCCAATGGCTATACCTCCTATGAGAATTTTGCTATTGAGCATGGTATTTCAAGGATGCAGTATTGGCGTATGGAAAAAGGAACAAACTTTACCTTTGAAAGCCTGCTTAGAATATTAGAGGCACACAAGATGAGCTTAAGTGCATTCTTTTCTGATTTTGAATAACCAATTGATTATGCAAATAGATTTAGTTTCCAAATTAACACATGACTATCTAGCAAGTAGATTAGCTCCTAATCAAAAGAAAGAAGACCAAAATATTTTCTTTACGTATGAAAATCAAACTCTAGAGATTTATTCTATTATGGAAGGTTTTGACGGGACTTCTGTTAAATTTCCAAATGCAAAAGCAAAACGAATCAAATCAAAAGGAATTTGGAAAGTGTATTGTATGGGACAATCTATGAAGTGGGAACTCTACAAGCCACACTCAGAAGTAAAAGATATTAACGAATTTTTAAAATTAATTGACAAGGATAAATACACTATGTTTTGGAGCTAATATGCCATTAAGATTTCTTACCGATAGCATTAAGTTCTGCCAAACGGTTTTTCATTTTTACATTCTGTAGTTGCTCAACACGGTCTTTCTCAATGACTGTATCAAGCATGATATTAATCACATTCTTGTTGTATTCAGAAAGTTCGTTAATCATTTCTACTTTCTGAGCCACCGAACGATCTTTAATATCTGAAGACTGAAATAATTCTATTACAGAAACACCCAGTGCATCGGCTATACGAACAATAGACGATAAGTTTGGATTCGTACCACCACGCTCTAAACGTGAATAGGTAGGTACAAGCATTTCTGCACCATCTGCTACATCTTGTTGGGTGAGTCCTTTTTCTTTACGAATTCGTTTGATGTTTTGAAGTAAAAACAAGTGTGTAGCTTCCATATTTAGGCTATTTTATATAATTAAATGTCGATTTCCGACTCAAATGTAGGTCAAATTATTTATAACAGCAAAAAACACAAGTTTTATTTTTATATATAAACTTATAAGTTTATATTTGCTTTAATTAATTGTGTAATACGTTTCTAAAATAATTAACTGTACATTATGAATCAACTCGACACTTCAAATCCTAATCATTTTAAATTCTCAACCGAAGTCTTAGACTTCCATATTCTAGGTGGTTTATCCGTTTTCGGATTAGACCGTATGCGAATAACCCTTAAAGTAAATACGAGGGAAGATGAATTTCATGCCTTGCGTCATAACATTGATTTGTACAATTCCAATGCGGTAGAAAAACTGGTTCGCAAGTTAGCGGAATATTTAGAAGTGGGTACATCTATTATCAGACGTAGTTTACAAGAACTCATTAACCATCTTGAAAAATACCGAATTGAGTTATTGGATAAAGAAGAAGACGAAGAAGCGGAAGCCTATTTACTATATAAAAAAGAAAGACGCTCGGCAATGGATTTTTTAAAGTCTGAAAATTTACTAGAGAAAACCAACAAACTAATAGGTCAATCTGGTGTTATTGGCGAAGGCAATAATAGGCTATTAATGTATTTGATATTTACCTCTCGTAAAATGGACAATCCACTACACTGCATTTCTTTTGGTTCTAGTGGAAGTGGAAAAACACACCTACAATCTAAAGTAGCCGAACTCATTCCCGAAGAAGAGAGGCTCAGCCTCACGTCTTTATCAAGCAATTCATTCTATTACTTCAAAAGAAACGAGCTAAAAAACAAGCTCATTTTAATTGAAGATTTAGATGGTGCTGATGATGTTTTATATCCACTACGAGAATTACAGACCAAAAAGAAGATTACCAAATCAGTCGTACAAAAGGGAATTGGCGGACAAGGCAAAACCAAAAACTTAACGGTTGAAGGACCCGTTTCTGTTGCTGGATGTACCACCCAAGAAAAACTGTATGAGGATAATTCTAATCGTTCCTTTCTGCTTTACATTGATGAAAGCGAAGCACAGGATAATAGAATAATGGATTATCAGAGGTTACTATCAGCAGGGAAGATTGATATGGATAAAATGTCTGAGGCGACTCGCCTCTTGCAAAATGTACAGCGATGTTTAAAGACGTTTACCGTCCGCAATCCTTATGCAGAATATTTGATATTACCACGTTCGGTATTCAAACCAAGACGTACCAATGCACACTATTTGCAATTCATAGAAGCCATTACTTTCTACTACCAATATGGGCGTGAGAAAAAATATGATATCCATACTGGCGAAGAATATATTGAAACGAGTATAGAAGATATCAAACAAGCTAATACACTTATCAAATCCATATTACTTCGTAAATCAGATCCTTTAAATGGTGCAACACGAAATTACCTCGAACGTCTCAAGACGTATTTGGCAGAAAAAAAGGATACTGTATTTACCAATCAAAATATCCGAAAGGAAATGCGAATAGCGGAAACCACATTACGCAGATACCACCACTTGTTAGTACAAGAAGGCTATATCAAAAAGCGTAATGATATTAAAGGCAATTCTTTTTCTTATGAAATCGTAGATGTAGATGAGTACAAGAATTTAGAAAAGCAGATTAATGAAGCGTTGGATAATTGTATAAAACGCATTGAAGGTTTAGATAATATGGATAATAGAAAGGCAAGTTAATGATATCCGCAAGAGTAGAAATACCTTGCCTACGGCGGCTCGCCGTCCGCCACTCGCCACAGGTTCGCCACTGGCAAAATGGCGAACCTAAGTGTTTGATAATTAAAGAGTAAGAGCCAATTCGCCACAAAAAATAAAATATAAGGTAGGTATGAAAAAAGTCGAGAGGCTCGACACCCAAAAAAAATAATTTAAAAGAGATTCCCACTTTCGTGGGAAATAAATATGAAGAAACTACAACTAAAAAGCACCACATTTATTACTCTGATTGACAGTTATAAAAACTGGTTAGACGTGCTTGGTTATGCTCCTTCTACGGTTTACAATCTGCCAAATCATCTTCGTGAGTTTTTTCACTATTTAGAGTGCCACGGGCACAGCGATATTACAAAAATCACTACGCAAGTTGTTAAGGATTATTACCAGTATTTATCACATAGAACAAACCAAAGACGTGGTGGCAGTCTGAGTAAATCATTTTTAAACAAACACCAACAAGCCTTAAAGAAATTCTTAATCTATCTCAAAGAACATAATTCAAATGTAAAATTTGGCGTTCACCTCAAAGGCGAAAAAATTAACTATCACGATAACAAAGTCATTTTAACTCAAGATGAAATCAAAGCATTATTTGAAGCTTGTAATGTATCTCACATGAACGAACATTTTCAGCTTCGAGACAAGATGATATTAGTACTACTCTATAGTTGTGGACTAAGACGTAACGAAGCGGTTCATGTGAATTGTGAAGATATCTTATTTGAAAAACAACGTATCTACGTTAGAAAAGGCAAGAATTACAAAGAACGGTTTGTGCCAATTAATAAATACAACTTGGATATGATTGACGAGTACTTATATGATGCACGTCCAGCTTTTATAAAAAACTACCAAACGGATGCCTTACTACTTTCACAGATGGGAAGACGTATCAACGATATTAGTATTGCCAATCGATTAAAAGCAATTATTGAGGCCACTGAAAATGAAGATATCCAAAACAAGAATATCACCTTGCATACATTACGCCATAGCATTGCAACACATTTGATGCAGAATAAAGTACCTATGAAATCTATTAGTACTTTTTTAGGTCATGCGTCTTTAGAAAGCACACAACTGTATACGCATTTAGCCAAAGAGGTGGATGCTCAACAACCAATTATTACATGATGACATTTAAAGATTATTTACATAAAGAAGATTACGCCAAAACGACAATAGAATCTTACTCTCGCAATCTATTAAAGTTTACCGATTGGTGTAGCTACCAAAATTATGATGCCCAAATCATAGACTATAAATCTTGTATTGAATATGTAGGACATATTCAGAAACAAAGAAAAGGGAAGTCCGTTTCTAAAAGCACCGTCAGAAGTGAAATCGGAGCATTAAAAATCTACTTCAATTATCTAGTTGAAACTGAAATACGTTTTGAAAATCCTATTCAAAATATCCACATAAGAGGTGAGCGAAGAACGGTCAATCACAACCTTTTAGATTTTGACGAACTGGAGGATTTATACTACTCATATCAAACTGAAAATATTGTATTCCCGAATTGTCCGTCGGTTTCAATTCGCAATAAAATTATTACAGGTTTTATGGTGTATCAAGGACTTAATGCTACAGCATTAAAAACACTTCGTTATGAACATTTAGATATGAGTAAAGGCACCATTTACATTCCTTCTACTCGTAAAACCAACAGTAGAACCTTATCGCTACAATCCCAACAAATACTGCCCCTGTGGCGTTATCTTGAAAAGGACAGGGAAGTGTTGCAAGAAAAAATAGATTGCCACACACAGGGCTTATTTCCCGTTAAAGGCGATAGATTTTTCCTAAATGACCGTTTGTTTTTTGAACTTCGTAAACTCAACCACAAAGTTAAAAATGCAAAGCAAATAAGAGCATCAGTCATCACTTATTGGTTAAGCCAACACAATATCCGAGAAGTGCAGTATATGGCAGGGCATCGTTATATTTCTTCTACAGAACGCTATCAACAGGATGACTTAGAAAATCTTCATGAACTTATTGAGAGTTTGCATCCTATTTCGTGAGAGAAACCGTAATCTTTAATCTGAATAATTATTACTTTTGATGTTTTAAGTTATACTTATAGTCAAGTATAATTTTATTCACTTACAAGATTTTAGATTATGATTGATTTTAGTAATACAGAAAACGGAAGCCAATTTGTTAGGGCTGACCTTCATATACATTCATTTGGTTTTGAGAATGGTTCTTTTGATGTATCAGATAGTACAATGACACCTCAAAACATAGTGGATACAGCTTTAAACAAAGGTTTGAAGATGATTAGTATTACCGGACCATAATGAAATTGGAAATTCAAAAATAGCTATTGATTATGCAAAAGGAAAAGATATTTTAGTAATACCAGGTATTGAAGTAAGTACTACTCAAGGGCATTTATTAGTTTACTTTGATTCCTTTGAAAATTTATCAAATTTTAAAGGAAAACTACACATTGCTTCAAATAAAGAAACATGTAGTGAGGGGATTATTAATTGTTTAGATCTAGCAAGAGAATTTAACGGGATTGGCGTGCTTGCTCATATTGAATTAAGCTCTGGTTTTGAAAGAACAATTGGAAGATTTGGACCTCAAATGGAGAATATTTTTAAACACCCAAATCTTTATGCCTTAGAAATTACATCTAAGGATAGTGTTGATTTTTATACGGATAATGACCAAGAAAGTGATAGAAAAAACCTTATAAAAATTCATCGCAAAGAATTGGACTTACAAGATGATTATGACCTTGCTAAATTAATGTCTTCTGATTCACATAAACTAGATAAACTTGGTCTTAATGCAGAAGGTAACGGAAGACTTACTAGAATTAAAATGGATGAACTCACATTCCATGCATTTAAAATAGCACTGACAACCCCTATGGCACGTATTCGTCTTGAAGATTTTATTCCAGAGCAGATACCGCATTTTGCTGGAATGCATTTTGAAGGAGGATTATTAAAAGAGCAGACCGTACATTTTAGTAATAACCTTACTTGTATTATCGGAGGTCGTGGAACTGGAAAATCTACAATGTTAGAATCTATTTGTGAAACTTCAGGCAACGGTAGAGGTGCTAAGGTTGTAGATAGTGAGGTTTGGTCAGATAAAATTAGTCTTGTTTTTGAAGATGAAACTGGTAAAAAAACATTATTCGTTAGAGAGAAAAATGGAGAAGTCATTAATATGACGGATGCTGATGAGGATGCGATGATTAGAGTGCCTATTGAAATTTATGGGCAAGGAGAAACAGCAGAAACTTTACAACACAGTGATAGTAACCCCAATGTTTTATTAGAATTTCTTGATTCTTTTATTGATATAGCATCCTTAAAAACAGAAGATGAAGATTTACGAAATAAACTTATTGAAAATAAAAGTGATATTGATAAGTTAAGACTCGAAGTTAAAAATATAAAGGAAACTCAAAAGTTAAAAAAAGATAGAGAAGGCAAAATAAAAAGACTTCAAAAAGAAAAAGTTGGAGATTTGGTAAAGCACCATTCTGCTCTTTTACAAGAACGAGCATTAAGAAACGATTTGATTAAAGACTTAAAAGACCTTATTGAAAAGTATCAAAACATTTTTAGTGATAAATCTGTTTTTGAAATGGTGGAAGAACTAGATGGTAAAGATATTATAGTTGGCAAGGATAATTTTGAAGAAGTTAAAAAAATTGTTGCTGAATTTTCTAACGTAGTCAACACTACTTCTGAAAAATTAAATATTGAACTCACTGCTAAAGTAAAAAGATTAAGAAGCCAGCTTATCAATTGGAAATCCAAAGAAGCTGATATTCAAAAAGAAATTGACAAGAAAAAAGAGGAGCTAAAAAAACAGGGAATTCCTTTTGATATTGGACAAATAAATCAAATATCTAAAGACCTTCTATATTATCAAAAAAGGCTAAAAAAGCTTTTGAATGATAAGAAAATGCTTGATGAAAAAATAAAAGAACGAAAGGAATTATTAAAAGAGCGCAAAGAAACTAAAGATAAAATATTCTATTCTAGAGGAGCATTAGCAAGCGAATTAAATAAGAATCTCAAAAATACAATTGAAGGGTTCTATATTACAATTAAATATAAGCAAGGGACATACTCTAAGCAATTTGAAGAACATTTAAAAGTAGTACTTGATTATAGAACAAGCGGAGTGAAAAAAGCTCATCTTATTTCAAGAAATACAAATCCCATTGACTTTTCAAAAGGATTATTAAAAAAAGATTTAGAATTTTTAAAGCAAATAAATGATGACGGAGTGCAAGTATTTAATGATTCTGAAATCAATCGTATTCTTTCAAAATATACAGATACTAATCAAAGAGAGGATTTAGAATCATTAGAATTTGAAGATTTACCATCCATATTGGTTACAAAAGATTATAAAGATGAAACAACAGGACAAACTAAGCATATAACCAAACCGTTAGCGAATCTTTCTCTTGGGCAACAACAATCTATTCTACTCGCTATTTTACTTCACTCAAAAAGTAAAAATCCATTATTAATAGATCAACCAGAAGATAATCTTGATAGTGAATTTATCTATAAGACTATTGTTTCTAATTTACGAAAAATAAAAGAGCAACGACAAGTTATTATTGTTACTCATAACCCAAACATTGCTGTCTTGGGAGATGCAGAGTTAATAATTCCTTTAAAAAGTAGTAGTACTAGGTCTGTTATATATGATAGAGGTTCAGTTGACAATGAAAAATCAAGAAAAATTAGCTGTGCTATTTTGGAAGGTGGAGAAAGAGCTTTTAGAAGAAGAAAGGAAATATACGGTATTAACTAAACAGATGGTTTAATTTGTTTAGCATAATTATATTCAAAATTAGTTATCTTTGTTTGAGTATAATAGACAATTACTATGGATATTCAATTAGAAAAATATAAGTTAATGGAGTGGTTGATGAGTTTAAAAGACGAATCCGTTATTTCTAAACTCAAGACTATTAAAAGTAGTATTTCCAAATCTTCTGACTGGGCGGATGATATTTCTGAAACAGAAAAGTTATTAATCAATTCTGGGTTAAAAGATATTGAACAAGGTAATACATTTACCCATGAGCAAGTAATGAAAGAAATTAACGAAGCTTACGGATTGTAGTAAATGGAAATCATTTGGACAAGATTAGCCAATATTACTTATAAGGAAGTTTTTGAAAATCTCGAATGGAGATGGACAAAAAAGCAAATGATAGACTTTAGGGACTTAACCAATGAGTTACTAGAAAAGGTAAAAAGTGGTCAAGTTGTGCATCCATTTGCAAATGAAAAATTAGGTATTCGAAAAGGAAAAGTTCATAAAAACGTTTCTTTATTTTATAAAGAGGATAAAGAAAATAACAAGATTTATTTGATTACTTTTTTTAATAATCGAATGAATCCTGAAGCATTAAGAAAATTATTAAAGTAAAAAGTGATATGAGGATATCGCTTTTTTGCTTAGGAAGTACAATCAAATTTATATTTTGAAACTAACTTGGGATGTCTAAAATTACATATTGAATCTGTACCAAATTTAAGGTTGGCATACTCAAAAAAAGAGATAAAGCCCTCAAAAAAGGTGGGGTGGTACTATCCTTTTGGACTTCTCCAAAAAGGATACAACAATGTAGATGTAGTAAGCTCCCGGCACACACTATTAAAACCACGACAAAAAGGTTCCAACATTGGAACTTTCCAATAATGACAAGGGTTTTAAGGAAATGACATAAGTTGAAAATTTATAAAGACATAGGAATATTTAATAGTGGATATTTCTATGTTCTTTCATGACTATAAAGTGAATTTTATATAATCGTAACCAGAGTTATCTAGGAAATGAGTTTATTTGAAGTATTTTAAGAATTACACCCTATAGGAATTACACAAGCATTAAATTCTTGATTGGTTCGTACTCTATTTTTTCTAGCATCCTGTATTTTTTCTCTGAAGAAATGTTTGTTGGGAATTTTGCCAAGGATGACTTCCATAGGAGCTAATCCATATAATTCTGTGGGAAATCTATGGTAATTATAATATTCAACAAAACGTTCTAAATCTTTAAGATGTGATTTTTCATTAAGAGAATATTTTCCATGTAGAAATTCAGTTTTATAAATACTGTGTGTACTCTCAGACATAGAATTCGAAAAAGGAAAGTCTTTGGTTTGTGCTGTTATTTTGGTAACTACTGGAGGTGCTTTTATGCTATCTATCCACGTTAAGAATTCTCCTTTATTCTCACTTCCACCATCAGATAAAATATTAATGGGTTTTACAGCATTGTATAAACCGTACTTTTCAAAAGTCTCTTGAAAAAGTTTTTTAATAAACTCGCTTCCAGCTTTTCCATTAGTAGATGCTTTGTGTAATATCGCTTTAGAAAAATTGTCTTTTACAAAAGCTACTTTTTGTATTCCGTCTTCTACTGTATTCACGTTAGTAATATCCACATGTAACCAGCACAAACCAAAGACTTTCCTTTTTCGAATTCTATGTCTGAGAGTACACACAGTATTTATAAAACTGAATTTCTACATGGAAAATATTCTCTTAATGAAAAATCACATCTTAAAGATTTAGAACGTTTTGTTGAATATTATAATTACCATAGATTTCCCACAGAATTATATGGATTAGCTCCTATGGAAGTCATCCTTGGCAAAATTCCCAACAAACATTTCTTCAGAGAAAAAATACAGGATGCTAGAAAAAATAGAGTACGAACCAATCAAGAATTTAATGCTTGTGTAATTCCTATAGGGTGTAATTCTTAAAATACTTCAAATAAACTCATTTCCTAGATAACTCTGGTTACGATTATATAAAATTCACTTTATAGTCATGAAAGAACATAGAAATATCCACTATTAAATATTCCTATGTCTTTATAAATTTTCAACTTATGTCATTTCCTTAAAACCCTTGTCATTATTGGAAAGTTCCAATGTTGGAACCTTTTTGTCGTGGTTTTAATAGTGTGTGCCTAGTAACGTTTCCAGTCTTGTTTTTGATAGTTGTGGAACAGTAATATTTGATTGGGTTTTAGGCTTAATTTTCTTCCTCTATTCTTGGTGTTTCCCTTAATATTTACTGTTCCATTTTCAAGGTTTATATCGCTTGTTTTTAGTTGTGAGATTTCCAGAACGGTCAGAGCTTGGTAGATTAAAAGGCTGATTATTATCTTATATCTTTGCTGATGTTCCCCATTTTTACTTTGCCAGTTGTCGTACAGCTCTTGTAGTATTTCTTTTGGGTAAAGGCTTTCTACTTGGATTTGTCTATTGATTTGGTCTTTTCGCTTTCCGGTGGCGACTAAATACCGGTAATATATTTTGATGGCAAACAGGTTGTTACGAAGTGATTTGGGATGTAAATTTTGTTCTCTTAATAATCCGATGTAATCCAAAACGTCCGTGTAACTTGCTTTTTCTGCTCGTTCTCCAACCGCCAATAAATACCGATTGATGATATTTTTATAACTGTTTACAGATGTTTGGCTGTATTCGTTTTGTAGATATTCCTCTAACTTCATCACATTAAATTGTCTAACTGTTTTCTGCTGATATGGGTATAAATTTGGGTGGTTTCTAATTGGCTGTGTCCTAAAAATAATCTCACTTGCTCTACTGGTATTCCTTGTTCTAAAAGATGTGTTGCGATTGAGTGCCTTAAATTGTGTATGGTTATTTCCTTATCTTTTATCTCTTGGTTTTCGGTTCTTTCTACCAATATTTTTAAATGCTTGTTGTACGTTCCTTTCTGCATTCTTCCACCTCTTGAGTGCAACATAAAAGCACTTTCCTTTGGATTGTAATCTCGTCCTTTGGTTAGGCTTTCCCTTTCATTGTAATAGTAATCCGCCAAGTCTTTAACTACTCCGTTTGATAGTGGTACAACTCTTCTTTTATTGCCTTTTCCTTTTGGGATGATGATTATTTTTTCTCGTAGTCTGATGTCCTCAATATTGCAGTTTACAAGCTCTCCAACTCGCAGACCACATCCGTATGCTAAACTTAAAATTGCTCGTTCCTGGGCGGTTTCTGATGCTTTGTAAAGTTGTTTGATTTCTTCCTGGTCTAATACGGTTCTTTCTTCTCTTGCTTTTGGGTATGGGAACTGCAAGGATTGGTTTTTACTTTGCCCTCATTCTGCAACATTATAAAAAGGTCTCGGATAATTCGCATATGGCTATGCGTTGTTTTTTGGCTTAATATTCCGCCTGTTGTCTTGTTGGGTCTTTCGCTGATGTACTGATAGTAATTTGTAATTTCTAAAGCTGTGATTTTGGTAATATTCAATAATCCTTTTTGCTCTAACCAGTTTAAGAACTCACATAAATAATTGTATCTTGATTTGCATCCTTTGGCATTGTAGCCCAATCTTAAAAGGTATCTGTAAAAGCTTTCTGCCAGTTTTTGGTAATCTTCGTTTATGACTATGATGTTTTTCGGTCTGCCCATACACACTTACTTTTTGGAACAAGGAACAATCCACCTAAAACACACCTTTACTTATTGATTAATAGTTATTTGTATTGTTCCATTATTGTTTCCTATTGTTCCCTTTTCCTTTATAGTTCATTTATTTGGTTGGTTAAATCATCCTTTATATTGGCTCTGATTTTTGCGTAATTATCCCAATAATCTACTTTGTAACTTACTCTCCTTAAATTATTTGAGTATTTACTCGTGATATATTCCATTGCTCTTAACCGTCCAATATTTCTACTGCATTGGGCTTTACTGATGTTTAGCTCCTGCCGTATTTCTCTTTGGGTAAAGTCTTGGTTTTGTTCTTTTAAATAGCTTTTTAATCGCTCAAAAAATTGCCTTAAACTTCCGTCCAGCTCGTCCACTTTTAAAACGATACTTTCAAAAAGGATATCACAAGCCGTTTGTAAATCTGCTTTTTCCGTTATTAACCTGCCTTGTTTGTCTCGCTTTCTTTGGTACTGGTTGAGTAATGTTATTTGCCGTACAAAACTTTGGTAGAGTTCGTTTAATCGTCTTATTTTATGTGCCGTTTCGGGTAGTTTTATTTTGGTGGCATACGGATTGACTACATCATACGGCTGTAATAATCGGATGCAATTTTGGGTAAATGCAACTATCTTTTTAGCTTCTTCTTTATCTATAATTCCCGATGCTTTTTGGTTTTGGTACTGGATTACTTTTAAGGTCTGTTCTCGGCTTTCATCTACTGCGATTAAAAAACTCCTGCTGATATTATCCTCATAGGTTTCGCCTTTGGTGGTACACGATAGCTAAGCTATTGGACCTCTTACAATACGTTCGCCTCCTGTAATGCTTCCGTTTTTATCTTTTAAACTGGTGGATGTCCTTAGTATTTCATTGCTCTGTAATTCCCTTACTGCCAGTTGTGCATCTTCTTTTAAGCCGTCTAAATCTTCAAAACATACGAGCTTGTTTACAAAAAAATATTCGTCTTGATTGTAAAAACTGTTGTCCGTTACTCTGGTGTATTTCTTTACATCTTCCGTTGGCATTAAATCGCTGATGATTTTGAGTAGTCGTGTCTTTCCACTTCCCGAACTGCCTTGTATTAAAGCGTGTAAGGTGTCAGGCATTTTGTAACTTGATACAATCACGAACAATAATATTCGGTTGTTTTCTTCTCCAACGATACCGCATTTCCCGATGAGCTTATTGAACTTTTGGATTAGGTTTTCAGATTTTAGGAACTCGATACATTTTGTTGCCGAAGCTGTGGGAACTTCTATTTTATTACTGCTATGGCTTTGCTTTTGGTGGATTTTCTTTTCTCGGTAAAACTCCAGTAATTCGGTAAGCTGTGATAAATCCTTTTCGATTAAGTCCTTTCTAAGCCCTAATTTTTCAGCTACTGTTTTGCAGGTTTTTTCCACTTGATTAAACTCGTACAAGTCTAGTTTTAAAGTTATTCGGTTCATTTCATTTCGATTTGTAGGGTTATCTTTAAGCTGTCCATTTGATTGATGTTAAAGCCTTTTATTTGGTACTTGGCTTCATTGCCTTGGTATTTCAAGTTGTAAGGGTTGTTGGTATCAAGCCCTGTTTGCTTTGGCTGTTTTCCTTGGCTTTCTTGAACCAGTCTTTTTACTGCTTGGTTTTGTTCTTCTTCAGTAGGGATAAATAATTTAGGTGTAGGATATTGCTCTTTTTTCTTTTCAATTGATTTTTCATTTGAAAATAAAAAATCGTATTCCTTTCGAGTGTTTACCAAGTGATTTAAAATATCTCCGCTATGTCCTTGCAATAGGCTGTTTACATCTTCATTTTCGGGAACTTGTACGTTTGATATGGTAATGCTTGGATAATCTGCTTTGAGCATTGGTGCATACTTTTCTACTGCTTTTGTTCCTGCTTGGTCGCCATTTAAAAAGAAGATGATTTCCTGTAATTCCTTTAGTTCTGCTATGGCTTTGGTGTGTTCCTCTCTTAGTCCGTTTGTGCCAAAAAGTGATAGTACTTCATAATGAGTTTTGATTTTATCCTGTTCTAAAAGCGTAGCGGTATCGATGATGCTTTCCGTTAAAATCAGTCGTCTTGTGGTGGGTTTTGGGTAGTTGGGATATAAACCTTGTCTTTCTCTTAAATAAAAGTGCCGTTGCTTTTTCTCGGATAGTGCACTTCTAAAATAGAGTGATACGATTTGATTTTGTTTGTTCTTTAATGCGAACACAATACCCCATTTTCCAAAAGGTTTGTAAGCTGGGTTTCCTGTTCTTCCTTTTGTTCCCAAGTCCAGTAATAAACCGTATTTGATACAGCTTTTTATCAGTGCTTCATCCTTTCTTGTGCCGTGATGGAACTGACCAGAGTTGTAACCAACTTCCGTTTTTGTAAAATCCAAACACCTACTTTCTATATATTCCCTTGCTGGTTTTGAGTTGTGTATCGCATTCTTGAAGTAGGTAAACATTTTCGTGAGTACTGTTATTCGGGTTAGTTCTGCCGTTGGTTGCTTATGGGTTTCTGTATTTCCACTAATTAAAGATTGAGCTTTTAGTATGGCTTCCCTTTTGGTTAGACTTTCTTTGTGCATTATAAAATCAATGACATCTAAACTTTTTCCGTGGGTTTTGCAGTTGCTACTAAAACAATACGCAGTATGCGTTTTGTAATACACTTGCAGGCTTGGGGTTTTGTCGTTATGGAACGGACAGTTTAAACGAAGCTGTTTATCGGGTTTTAAATGGTAGTAGTGCAGTACCGTTGCTAATGTGAGCTTGTTTTTGATTTCCGTTATTTCCATTGAGAAAAAAGTTTAAAAATAATTTTGACAACTGTTTAGGTGCAAAGATACCCTTTTAGTTTTATTTTACAAACTTTTCTGTTTTTGAATAACTGATTTAGTTTCTATATCTTTGTGTTTTAGTAATAGAATAGGTTTTAAACCCTTATACAGTTTCTTTTTATGGATTTTGGAAGTATAGTAGTAGAGCTTAGAAAAAAGCAAGGCATTTCTCAAACAGACTTAGCCAGTCAGTTGGGTATTCATAAAAATGTACTCGGAAGATACGAACGTAACGAAGTGTTGCCCTCTGTTGAGATTGCTCGTAAAATTGCGGATTTACTGGATGTAAGCCTTGATTATCTTACAGGAAAGGCAGACGTACAAATGGATAAAACCACTCGGGAACGCATTTTGGAAGTCTCTAAATTTACCGAGGATGATAAACTACATATTTTTTCTGTCATTGATGCGTTTATCGCTAAAAGGAAAATACAGAGTATTTTGTAAATGAAAAAAGCCACTCAATGAGTGACTTTTTAAATTATTTGAGCTTATAAAATCGGACTATATTATCATCTTCATTTATTAAGTAATCTCCAATAGCAGTTACATCTATTCTATCATTTTCATCCTTTGTTATGACCCCATCCGAATAGCTTAACTTTTGATGAAACGGAAGCCCGTAATATTCCAATAAACTTATGTCTTCAATTAGCTTTGACCTGTCATAATTTAAATTCCCTTCTGACTTATAAATTTCAAGTTCTTGGATGTCTCCGTTTGTGTCGTAAATAGCTTTGCTTCTCAATAAGTACTCCACATTCCCAAGTTTGAGAATTGACTCATCAGAATAATTGTAATCATCACTCTCGATTTCTATTCCAGTCAATATCTCCACAACTGTTGTTTTGTTTTGAACCTTACAGCTTGTAGAAATAAGTATTGCAACAAAAAAGAACAACACTTTAGTTAATTTTTTTGGTCGTTGGAAATTCATTGCCTTCTCTTTTTTCAATTACTACTCTTATATGTCCTGGATTCGTTTGACTCTTATTGGCTTGACCTTGGATAGTATTCAAAATATTATTTGAGTACGTATTAGACTGATTAGAGCTTGAGTTACCTGGGTTACAAACTCCAAAACAACCTTCCGAAGCTGCAACTCTATTCTTTCCATTTTTGTCATAATTTCCACCTACGTGTATCATAACACCAGCAGCTACATCTGCCTTATTTCTATACCCCATATTTACAGATGTTTGGTTTGGTTCTGCGTGAACCACCTCTGAACCGTATTGGGTAAGTTTTAAAGCTTCTGTTCCATTACCTTGTGGATATCCATTCGGCATCACTTTACCCGTGAAATGATTTACGTCTCCGTCTTTAGGTTCAAATGCTACATTAGAAGCTGTTGAATTTCCTTGCTCTACTGTCCAAGCATCCCTTGTAATTGAAAATTCCATCTTAAAATTAGCGTCTTCTGTGTCTGTAACTACAACTTTATATAAATCTGCCTGAGTTGTCGCTCCACCACTATAACCTAATACTCTTTGTTCTGCGGTTTGACCAGTTTTTTGTTTCGTTATGGTAACAATTGGGTAATCTAATGCCCCATCTGGGTCAATACGATTAATTGGGTTGTTCTGTACAAAATTATATGGTGATACCCAACTTCTCTCCTCCGCTAATGGGTCAACAACATTAAACCTTCCGATAGAAGCATCATAATGTCTCCATTTATATTCGTACATGTTATAACCTAAATCTTCTGTTAATTCTTGACCTTGGTATTTCCAATCATGTTCTGTTCCATTAACCACGTTATTATATCCTTTATGTTTCAATCCAAAGAGGAAATAACTACGTCTTTTTAAATCACTTTTCTTTGAGGTCAATGTTTTTTTATTCCAAACTAATTTTAGTTCAGTACTTTGATGATATTTTAATTTTAAACAGCCCAAATTTTTTATAAAAAAGTGAAGTTCAAAAATAAGTAAAGTATGGCTAATAATAATAAAAAATACTGTAAAATTAGTTTGGTTCTGCTACCCTTTAGGTTTTTAGTTCGCTAATTGATAAGATTATCGGTTTACGATATGTGTATAAATCTGCGTACTTTCTAGTGAAGAATGCCCCAAGAACTGTGCAATATTTTCAATACTAACACCATTTTGAAGTAGTTGTGTAGCGATACTATGGCGTAAAATATGAAAGGTTAATCTTTTGCTTTGTATGACTTTATTTGGCGTGATTTTCTGTAAATCTTTAAGACTGTTTGTAAGCCCACAAGAACTATGAATAAAGAGTTTTCGGTGTGTTATTTTTTGCAGGTTTCTAAAATTGTAAACGTAGTTTTCCAGTACTTTATAAACCCCTGTACTTAATGGGATGATGCGGTCTTTATAATTTTTTCCTTGTCTTATAAAAAGCGTTTTAGTATCAAAATTAATGTCCGTTACTTCAAGGTTCATCCCCTCGGTTCTGCGTATGCCACAACCATAAAACAAAGCAAAAATAAGTTTTAATTGTTCCTGCTTTTTCTCTCTTTTTTCAAAATGATATTTGGGGTATGTTTTTGAGATATTGTTTTGCAATTCCTTTATTTCTTCTTTGGTAAAAGGGTGTATATTGTTTACTCTTTCCTGCTTGTCCTGTTCAATTCTGTAATTTGTTGGGTTGGGTGCGGTGTGCATTCCTATTTGATGCATAAACTCCATCAGCTTGTCTATGGCATCAAAAGTTTTGTTGAGATGTGCAGTACTCAACCCGCCTTTTCTTCGCTTGTTTGGGCGTATTTGTAAGTAATTAAAATAAGTAGTAATGTGCTTTGCAGTCAGCTTGTTTATTTGGCTCACGCCCTGCGTGTCAAGCCAATTAAAAAAATCCCTTACACTAAAATTATAGTTGTAAACAATGGAATGTGAAAAGCCCAAAGTAGCCAACCACTCTTTATATTCTTGGTTAATAATTGTTAGGTTTTCGCTCAAAATGGATGATGTTTTGCAATGTCATCAGTTAGGCTTTCCAAATCGTTTACCTTATAACTTTCGGTGCTAGATATGTAGCGATGTCCTGCTAAATATTGTGCTTTTCGCAATCCCTCATTTTTTATCCAATTTGTAATAACCGAAGCTCGTAACTGCTTAAAATTTAAAAAATTACTGTCTATTTTCTTAACCTGTTTAGCAAGGTATTGCACCACTCCTCGAAAATCTTGAATATTGTTTTTTTCATTGGAAATAGGGTAAGACAAAAAAAGCTGTTCAGTTTCTTGATTATATAAGTTTGCTATTTTAGGTCTTATTTGCTGTGTATAATTGATTAAAACACCTATTTGTGTAGCATTTAAAACAATGGTTCTGCCATTACTTTTTTTTGCTTTTTGTATTTTTAAAGTGGCTTTGTTTAGGTCTAAATCGGTAAGTTTTATTTTTTTTAATTCTTTGGTTAGCAAACCTTGATACACAAGCATCCCCAACATACAATAGTTTCTTTCTCTGCATAAAAGAGAGCGTTCTCGGTCGTTTTCTCCTACGTATTTATTGTAGTTGAAATTCCTAATAAAGTTGTGGTAAAAATTATCGTTTAGCTGTTCCAGTTCTGCAAAAGAATAGATATTGTAAAGTGTTTTTTTTCTTGCTCCTCTTATTTTTAAAAAGTTAGTGGGGTTGGTCGCTATTAAATCATTTTGCTGTAAAAAAGTAAAATAATGCCTTAAAGCTGTTAAATCTCCTTTACGTCTGCTGTTGGTTTGGTGAAGATTTTTTTTAAGATAGGACAAGTACTCCAAAACATCTTTTTTAGTAGTATTAATGTCTTCCTTTGTAAACCATTTTAAAAAATCAGCTACGCTTTTGGTGTATTTTTTTTGCGTGATTTCTGCGTGGTTTTTGGTTTGTAAATAGTTAATAAAATCTTGCATTGTTCAAAAAATAAAATTTAGTGTCGTCTTACTTCTAAAGGCTTATGATTGTTGAGTTTTAGAGTTAGACACTTCCTTTTGACTAACTGGCTTACTGTTTTGCTTTTCGTGTTCTTTTTGATGCTCTTTTTTTATTTTTTCAAGTGTATATTTTAAGTCTTTTTCAATGCGGTTTTGTACATCTGTTTGATTGCCAAATTGTGTAATTTTGTAAACAAAACCCTCACGGTGTTTGTTTCCACCAACCACTTGAACATAAGCATACAATTTGAGTTCTTGCAGGTATCGGTTTAAAGTTCTTGGATGAATTGGTTTTGCTTTTCTAATATCCAAAGCTGTAAATTGAGTTGTTTTGGCTTCTGCCAAAAAATCAGTTAGCCAATGATAAAATCCTCTTGCTGTTGTGCTTAATTCATCCGCTCTACGGAACAAAGAATTTTTAAGATATTTAAAAGCTAATGCTATATCGTTTGGGTGGGTCTTTACAAAAATTTCTCCTGTTGTTTTATCAACTGTTTGCTCTCTTTGGAACTGAAAAAAATAGGTAATAACTTCAATAAAATTGAGCAATAACAATAATGATTTTCTTGGGTGATTTACGTCTTTTGGAAGTTCAATCAATGTAGCAAAAGGGTTTGTAATTGATACATTTTGAAGTGTTGCAATTACGTTTTTTAGTTTTGTTTGTGTGGTTTTGATTTCATCCGTTTTTATAAGTCCTGCTTTGCACTTTTTTTGATATTCCATAATAGCAATATCTTGGCTTTGGCTATGGTTTAAATGGAGCATCAAAAAAGGCAAACTCAAACTTTCATAATTTTTATCAGAATAAGCACAAGCCAGTAAACAAAGATTTCCAGTAACTTCAAAAGTAGTGCTGTGTAGCATTCCGTCTTTGTCTTTGGTGGCTCTAGTTTTTACTAATTTTCCTTGTGTTTGCAGAGTTGCCAAAGGCGATAACATTTGTGTAGTCCATTCTAAATCCTCAATTAAAAGGGCTTTGTTTTGAAGTTCGTAAGAGTTGAAATAATACAAGGCGTTTGCAGATATTTGTGTATGAAAACTAAAAGAATTATTGGGCATACATTCACTTAATTTTTGTAAAATATAGCTTTTACCAATACCACTTTTTGCCAAACACAAAACAGAAAATGGATTGCTATATTTATAGGAAGCCAAAGCAAGAAACAAAATAACGGCGTTTTCATCCTCGCCAATGATACCAGTTGTATTTAAACCTTTTATAAGTTGTGAAAGCAAGTTTTTACTTTTTAGTATTTTCAATGCTTCTTTTTTATCGTCTGCGGATACTTCAAAATTTTCTTTTGATTTTTTTCCTGTATATCGTAAAGAGTGCAATAGGTAATTCTCTAATTGTAGAATAAGGCTGTGTAAAGTTTTAGAAACCTCCAACATTTTAAGTTCCCATTTGTCGCAAAGTGTACGGATTAATTTATCGGTTTGGTGGTCGTTGTACAGGTCAAGTGTGCTTCTAAATGACGGATAATTTTTGTGGGTAATTCGCAAAGTGCAAACCATTCTTTCTACTTGTTGCAAATCTACGCCACCCAAAATATCAATGCTTAAAAAAGCATCATTAAAAGTGATAAAATTTGTGTTGTGTAGGGTTAAGTTTTCCATTGTAATAGGTTTAAATTTAAATTCAAATTTCTAAAGAAATTACGAAAAACAAAGGAATAGATATAAACAAAAATGAAAGAAGAAAAGCCCCATTCCGCCCTCATTTCAGGGGTTTTTGTGGGGCTTTTTTGTGTTTTTCGTTTGGGTTTTTAGGTTTTTTTGGTGGTGGTTTTTCTTGGGCTTTTTTTCGTTTCGTTTTTGGTCTTTTAAAACGTTTTTTATCTTAAATTTCATTTTTTTATTGCCGTAAGGCAAAAGGGCTTTTTTTTGACTGAAACAGTCATTTATTTGTTATTTTTTTGAGCCGATTATTCGGCTTCATCACGCCAAAGACAAACTGTTTTTTTGGGCTTTTTTTACCGCTTTGCGGTGGGGCTTTTTTTATTACTGCCGTAGGTAGTAAAGGATTTTTTATTTTTCTTTTTTTGCTCTGCTCCGCAGTGCAATTTTTGGGGCTTTTTTTTTGGGTTTTCAACCCATTTTTTTAGTTTTTAAACAAACTATTTTTGATATTTTGGCAAACTCAATACAAGTTTTAGGCGGTTCTTATTTGTTCACTTTTTTGTCAATTTAGTATTTGATTTTTAAAAGCAATTTTAAGCCTGTTTTTTGCTCTTTTTTAGCCGTTTTTCGGCTCTCAGATTTAGGGTTTTGTTTCTGTTCTTTTTTGTACTTTTTCTTCTCTTTTTTGCTTTGGTTTTGAGCTGTTTTTGGTTTCGTTTTTCTGTGTTTTTCGCCCCCACAAAAACCCCTGAAATGAGGGCGGAATGGGGCTTTTCTTCTTTCATTTTTGTTTATATCTATTCCTTTGTTTTTCGTAATTTCTTTAGAAATTTGAATTTAAATTTAAACCTATTACAATGGAAAACTTAACCCTACACAACACAAATTTTATCACTTTTAATGATGCTTTTTTAAGCATTGATATTTTGGGTGGCGTAGATTTGCAACAAGTAGAAAGAATGGTTTGCACTTTGCGAATTACCCACAAAAATTATCCGTCATTTAGAAGCACACTTGACCTGTACAACGACCACCAAACCGATAAATTAATCCGTACACTTTGCGACAAATGGGAACTTAAAATGTTGGAGGTTTCTAAAACTTTACACAGCCTTATTCTACAATTAGAGAATTACCGATTGCACTCTTTACGATATACAGGAAAAAAATCAAAAGAAAATTTTGAAGTATCCGCAGACGATAAAAAAGAAGCATTGAAAATACTAAAAAGTAAAAACTTGCTTTCACAACTTATAAAAGGTTTAAATACAACTGGTATCATTGGCGAGGATGAAAACGCCGTTATTTTGTTTCTTGCTTTGGCTTCCTATAAATATAGCAATCCATTTTCTGTTTTGTGTTTGGCAAAAAGTGGTATTGGTAAAAGCTATATTTTACAAAAATTAAGTGAATGTATGCCCAATAATTCTTTTAGTTTTCATACACAAATATCTGCAAACGCCTTGTATTATTTCAACTCTTACGAACTTCAAAACAAAGCCCTTTTAATTGAGGATTTAGAATGGACTACACAAATGTTATCGCCTTTGGCAACTCTGCAAACACAAGGAAAATTAGTAAAAACTAGAGCCACCAAAGACAAAGACGGAATGCTACACAGCACTACTTTTGAAGTTACTGGAAATCTTTGTTTACTGGCTTGTGCTTATTCTGATAAAAATTATGAAAGTTTGAGTTTGCCTTTTTTGATGCTCCATTTAAACCATAGCCAAAGCCAAGATATTGCTATTATGGAATATCAAAAAAAGTGCAAAGCAGGACTTATAAAAACGGATGAAATCAAAACCACACAAACAAAACTAAAAAACGTAATTGCAACACTTCAAAATGTATCAATTACAAACCCTTTTGCTACATTGATTGAACTTCCAAAAGACGTAAATCACCCAAGAAAATCATTATTGTTATTGCTCAATTTTATTGAAGTTATTACCTATTTTTTTCAGTTCCAAAGAGAGCAAACAGTTGATAAAACAACAGGAGAAATTTTTGTAAAGACCCACCCAAACGATATAGCATTAGCTTTTAAATATCTTAAAAATTCTTTGTTCCGTAGAGCGGATGAATTAAGCACAACAGCAAGAGGATTTTATCATTGGCTAACTGATTTTTTGGCAGAAGCCAAAACAACTCAATTTACAGCTTTGGATATTAGAAAAGCAAAACCAATTCATCCAAGAACTTTAAACCGATACCTGCAAGAACTCAAATTGTATGCTTATGTTCAAGTGGTTGGTGGAAACAAACACCGTGAGGGTTTTGTTTACAAAATTACACAATTTGGCAATCAAACAGATGTACAAAACCGCATTGAAAAAGACTTAAAATATACACTTGAAAAAATAAAAAAAGAGCATCAAAAAGAACACGAAAAGCAAAACAGTAAGCCAGTTAGTCAAAAGGAAGTGTCTAACTCTAAAACTCAACAATCATAAGCCTTTAGAAGTAAGACGACACTAAATTTTATTTTTTGAACAATGCAAGATTTTATTAACTATTTACAAACCAAAAACCACGCAGAAATCACGCAAAAAAAATACACCAAAAGCGTAGCTGATTTTTTAAAATGGTTTACAAAGGAAGACATTAATACTACTAAAAAAGATGTTTTGGAGTACTTGTCCTATCTTAAAAAAAATCTTCACCAAACCAACAGCAGACGTAAAGGAGATTTAACAGCTTTAAGGCATTATTTTACTTTTTTACAGCAAAATGATTTAATAGCGACCAACCCCACTAACTTTTTAAAAATAAGAGGAGCAAGAAAAAAAACACTTTACAATATCTATTCTTTTGCAGAACTGGAACAGCTAAACGATAATTTTTACCACAACTTTATTAGGAATTTCAACTACAATAAATACGTAGGAGAAAACGACCGAGAACGCTCTCTTTTATGCAGAGAAAGAAACTATTGTATGTTGGGGATGCTTGTGTATCAAGGTTTGCTAACCAAAGAATTAAAAAAAATAAAACTTACCGATTTAGACCTAAACAAAGCCACTTTAAAAATACAAAAAGCAAAAAAAAGTAATGGCAGAACCATTGTTTTAAATGCTACACAAATAGGTGTTTTAATCAATTATACACAGCAAATAAGACCTAAAATAGCAAACTTATATAATCAAGAAACTGAACAGCTTTTTTTGTCTTACCCTATTTCCAATGAAAAAAACAATATTCAAGATTTTCGAGGAGTGGTGCAATACCTTGCTAAACAGGTTAAGAAAATAGACAGTAATTTTTTAAATTTTAAGCAGTTACGAGCTTCGGTTATTACAAATTGGATAAAAAATGAGGGATTGCGAAAAGCACAATATTTAGCAGGACATCGCTACATATCTAGCACCGAAAGTTATAAGGTAAACGATTTGGAAAGCCTAACTGATGACATTGCAAAACATCATCCATTTTGAGCGAAAACCTAACAATTATTAACCAAGAATATAAAGAGTGGTTGGCTACTTTGGGCTTTTCACATTCCATTGTTTACAACTATAATTTTAGTGTAAGGGATTTTTTTAATTGGCTTGACACGCAGGGCGTGAGCCAAATAAACAAGCTGACTGCAAAGCACATTACTACTTATTTTAATTACTTACAAATACGCCCAAACAAGCGAAGAAAAGGCGGGTTGAGTACTGCACATCTCAACAAAACTTTTGATGCCATAGACAAGCTGATGGAGTTTATGCATCAAATAGGAATGCACACCGCACCCAACCCAACAAATTACAGAATTGAACAGGACAAGCAGGAAAGAGTAAACAATATACACCCTTTTACCAAAGAAGAAATAAAGGAATTGCAAAACAATATCTCAAAAACATACCCCAAATATCATTTTGAAAAAAGAGAGAAAAAGCAGGAACAATTAAAACTTATTTTTGCTTTGTTTTATGGTTGTGGCATACGCAGAACCGAGGGGATGAACCTTGAAGTAACGGACATTAATTTTGATACTAAAACGCTTTTTATAAGACAAGGAAAAAATTATAAAGACCGCATCATCCCATTAAGTACAGGGGTTTATAAAGTACTGGAAAACTACGTTTACAATTTTAGAAACCTGCAAAAAATAACACACCGAAAACTCTTTATTCATAGTTCTTGTGGGCTTACAAACAGTCTTAAAGATTTACAGAAAATCACGCCAAATAAAGTCATACAAAGCAAAAGATTAACCTTTCATATTTTACGCCATAGTATCGCTACACAACTACTTCAAAATGGTGTTAGTATTGAAAATATTGCACAGTTCTTGGGGCATTCTTCACTAGAAAGTACGCAGATTTATACACATATCGTAAACCGATAATCTTATCAATTAGCGAACTAAAAACCTAAAGGGTAGCAGAACCAAACTAATTTTACAGTATTTTTTATTATTATTAGCCATACTTTACTTATTTTTGAACTTCACTTTTTTATAAAAAATTTGGGCTGTTTAAAATTAAAATATCATCAAAGTACTGAACTAAAATTAGTTTGGAATAAAAAAACATTGACCTCAAAGAAAAGTGATTTAAAAAGACGTAGTTATTTCCTCTTCGGTCTCAGGCACAAAGGGTATAATGCTACGGTATCTGCTAGTGGAAATCATGTGGCACAGAAGTTTAAATATAATGGTGTCGAACTTGAAGAATCACTGGGATTGGATTTGTATGAAATGGAGGTAAGAATGTACGATCCTGCAATTGCCCGATTTACTTCTGTTGATCCTGTAATACATTTTGAATATTCTCCTTATCAAGCATTTGATAATAACCCAATATTTTGGGCTGACCCTAGCGGAGCAGATGCAATCTCGGATTTTTTTGATACGAATAAAGTAACCGAAGAAGATTATTGGAATAATTATTATACTCAACTTCACGAGGAAATAATAACTTTGTATGGAGGGACTACTGATAATTCTAATGGCAATAATGATGATGAAAATGATTCTGAAACAGAGGAAGACTGCTGCAATCAGCAAATAATGAGACCTGATAAAATAAGTCTTTCTAAGTCGAAAGAAGAAGTATTAGGTTCGTTTATTCAATGGTTTCACTTTATTGATAATACAACTGATTCAGATAGAGGAGTACTTATTCTTGATGATATAATAAACTATGAGCAATCTAAAAGAAAGAAAGGTATTGCAGAAAGATGGTTTGGAATGGGGTCAATGATAGGATATGTCGTCAAAAAATATTACAAAGACTCAGGGGGATCAATGATTATGAGTTTTGATGAAGGTTTGAAAGGAAAATCAAGTGAAATGTATCAAATATCGGTTGTTAGATCACAAAACTCAGGAGGTAATGGTAAAGGTGACTTTATTTATTATTATAGTGTTAAATTAAAAGGCGGTGGAAATGCTTTGACTATGAGAATTAATGGTAAAGATTTATTCAATAGAGTTTATAGAGCTGTTCAACAGGGAGGGTTTTTTGAAAAGAAAAATGCTAAAAACTAAAATTTAGAAAGATGTATAAGAAAAGTTTATTAATTGTCTTATTTGCACTAATGTTTATAGCTTGTAAGAAAGAAAAAAATGCAGAAATAAAAAGTAAAGATATAGACATTAAAGGAAATTGGTACCTATACTCTACTGACTCAAATATAGGTAATAATTCTACAACTGACACTTTTGATTATAATGAGGTTTTTTTTGATAGTAATACAATGTACCGTTTTTCAAACTTAGGAGGAGTGCTTGCTCCTTTATTTTATAAAGTTTCAAGAGATTCTTTGTTCTATTATGGAGAAGAAAACCAATTGGAATATATAGGGAGATTAAATTTAAAAAGTCAAGATAATTTGTTAATTATGTATCAAAATGACACTCTGATTCTTTACAAATTAATTAATGAAAATAAGCTAATGAGCGAATACCTAGATACTGATATAACCATTGGCGGAAAAACATTTAAAAAATTTGGTAAATCAAAGGAAGAAGAATTCTTAAATCACTTTCTTGATAGAATGGAAACATGTTTTGAAAAAATTAAATAATCTTGGTAGTGTAGTAAACTGGCCTCACTAGCGCAATGACATTGAGCGCTCGTTTTTAACGAGAGTTGGCTATAAATAATTAAACTAGAAACAAACATCAAAAAAAGTAGGCCATAGTTAGTAAAATAGCTGTGGCTTACTTGTAATAAAAGCCCATATTGTTATGAAAGAAAGAATATCATTAAATAAGTTATTGAAACTTACCAGAGCATACCCCACCAGATATATTGTTTTACATGGAGGTTGTGTGATCTACAATGGTTGTTTGTATAAAAATCGTAAGGCCTTGGTTAACTATTTTTTTAAGTGTAATACAAACTTCCGGGATATAGAGAATATTAAGGAGTTGAAAGTTGAAAAGCTATAAGGATTTAAAGTTACCTACAAAAACGCCTCTCTATTACCTGTTCTAAGGTTTGCTGTTTGTTTTTCGGCAATTTAGAGGCTCTTTTAGCGAGTTTTACCAATTGGGTATCCTCACTGCTTGTTATACCGTAGAAAACATCCATAGACACTCCCAAATGCCTGGCCATTTTTATGGCAATATCAAAATTGGGTTTTACTCGCCCCATCTCATATCGGGATATGTTGGTTACTTTAATACCACATTTTTTGGCAAGTGCCGCCTGAGACAGTCCGCTTTGTTTACGTAAGTGTTTAAAATGCGTGGGAAAATCCATATAAAAAAATGCTAAAAAACAATGATTTAAAAAAATATTTACCTAAAAAACACAGTAAAGATAAGGGTTTTACTTATATATACAAAAATGAGTATTGACATTATCTAACAAAAGTGTATATATTTGTAAAATAATATGAAAAGTTATTTATATACAAATATGTACCACAATGAAATTAAATACTCAAAATCCAAATAACTACGGATATAAAACCCAATACCTGGACATCCGGATTTTAGGAGGTTTAAAACTAGGAAAGCTCGAAAGCCTGCGGGTAACGCTAAGCATCCAAAAAATAGGGTCAATGAATATTTTACGGCATAGTATCGATCTGTATAATGACAACCAGGTAGAGAAATTTGTAAGAAGAATAGCAGAACGTTTGGAGATTGGGACTTCTGTAGTGAGGCAATGCCTCCGGGAGCTTACCCGGGAGTTGGAGAATTATCGATTTATTTTACTGGAGAGTGAAAAACAACAACAGTCCGGGCCTGAGATACCACCCCTAACGGGGAAAGCTACCCAAGAAGCTACCGCCTTTTTGAAAAAGGAGCATCTGTTAGCTAACACCAATGAGTACATCGGAAGGTCAGGTGTGATAGGAGAAGAAACCAGTCGCCTTCTGATGTACCTTTTGTTTACCAGTAGAAAGACCAATAATCCCTTGCATTGTATCTCTCTGGGAAGTAGTGGCGTTGGAAAAACACACTTACAATCAAAAGTAGCAGAGCTGATACCACAGGAAGACAAGGTAGAAATTACTGTCCTCTCTGCCAATGCCTTTTACTATTTTAATCGTACAGAACTTAAAAACAAACTCATTTTAATAGAAGATTTGGACGGAGCAGAATCGGTACTCTACCCGCTTCGGGAATTACAATCCAAAAAAAGAATCACTAAAACCGTAGTACATAAAGATAGCAAAGGGACTACCAAAACCATTCACCTGACCGTAGAAGGTCCGGTATCGGTGGCCGGGTGTACTACCAGAGAATCCGTTTATGAAGATAACAGCAACCGAAGCTTCTTACTCTATATGGATGAAAGTTCGGAGCAGGATAAGAAAATAATGGATTACCAACGTGCTATCTCTGCGGGGAAAGTCAATGAAGAAGAACAGTTGGCAGCTGTGGCCTTACTTAGAAATACTCAAAAAATATTGAAACCCGTAAAAGTCATCAACCCCTTTGCAGAGTTTTTGGAGCTGCCTCAATCTGTGTTCAAACCCAGACGTACCAACTCTCATTATCTGCAACTAATAGAGGCGATTACCTTTTATCATCAATACCAACGTGAGGAGCAGGTAAATGAAGCCACAGGAGAAGTCTATATAGAAACAACAATAGAAGACATACAAGAAGCTAACCATTTAATAACAGAAGTGCTACTTAGAAAATCAGATACCCTTAGCGGAGCGGCAAGAAATCACCTGGAAAAATTAAAGTTGTACTTACAAGAGAAAAAACAAACGCAGTTTACCAATGCCGAAATCAGAAGAAACTTACGTATCAAAGCCAGTACCTTAAAACGATACCATTTACAATTAATAGAGGAAGGGTATATCAAAAAGATAAGTGGAAAGAAAGGACAAATCTATCATTATCAGATTATAGATGTTAAAGAGTATCAGCACCTTAAAGAGCAGATAAGTAAGGCATTGGAAGATTGTTTGACCAAAATCAACCGGCCCACCGGCTCAGTAGTGGCTCACCAGCCAAATGGACCAGTTAATAAATAGAAAATCAATAACTTATAGCGACTAAACCATAAATGCTAAAAAAAGACATACCCAAGTAAAAAATAAATATGAAGAAACTACCCTTACAAAATGAAAATTTTAAGCATCTGTTAGAAGCTTACAAAGAGTGGTTGGATATCTTAGGCCATACGCCACGTAGTGTGTATGGTTATCCTATTTTTTTACAAGAGTTTTTTTATTACTTAGAGCGTCGCCATATTAATTCCATAGCAGATATTACAAGAACAATCGTTAGGGAGTATTATAAAGCTTTGCAAGAAAGACCCAATCAAAGAAGAGGGGGCGCACTGAGTAAAAATTATTTAAACCAACATCAGCAAGCTTTAAAAAAGTTTGGAGAATACCTGCTAAAACACGGTGCAAAACCTTTGGAGGTTCATTTAAAACCCGAGAAAACAGACCGTTTTGAAACCATTAACATTCTTACTCCGGCAGAAGCCAAACAACTCTTTAAAGCCACCGAATTTAGCAGTCCTCTTTGGCATGTACAACTACGAGATAAAGCCATGCTGGTATTGTTGTATGGTTTGGGATTGCGTAGAGACGAAGCGGTCCATGTCAATATTAAAGATATCCTGTTTGATAAAGAACTCATTCATGTTCGTAAAGGCAAGCATTACAAAGAACGCTTGATTCCTATCAATCCGTACAACTTAGCGATTTTAGAAGAGTATATCTACCGGGCACGTATCGAATTTTACCGGTACTCACAAAGTGAAGCTTTATTGATAGGCCAAAGCGGAACAAGATTAACAGGAGCGGCTATTGCAATTCATTTGCAACGTATCATAAAAGCAACCGATAACCGGGAGCTTATAGCTAAAAAAATATCTCCTCACAGATTGCGCCATTCTATTGCTACCCATTTACTCGAAGCAGGAATGCGACTGGAAGATATCAAACAATTTTTAGGACACTCCCACTTGGAGACCACACAGATTTATACGCATCTGGTTAAGAAATTATAGTAAGATAATAATAATAATGATGATGAGTTTTAAAGCCTATTTGGAAAAACAAAGACATCGTACAACTAGTATCAAGGCCTATCTGTGGAAATTAAAGGACTATAAAAATTGGTGTACACAAAAAGGCTATGATACACAACTGCTGGATTATAAAGCACTGATGCAATATGTAAAGTATCTGCAAGCTAAAAACTGGAGAGCCGAAAGTGTCAACAATCAAATACGATGTGTTCAATATTACTATGATTATTTAATAGAAAGCAACATAAGGGTAGATAACCCGGCAACAGGCTTAAAAGTAAAACGCTCCCGAACCAAAGTAATGGCTAATTTGTTAACGTATGAAGAATTGGAAGATTTATATTATTCTTTTGAAAGTGACCATGTCACAGATAAGTACTTTAAAGCCACCGCCAAGAGAAATAAAGTCATTACAGGGCTTATCGTCTATCAATGTTTAAACACTGCCACATTGGCAAAACTACAACTGGAAGATGTACAGTTACACAAAGGAAAAATAGACGTTCCGGGTACCACCAAAAGCAACCCGAGAACCTTACCCTTACAATCCTGGCAAATCATAGAGCTTATGGAATACATAGAGCGGTACAGACCAAAAATACAAAAGCGTATAAAGCTCTATAACGATACCTTATTCCCGTTAAATACCCCACAATTTAATATGATTCAAAGAAGTATTATAAAGAAGTTAAAAACAGTGAATCACAAAGTGGTAAGTCTGCAACAATTAAGAGCAAGTGTGATTACCTATTGGCTCGGTAAATACAATATCAGAGAAGTACAACAGATGTGTGGTCATAAATACATAGGTTCTACCGAAAGATATCAGCAAGATAATTTAGAGAATTTACACAAGGCCATCCAAAAGTTCCACCCGCTAGGTTAAATACAGCTCAAAATTCAAGGTGTTCAAGGTTCCAAAATCCGCACCTTTTATTATCAATTTTTCTTATAGTGGTATAAGAAAAATGGATAGTACAAAGCTTCTAGTGGGTGATTTAGCAATATCCAAAACTTGAAACTCCTCAAACTTGAAACAAACTATAGCGGAATCAAAGGTGTTCGCTACGCCCCTCTGTGCAGCACTTTTGTTTGGCCAAAAAGGGTCCCTGCGGGCGTTCCTTTTGGTCAAAAAAAAGCTGCTGCCTCCTTACTTCTGCTCCGCTCACCTGCAGCTCCTCTGTATTTTTGTTAACGGCTCATGGGTCGCCTACAAAAATCCACCGCTGCTTATCTGGCGCAGCCGCTGGTGCCAAAGCCTACTGCGCATTTTTTTTTAAAAGGAGTTTTTTATTTTTTAAATCAAGGAACAAAAAAATGCTTGTGGCGTGTCCACGCTGCTCACTTAATCGTTCACAGCCCCTGTGTCCACGTCGGCTTTGGCGCTGCGCTTTCGCTGCGCTGGTTTTGCGTACAACGCAGAACACTCAATCGGCGTTGGCCTCTACAAACAGTGCGGTACCAGTAAAAAAAGGGAAATACATAGTGGGCTATTATCCTACAAAAAGTTTACCGTTTTTTTAGTTAAATCCTAAAATAGATTTACAGTTCAAAATCAATCCTAAAATGAGTTTACAGTTTTTAAAATCAGTACGGAAAACAGTTTAGATATCAGAAGCTAAAGAACTTACAACAAACTATGTAGTTCCCCTGCTGAACGCGCTATCGCTTGTCTCATTTTAAAAAGCTGACGATTTATCTCCCCGGCTTCGGCCCCACTATAAATCCTCATCTTTTTAAAACGGAAGTTCCCCCCAATACTTAATACTCAATACTCACTACCAATTACCGATAACAAATCCACCAATGAACCAACAGGTATCCGGAATTTTTTTATATATTAGCAGTGGCTATGACAGCAAGCGAGCATACATATCAAAATTTTTTCTTCTCAGGGGAGATACCGTGCCAGAAAAAGGCAACCGGAGAAAAAAAATGCGTAAGCGTATTGGAGTATGTATATCAATACAAAGACCACTTAGGCAATGTTCGACTATCCTACGCAGATACCGATAACTCTGGGGATGTCTCACAAAATGAGATTATAGAGGAGTCAAATTATTACGCTTTTGGGCTTAAAATTCGTGGGGTAAATGTTACAGTGAATCCTAATGGGAATCATGTGGCGCGGAAATTTAAATACAATGGAATTGAGTATGAGGAAAGCTTAGGCTTGAATTTGTATGAAATGGAACTTAGGCAATATGACCCAACTATTGCAAGGTGGACAGCCATCGATCCGGTTACCCATTGGAGTATGTCAACATATACAGCCTTTGATAATAATCCGGTATTTTTTGCAGACCCTAGTGGTGCAGATGCTATTTATAATTCTCAAATAGGCGAATATGTAATCAATGGACAAATAGTTTCTTTTGAAGAAGCTCTTGCATATGCTCAGAATGGAGGAAATGCTGATGGAAGTAATAATAATACTCCGTGCCCACCTAATAGTTCTGATTGCAATAAAGGTGAAGATGGGAAAATAGAGAATAAGTACGAGATGGACGTTCATGTAGATGATGACCAGTTAAAGTCTATGGGTGCTATGGCGTTAACTGTTGCCGGTTCTGACGGCCCGCTTCCTTTTGCAGATGCTGCAGTTATTACTACTGCTATAAATATGACTATTGCTATTGGCTTAGCTTATGGTACCGTTGCAATAATAAATGCTGTTAATGAGGCTGTTCTTGAAGCTGCAGATGCTAACTGGACGTATGCTAAGCAGGAAAAAGAAATTCAGAGAATATTAGAAAAAGCTGGCGGGCCTCCGGGAATGACTTATATGCTGACCGTAAACAAACCAGGTACGTATCTGGATGTTAGAGGAAATCCTATAACACTAAAGGCGGGGGAAGTATGGAAATATGGAGAAACTACTAAAGGATTTGATAGATATAGTGATGAAACTCTACAAACTATGGTTCCAGGCGGGGTAACTATGAAGCCTATTTTCTTTGGAAATACGGTACAGATAAAAGTACAGGAAAAGATCATTATCTATGGTCATTTCTTGTCCACAGGAAGTTTACCTCCGGGAAATAAAATATTTAGATAATAAAATATTATAATTATGGAGTTTTATATAGGAGCTCAATTTTCCAGAGAGTTTACCCATGAAGAAAGTAGAATCACTCATAAGTTAGCTGATGAATTAAATTTGTTCTTTAAAGATAAAGATTATGGAGACAGGGTTAAACAAGTTACTATTGGTGTTATTTGTGTATCAAAAGGATTTGAACCCTTTTTCCCTATCCGGCCGTTAAAGGTTATGAAAAAAGAACCAACGATTACATATGAATTAAAACTAGATTTTGAAATTTTTAAATCTTCGGATGAAACAAAAAGAAAAGAAATTCTTTGTACGGAGTTTTTAAAAGCCACCAAAGAAGTTTTAGCCGGTAGAACCATTAACGGTTTTGATAAAGAAGCATTTATCAAAGATTTGGAAGACTATTTTAAAGAAACATAAATTTTCCTTTTCATAGGTAAGAGAGCTGCTCTGTCATGGAGTGGCTCTTTTATATTTTAGGAGTATGCTTTTTTGGTTTTAAAGTCTCTGATAGTTAGGTCAAGAAATTTAAGGACAATATTTTTATCATCTCCTGTCATTTCCTGAATTACTTCAAAACGTTTAAGAAGCCCCCGTATTCTATGATAAAAACAAGTAAAAGTTGAGATATTATTTTTACTAATTTATGCAGCAAATTTAAAAGTATCTACATAGGGTGTTTGTCGTTTGACAACGGCAAACACTCTTGCTATTAATTTGTTTCTAATAATGTTAACGGTACTCATTTTACTTTTGCCTTGTTTTATTCTTTTATGATAGTATAATTTCATTTCTGGGTTATGTTGTATAGCAGAAATAGCGCACATATTAATAATTGCTTTCAATTTTTTATTAGCCAAATGAGAGACTTTTGTACGTCCTTTAATACTAGTTCCAGATTGGTAAGGAAAAGGAGCAACACCACAATAAGAGGCAAACTTTCTCCAGTTTTCAAATTTTGAAAAATTGTCAGTAAACACAATCATCATTATAGCAGTTTGCATTCCTATACCTTTAACACTAGTAACAAGTTTATAGGTTTCTTTTAACATTATATTTTGGTCAATAATAGCTTGCATTTGAGTATTAATCTTGTGTATTTGTTTGGTTAGTTCTGCAATCATTTTTTGTTGAACGTCAAAGATTATTTTATACTCTTTTGCTTTATAAATTCTTTTTTGTTCTTTCAAAGTAACTTTAAAACCAGCTCTTTGTTTGTTAAGTTTTGTCCTTAAAGATAAGAGACTTTTTAGTTGTAATATACTTCTTTTAGGTAGCTTACTGGGTTTAAGTTCTTCTTTTAATCGATACCCATATAGAGCAATGCGTTTGGCATCAATTTGGTCATCCTTTCCACGAGCAATACCAATAGATCTTTTAATTTCTAAACCAGAAGCTATGAAAAAAGATAATTTTTGTTCAGTTAAAGACACAGATAATAAATGAGAGTACATTCCTGTATGTTCAAATACAAACATGGTTTCTTCTTTAGAGAAAGACGAATTTTTAAAACTCCACTTTAGCATTAATTTAAATCCAGATTTACTGTTCTCAAACTGTTGAACAATTTGTTTAGAATAGATACAAACATCAATTAATAATTTACTGACATCGATTCCGATAATTTCATTTGTTTTCATAATTTTGTAATTAGATATTAATAATAGTTACTTAAACTAAGACCTTTAATAAGGGCAGAAACTGAAATTCTATATGGTTCTAAGTAACTTTTAAAAAGAACGGAGACTAATACGGGGGATGGCTCTAAAAAGCTAGCTGGCCGCTAAAGTTCACTCCGTTCTTTTGTGTTTTTGGTTATCAACAAAATAAGAGTTATTAACAAAGAAAAAAAGAAGCAAAAAAAGAAATTTCATCATAACTATTATGTTTTTATTTTAAGTAATTATTTCTATTTGCTAATCTAAAGGCTGCCGCTAGAATGGGGCTCCCGCTAAGCTGTGCTTAGTGGCGTTAAGGCCAGGAATTAAAATACAAATAATAAAAAAGTATGCCATAGTTATTAGAGATAGCTGTGGCTTACTTGTAATAAAACTCATATTGTTATGAAAGAAAAGATATCCTTAAAAAAATTACGGAAACTTAGCAGAGCATACCCTACCCGGTATATTGTTTTAGAAGGAGGAACTGTTGTCTATAATGGTTGTTTGTATACAAACCGGCAGGCACTGGCCAACTATTTTTTTAAGTGTAATACAAACTTCCAGGATATAGAGAATATAAAGGAGTTGGAAGGTGAAAAGTTATAAAATTTGAAAGTAGTAAGATTTGCTATGTTGTAATGAGTTGTGGTTTTTTGTTTTTATAAGTTTATGTCACAATTTGTTGGATTTGTTTTTTAGCTACGAAAGCATCAATCAACTTTTTGACAATGTTTTTATCTTCTTCTTCTAGTTTTTCTATTTTCTTAAATTGGATTAATAAATCATTATCTTTTAATTGACTTTGAGCTTTTTCTAAAGTATCTCCGTTGATTAGAAAATCAATTGAAACTCCTAAGACTTCTCCTAATTTTTTCAAGACATTTGCAGGCGGTTGTACTTCTTTTGTTTCATATCTGACAAGTTGGGTCATAGAAATATTTAGTTTTTCAGCTAACTGCCCTTGTGTTAATTTCGCCTCTTTGCGTAATTTTTGCAATCTATCTCCTAATTTCATATATGTCTTTTTGGAAAATTATTAACACAAATTTACCTAAAAAGACTGTCTTTATCTATATTAAATTACCTTTTTGTTAATAACTATATTTTAATGGATTTGTAAAAATTGCCTTTTAAGTTTTAATTTGCACATATAAGGCAAATAATATTTTTATCAACAATGAACATCCAAGAGTTAAAAAGCAAGTTAGACATTGTAGAGATTGGCAGGGAGTTGGGATTACAGATCGGCAAAAACGGTTCCTGTCTGTGTCCGTTTCATAAAGACAAAAAACCCAGTTTATTTTTTTCAAAGGAAAAACAACTCGCTACGTGTTTTAGTGGAAATTGTGATGCCGGGAGTATGGATGTCATAGCTCTGGTACAAAAGTTCTATAGTTGGGAATTACCCAAAGTTCTGGAATGGTTACAGCCCTATGCCGGGATGGCCCAAACTCCAAAAACCAAAACAGCAGCTCCCATAAAATCAGTTATCAATTATCAGCAGCTCTTTAAAAAACTACAGCCCAAACTGGGTCAAAGCAGTAAGGCAAGAGATTACCTTACCGGCCGGCACCTGGATTATAAAACCCTGGAAGCTGCCTTTAATAATGGTAAAGACCACCCTTCTTTGAAATACTGTGTTATTTTTCCACTAAAAATAAAAGCGCACAGATCGTATCACTGTATGGCAGAAGCATTTACGGCGATGCCAAAAACAAACATTACTATACTAAAAACAGACAGGGACTATATCCGGGTTATCCCGGAGAAAACACCCAAAAAGTCATCCTTGTCGAAAGTGTGATTGATGCTGCTACACTACTGCAGCATTTTACACTTCCCAGAGCCACAGCCGTTATGGCTGCTTACGGCACTAACGGAATCACTGCAGCACACACCGAGGCTATCCGCCGGTTAAAAGATCTGCAGGAAATCATCTTGTGGTTAGATGCAGATGATGCCGGTAAAAAAGCTACGGAAGTCTACGGTAAAGCCTTTGCAGAGCAGTTTCCAAAAGTACAGCTCAGTAGTGTTCCCACCCTTGAGGGTGAAGATATCAACTCACTGCTCGATAGCCATACTGCAGATATTTTTGTGAATCTTTTTACAAGCAGAAAGCCTATAGAGACACAAACAAAACCTGCCAAAGCCTATACATTAGAAATCACCACTCATCAAAGTATCTACCATGACGAGCATCTAAAAATACAAGTACTGGGTAAAATGGACCTGAAGAACCTGGGTTCGCTTCGTGTTACTTTGGTAGTACATAGCAAAGACAACCCACATACCATTCCTGTAAGAAATACCCTCGATCTGTATCATGGCGAACGTATCGAGAAATTTACAAGAACCTGCGCGGAGAGTCTCCAAATGGGAACCAGTATCATCCGCAAAGCCCTGAACATCATTACCGGAGAGTTAGAAACCCATAGATTGCATCAGTTGGAAGTCATAGAAAACAAACAAGAAGAAATCCCACAACTTAGAATGCTATCGGAGAAAGAAAAACAAGCAGCTCTTTTATTTTTAAAGGATAAAAACCTCATTGATATTTTATCTGAAAAATTGCAGGAAACCGGCATTGTAGGAGAAGAGAAAAAAGCGGTGTTTTTGTTTACTATCCTGTTAAGTCATAAGATGCATAAAACCCTGCATGCTATGGTCCAGGGAAGCTCGGGAAGCGGCAAGAGCCACTTGATTAAAAAGGTGGCTGACTGTATGTACGGCCAATATAAAATCAAACGCTTTACCAGAGTCAGTGAAAAGAGTTTTTATAATTACGGAATGTATGACCTGCAGCACTGCGGTATTATCCTGGAAGATTACGACGGACTGGGGGAGGAAGCACAGCTTGCCTGGAGAGAGCTGCAAAGCAATGAGAAATTAAGTAGCAGTGTAAGTCTAAAAAATGAGCTCACCGGCGAGATTAAAAGTGGAGAAAAGTATGTCTATGGCCCTATCGCTTCTCTGGTAGCTACTACCAGGTTCCATATTTACGAGGATAACCAAAGCAGGGTATTTACAGTGGCTATTGATGAGAGCGAAGCACAGACAGAAAAAGTACTGGATTATATGGCAAAAAAAGCCTCCGGGATGATTACCGGCCAGAGTGAAGAAAAGGCAATCACAGAGCTTCAAAATATAGTTCACTTATTAGAACCCTATCCGGTACAAAATAGTTACCGTTTGCACTTACCTAAAAATACGCAAGGACGTAGACGTCTTACCCAAATGCTCCATGACTTTATTGCACAAATTACCATATTGCATCAGCATCAACGTAAAAGAGAGCAAGTATTAATCACAGCATTAGACGATGTAAAGACAGCAGTAGATTTGATGTTTGAAAGCATTGTCTTAAAGACCGATGAGCTCGATGGTATCCTGAGACAGTTCTATGAAAAGTTAAAGGAATATATCAAAAAGAAAGCAAAAAGAGAAAATACCAGTGACTGCGACACGCAGTTTACACAACGAGAAATACGACAGGAATTTAGCATTAGTAAAAGCCAGGCTCAACGGTATTTTAATGAACTGCAAGAGTTGGAATACCTCCAAAAAAGCCATACAAAAAGTAGAAACACCTTTGTCTATAAAATCGTCTACCTGGACAATCAACAGAAATTACGACAAGAAATCCGGGAATATCTCTATAATCAGATAGATACTTATAACAAAAACCAAAAAAACACCTAAAAACACTTCATGTTTGGGTCGCTTTGGGTCAGTTATGGGTCGGTTATGGGCCGGTCAAAAACCTGATAATCAGAAAACAAAGCAGTAGCGACCCATCGACCCGGAACAAGAATATATAGGGGTTTTTAAAAATTGCTATAAAAATCAATCACTTAAAACCATTAGCTGATGAACTCCAAAAAAAGACATACCCAGACAAAAAATAAATCGATATTATACCAGTTAGAAAGTTTAATAAAAACACTTTATCCTAAATATAAGACTATCAATCCCTATGAGCAGTATCTGAAAGGTTATTACAAAGAATTACCCATAGAGGACTTATTGTTGTTCAAAAGATTGCTAAGAAGTATTACACTGCTCAATCACAAAGAGCGTACCCAAGACAGGGGTAGTTACCTGAGCAGCTATGCAGATGTACTGACCACCATTGAGCTGATGAGCCAGTATACCATTAATGACAAACTACTAAAGAGCTATACCGAGCTGAAATACATTTTTCATGGCCGTCCCTTTACCAAACTACAGGCGGCCAGAGTGCTTAGAAAATCGATTCGTTATATAGAACGATTACTTCCTATGCTATATCATCTAAAACTAGCCGAAAAAACTCCTCTCAAACAAGGTAGCAAGCATACGTACAAATTACTGGATTATCAATCCTCAGTTTATGAACCGGAAATTGCTTTTGAGACCGTCAGTGCAGACTTTGAAAATGTAAAAGAATTTATAGACCTGGAATACAGAACGTAAAGAGGTTCAAAATTCAAGGTTCAAAGTTCCCAAAATCCGCATCTTCTATCATCAATTTTTTTTATAGCACCATAAGAAAAATTGATAATACAAGGCTTCTGGCCAGTGATTTAGCACTAAATCTTGAATTTTAAACCTGGAACTTTGAACTAACTATAGCGGAATCAAAGGAGTTCGCTTCGCCCCTCTGTGCAGCACTTTTGTTTGTCCAAAAAGGGTCCCTGCGGGCGTTCCTTTTGTCCAAAAAAAAGCTGCTGCCTCCCGGCTTCTGCTCCGCTCACCCGCAGCTACTCTGTATTTTTGTGAACGGCTCCTATGGGCCGCCTACAAAAATCCACCGCTGCTTCATGGGCGCAGCCGCTGGTGCCAAAGCCTACTGCGCATTTTTTTTAATCGATTGATTATTTTTATAATAAGGAGAAAAAAAATGCTTGTGGCGCGTCCACGCTGCTCACTTAATCGTTCGCTGCGCTTTCGCTGCGCTTTCGCTGCGCTTTCGCTGCGCTTTCGCTGCGCTTTCGCTGCGCTTTCGCTGCGCTTTCGCTGCGCTTTCGCTGCGCTTTCGCTGCGCTTTCGCTGCGCTTTCGCTGCGCTTTCGCTGCGCTTTCGCTGCGCTTTCGCTGCGCTTTCGCTGCGCTTTCGCTGCGCTTTCGCTGCGGTTTCGCTGCGCTTTCGCTGCGCTTTCGCTGCGCTTTCGCTGCGCTTTCGCTGCGCTTTCGCTGCGCTTTCGCTGCGCTTTCGCTGCGCTTTCGCTGCGCTTTCGCTGCGCTTTCGCTGCGCTTTCGCTGCGCTGCTTTCGCTGCGCTTTCGCTGCGCTTTCGCTGCGCTTTCGCTGCGCTTTCGCTGCGCTTTCGCTGCGCTTTCGCTGCGCTTTCGCTGCGCTTTCGCTGCGCTTTCGCTGCGCTTTCGCTGCGCTTTCGCTGCGCTTTCGCTGCGCTTTCGCTGCGCTTTCGCTGCGCTTTCGCTGCGCTGGTTTTGCGTACAACGCAGAGCACTCAATCGGCGTTGGCCTCTACAAACAGTACGGGTAAAATAAAAAAAGGGAAATATAGTAAACGTTTTTAGATGAAAAGCTAACGCACTATCGTTTGTTTTTAAAAGCAGTACGGAAAACACTTGAGATATCACAGGCCAGGTAACTTACAACAAACGATGTAGTTGTGAAGCTGAACGCGCTATCGCTTGTCTCATTTTAAAAAGCTGACGATTTATCTCCCTGCTATAGCCCTTTCTATAAATCCTCACCTTTTTAAAACGGAGTTAAACGTTTTAATACTTGGCGATTTTTTAGGGGTGGAAAAAAGGCAGGGAAAAATCGACGAGTATTAAAATGGAACAACCGAAGGGCGTTAGTCTTCATCCTGTTTTAAATCAAAGCTACTATCATCAATCCCGGTTCCGATGTGCGCTCAGGCAGCAAGGAGCTTGGGAGTATTTTGCATAGTTTACATTATAAATACGGCTTGGGTGTAGCCCTGATGTAGCGGCCGTTTTATAATGCAAATTATGTATAAATACGAGGATAAGGGAGCCCGCAAAAGACAGAGGATTTTTGGGTACAAAAAACTGGGTTTTGCGGGCGAGGAATTACCAATAACCAAAAACTATCCACCAAATAATAAGGTAACCGGAAAAAAAATTTTATATTAGCATCAGCTATGACAGCGACCGATAACACATATCAATTTTTTTATAGTTTGGGAGATATCCCTGAAAAAAAAGGTGCCCGGATCAAAAAAAAGTGCCTAAATGGAGACCACTTAGGCAATGTACGATTATCCTATGCAGATACCGATGAATCAGGGGATATATCGCAGGAGGAAATTATAGAGGAAAATGCGTATTACCCCTTTGATGGGAAACATAAAGGGTATAATAACGTAATTTCTAGTAATGGAAATTCCGTGGCGAACCGATTTGACTTTCAAGGAAAAGAAAATCAACAGGAACTTGGACTCAATTGACATGATTTCAGCTGGAGAAATTATGATGCTGGATTAGGAAGATGGATGAATGTAGATAATGCTGCAGATGAATATGTTAGATGGCCTCCATATTCATTCGGAATGAATAATCCTATTTTCTTTATTGATCCTGATGGACAAAGAATAAAAATTGGAGATCATTATTATTCTTATGAAAAAGATAGAGATTATGATGCTATCGAAGATGAATTTGAAAGAAACACATACAAAGCAATAGATCAACTCTATTCAAGTGACACAATGAATATAACTATTGGAGAAGGAGAAAATGCTGAAACAATCAACGTATTAGATGTTTTGATAAATGATAAAGATAATGATGTAACTATAGTTAAAGGTGAGAGTAATAAATATGACCCAAATACTGATACTGTTAAATTTAAAGATACTCATGGTGCATATTTTAGAAAAGATGCTGGTAAGGCTTATGGAAATGGAAACACGGGTAGAAACTCAGCTTCATCACTCTTGGCTCATGAATTAATTCATAATTATAATGATGTTCATGACAATAAGAACTACAGAAAAAGAAAAGCCGATAAATCAACCAAAAAAGAGGGGTTAAAAACTCCAAAAGGAGCAGACTTATCTTTCTCTAATGCTGAGGAAAAATATACTATAACTTTAACAAATCAAGTTAATGAGAAGTTAAAGCAAGATAAGAGAACAAATTATGGCAGGGGATATTATCCTACAGAATCTCCAACAACTACGGAACCTAAAAAGAAAAAACAATGACAAAAAAAATGGATCAGTCACAAAAGTTGTGTGTGAGTTCAGATGAAGATTAATTGTTAATTGAAGATTGAATGAAGTGTGTCTTTGCGAGTGAAACGAAGCAATTAGGGATCAGGGTCAAAAGTTTTGTGTGGATTGAATTAAAGTTTTGATCTTTGTAAAAAAAAAACAGAGATTGGAATTATCCTTAGACCTTTTAAAATTCATCTTACCTGAGATGCTCGTAGAACATTTTGATTTGGTAAGACACACTCATCGAAATGAGGAACTTCATTTGTATTTTGAAGAGCGTAATGTTGTTCCTAAAGAAGTCATAAATCCTAATGTAATTGCTCATGGTTTCCACAAAGAGATTACTATTGAAGACTTTCCTTTGCGTGGAAACACTGTGTATCTTCACGTAAGGCGACGTAGATGGTTAGATAAAGAGACTAGGCAAATCATTCAAAGAGATTGGAATCTAGTAGCTCAGGGAACTCGCATGACAGGTGAGTTTGCTGCTTTTTTAAAAGAGATTAGTCGATACTGAGAAGAGTGATTGCAAAACCATTGCAAGAATCTATGGCGTGAATGGGAAGAAGTTCCAAAGGCAGTATCGAGATTATTTGAGTGAGTTTAAACAGTGGAAGGAAAAGTCTCATGCCAAAGAGTGGTTGATCTTCCCTGAGAATATAGGAACTCGATTATCTATCGACGAAGTAGCCTTATCAAAAGGAGAACTCTACACCATCGTTACCAATAAAAAAGCTAAAGGAAAGAAAGGAAGTATTGTGGCGATCATAGCTACTACCAAAGCAGAACCTATTATCAAACACCTATTTAAAATCTCATCTGCGAAAAGAAACAAGGTCAGAGAAATTACCCTAGATATGGCGAACTCCATGAAGCTGATTGCCAAACGGTGTTTCCCCAAAGCCATACAAGTAACCGATAGATTCCATGTACAGAAACTAGCTCTAGAAGCACTTCAAGAAATTAGGATCAAACATCGATGGGAAGCCATAGATACAGAAAATGAACGGATCAAACTTGCCAAAACCAATAACAAAGAATATTACCCTGAAATATTAGAAAATGGAGATACCATAAAGCAACTCTTGGCTAGAAGCAGATACTTACTCTACAAAGCACCAAGTAATTGGACAGAAGATCAAAGAGTAAGAGCTAACATCCTCTTTAAAAGATATCCTGATATCAAAACAGCTTTTAAGCTCGTACAAGGACTTAGAAATATCTTCAACACAGCAAACTCAATACAAGTCGCTTATACAAAACTAGCGCATTGGTATAAAGATGTAGAACAAACAGCATACAAGGCTTTTAATACCATAGCAAACTCTATCAGGCTTAACTATAGATCAATATTGAATTACTTCATTAATAGAAGTACTAATGCAGCGGCAGAATCTTTCAATGCCAAAATCAAAGCCTTTAGATTACAATTTAGAGGGGTCAAAAACACAGAATTCTTCCTCTATAGATTAACTACAATTTTTGCATAAACACAACAATTAGTCTTGATCCAAAAAAATGAGCCCAATATATCTTTTAGTTATGTTTCTTCTTATTATTTCATGCTCGAATAATTCATTGCTACTGGTTTATCAAAACAATAGTCAAATTGATGGGGATGAGATATTTGGAAGTGAATTATATAGGTTTTTTGAACCATCAAATTACATTAAAAAGGTAAAAATAGAATATGACAAAGATATTTTGCATGAATTGGAGCAAATTAAACAGAAGCTAGAAGTAGCACCAAAGATTTCTAAATTAGAATTAAACGAAGCTTACTATTCGTATGCTTTTATTTTTAAGAAGGATACTTTATATGCTCATCCATCATTTTCTAGTTGGAAATTTAAGGATAAAATAATCGAGTACAACAAAAGAATTTATTTTGAAAAAGCAATATGTACCCATGGCAGTATTTTAGAGGCTTCCTTTTTTGCTTTACAAACAACTGCATTGTGATCGGCAAGATTTTCTTTCAGATCATTATAATTGTTAGCATCATCTGTTGTAGCCGATGACTTCCTGTCAATCGATTGGTCTACATGTTCATTGGTGGTTTGTTTAGTAAGATTGTCTAACAATTTCATTTTGATATATCCTACTGTTTTATTGGGTTTGTGTTTGTACTTTTCTGAGGCTTCTACTTCTTTAGATTCAACCATGACTAATAATGCTGCCTGTTTTTGACTTCCTTTACCTCGTTTGTATTTACCATCATTCTCTGCTAACTCTACAGCAATTCGCTCACGATCTTCTTTATTGGGGATAACAACTTTTTTACGGAATACCTGTAAAGAAGAATTCATCTTATCTTTCTTTGAAAAGAAAGGTCCAATAAAATTATTAATGTTTAAAGCGTTTATCTATATTTAGTTATTAAATTTAATATCAGTTGTTTAATTTACTAAAATTTCACTTTTTTTCTTAAATAAATCTTACCTTTTTTATATCGGAATCACGTTAAATACCTCTAGTAAGACAGTTTTATCAAGAATGTTAAAGATCAGTAATCAGATTCGAATTCCTTATTTCAACAAGCTCAGTTGTAAATTTGAAGTAGATAAAATGCTTATAAAGCTAGCCAATGGCAAATTACAAAACTGTTTGATCTATGCAATTGAGCAAAAAACTAAAAATGTTATAAGCTTTGTAATTGGTAACAGGTCAACAGAAAATTTGAAATGTATTATTGATAAATTGTTGGTACTTAATCCAAAAAGAATTTATAAAGACAGGCTGAATATTTATCCGAGTTTAATTCCAAGTGAAATTCACAAGCGCTTTCAATACTGTACTAACAGAATTGAACGAATGAATTTGAACTTACTAACTCATATCAAAAGGTTGAGTAGAAAAACGATTTGTTTTTCAAGAAACAAAATTTATCTTGAGGCTCATTTGAGGATTTACTTTTGGGGATAAAAACCTGAAACTTTAAAACTTTTTTCACAAGCGATTTATGAATACCTCCTCACGAAATTTTAGTATTTTTATCAAAATTTATCATATGATTTTGAGCTCTTATATCGTGTATTATTCTTTTTGGTATTATTTTATAATAAGAGTAATGAGTGCCATGATATGAAAGCGACTCATATTCCTTTTCGGAAAACTCATTTCTTTTCTAAAATGATCATAGATTATTTGGAAAAGAAAACAACCATTCGATCCTATTATAATCATTTTCCGGATATAAAAGGATTTGCCAAACAAATACAAGAAAAATCCATATCGTCTAAATACCCCGAACACAATCGAAAATCAAGAACTATTTTAGTTGAAGCGTTACAAAATCAGTATAAAAATATTGATGTCTCAGAACATACACATAAGAATATACTTTCATTGCAAAACGAAAATACATATACCCTCACTACCGGGCATCAATTAAATGTATTTACCGGACCTTTGTATTTCTTATATAAGATTATTTCTACCATTAATTTATGCGAAGAGTTGACGAAAAAGTTCCCTGAAAACAGTTTTGCCCCTATCTATTGGATGGCTACGGAAGATCATGATTTTGAAGAAATAAATCACTTTTATTTTCGAGGGAAAAAGATCCGATGGAACAGGCCCTCCGGCGGGCCTGTGGGGAGGTTCTCCACGGAAGGATTAACACAGGTTTTTGAAGTATTTTCAAGGCAATTAGGAGAGACAAAAAATGCAAACTATCTAAAAACACTCTTTAAAAAAGCATATACGACCCATAGTAATTTAGCATCGGCAACAAGGTATATTGTCAATGAATTATTTAAAGACTACGGATTGGTTATCATTAATGGAGATGATATGAATCTCAAAAAACAGTTCAGCCCGTTCATAAAAGATGAATTGTTACACAAAATTTCTTATAAAGCCGTTTCCGAGACTACTGCCGAACTGAAAAAAGATTATAAAATACAAGTAAAACCCAGAGAAATAAATCTGTTTTACATAAAAAATAATCTGAGAGAGCGTATTATAGAAAAAGAAGGGCGATATAGAATAGGCGATACCGAAATTGATTTTTCTAAAACGGACATTTTACAAGAACTGAAAAATCACCCGGAGCGATTTAGTCCGAATGTAATGATGCGTCCCTTATATCAGGAAGTTATTTTGCCGAATATAGCTTATATTGGAGGGGGAGGAGAACTGGCATATTGGTTAGAACTAAAGGCATATTTTAAAAAAGCCGGCGTTTCTTTTCCAATATTAATGTTAAGAAACTCGGTTCAGGTGATGGCTGCAAAACAGCAAAAAAAAATAGATAAGCTGGAGATTTCTTTTGAAGAACTATTTTTAAAACAAGAAGATTTATTGGCTAAAAAAGTGATAGCGCATTCTGATATTTCTGTTGATTTTGAACAAAAAAAAATAATGCTTAAACAACATTTTAATGAATTACGAATGCTCGCCAAACAAACAGACGGTTCTTTTATAGGAGCTGTAAATGCACAGGAGAGAAAACAAATGAAAGGCTTGGAAAATTTGAAAAAAAGATGGTTGCGAGCGGAAAAGAGAAGACAGCAAAATTTGGTTTTTAGAATTACGGAAATACAAAATCAATTATTGCCAAATCAAGGGTTGGAAGAACGTCAGCGAAACTTTTCCGAATATTATCTGGAGTACGGAACGGATTTTATAAAGGCGTTAAAAATTGCTTTAAAACCGTTACGGTTAGAATTTACTGTACTGGTATTGTAATTGAACTCGTTTAGACTTTTTGAATTTGCTAAAAAATTGCTGTTTCCCGCTCTGTTTTTGTCTTTTTCTCCTTCCGTAGAATGTGCTATGCAACTCAAAAAAGTCTTCAACAGAGCTAAAAACTTCTAATTTTCGCTTAAATCCAAAAAGTCTAAACGAGTTCATTAAAGATAAAAAGACTGTCTAATACGTTTTTAACTTTTATATTACTCAATAAAGTTGTATCTTGTTGGCATGGCAGCAGAGTAGCAATGAAATTATTTAAAGATGTAAAAACATTACAAGATAAAATTACAGAAATGGTAAACCATCTAACACCTGAAATTATAAAGTCAATCACAGGCTATGAATTCTATACTGAAGCTTTTTTGAGTAACTTCAAAGTCTAAATGATATAAAGCATTCATAAAACCGAAGTCAAAAACTTCGGTTTAAAGAACATACTCATTCTTCTTCTAACAAACTTCCCACCATTTAGCAACGATCTTATAAAAATGGTTAAAGTTTTGTTAATGACAAGAATGATGCCAAAGCACAAAAAAAGGATTTATTGAAAGTTTGAAAGTCGTAAGGTTTCAAGTTACAGAAACTTGAAACTTTCTAACTTTAAACTATAGTAGATATCTAAGCTGACAACCCGTCAAGAACTTTCTAATTGTAAATTGTAATTTCTGATTTAGCTATTCTGCATTACAAATGAATTACTTCATCATATGCATCAGCAACTGCCTCCATAACCGCTTCACTCATAGTAGGGTGCGGATGAATTGCTTTTAATACTTCATGCCCGGTAGTTTCTAACTTTCTGCCTAAAACCGCTTCGGCAATCATGTCTGTAACACCAGCTCCAATCATATGACAGCCCAACCATTCCCCGTATTTTGCATCAAAAATAACTTTTACAAAACCATCCGGGGTTCCGGCAGCTTTTGCTTTCCCGGAAGCAGAGAACGGAAACTTACCTATTTTTAAATCATATCCCTTTTCTTTTGCTTGTTCTTCTGTTAAACCTACAGAAGCAATTTCAGGGCTTGCATATGTACAACCGGGAATATTTCCATAGTCAATGGCTTCCGTATATATACCAGCTATTTTTTCTACACAAGTGATTCCTTCCGCAGAAGCAACATGCGCCAGAGCCGGGCCGGGAACTACATCTCCAATAGCATAATAACCGGGTATGTTTGTCTGATACCAATCGTTTACTAAGATTTTATCTCTGTCCGTAATAATGCCTACCTCTTCTAAACCTATATCTTCTATATTCGTTTTTATTCCTACTGCCGACAGTAGTATATCCGCGGTCAATACTTCTTCCCCTTTTTTTGTTTTTACGGTAGCTTTCACACCATCTCCGGAAGTGTCAATAGTTTCAACAGCAGCATTAGTCATTACTTTGATATTTGATTTCTTAAAAGAGCGTTCAAATTGTTTAGAGATGTCTTTGTCTTCCAAAGGAACTAAATTGGGCAAATACTCCACAATGGTTACTGCTGTTCCCATCGCATTATAAAAATGAGCAAATTCAACACCTATAGCACCGGAACCTACCACAATCATAGATTTTGGCTGATCGGGCAAACTCATCGCTTCTCTATATCCGATGACTTTTTTGCCGTCTTGAGGGATATTGGGTAATTCTCTGGAGCGTGCACCTGTTGCAATAATAATATGATCTGCACTGTATTCATCGGCTTTTCCGTCGGTAGTTGTTACCACTACTTTTTTACCTGCTTTTATTTTTCCGAAACCATTAATGACATCTATTTTATTCTTTTTCATTAAGAACTGAATACCTTTACTCATACCATCTGCAACACCACGACTTCTCTTTATAACGGCATTAAAATCTTTATCAATAGCTTCGGCTTTTAAACCATAAGCATCTACATGTTTTAAGTAGTCGTATACTTGTGCACTTTTTAATAGTGCTTTAGTCGGGATACACCCCCAGTTTAAACAGACTCCACCCAGATTTTCTTTTTCAATTACAACAGTTTTAAATCCTAGCTGCGAGGCTCTGATTGCAGTTACATAACCTCCGGGCCCACTTCCAATAATAATTACATCGTATTTCATTTGTCCTGTTTTATAGATAATTTTAATATAATCTGTTTTTTTTACATCCTTTCCGGAACCTGGATTCCTAACAATGAGAATGCAGATTTTATAGTGTCTGCTACTTTTTTAGATAGCTGAACACGAAATATTTTTCCAGTTTCATTTTCTTCACCTAATATAGGTACATTTTGGTAAAAAGAATTGAACTCTTTCACCAGGTCATAGGTGAAATTAGCGATAACTGCCGGCGAATAGCTTGCCGCAGCTTGTTGTATAATTTCAGGATATAACGCCAGTTGTTTAATCAATTCTTTTTCTTTTATATGCAAAGCTATTTTGATGTTGTTTAAGGTACCTTGATAATCAAATGTTGTTTTTCTCAATATGGATTGAATTCGGGCATAGGTGTATTGTATAAAGGGCCCTGTATTCCCTTGAAAATCTACAGACTCTTTCGGATTGAACAGAATTCGTTTTTTAGGGTCTACTTTTAAAAGAAAATATTTTAGAGCACCCATACCAATAATTTTATACAACTCCTCTTTTTCTTTTTCAGAATACCCTTCCAGTTTTCCCAACTCCTGCGCAATTGCTTTGGCTGTGTTATACATTGCTTCCATCAGGTCATCGGCATCGACAACGGTTCCCTCTCTGGATTTCATTTTCCCGGAAGGCAAATCCACCATACCGTAACTTAAATGATATAGCTGCTTCGCCCAGGGAAATCCTAATTTCTTTAGGATTAGAAATAATACTTTAAAATGGTATTCCTGTTCATTTCCGACAGTATATACCATCCCATTGATATCCGGAAAATCTTTCACCCGCTGTATAGCGGTTCCAATATCCTGTGTCATATATACTGCTGTTCCGTCCGAACGCAACACTAGTTTTTGATCCAAGCCTTCATCAGTGAGATCACACCAAACAGAACCGTCCTCTTTTTTAAAGAAAACTCCTTTAGTCAAACCTTCTGCTATGACATCTTTTCCTAATAAATACGTGTTACTTTCGTAATATAATGTATCAAAATCAACCCCCATGTTTTTATAAGTAACGGCAAACCCGTCATATACCCAACGATTCATCATATACCAAAGAGCAACCGTTTCCGAATCTCCGTTTTCCCATTTAATAAGCATGCCCTGAGCTGCTACCAAAGAAGGTGCTTGCTTTTTAGCATCTTCTTCGGACATACCGGAAGTTACTAATTCTGCAATTTCTTTTTTATATTTCTGGTCAAATTTCACATAGTAGTTTCCAACGAACGTATCTCCTTTTAAACCGGTACTTTGCGGGGTTTCTCCATTTCCATATTTTTCCCAGGCAAACATAGACTTACAAATATGAATGCCTCGGTCGTTGATAATTTGTGTTTTATAGACTTTCTTCCCCGAAGTTTTAATAATTTGTGCAACGGAATATCCTAACAAATTATTACGGACATGACCTAAATGCAGTGGTTTATTGGTATTAGGAGAGGAATATTCTACCATTATGGCTTCATCGTTTTCATGTATAAACCCGTATGAAGGATCGGCAAAAATAGTATTAAAAAAATCTAAGTAAACCGAATCGTCTATAACCAAATTTAAGAACCCTTTTACTACATTAAAAGCATTGACTTCTTTCATATGCGTAACCAGATAGTTGCCAATAGTTTCCCCAATTTGAACAGGGTTGGCTTTTATATGTCGCAATAATGGAAACACAACTAAGGTAATATCACCTTCAAAATCCTTACGTGTTGCCTGAAATTCCATACTTGGAACAGCTATATTATATATAGCTAAAAGACTTTCTTTTGCTTTACCTTCAATAAGGGTTTGAATATTCATGGAGCTTTTTAAAATCCGGCACAAAATTACATATTTTATTTCTTTTTAACAGGTCTCTTAATTCTTTTAAAACATCGGGAAAACAACATTATTTTTTTGAGAATACTAAAAATCAGTATTGTATTTTTATACCATGAAATATCCATTGGAGGAATTGCCTAAACTTGCTAAAGCAGCTTTGCCTGAAAATAGAAAGTATTTTGCAAAATTGAAAAACAAAACAACAAGAGATTGGGTGTTTTAATGCAGAAATTGCGCGAAGATGAATTTAAAAGAACAGATTGTTTAACTTGTGCAAATTGTTGTAAAACAACGAGTCCGATTTTTACGGAGAAAGACATTCAACGTATTTCTAAGTATTTGCGGATGAAAGAACGCGATTTTATAAATCAATATCTGAAAAGAGATTCGGATGATTTTATGGTGTTAAAAACCGCTCCGTGTGCTTTTTTAGATATAACTGATACTACCTGCCTTGTCTATAATGTAAGGCCAAAAGCCTGTGCTGACTATTCACATACTAATCGCAAAAAATTTATACAACTTACTGATATAACTCTTAAAAATACGGAAATATGTCCTGCGACCTTTCGTATTGTTGAAGCATTGAAAAAGCGAATTCCTTTGTGAATTTGAAACGTTGGAAATGTAGTGAGCATGTCTGAATAAGATTGCCTTTTTTCAGGTATGCTCAGTTCTCAAAGTTAGATTGTAGGCTGTTTTTTATACTTTTCAACTATATTTCTTTTGAATAAAATAGTTCATATGATATAATTTTATAGCATCTGCTTTTTATAAAAATTACAATTTTAACTGTATCGTAGCATAAAAACTACGCGGTAAAGCAGGAATAATTCCGGGGCCGGGATATCCTATGGCGCGCTGGGTAAAATACCGTGCGTTAAATACATTATTGATACCTGTTTCCAGCCTCCATTTTTTGTAACGATATGAAAAGGAAGCATCCCAAACCGAATACGAAGGAATAGTACCAATAATTCCACTCTGATTATCCGTTCTATCCTGAGGTGCATTAGATGCATCTGTAAATTGATTGCCTAAGTAGTTATATTGAATGCTTGCTAAAAAATTTTGATATCCTAATTTAATACCTGTACGCAAATTAAGTTCCGGAACAAATTCGACAGATTTGCCTTTTACACCGGGAATTTCCGATTCCAAATATTTGGATTGGGTAACTGCCAGATTGGTATAAAAATGTAACTTGTAACTTTTTGCTTTTTCAAAAAAAGAGGCTCTGATATTCCAATCTATCAAGCTTTCCAGACCATATATAAATGCACGACCTATATTTCCTCTGAAACGGACTGTACGCCCGGTTTCAATTGCCTGGCCACTTGCATTGATTCTGGTTTCGGCACGTAATACTTCCCCAATTCTGTCATTGTATAATAAACCGAATATATTAACGTCATACGACAGTAAGTTTTTATAATGCCCTCTCAGGCCCAGATCGGCAGTAAAACCTTTTTCATCATTAATAGCAGAGTCTACTTGAAATGTAGGATTGACCACTCGGATGTCCGTAAAGGTAACCGAACGATAGTTTTGGGAGATATTACCATAGGCTTCAACTGCTGGTATGGGTTTATAACTTAAGCCAATACCTAGCAATAAGCGCGTTCTTTCCAGGGTTCTGTTATCTTCAAAAGTGTTATCTCTGATGATGTTATTGGCAAGGTCGCGATCAACCGAGCGAAAAGTACCTCTGCTTGCTGTTTTGATATACTCAAAACGAAATCCTGGTGTAACAGACAACTGATTGCTGAGGTAAAAAATATTTTCACCAAAGAAAGCGAAATTCAAATTTGGAAAATCAAAATCGGATTGTCTTAAATCTACAGGTAAATTTTCGTCAGCATAATCTACAAAACTAAAATCGGCATCATTACCTGTAGTTCCGGGTCCTTGCCGCTCCGAATTATAGGCCTGGTAGTATTTTCCGCCTACAAGTAATGTAGATTTTTTATTGCTGAAAGTATAATTTGTGAGGTATCGTAATTCCGCTCCCCAATTTCTAAACCGTCCTTTTTGCAGGTCTCTGAGTTCATTTAAATCATCTTCCTGCGATACGCGATTCGTTCTAAAACCAATAGCATTTCTTGAAGAATTAAGACCGAATAGTGTTACATCCAACTGATTGTCAATACTGAACCTGTGGTTTAGTTTTAATGCCATCAGATTCCAGTTTACGCTAAACCAGTTACGTATGCGGTTGCTAAAATCCGGGTTTTCATAAAACTGAGTATCCGTAAGTCCGCCGGGCTGTTGGGCGGTATATCCCAAGTGTGTAAATTCGAAGCCTATTTTTGTGTTTTTCGTTACTTGATAATTAAGACGGGTATAGGCATTGAAAGCTTTTAAGCCCATATTAGATCTTGGCGCTTCATTTAGATTATTTTTATAGGCGACATAAGTATAGTAGCTAAATTTGCCATTTGTGCCACTTATACTATTGAACGTGGCATAACCGCAATTGGTGTCATAGGTTTGCCGTGCGACAAACGTTAATGGTTTTGTTGAAGGTTGTTTGAGTTTAAAATTCATTAACCCTCCAAACTGTGTGCCGTATTGCAATGAGGCTGCCCCACGTATAATTTGGATTTCTTTTAAGGCCTCTACGGGTGGTGTGTAATAACTTTCGGGATACCCCAGTACATCGGCACTAATATCATAGCCGTTTTGGCGGGTATTAAAATTTGCAGTCCTGTTAGGATCCAACCCTCGTCCGCCAACGGCTAATTGTAAACCGCAATTCGTACTTTCATAAATATTAAGCCCCGTAATCTGTGCATATACTTGACGTGCATTACCACCGGATTTGTTTCCCACAATTTGATCTACTATTATTACTTCATTCTTTTTGCCGGCATATATTGCTGTTCCTTCTACATCTTTCAGGTGTTTCAGATCGAACATTTCTTTTCGTTTTGCTTGGATCACAACTTCGGAAAGGTGATAACTTTTACTCATCGTAACGGAGATGTTCTTATCACCATCCATAAAAATTTGTTCTTCGTGCCAGGTATACGCATCATTATAAAATATCAGTAAGTGCTCTCCGGCTTTTAAATCCTGTATCTCAAAATAACCTTTCACATTGCTGATACTTTCTTTTCTTGAGGTTTTGTCAAATAATTTTACATAACGTACGGGTTGTTTGGTTTGCCGATCTATTATAGTTCCCGATAACTTGTATTGCGCCTGTAATATAATTGGCAAGAAAATGGCCAGTGCTGAAATTAGATTTTTAAAATCCATAAATACTATCGTTAAAAGGAAGAATCCAGTCTTTGTGTTTGAAAGATTCTTTAATTTTTGTCAAATCTATGTTTGGGTCAATATAAGGTTGGCTACGCCTTCCGTTTAGTGCCACATAACTCTCTACGTAAACTTCCGGATTTTTAATTCCTTGCTTTTTATAATGTGCCGCTAAGAAGTGTGCATACTGCAAGATAAAGTCGGGTTGAGTTTGCATTTGTTTTTCCTGAAAGCTATTGAGAAAATGGTGATTTCTTATGTAGAACTGTTTATTTGTTTCCGGGTTTACTACTTTAAATTGCGCATAACCTGCTTTTTCCATAAGCATGACACGCCAAGAAAAACGATACCCTTCTTCTGTCCAAAATAATTCACCGGGATACAATAAATATCGAAACGGAAACAACAATTGTACTGTAAAAAACAGGATAAAACTCGCTACCAATAATTTATTTTTGACAGTAGGAGCCCATCTAAGAATTTTCCCGATTTTTATTTGAGGAAGCCGAAACCGTCGTTTGAGTATTCCGATGATATTTTCATGAAAAGCAGGGCCAAAGAAAATAAGGGTAGCAAAAATCATTACAAATGGAAAAATACCAATAGGGAAAAGTACTCGGGTGAGGATATGAAAAATAACCACTAAAATAAAGGCAAATATACGGGTGCGCTTATAAAACAGTAAAAACGGAATCGTTAAATCATACAGCATTCCGCCCCAACTCATAAAATAATGCACCCATTCTTTTTGAAAAAGATCACCCAAAAGAGGGATGTCATACCTGGCCGGTAACCAGATTTTAAGAGGCATTGCTTCTAACAACCAATCAGAATTTATCTTGGCTAAGCCTGCATAAAAATAAACGATGGCAAGCATCCACTGTATAATAAGAATACAGTATCTTGGAATTTTATCAAAAGCAATATTTGTGTTTTTTTGAGCATCTATGGAAAAATACGAATTGGCCGGTAAAAAAATGAGTATAAAAGCCATCAAGCTCACAAAATAATAATGGTTGAGATAGGTGGTCTTATCCATTAACTCTATATAGGTAAAGATTAAAAAGAAGAGTATTGCTGATAACCTGTAACGATATCCTAACATCATCCCGATAGCGGATAAGAGCGCAATGACAAAAAGCCCGTAGGTATAGTTACCAATCGGTTTTACAAATTCAAAGCCATAATATTTAAAAAAGAATTTAGGGGCTATATAAAAATCACTTACCCAACCGTAGGATAAAAAACGTATGATGGCAAAAGTCATTAACAAACCAAATAAAATCCGAAAGACTGCCAAAGGGGCAGTCTTTACAGGTATTTTTAGATATGTTGCTGTTTTTTGGATCATATGCTAATCGCCATCTGCATCGACAAAATCAACATTAATGTCTAAGGCTTGTAGCATATCTACTTTTAACAAAACAACATTTGCTTGTAGTTGGTCATAGGTCGCAAGCATTTGAGTATTGTTATTTTGAACCTGATTGGCAAAATTAGTACTTAGATTTATGGCTGATGAACGAGTAGCATCAAACTGATTATTGATGAGTGTACTTAGGTCTTCGCCATTTTTGATGGTGTTTAAAAAGTCGAGATAGCTTTTAAGACTTGCTCCTGTGGTATTGCTATTAAAATGCTTCCCGTTAAAAAAATCTTGTACTGCATTTAGCGCTGTATTAAACAATTGCTTAGACAAATCGGCCTTGTAATACGCTTCTACATTACCGGGAAGTATATTGTTAGAGAATACGCCGGCCGGGATGCCTATTTTTCCCGCTCTTAGCGCTTTTTCGTAATAGAAAATATAATCATTTACAAAACGGTCTACCGTACTTGATGCAGACGATCCGCTATTGCTTACAAATGTATTTCTATAACTGCCTTGCCAGTCGGAAATAACCTGAGTTGTTAAGGTGTTCATTTTGGTTATCACATCATTTAGATATGCCTTATAACCAGCTGCGTTAGCGTTGGAAGTATAAAAGTTTACAATTTCCGAGTCAGAGACATCACTTAATCCGTTAATCAAATAATCTATCGCAGGAAACCCCTGCTCATCCTGGGTGGATACGCTAACAAGGCTATAAGTGCCGGAGGCAATACTATTTTCTATACTCGTGGCATCTGTAGGATAGATATTCATAAAACCCCGATATTGCATATCTTCCGCAGGCCCGATCTCAAACATAGAGACCGATTGCCAGGCAATATAGGCAGCTTGCCATTCTTGCCTAAGAATCAACAAATTAGCCTCAGTAGGAGTTTGTACAAAAATATCCGAAGCACTTTTAAGTGCAGTCATCTTTGTTTGAAAAGCCCGGTAAGCAGGAATGATAAGATGATCTGCCCAAATGACAAGCATTGCCTGGCGGTCAAAGTTGTTACTTGTTCCGCCTGAGTTGTCATCAGAACAGCAAGAGGCAATCAATAACACCAAAACAGGCATTATGGATAGGTACATTTTTAATCTGGCTTTTTTCATTATTTTAATTTAGTTTGAACTTCCTGCCTGACCTACCGTAAAGTTAAATTCAGCAGCAATGGCTTCGGCACTTGTTTGTAAAATTGCAGGGGTTACATCCCAAAATCCGTTGGCATTATTTGTATATATATCAGCCAAAATAGCCTGGACTTCTGTCCTCGACAAGTATGGTGAATTTGAGTTGGGTTTCCTCGTAAACTGTAAGCTGTAAATAAAACCAAAAGCTTCGGATAAATCGTGGAATGCAGCGGCATAATCGGGATTGCTGCTTGCCTCTAGAGTGGCTTTGGCCTGTTGTAAATAAAACACGGATCTGACACCGATAACTTCCGAGACTTTTTCCCGAATAATTTCAGCTTGTTGGTTGCGTACGGTATAGTTTTTGGCAACAATTGCGGCACGCCCTAATTTCAGGGCATTGTAAATGTCGTTTGCAATACCGTTGAAATCCGGATCGTCGTTTACCCTGTCAAGATACTTACTTAAAAACGAATCATCTCCGTTTTGCCCGGAAGCTGTGCCTATATTTGTTAAAGGATTTGCAGCATCGGGTGCAGTGCCGAAAAGATAACCGAACGCTTCATCCCAATCGTGTTCCATATCCGTATAATTTTTCCCGGTAACAAGTGTTCCGGCATCATTGGCTGCTTCAAAATTGCCTAACACATTAGAACTGATATAATTGTTTAGCATTTGGTCTACTATCATAGCCCCTATCAAACCTTTATTAAAAACTTGATTTAGTTCCAGACCTTTTGCATTGATATAGCGGGTAGATCCACCCCCGCCTTCTTGCAACCCTCCTGCAACGCCGGCAGCTGCGTTTTGGTTCCATACAGGATATACGCTGCTAACCTGCTCTGCAATCCAACCGTCAAAATCGGTAAGTACGCTACTGTTGGCACTTCCCGCAAAAAAGTCAAATGAAGCTGCGGTTTTGCTTCTCACTACTTTGTCAGATGCATTTAAGTTTGTGTTGGAAAAATTGTTAGCACCTTGAGTATGGTTGTACATCGCATCTATTTGTACTTCCGTAAAAACAGGGTTTTTTAAGGCATTTATAATTTCCTCTGCCATTAAAATACGAGTCGTCTGGCCACTAAAACTCACGCTGGTAGAACCGTTGCGTTCAAAAGTATATGTGGTCGGAGCTGTTACAGGATTGCCGGTATTCGTATCGTCATCGTTAGAGCAAGAGGTAAGGGATAATAGTATGACTGCGGTTAAGATGCCTGATGGCTTTGTTTTTACCAATATTTTATTTTTAATTATTCTAAATAAGGATACAAATATATAGAATGATTCTAAATAAAATATTTTTTTTGATTTTTTTTAATGAACTCCTTTAAACTTTTTCAACTGTGTTTTTTTGAGAAATGGTATTATTAATTGAGACCTTTGAAAAATTAACTCAAATTTTGGCTATTGATTTTATGAGTTTTTCTTTTTTCAATATTTGATTGATTTTACAATTTTGAGTTACTTTTTCTAGCTATTATTAGCTGGAAAAGAAATGCTTTTTACAGAGCCATTAAGCACACCAAATTCTGTCTTGGGGTAATTTTCTAATTTAATGTTTACGGTTTGACTATTTTAATTTTATCAGAATTTTGTGTAGGTGTTTTGAGTTTAGTTATGCATACATAGACCTTTACTAGAATCAAAAATTCCATGTTAAGTTTAACAGAAAATGACTGGGCAAAATATTACTTCTATAAATATTTGTTGAAAAATCAGTAATTTCAATATCTTCAAAATTATCTTCATTTAAAATATTTTTGGCTACTAAGCTCATCTCAAATATTTTATTTTTCATTTTATAGCGTAAATGACTATCTAAAAAGATATAATTGTTACTTGGTTGGCTTGTATTTGGCAAGTAATAATTTGAAGTGATTGATAGAAACCAATTTTTTGAAGGTCTAAAATAAATATTAAATAAATTATTTAAAGATCCATTAGAAAATGTTTCACTACCTTCTGATTTGGATTCTGATAAACTCCAAGTGAGATTATTTTCAAAATTAATTGAGGATTCGAATGAAGTTTTGATAGTAAAACTGTTTTGCAATGTATTGTTTAAATTATCTCTCAAATCAGAATCATTAACAATATTTCTATATTTGGATATTGAGTAATTGGATGATATTTTGACTGTAGAATCAATAAAATCCATAAATTTAGAGAAGTCAAGGCTTATAGAAAAATCTTCTGAATCTTCATCTAAAAAAAAATATTGTATTTGAGTCACTGTGTTATTAATTTCAGAATCGCTGAAAAAATTACCATCATTTCTTCGATAACTTAGAGTTCCGTTTAGCTGAAGTTGATTGTAAATATCATTATTATAATAACTAAGATTATAAGATTGCGATTTTTGGAGGTTTAGACTGGGTTGATTTGAGACAGTTAGCCTATTATTTGATAAAATTTCATTTGTAAATAAATAATTCTCTGCTTCACTTTGAACATTATAACCAAACCTTCCTCTTAGAAGGGAAGAACGATTTAATTTGTAAGTCAAATTAATGGCTGGTTCAAAAATAAAATTTGTAGTATGGTTAATAGAGTTCTCATCATTAAGTTTTTGAAATAATACCCTGAAAGAATAACTTGGTGAGATAACAAACTCTTTTAATTTAAAATCATAAGAGCCTCTATTGTAAATGATATTTTTTTGGAAATTAATTAAATTTAAAGAGTTAATAAGAATTTCGTTACCCTGTCTCCTATTATAAAAACGTGTATTTAAAGGATTTGTATCGTTTATGTAACCAATTGAGAAACTATATTTATTATCATCTTTATTTCCTAATAAAATACTATTAAATTCAAAATAATCTTTACGTTGATTAGACTCTTGGAAATCCGTACTAGTTTGGTTAGAATTAAAAACAGATGATGTTATTTTAAAATATTGAGGAATATTATTTGTTGAATAAGTAGCTGAAACTTGTAGAGCTTTTTTTGAAGATAATTTTTTTGTTAGAAGCAAATTTTGTTTGAAAAAGAAATCCTCTGACTTCAAATTTGATTCAAAGTTATTATTATTTGAAAAAGTAGTGTTATTAGTTTCTATAAGTTCATTACGAATTTTCAAATCATATTCTAATAGTGAATTTCTTGAAACATTGAAAGTTAATTTAATATCTCCTCTATATTGAATAGGTTTCTTTTCAAGAAAATTATCGTCAAAAGTACTGAACAATACATCATTTATAACATAATCATTGCTCAAAAATTGATTATTTCTTATTCTATCATTTATTAAATAAAGGTTAGTCCTAAGATTAAGACGTTTTCCAATGTTGAAAATAGCATTATAATTGGTAAAAAACTGATTATTTATATTTACTCTTTCTGTATCAAACGAACTTGGAATTCTAGATTCTGGTATATGTTTTTTTGAAAAGAATTTTTGTTCCCTAATTTGTTCAGCATTAAAATTAAAATCAAAATAATTAAAAGGCGAGTGGTTTATTCCAATATTATTATAGCTTAATGTAGCAAAAGATTTATAGCCTTTTTGTATTCCTAAAATATTTGAATTGGTATTAAAAACTGGTTTACCGTCATTGAATAAGCCACTAGCCAAATCAACATTTCCTGACAAATCAATATTCCCTTTTTTAAGTTTAAGGTTTAAGGCGACTTTATCTCCTCGTTCTATACCCTTTAACAAAGGATTTTCAGAATAGTTCTCTATGGCTTCAATTTGTTCAACCATATTAATATTGATATTCTTTGTGCCTAAAGAATAATTATACCCAAATAAATTATCACCTTCTAATAATACAGTCTCAACAGGTTTTCCCTTGTATTTTATTTGCCCAGAACTTTCATTGACTTCGACACCAGGTAACTTGTTGAGGACATCTTGTAATTTTCTTTCAGTACCATCTTTATATTCATTTATGTTGTAGATAAGCGTATCCTTTTTTACTTTAAACTTTTTCTTTTTAGACTTAATTATAATTTCTTCTAAAATTATGAATTCTGATTTTTTCATTTCAAAATTCAACTTATAAACCTTACCTTTAAGAAGTTCAGATATCTCAATAGAATTGTCAATATATCCATTTGATTTAATGACTAATTTAACAGAATCAATATACTCATCTTTTAACTGAATATTGAATTTTCCATCACGAATGGTAAAAAATTTTTTTTGTACATCTGATTGAAATAACGATAGTGTTGATAACCTAATTGGAATTCCATCTGAGTCTTTAATAGTTCCTTTAAGAGCTTGAGATTGAAGAGAAAATGAAGTTAATAAAAATATAAAAATTAAATATCTTGACAATTTGTTTGTTAATTTACATTTTATTTTACACAATCTACTCTTTCAATTATTCTTTACCTTACTTTAATATAAAATGCATTAAATGGAAACTTTGTCATATAAGCTTTACCAAATTTAGATTTTAGATAGGCATAAAGGACATTATTATTTTCCCTTACTTGCTTTAAGGAAAGAGGTTCAATCACACTGTAAACTGTAATTCCTACTCCATATTTATCTTTAAATTTTTTTTATTGATAGGTGAATTATTTATTCCAAAAGTAATAAAATTAGCTTTTTCATCTTTTATTGCTTTTTCTATATCTGAAATAGTATTAAGTTCAGATAGCACATAATTTAATTTGAAAGTATCATTTGACAACTTGTTGTTGTTTTCAGTTAGCTTTATAATAATTTCATTTTTTCTTTTTGTAATCTTATATGGGAAAATTATATATGGTTTAAAATTATCAGACGTAAATGAAAATTTATATTTCCCTTTCTTTGGAAGAAGAATAGTAGAATTTAGCTCATCTATTTTTATATTTTGATTTGTCTCCTTTATGTTTAATATACCAGATTCAAACTCATTAACAGTATTGTTTACTATTATTATTTTAACCTCTATCTCTTTGTTAATAGTATTTGTTAATAAGACTAAAGATATGAGGAGAGAAAATATGTATTTCATAACAATTAAATTTATTCAATTACTGTAAACCCAACATCTTCAATTAAGTCACTTAAAGTTATTCTAATGTCGCCATCGGGATCTTCAGCTTTAGCTTTTTTGACAATATTTTGTAATTTTTTTTTAAGTGTCTTTGTGAATTCAGTCCAAGTGATTGTTTCCTTTTGTATAAATGGGTTGTTGATTTTAATAGTTTCCTTTTTTGTCTGTATTGATGTAGCCTCAAACTTATGATTACCATCATTGGATTCTGCATAAAGCACAACACCAGGCAAACCATTAAATTTCCAAGGTCCACCATAAAATGATAATTCATCAGTGTAATAGATATCCCAACCAACTCCTCGAAACCTTGTTTTAGCTAATTTACATTTAAAATTAAGAAAAGTACTATCTTTTTCAGTAATATAAATCCAATTAAATTTATCTAGTTTTTCTTTAACATAAACAATTTTATTAAATATTGCTGTACTATATATCAAAGAATTTTTATAAATATCTTTATAAAAGACCTGTGGTTCTTCAGTGGTAACTTTCACATAGTCATCCGATATTTGTTCTCTAACAACACCATTCTTAACTATTTTTTCGTCTGATTCAACATATAATAATTTGTCATTTTTTAATTTATATAATGACTTTTCAGAATTTAAGATTAAACCAAATTCTTTTTTACTTGCTAGGATTGAATTTGTGGGTTGCTTATCTAAATAGTCATATTCAACCAATAAAGTTTGAGAGTATAGACTTGATGCAAAAAAATGCCATAGTATAAATTGGATTAATAGCTTACGTTTCATAATTGTTTAATAGGTTTGTAATAAAAACATCTTATTTGTTACCCTAATGGAATAACAAATAAGATGCCAAATAAAATTTTCTACAGAGGTTTTAAAACAACATATCTACAAGTTGGTGCATAAGCTTTCTTTGACATCTTCTTGAAGCTGATTCACAACTTGTCAAAAAATTTCCAGCCGAAGCTTCAAATGTAGTAGTTATTCCATACATAGTTACAGACATGGAGCAAGATACTCTGCACATAGATTTTTCAGCATTTTCAAAAAAATCAAGTTTTTTATCTACAACTAGATTTATATCATTAGGTTTTACTTCTTCTCTCAGTTCGACTTTTGCTTTTGGGTTAGTTTCCTTTACATTGTCATTACCATCGTTTGCGTAAACAAATCCTATAAAGAAGAATGCTGATAGTATTAATACTTTTTTTAACATAATCATTTGATTTATTTTAATTTAACTCATTGCATCACTAAGCTTTTCTTGACATCTTCTAGATGCTCTCTCACAGCTTGATAAAAAATTACCTGCACTTACAGTGATAGTGATAGTAACACCTCCAGTACTTATAGTTCCAGTACAAGATACTCTACATAAACTACTATCATTTGAAGTATTTGATTCAGAAGAGATAGTTACATCTTTTGATGTATCATTGGTGATTTTTGCATCATTTTCTTTTTCGTTTGATGCGAAAGTCGATAAACTAAACAGCATTAAAACTGCAAAAAATAAGTTTTTCATATTTATAATGTTTTAAACATTCTCTCAAAGATAAAATAATTTCTAAGAAATTAAAATTAAAAATCTATAATAATTTTATCATGTTCATCAGCTACTGTATTCTCAAAAGAATTGGGTAAGGTTTTAACTCTTAGATTAATGAATTTATTATGGCAGATACAGCTAAATAACTATCAGTTCGATAATTCACAAGGGGTCAAAAACAAGCTAACTTTTGAAAATCAAATATATTTGGTTCGATAGTACAGTGCTCAGGTGAGAACTATAAAGATAGAAAAAACTATCAGAAGTTGAAAGAGTATTATATGAAAAAGGTGGTACTCCAACTTATCACCAAAGAGGTGCTGTCATACCCACAATCGAACAAGAGAAGCCCACCCGAACGGTGAGCATTCTGCTTATAATTCTCGATTGTAAAAATTGACAGTTTTCTTTGGTCGAATTATAGTATCACGCTACATCTATTATATGTTATATCTTCTATTTTTAGGATACACACAAAGGTAGGAATTTCTTAAAGAAAAAATCCTTGATTAAAATACTAATAATCAAGGATTTAAAAATGTTTCAGTGGTACCTCCAGGAATCGAACCAGGGACACAAGGATTTTCAGTCCTTTGCTCTACCAACTGAGCTAAGGCACCAAGTGGCAGCAAATATAAAACGAGTTTTTTATATCTACCAAATAAATCTATAAAAATCTGTCGTACTTTTATACCTTTCAAATGTAAATGAGTTCTATATGAATCTGGTTATCGATGTTGGAAATACGAGAGTAAAAGCCGCTGTTTTCAAGGGTATTGCTATAGTATGGAGCATTTCTTTTGATCATCATGACATTGAAATTAAAATCAAGGAACTCAAAAAAAAATACCCTGTTTCCAGAGTAATGCTATCAAAAGTTACGACAAAAATAAGCACTGAAATTAAAAATATATTGGAAAGTGACTTCTTCATTGAACTATCTAATACAACTCCCGTTCCTTTTAAAAATGTATACAATTCTCCTAAAACTTTAGGAATAGATAGAATTGCGTTAGCGGCTGCTGCCGTAGAAAAATATCCCGATACGAATGTATTAATTATCGACGCGGGAACCTGTATTACTTTTGATTTTGTCAGTAGTAAGAAAGCATATACGGGCGGTGCTATTTCCCCCGGAGTACAAATGCGCTATAAAGCGTTGCATGAATATACGGATGCTTTGCCCAATCTCAAACCGGAGTACTCAGCAAATCTGACCGGTACTACTACCAAAGAAGCTATCCACATAGGTGTTTTAAGCGGAGTTGTTAAAGAAATAGAAGGTACTATACACGAGTATAAAATGAAGTATTCAGATTTAACAGTTGTTTTAACAGGCGGAGATACAAATTTCTTGGCTAAACAATTAAAAAGTAGCATATTTGCCAATCAAAATTTTCTCTTGGAAGGATTAAATTCAATATTGATTTTTAATACGAATACATGATCAAAAGAGGACTGGTTATTTTTACAATACTGATATCGATGTCCATACATGCGCAAAGAACGGTTTCTTCTCTGTATTCGTTCTTTGGAGTGGGAGAAGAGTTTAGCCCCAGGACTGTAGAGCAGATTAGCATGGGAGGCCTGGGAGCAGCATATAACAGCATATACCATTTAAACTTAACCAACCCTTCCGCTGTTGCATATTTAAGATATTCCACATATACATTTGGATTACTAAATAATGATTTGACCATAAAAGACAATTCGGAATCGCAGTCTACTACATCTACAAGTTTAAGTTACTTTTCCATCGGATTTCCAATTGGTAGAAAAGCAGGATTGCATCTTGGTGTGCAACCGGTATCTTCGGTAGGTTATTCGTTAGTTAACAGAGTAGTAGATGCAAGTAATGTTTTGACGGAGGTGACTGAGTTTTCCGGGAATGGGGGATTAAGCAGAATCCATGGGAGCTTTGGTATTTTTGCGGTTAAAAATTTTTCCGTTGGAATCGAGGGAAGTTTTGTTTTTGGAAATATAGAAAACTCGGTACTCAATCAAAGAGCCAATGTTCAGTTAGCAACTAAAAATAATGAACTTGCAGAAGTCAGAGGAGGTATTTTAAAACTGGGAGTTCAATATAAAAAAGAACTAAAAAATAAACTAATCGTAGATGTTGGCGCTACCTTTAAATTGAGTAATACATTTAACGCCAGTGGAAACGAATATCTGTACTCCCTTTCTCTGGGCCTTAATGGAGTGGAGATTCCAAGAGATACGGTATATAACAACACTATCAACGGGAAACTGTCCAATCCTTTGGAAACCATTTTAGGAGTAGGTCTGGGAAAAGAAAACAAGTGGTATATAGGTGCCGAATATGAAACACAGGGAGAGATCACTTCAGAAGGATATTTTAATGTAGTCAATCAAACATACAGATTCGGTAAGTCTAACAGAATTTCTTTAGGAGGGTTTTATATACCGAATATAAACGCTTTAAACGGATACTGGAGAAAGATAAGATATAGCGCGGGAATACGATATGAAGATACGGGTTTGTTAGTAAACGGTTCTCCGGGCACATCGAATACATTTACCAGTATTAAAGACTTTGGCATGTCATTTGGTTTAAGCTTTCCACTGGGAAGGAGTTTATCAAACGTAAACCTTGGATTTGAATACGGAAAAAGAGGAACAACAAACAATAATTTACTACAGGAGAGCTACTTCAATATTAGACTGGGCCTCTCTTTAAACGATTTATGGTTTATTAAAAGAAGAATAGATTAATTATATATAAAATAATAGAAGATGAAAAAAATGGCATATTTTTTAGTTAGCTTATTTTTATTATTAATAAAAGTAGATAGCCATGCGCAGGCTGATCAAAAATGTACTATTACGTACAATCTTTTTAAAGGAGACTATCAGTCAAAAAAATACGACGATGCATTTCCCAATTGGATATTTATGATGGACAGTTGCCCTAAGCTTTCTATTAATATTTATAAGTTAGGAGATATACTTGTTAAAGGCAGGTATAAAAAAGCATCAGACAAACAGGCAGCTTTTAAACTGGTAAAACGAGTATATGAGCAGCGGTTGCAGTACTATCCGGATAAAGACCCTGCAAAAGTACACAGTGATTATGCAACTTTTTTAATCAAAAATAAATTGGGTTCCGAAGAAGAAATTTTTACATTACTGGAAAAAGCATATGACATAGACCCTACCCGATTAGGAGTAAGAAATATATACCGGTATTTTAAGGGTGTTACGGATAAAAATAAAGATACAAACCCTCAAAGAGTGTTTGATACTTATGATGATGTGTTGGAGTCCGTAGCAGGAAAACTGACTTATTACGCCAAAAAAAGAAAACCATTGCAAGACAGGCTTGATACAGGCGAACAACTGGATAAAAAAGAGGTTAAAAGATTAAAAGCTTATACTAAAAATGCAGAAGCTTTAGGCCAGGTAGAAGCAGGGTTAGACAATATTATAATTACTTTATCTACTTGTGATAGGCTGATACCCTTATACAACAGAGATTTTGAAGCCTATAAATCGGATGCAAAATGGCTGAGAAGAGCAGTATCCAGAATGTTTAATAAAGGATGTACGGACGACCCGTTATTTGAAAAATTAGCAAAAGCCTATGCGGAGACCTCTCCTTCTGCCGATGCATACTCTTTTGTTGCCGGGGTTTTAGAAAAAAATGGCGATACCAAAGGAGCTGCCGATATGAGAGTAAAAGCCTTTCAACTGGAAACAGACCCGCTAAAAAAAGCAAATTATAAATTAAAATTTGCACAATCCGCAAGAAAGAAAGGGCAAAAATCCAGAGCTAGAAGACTGGCCAATGAAGCCTTGGGTTTCAATCCCAATTTTGGAAAAGCATATTTGTTTATTGCCACTTTATATGCAAAGTCAGCCAATGAGTGCGGAACCAATATTTTTCAAAAAAGAATGGTGTATGTTGCCGCATTAAACAAAGCCAGAAGAGCTATAGTTTTAGATCCAAGTATTTCGTCATTAGCTAAACAGTATATTAAAAATTATAAAGGAAATATTCCAACTAAAAAGGAAATTTTTACACAAGGTGTTGAAGCGGGAAGTAACTATACCATTAAATGCTGGATCGGAGAAACCGTAAAAGTTCCGGAAGGAAGGTAATGAAAATAAACACTTATATAATTGTAAAAAACAGTGCGGTTGCTCTTGCAATAGGACTGTTTTTTTCTTGTAAGAACAGTACAAAGCAAGTACGGAATTTTTTAGCTGAAAAAAACCTCCCGATAAGTGTCGCAAAAAAAGTCTATCATGTATATAAAGACTCGGGGGTGATTACATCAAAATTGTATACACCGCTGTTAAATGATTTTAGAAATAGAGACGAACATCCGTATCATGAATTTCCGGAAGGAATTAAAATCATTAACTTTGAAAATAACGGAAAGGATTCCGTAACGATTATAGGAGACTATGCTCTTTCCTATACAAAAACAGCCATTTCGGAAATAAAAGACAACGTGGTCATTATAAACCATACTGAAGACTCTAAATTGGAAACAGATCAGCTTTTCTGGGATCAGAATACGCAGTATTTTTTTTCTGAAAAAAAATTTATCCTTGTTAAGAATAAAGATACAACAAGAGGATATGGATTTGAATCTAAAGAAAACCTCAGCAAATGGATTTCAAAAAATATAACCGGGGCTTTTGATCTTAAAGAAAACGAATTATGAACACACTTTGGAAATTATTACAATATGGCTATTTAGTTGTTGCAGCTATTTTTTTGATTGAGGCCGTACTCACTTTTAATAAAAACAGGTCAAAAGCATATATGATGTTTGGTTTTGCTATTTTTATACTCCTAATTTTCTTCTTTAAAAGGCACTTTAGAAAAAAAATAGAGAAGAGAAACGCTCAAAAATAGATGAATTTTGAAATAGCAGTTATTACCATTTCCATTATCCTGTCAGCATTTTTCTCGGGAATGGAGATTGCATTTGTTTCTGCTAATAAATTGCATATTGAGTTAGAAAAAAAACAATCGGGTCTGTTTCCTTTTATTTTAAATAAACTCACCCGAAAACCTTCTAAGTTTATAACCACTATGCTGGTAGGCAATAATATTTCTTTAGTTGTTTATACCTATTTTATGGGAGAACTATTAATCAACTGGTTCCAAATGTTTCTGCCCTCCAAATTTTCTGCACTAAATTATTTATTAACAGAAGCTTCATTATTTTAGCAAACAATTATTTCCACATTTATTATTTTAATTACTGCCGAGTTCTTGCCAAAGGCTATTTTTAGAATTTACGCAAATAATGTCATTAAAATATTTGCCATTCCTACTTACTTTTTCTACATTATTTTAAACATCTTTTCATCAGGTATTACGGCAATTTCAGATTTCTTTTTACGTGTATTTTTTAAAACTCATGTAGATGAAGAGCGAAGAGAATTTAGCAAACAGGAATTAGGAAATTATATAACGGAACAACTGGAAACGGGAAATGATAACGAAAAAGTAGATTCGGAAATTCAAATTTTCCAAAATGCGTTGGAATTTCACAATGTTAAGGCAAGAGAAGTTATGGTTCCCAGGACAGAAATTATCGCCATAGAAATGCATGATTCCGTTTTCAATTTAAGGAAACTGTTTATTGAAACAGGATTGTCTAAAATTCTGGTATATAAAAACTCTCTGGATGATATTTTAGGATATACAAATGCATTCGAATTATTTAAAAAACCAAAAACCATAAAATCCATCTTACTTCCCGTAGAGATAGTTCCCGAATCTATTTTTATTAACGATGTTTTAAATGTGTTGATAAAGAAGCGTAAAAGTATGGCAATAGTCGTTGACGAATATGGCGGCACATCGGGAATTATTACTGTAGAAGACATTGTAGAAGAGTTATTTGGCGAGATTGAAGACGAACACGATGTACAAGCATTACTGGATACTAAAATCAATGATACCGAATTTAATTTTTCTGCCAGATTAGAAATAGACTATCTAAATGAACAATATCATTTGAATATTCCAAAAGAAGAAGGATATGAAACTTTGGGAGGATTTATTATTAATCATGCGGAAAAGATTCCAAGCATAAATGAAAAGATTGAAATTTTTAATTTCAAAATTAAAATTTTAAAAGTGAGCTCATCAAAGATTGAAGAAGTTCATTTTGAGGTTATGGAAACTATGAATTAAAAGCTGGTGGAACGCTTTACATATACTTTAATTCTTCGGTGTCCGGTTGTATTATTAAAACCCAAATTGTATATTCGTGAATTGAAATTAAAATAAATGAAGTATGGCAATTTTATCAAAAATCAGAGAACGTTCAGCGGCTTTGATCATTATTATCGGTTTGGCACTTTTTGCTTTTGTAGTAGACCCTTCCACACTAACGGATTTCTTTGACTCGTCAAAAGTAGATGAAGTAGGAATCGTTAACGGGGAAATTATCTCCGGAAAAGAGTATGCAGAGGCATTAGAGACATACAGGGTTCAGACAGGAAACAGGGTATCGGAAATGCAGGCCGCTCAAACGATATGGGATAACTTGCTTAGAAAAAAAATATATAAAGAACAATTAAACAAAGCCGGTGTTACTTTAGGAGAAGAAGATATCTGGCAGGAAATTGTAAAAGAGAACAGTGGAGTCCCCCAGTTTTTAAATGAAGCGGGCTTATTTGACGAAGAAAAACTAAAACAGTATGTTACAAGTATAAAAGAAGCCGGAGGGGAGAGTGCTGTACGTTGGCAAGAATACGTTAATGGTGTGGTTACAAGATTGGAAATAGCTACCTATAATAAATTAATAAGTGGCGGTTTGGGAGCTTCTCTAAAAGAAGCCGAAATTCAGTACATGATGAACTATACAAAACTCAATGGAGACTATGTGTATCTGCCATTTACCTCAATTCCGGATAGTACGGTTACTGTTTCCAAATCAGATATTGAAAGCTATATCAAAGCACATAGAGCAGAGTTTGAAGTAGCACCTTCAAGAAGCATTTCTTATGTAAAATTTGCCATTACTCCAAGCCAGGAAGATGAAGTAGCAATAAAAAATGAAGTAGCGGCATTATTGGAAGATCGGAAAGAGCCCAACAATGTAACAAATCAGACGGAGACATTATCAGGGCTTAGAAATACCGATGATATTGCAATATTTTTTGAAGATAACAAATCCGATATTCCATTAGATACCACTTATAAATTTAAAAAAGATATATCAGTTACCATTTCCGATGAGATCTTTGAAGGAAATACGGGAGATACTTTTGGACCTTATAAAGAAAATGAGCACTATAAAATAACCAAGATAATAGCAATTACAAAGATTCCGGATTCGGTAAAGGCAAGTCATATATTGATCTCCCATATAGGTGCAGCCAGAGCATCTGCAGAGGTAACTAAAACGGAAACGCAGGCCAAAATAACAGCAGATAGCATTTTAAAAGTGGTACGGAAAGACAAGTCTAAATTTGAGGCATTGGCAAAGGAATTTTCTACGGATAAATCCAATTCGGATACAGGAGGAAGCTTAGGTAAATTCGACTATAAAAGAATGGTACCTGAGTTTAGAGATTATGCTTTTTCAGGGAAAAAAGGAAATATCGGGGTGGTAAAAACCGCTTTTGGATATCATGTGATTAAGATTGAAGATCAAAACAAACCCCAAAAAGTAGTGAAATTAGCTACCTATGTAAGAAAAATAGAAGCCTCTGAGGAAACCGAAAATAAAGTTTTCCAGAATTCGGAAGAATTTGCTCTTGAATTGGCAAAAGATACTAAGATTAATGATGCTGCCAAGACCAAAGGGTATGAGGTAATACCCTCTGTTGGATTAAAAGTTTTAGATGAAGATATCGCGAGGTTGGGTAAGGAGAGGCAGATCGTAAAATGGGCATTTGATAAAGAAACCAAAATCGGAAGCTATAAGAGGTTTGAAGTAAACAAAGGGCATGTAGTTGCCGTGTTAACCGCTGCCAATGAAGAAGGGCTACCTTCTGCTGCATCAGTTACCAATAGAGTAAAACCCATTTTATTAAAAGAAGCAAAAGCAACACTTTTGAAAGCCAAAATGAATGGGGCATCTTTATCGGAAATAGCCGAATCAAACCATACTACGGTAAAAACAATTGCAAATGCAAGTTTAAATACACCTTCTATTACAGGAATAGGAACAGAGCCTAATGTATTGGGAGCTATGTACCATTCGGAACCAAATAAATTGTATACTAAAATAGTAGGAGACAAAGGCATTTTTGCTTTTGTTCTTAAAAAGAAAGAACCCCCCACTACTTTACCAAACTATGATACAAACAGGAATAAGATCGCTGATTCAAGAAAAAACCAGACGTCTAATATATACGAAGCCATTAAAAATGCATCAGATATAGAAGATAATAGGGCTGCTTTTTATGGAGTAAATTAAGTAAATTATCTGAATACCTGGAAAGCTTTAGTCGTGGACATTTCCTCCCTGCTTTTGTTTTTTCTATTTTCTTCAGGGTAACTGTCATGCAACTCAAAAAGACCTTTACCAGGGCGGCTTAAAACTTCTAAATTCCGCTTAACCTCATGCAGTTTAAATGAATTCAATTCTTTTAGAATCCAGTACCGAGATCATCAGGCGGCGATGCAGCCTGAACTTTTTTTAGCGTTTAGTGATATATAGCTAACTCATTATAATTTGTCGAGACCTTTGCAAAATCAATTTCAATACGGAATATATCACTATTTTGCAAAGGTCTCTTGTCATATATTTTTTGCATCTTGTTGTATGGCATATTCACTAGATTTCAACAAGTATTTAAAGTAAAGCAAAAGGAAGGTCTTACTTTTATTATTGGCTTGACATTAGGAAATTTATTAGAAGTAAATTTATTTGCGAATGCCCGGAAATCTAATGTATTGTAAAGTAAAAGTCTCAAACTTGAAACTCGTTTAACTATATTACCCGTTCATAGAAATTAAAAACTCGTCATTATTTCTGGAGAATTTAATTTTTTCATTAATAAACTCCATTGCTTCTATAGGATTCATATCTGCTAAATATTTACGCAATACCCACATGCGTTGTACAGTTTTATCATCCAATAGCAGATCATCTCTACGTGTACTGGACTTAATCAAATCAATAGCAGGATAAATTCTTCTGTTAGAAATATTTCTGTCTAACTGAAGTTCCATATTACCGGTACCTTTAAATTCTTCAAAAATAACCTCATCCATCTTAGAACCGGTTTCTGTCAGTGCAGTAGCTATAATAGTTAAAGAACCTCCGTTTTCTATATTTCTGGCAGCTCCGAAGAACCTTTTTGGTTTATGTAAAGCATTTGCATCAATACCCCCGGATAATATTTTTCCGGAAGCAGGAGCTACCGTATTGTATGCTCTTGCCAAACGAGTAATGGAATCCAGAAGAATTACCACATCATGTCCGCATTCTACCAGGCGTTTAGCCTTTTCAAGAACAATATTGGCGACTCTTACATGTTTTTCAGCAGGTTCATCAAAAGTTGATGCGATTACTTCTCCTTTAACGTTCCTCTGCATATCTGTAACTTCTTCCGGCCTTTCGTCAATTAAGAGTACAATTTGATAAACTTCCGGATGATTAGCAGCAATTGCATTGGCAACATCTTTTAAGAGCATTGTTTTACCGGTTTTCGGCTGTGCTACAATCATGCCACGTTGCCCTTTACCTATAGGAGAAAATAAATCGATAATCCTGGTAGATAATGAACTGCCTTTTTCCGCTACATTAAATTTCTCTTGAGGGAACAAAGGAGTTAAATGCTCAAAAGAAATGCGATCTCTTACAACATTAGGCCTCAATCCGTTTATTCTGGAAACTCTGATTAAGGGGAAATATTTTTCACCTTCTTTAGGAGGCCTGACATTCCCTTTAACCGTATCTCCGGTTTTCAGACCAAATAATTTTATTTGAGATTGAGAAACATAAATATCATCCGGGGACGATAAATAATTATAATCCGAAGATCTCAGAAAACCATAACCGTCCGGCATCATTTCCAGAACGCCCTCGCTCTCAATAATTCCATCAAACTCAAAGTCAGGATCTCTATATTTGTTCCCATTTTTTTGAGTACTCTTATCTCGGTTTTGGTTATTCTGATTTTTATTCCTGTTATTTTGCTGTTGCTGTTTTTGCTTTTGATGATTAGCTTTGTTCTCAAAAGTTTCTTTAGGTTCATTTGTATTAACTGAGGATTCCTCAGCTACTGTTTTATCCCTGTCAACAGGTTTTGTTTGTGTTTTTTGCCTGTCCTCTTTTTTAACAGGATCTTTCTGTATAGCCTCCTGAGATTTTACTTCTTTGGCAGGAACAGGTTTGGTGATTCGTTTTCTTTTGGGTTTTTCACTTCTAGGCAAGCTCACGGCTTGGGTATCTACTATCTGATATACTAAATCTAACTTTTTTAGTTGACTGGTTTTCTTTAAACCAATAGCTTTAGCAATTTCATGTAATTCAACAAGAGTTTTTGCTTTTAATTCCGAAATCTCGAGCATTATATATAATGGTTAAATGGGTTCTTAGATTAAATAGGTTCTTAATTAAAGTAAGAGTTTGAATTAATTTTTATTGGTTATTCTGGTATTGTATAAAGCTTATATACAATTTTCTAAGAGAGGGTATCTTAACTTGTAGCAAATATATACAATTATTTTAAATTAAAAAAACTATCATATAAAAAAGAAATAGCTATTTTTGTTTTTAGATTATTGTCAAAATGATTCAAAGGGTACAAACCATATACCTATTTTTAATAGCTCTTATATCCGGAGGACTGGTTTTTGTATGTAGTTTGTGGACATTAAATGATGGCACAGAAGAATTTATTCCAAATTTATTTTTCAAATCCGGAATTTTCTTAAAATCAATTCCAACATTATTTTTAATATCGTCTGTCATTTCTTTGATCGCTATCTTTACTTTTAAGAACAGAAAACTTCAGTTTGTTCTTGGACGTATTATCATGCTGATCCATCTTTTTCTATTAGGATTGCTAGTTTCTTTCTCTCTAACTTTATCCGGAGAAGCTGTGGTTTCTGAGAAAGGTATTGGGATGTTCTTACCTATACTTGTTATTCTATTAGCCGTAGCAGCGAATAGAGCAATAAAGAAAGATGAAGATCTTGTAAAATCTGCAGATAGATTGCGATAAATCTAACCTCTTAGTATATATTTAGCGTATTACCAGCGTTTAAAACTCTGGTTTTTGTTTTTATAAAGTACTTACCCTTTAAAATAGATGTCACTGAAAACCGTTAGATAAAAATTTCACCAATAAAGGGTATTGTGTAATCTTAGTATAACATATAAATTTGTAGCATAAAAATGAAAGAAAAGATATACGTTCACGTAGCTGATGATCATAAGATACTGATTGAAGGAATTATAGCTGTAATAAATACTGATGATAATATAGAGGTAGAAGGATACTCTCTAACAGGAAGAGAAGTCATAGATTGGTCAAAAGAGAAAAAAGCTGATATCTTGATTTTAGATATAAATATGCCGGTATTTGATGGCATTGATGTCTTAAAGTTTTTTCAGACTAATGAAATTGAGCAAAAAGTAATTATACTGTCTAGTTATGATGATGTGGATTTGGTAAAACAATTACTTCACCTTGGGGTGAAGGGCTTTCTATCTAAAAATAGTGCCGGAGAGCATATTATAAAAGCAATAAAAGTAGTAGCAAAAGGAGGGCAGTATTTTAGTGATGACATAAAAAACAATTTGTTTAAGTCGTACACGGGGCAGAAAGTGAAAGAAGGAGATAGACCGGAAAGCACAATAGCTTATAATTTGACAGAAAGGGAGTTAGAAGTTTTAAAACTAATAGCGAAACAAAATAGTACGGCAGAAATATCAGACATATTACATATTAGTACAAACACGGTAGAAACCTATAGAAAAAATTTATTTAAAAAAACCAAAGTTAAAAATGCAGTAGGCTTGGCAATGTATGCAGTGAAAAACAATATTATATAGTAAGTATCCCCTAAAATTAAGATACTCTTATGTTTTCTAGTTGAGAACCACCCCTAATAAGAGTTCGTTTTTTCCTAATTACTATTTAATAGCACACGCGTTGCAAGCCTACTTTTTTAATATATAGTAAAATCAGAAATCAAATTTTTAAATCTTTCAATCATGAAAAAAGCCAGTTTATTTTTAGTAATGTTAACTGTTAATTTGGGGTTAATATCTTGTTCTTCCGAAGAAATTTTTAGTCCGGAAGCAACTACCAATAATTTATTGGAAAACTACTCTGTTAAAAGAGACGCAACGGGAGCATACTCTTTAGACTATACCCTAAATGAAAATGCAGTAGCTTCGCTTTCTAAGGATGCTAAATCAAATAATAATAATTTTTACGTATATTCGTCTGATAATCAATCTAAAACAAATTTTAGAGAGGAGCTGTCTTTAAATAATAATTCTTTAAACGTTGGTTTTACAGATACTGAGACAAACAAAAAGTCATTCATTACTGTTATTGATGATGATATCCGGTTTAATAGGGATGCTAATAAAGATTTTTTAAGCGAATATAGTATTACTAATAATGGAGATGACACAGTTACGATGAATTTTAAAGTAAAAGAAAATATAACTGCTGACTTTGTTTATAATGATACTATAGGTACTTATGAAGTACACCTAAGAGAAGGAGCCGGTTCCCAATCCGATTTTATTAAAACATTTGTAAAAGAAGAAGGAGTTGATTTAAAAATTGATTTTGTAAACCATTACGCCAATAGTGAAACCGGCAGAGGAAGGGCGACAGTGAGGAAACCAAGATCTATAATAAGAGAGTAAAATATTGAGAGGATTAATAAAAATATTTTTAGCACTACTAGTAGTCACAGTTAACTGTATTGAAAAAGCAGAATGCTCAAACAAAAGAGTAGATATAAATAATACAGTCCCTCTACTTATTAATAACTACTATCAAAACAAGGATACTACATTATTAGTTAAAAAGTTTAGAAAGGCAGATAGTTTATTCATAAGTAAAAAATTTCCTGAATCTATCGAAATTGCTACTGAATTGTTATATGAAACAGAGAGAGCAGGAAATCAGGAATTAAACTCATTGACCAATTATTTGATAGCAAAAATATGGTATCAGACAAAAGCATATGATAAAGCAATAAAGTATTTCAAAAAGAGTTTGCGCTCTTTTGAATTAACAAGTGTTGATAGCGATTTTTTAAAGGAAAAAAACGATAACGATTTTCTTGTCGTTGAAAACAAATTTAAACTTGGAATAGCTTATCATAGACTCTTAGAAAAGAATGATAGTATAAAAAGGTATCAGGACAGCGTTTTATATTTCTATTCGGAGGTCATTAATTCAACTTCTTTTGGGAAAGATATCTCAAAGCTGAAGTCAAAAGCTTATAGTAACTTGTCTAGTATTTACATGCATGATAATGTATTTGATAAAGCTCGATTTTATGCGAATAAATCAATTGAAATAGAGTCTGATTTTTCGAATAATTTTTATGGTTTAGCCGGAGCTTACGGGAATTTAGCCGGTATATATTTATATGAATCAGATTATGAAAAATCTAAACAGACTACCTTAAAAGCTTTAAAACTTCTGGAGAAAGTTGAAGGAGAAAAAGCAGATAGGTACAAAGCAGATTTATATTTTAATTTAGCATATGCAATGTATAAGCTTCGTGATTATAAGGCATATGAATTTCAAGAAAAATCATATACTATTTTTGATAAATTAAGAGATGATGAATTAAGGAGGGTAGTTGAAAAAGCAAATGCTGAAAAGAATTTTGATATAGGAAAAGCTATAGGGATTCAACAGGAGGAGATTAAACTCTTAAAACAAAAAGAAAAAACGTGGTTTATCAGTGTCATAAGTGGTGTCATTATTGTACTCCTGATAGGGGGAGTTGCATATTATAGATTCAGACAAAGTAACCTAAGTTTAAAGCTTTCCAGAAACGAACTGCAACAACAACAAAAAATAGAAAAATTGAAATCAGAAGTACAGAATCGTATTCTGAATGCTACCATAGATGGTAAAGAATCCGAACGCAAAGAAATTGCAGAAACTTTACACGATAGTGTGAGTAGCCTGCTATCTTCTGCAAACCTACACTTGCAAGCAAGTAGAACTCAATTTAATGGCTCCACACCGGCAGAAATAGAAAAATCCCAAAAAATTATTGTAGAAGCCTCCGAAAAAATCAGAGATTTATCACATACCTTAGTATCTTCCGTATTATTAAAATTTGGTTTGCAATATTCTTTAAAGGATATGGCAAATAAATTTTCCAATTCTCAAATTAAAATAGAAACAAACATATATAATATAAGAAGATACAATCAAAAGTTTGAAATTAGAATTTATAATATCATTCAGGAATTTATCAATAATATTTTAAAACACAGCAAGGCCACGGAAGCAGAGCTGACATTATTTGAAGAAGGACAAAAGCTAATGCTTACTATTGAAGATAACGGAGAAGGTTTTGATAAAGAAATTATCCAGGAAAAAGATGGTCTGGGAATTAACCAGATAGAAGCCAGAGTACAAATGATGAAAGGAAAATTTGCTATAGAAACAGGTATAGGCAAAGGGACTAAAATTAAGGTAGAGCTCCCTGTACAGCAACGTGAAGCGGTTACACACGCTTAGCCAACTCTATAATTTCCAAATTTTTAATTTCCCCTTTTTCTAACTGAAATCGTAACATGGTCCTTACCTGATGAAATCCATGTTTTCCGGCAGCTCCCGGGTTTAAATATAAAAACTTCAATCTTTTATCAAACTGTACCTTTAAAATATGGGAATGCCCGCAAATGAAAAGTTTCGGAGGACTTTTAGTCAGCGCTTCCCGTATCCTGTGGTGGTATTTATACGGATGCCCTCCAATATGTGTCATCCAAACAGAAACACCTTCTACGGTAAATTTAGCATCTAAAGGAAATATTGTCCTTGCTTCATTAGTATCAATATTACCATATACAGCTCGTAAAGGTTTTAATTTTTTAATAGTATCCGTAACAATCATATCTCCTATATCACCCGCATGCCAGACTTCGTCAGCTTGTTTTACAAACTTTATAAGTTGTGCATCTATATAACTGTGAGTATCCGAAAGCAGTAAGATATTCTTCATGATTCCAAAGTAATACCATTTATCACTTTAAATTACCGTAATAAAATGCTCTTTTTCCTTTCTTGTTCGCTATAAAAAGGAGCCCTGTAACTAAGGTTATGTTTTATTTTTCTAACTCCAATAAAGAAAAAAATCATCATTTTCTTTTATGATAATTTCAAATAATAGCTGGTGTAAAATAACAAAATAAAATCCTTAATTTTACTACGTATAAGCAGGTATTTTTTGAGATATTTTATCGAATTATCATATAACGGAAAACACTATCATGGCTGGCAAATTCAACCCGGTGTAAACTCTATCCAGAAGGAGGTTAACAAGGCATTAAGCACTGTTTTACAGGAAGAAATTAATGTAGTAGGGGCAGGAAGAACAGATACCGGTGTGCATGCAGTGCAAATGATCGCTCATTTCAATTCAGGTAAAGCAATAGGTAAAGGAAATGTGTATAAATTTAATTCCGTATTGCCCGATGATATTACCATCTGTGATGTCTATAAAGTAAATAATAAAAAACATGCGCGTTTCGATGCTGTAGACCGTAGCTACGAATATAGAATCTGGTTGGGCAGGAATGTATTTTTATTAGATACAACCATGCAGATTCACCATCAGAAAATAGATATAGGTATCATGAATGAAGCTTGTAAAAAACTAATAGGTCACAAAGATTTTAAAGCCTTTTCCAAGGTGCAAACAGAGGTACACACTTTTTTTTGTGATATCACAAAAGCTATCTGGAAGCAGGAAGGAAATAAATTGACATTTTATATTACAGCAAATAGATTTCTCAGAAATATGGTACGAGCAATTGTAGGAACGCTGTTAGATGTAGGTACGGGAAAAATCGATATCACTACCTTTGAAAAAATCATTGAAAGTAAAAATAGAAGTAATGCAGGAATATCAGCACCTGCAAAAGGGTTGTTTTTGACAGGAGTCAACTATTAGAGTATTAAAAAAATAAGAATCAAAAAAAATCAAACGACATAGATGGCAGAAAAAATTTCAGGAAAGGCATTTGACGTAAAAGTATTTACTCGCTTAATGAGTTTTGCAAAACGGTACAAATTATACTTTTCAATAGCAGCACTTTCAACCATTACATTAGCTCTGGTGGCTGCAGCAAATCCCTATGTACTCAACGTTGCCATCAATGATTTTATTAATACTAAAAACCTCACAAACCTTAATTACTATATAGTACTTCTATTAGGGTTGACCATTATAGAAATGCTCTTACAATTTCTCTTTATTTATTACGCTAATTGGGTGGGACAACATATAATCAGAGATATCAGAGCTAAAATATTTAGACATATTTTAGAATTTAAGATGAGCTATTTTGATAATACTTCGGTTGGTAGGTTAGTAACCAGAGTCGTTTCGGATATTGAAACCATTGCTAATTTTTTTACCCAGGGAGTTTTCACCATTGTGAGCGATATTTTAAAAATGCTTGTAGTAATTGTGGTAATGTTTGTAATGAATTGGGAGTTGGCACTTATAGGGATAGCAGTATTACCTTTACTCATTTATGCCACCAAAATATTCCAAATAGCTATTAAAGCCACATTTCAGGAAGTAAGAAATCAAGTAGCTAACTTAAATGGATTTGTACAGGAAAGAGTAACGGGAATGAAGATTGTTCAACTTTTCAACAGAGAAAAAATGGAATACAAAAACTTCATGGAGATTAATAACAAACACAAAAAAGCACATATTAAAACCGTATGGTATTATTCCATTTTTTTTCCAATAGCCGAAATTTTATCATCAATTGGTATAGGACTGATAGTATGGTATGGAGGCTTACAAGTTGTAGCCGGAGGGATAGCCGATGTTGGAATTATTATAGCGTTTATAAAGATGTCTCAAATGCTGTTCAGGCCTTTACGTCAGATAGCAGATAAGTTTAACCAATTACAAATGGGCATTGTTTCGGGAGAACGTGTTTTTAAAGTAATGGACACACATAGTTCTATTGATAAGAGCGGAACATTGAAAGTAAAAAATATGGAAGGAAATATTGCTTTTAAAAACGTAAGATTTAGTTATATTCAAGGAGAAGAAATACTAAAGGGTATTTCGTTTGAAGTAAAAAAAGGACAAACAGTAGCCATTGTAGGGGCTACCGGAGCCGGGAAATCTACCATTATTAATTTAATCAACCAACTTTATGAAATTGACTCGGGAACTATCTTTATAGATACGATTCCTGTTAATGAGTATGAGATTCTATCATTAAGAAAACAGATAGCAGTAGTATTACAAGATGTATTTCTTTTCTCAGATACCATTATAAATAACATTACACTAAAAAATGAAGCCATATCATTAGGTGAAGTAAAAGTAGCAGCTAAAAAAATAGGAATCCACGATTTTATTATGACGCTGCCCGGAAATTACAATTACAATGTAAAAGAAAGAGGTATTATGCTATCTTCAGGCCAAAGACAATTAATAGCTTTTTTAAGAGCCTATGTAAATAAACCCGGTATTCTCATTTTAGATGAAGCTACTTCTTCTGTAGATTCCCACGCAGAACAGATGATACAGTATGCAACGGATACGATTACCAAAGATAGAACCTCTATTGTAATTGCACACAGATTGGCAACTATTAAAAAAGCAGATAAGATCATTGTTATGAACAAAGGATTGATTGTGGAAGAAGGGACTCACAACCAATTACTCAGAAAAAAAGAAGGCTATTACAAAAACCTGTACGACAAACAATTTAATGTAGCACCGGCATCGTAATATTGTTCAATAAATCTATATTCTTGCATTTAAAAGCGTAGCGATCTTTATTCTTTTACCAAACAACTGTGATTTTTTTATATTGAGTCTAAAAATTAATTTCACAAAAATTAAATTTAATCAGTTGATATTGAAGAGATAAAAATTCGTAATTGTGAATTTAAAATTTGTAATTTATATAAATTTTATAATTTAGAACTCATTTAAATTTTTTCAATTTGCTAAAAAATTGCTGTTTTTAGCTCTGTTTTTATCTTTTTTTCCTTCCGTAGCGCTGCTATGCAACTCAAAAAAGCTTTCAACATATCTAAAAACTTCCAATGTTCGCTTAAATCCAAAAAGTTTAAATGAGTTCTTATTCTTAAGCAATATCTTTTCTAAGTTTCTCTATCAATTCATCATCATCTTTATACGGTTCGAAGCTACCATCCTTGATATAAGAAATTTCACCTGTCTCTTCGGAAACCAGTAAACAAACAGCATCGGTTTTTTCAGATATTCCGATAGCTGCTTTGTGCCGCAAACCAAATCTTGAAGAAATTGAAGCATTTTCAGATACCGGTAAAACAACTCTGGTAGCTATAATATAGTTATCTCTTATAATAGTTGCACCGTCATGCAAAGGACTATTCTTATAAAAAATACTTTCAATCAAAGCCTCATTTAAGAGAGCATTCATCGTATCACCGGTGCTGACTAAAAAATCCAAACTACTCGTATTTTCTATTACGATGAGAGCACCCGTCTTTGTTTTAGACAATTTTTTACAGGCAGCTACTAAAATTGTAACATTGGTCTCGGAACCAATCTCAGATCTTAAAAACTTTAACTGATTTAAAAAATTTCTTTTAGAAGTAAAATTAGTAGTTCCTATCATCAATAAAAACTTTCTTATTTCTTGTTGAAAAACAATAATCAGAGCAATCACTCCTCCACTGAGCAAATAGCCTAAAATACTACTCAAGACTTCCATTTTTAATGCTTCGGTAATCTTCCAAATCAGAAAAATAAAAGCAATTCCCAAAAAAATATTAATAGCAACCGTACCTTTTAAAAGTTTGTATATATAATAGAGTAAAGTAGCAACCAGTAAAATATCCAGTATATCCAGAAAAGAAATATCAATAAAAGTAAACATAAATACGGATCCCTTTAAAGTAAATGTACTAATTATTATCTGAAAACCATATCAATACTTTATGAGACCTTTGCAGAATTGATTTGGCAAAAAAGTTCGACACCCGAAGAAAATTTTGAACCGGAATAACCTGTTGGTTTTGAGGATTTAGAATTTTTAAGAAGGAAGAAATTTGAAGCCAAATCAATTTCAATACGGAATATATCACTATTTTTCAAAAGTCTCTTTATTTGAGAATCCATTAAAAGTAAGAAGCATTTCTTTCATATTTCCGATTCGATTAGCAATATTATTGTACCTGAGTGACAATTGAAATAGTTTCCATGGCTTCCTTAACATCATGTACGCGAAGTATCTTAGCACCATTTAGTAGCGCAATCGTGTTTGCAGAAGTTGTAACATTTAAGGCATCTTGAGCAGAACCGTTTATGGTTTTGTAAAGCATTGATTTTCTGGAAAGGCCTGCTAAAACAGGAACTTCTAAACTCTTAAATAAATAAAGGTTTTTTAGTAGCTCGTAATTATGAGCTACGGTTTTCCCAAAACCAAAACCAACATCAATAATGATGTCATTCAGTTTTAATTGGCGAAGCTTGAAAATTTGCTCAGCAAAAAAAGAAATCAATTCTTTAGTTATATTTTCATATTCCGGATTCTTCTGCATATGCTGTGGAGTCCCCTGCATATGCATGACAATATAGGGAACCTGCATTTTTGCAATAGTTTCAAACATGTGAAGATCTAAATTCCCCCCTGAAATATCATTAATAAGAGCTGCCCCACACTGAACGGTTTCTTTGGCAACCCTACTTCTAAAAGTATCTATAGAGATTAGAATTTCCGGAAATGCGCTCACTAATGATTTAATAACAGGAAGAATTCTTTGCAATTCTTCATCTTCAGAGATATGAACTGCATCGGGCCTTGACGAATAAGCACCCACGTCAATAAATGTTGCTCCCTCCATGAGCATTTTTTCCGTATGGTGTAAAATATCCGATTCACTTTTATATCTGCCACCGTCATAAAATGAATCAGGAGTAATATTTAGAATCCCCATTACTTTAGGAGAAGAAAGATCGATGAGTTTACCGTTACAATTAATGGTCATGAATACAATTTAAAGTCAAAAAGTTTTAAGTTCCAGATTTCACTGATTTACTTATTAAAAATTGGCGAAGACTTTATATCTGCTTTTAGATATCAGTATAGATTTTATTTATAGCTATAAATAAAATACCTGATAAAAGCACTTTTAATCCGCTTCTTTCATAGTAGAGGTCATTCGATTATCTAAAGTTCTTCTGTAAAAATAAACGAAAAGCATATAGGATTTACTACTTTTACAAAGATACTTTGCAGATAGTAAAAAAATGATACAAAATACCTCAAAAGAATATGATGCCGTAATAGGAGTCTGTAGAAACCTGTTTATTAAAAAGATGAATGATTACGGTTGTGCGTGGAGGATCCTGCGATTACCGTCGTTAACTGATCAGATTTTTATTAAAGCACAAAGAATTCGCCAACTACAGGAAAACTACACTCGTAAGATAGAAGAAGGAGAAAAATCCGAATTTATCGGAATTATCAATTATGCCATCATGGCTCTGATTCAGCTGAAACTCGGAATAGCTATACATCCGGATATAACCATTCAGGAAGCCATACGGTTATATGATCAACATATAGGAAGTGCAAAAAAACTGATGGAAGATAAAAATCATGACTACGGAGAAGCCTGGCGCGATATGAGAATCAGCTCTTTAACAGATCTGATTATTCAAAAACTATTACGCGTCAAACAAATAGAGAATAATAAAGGAAAAACCTTAGTTTCCGAAGGAGTTGACGCGAACTATCAAGATATTATCAACTATGCGGTATTTGCCATAATACATATGCGCTAATGATAAAACCATCAAGCAAATCCTAAACTTAAAATGAGAATAATAATTAAAATAGTAGTTCATGTATCAAGAATTTTTGTTGGAAGTATATTTATTTTTTCAGGCTTTGCAAAATTAGTAGACCCGATAGGCTCACAATATAAATTTCAGGAATATTTTAGCCCGGGAGTTTTAAATGTAGAATTTTTAGTACCCTATGCATTACCTTTTTCAATCATCTTAATCATAGCAGAAGTGATACTCGGTATTCTATTACTGTTAGGGTACAAACCTAAATTTACCGTTTGGAGTTTATTAATACTTAATGTCATTTTTCTATTTCTTACATGGTATTCCGCATATTACAATAAGGTAACAGACTGTGGCTGTTTTGGAGATGCCATTACATTAACCCCATGGGAAACCTTTTATAAAAATGTAATTTTAATTGCGCTTATTGTGTTATTACTGTTCAACATAGAAGAAATCAAGAAAATGCTCTCAAAGAAAATAACAGTAGCACTCATTTTAATTTCTCTAATCAGTTGTTCTTATACCACATACTATGTATTACACCATCTACCATTGATAGATTTCAGAGCCTATGCCGTTGGAAAAAATATCCCTGAAGGAATGAAATATAAAGACGATGGAAAAATTCCGCCTGTACATGATTTCATGTTGGAAGACACGCAGAATGATTTAACAGAAGAATTAATGGGGAGGGAAAAATTAATGCTTATTATAGTTTATAACATATCAAAATCTAACAAAAAAGGCTTTGAGCGTATTAAAAAAATAGCAGATAAAGCTATCGAAAAAGGATACACGGTATATGGCGTTTCAGCATCTTTTGGTGATGATTTAATTTTAATACAAAATCAATATAACTTGCCTTTTGACTTTTTATTCTGTGACGGAACAACACTGAAAACGATGATTCGAGCCAATCCCGGAATCATGACTTTTAGAAAAGGAACAGTTATCGGAAAATGGAATTGGACTGACACAGAAGATGTTATATTAGAATAACATTTTATTTTTCTCTAAAAAATAGTAATTTAGCAGCCAATCAACACTTAAAACATATAAAAATGAAATTTTTAAAGTACTTATTGTTATTTATTTTAATAGTAATTGTTGGAGGATTTACTTATGTAGCTTTTCAGCCAAGCGATTATGATGTATCGCGTTCAAAAATTATCAAAGCTCCGTTAGCAACTGTTTTCAATACGGTAAATGAAATGAAAACCTGGGAAAGATGGGGCCCCTGGCATGATGAAGATTCCACTATTGTAGTTACTTACGGAGATATTACTTCGGGAGTAGGAGCTTACAATAGTTGGACGAGCAAAGATGGTCCCGGAAATATGAAAACAATCAATGTGGTTCCCAATGAATTAATCGAACAAAAAATGCAGTTCGAAGAATTTGAACCTAGTGATGTTATTTGGAAGTTTAAAGAAACCGAAAAAGGTACGGAAGTAACATGGCAAATGAAAGAAGACAAAGCACCTTTCATATTTAAAATGTTTGCTGCCTTCACGGGAGGATGGGACGGAATGTTGGGTACTATGGAGGAAAAAGGACTAAATAATTTGGAGGGAGTGGTATTAGAAGAAGTAGCACTGGCAAATAGTTTTAGAGTAGATGAAGTAAAACCTGTAGAACTTGAAGGAAAGAAATTTATAGGATACTTTCAAAAAACGAGTACAGATGCCAGCCATGAAGAAATGACAAAGCTATTTATGGAATATATGCCTAAGGCTGGTATATATGCTGCTCAAAAAGGATTGAAACAAGGAGATTATATACCGGGATCGGTTTATATAAAATGGGATGAAAAAACCAAAGAAGCAGAGTTTTATATCGGACTGTTACTCAATAAAACGCTAAAACCTGCCGATGGAATGAAAGTGGTTTCTATTCCGGAAGGAAAAGGAATTATGGTTTCTAAATTTGGAAACTATGGAAATGGAGATCGTGAAGCTCACGAAAAAATTGCTGAGTATGTAAAAGGCAATAATTTAGAAGTAAACAATAATCTTGTATGGGAGTTGTATATGAACGACCCCATGACGGTAAAACCGCAAGATATTCAAACAGATATTTACTATATCTTAAAGTAAAGGTCCGAAAAAAACACCATTGCGATCTGAATCATCTGTTATTCTTCGCAATGGTGTTTTCTATTATGAGACAATTAATACTCGTTTTTATTGGAGGAGGTTTTGGTAGTGTATTTCGTTATATTCTGGGGAAATACCTAAACCATCCGGAAACAGGCATCCCACTGGGTACCTTTGCTGCCAATATTATAGGAAGCTTCCTTATAGGAATCATCTTAGGTTTGGCAGCGAAAAACGAAGCCTTAGATCAAAACCAAACCCTATTATTGGCAACAGGATTTTGTGGCGGATTTACTACTTTTTCTACCTTTGCATATGAAAACTATGTTTTCTTAAAAGGCGGTGATTTTGTGAGCTTTGCTTTTTATACCATTGTAAGTTTTGTCATGACTTTTTTGGCAGTCTTTTTAGGAATGTATTTGATAAAATAAACAGTAGAGACCTTTGCAAAATTGATTTGGCAAAAAATGGATCAAGACTAATTGTTGTGTTTATGCAAAAATTGTAGTTAATCTATAGAGGAAGAATTCTGTGTTTTTGACCCCTCTAAATTGTAATCTAAAGGCTTTGATTTTGGCATTGAAAGATTCTGCCGCTGCATTAGTACTTCTATTAATGAAGTAATTCAATATTGATCTATAGTTAAGCCTGATAGAGTTTGCTATGGTATTAAAAGCCTTGTATGCTGTTTGTTCTACATCTTTATACCAATGCGCTAGTTTTGTATAAGCGACTTGTATTGAGTTTGCTGTGTTGAAGATATTTCTAAGTCCTTGTACGAGCTTAAAAGCTGTTTTGATATCAGGATATCTTTTAAAGAGGATGTTAGCTCTTACTCTTTGATCTTCTGTCCAATTACTTGGTGCTTTGTAGAGTAAGTATCTGCTTCTAGCCAAGAGTTGCTTTATGGTATCTCCATTTTCTAATATTTCAGGGTAATATTCTTTGTTATTGGTTTTGGCAAGTTTGATCCGTTCATTTTCTGTATCTATGGCTTCCCATCGATGTTTGATCCTAATTTCTTGAAGTGCTTCTAGAGCTAGTTTCTGTACATGGAATCTATCGGTTACTTGTATGGCTTTGGGGAAACACCGTTTGGCAATCAGCTTCATGGAGTTCGCCATATCTAGGGTAATTTCTCTGACCTTGTTTCTTTTCGCAGATGAGATTTTAAATAGGTGTTTGATAATAGGTTCTGCTTTGGTAGTAGCTATGATCGCCACAATACTTCCTTTCTTTCCTTTAGCTTTTTTATTGGTAACGATGGTGTAGAGTTCTCCTTTTGATAAGGCTACTTCGTCGATAGATAATCGAGTTCCTATATTCTCAGGGAAGATCAACCACTCTTTGGCATGAGACTTTTCCTTCCACTGTTTAAACTCACTCAAATAATCTCGATACTGCCTTTGGAACTTCTTCCCATTCACGCCATAGATTCTTGCAATGGTTTTGCAATCACTCTTCTCAGTATCGACTAATCTCTTTTAAAAAAGCAGCAAACTCACCTGTCATGCGAGTTCCCTGAGCTACTAGATTCCAATCTCTTTGAATGATTTGCCTAGTCTCTTTATCTAACCATCTACGTCGCCTTACGTGAAGATACACAGTGTTTCCACGCAAAGGAAAGTCTTCAATAGTAATCTCTTTGTGGAAACCATGAGCAATTACATTAGGATTTATGACTTCTTTAGGAACAACATTACGCTCTTCAAAATACAAATGAAGTTCCTCATTTCGATGAGTGTGTCTTACCAAATCAAAATGTTCTACGAGCATCTCAGGTAAGATGAATTTTAAAAGGTCTAAGGATAATTCCAATCTCTGTTTTTTTTTACAAAGATCAAAACTTTAATTCAATCCACACAAAACTTTTGACCCTGATCCCTAATTGCTTCGTTTCACTCGCAAAGACACACTTCATTCAATCTTCAATTAACAATTAATCTTCATCTGAACTCACACACAACTTTTGTGACTGATCCCAAAAAAGTTCGACGCCCGAAGAAAATTTTAAACCGGAATAACCTGTTGGTTTTGAGGATTTAAAATTTTCGAGAAGGAAGAAATTTGAAGCCAAATCAATTTCAATACGGAATATATCACTATTTTGCAAAGGTCTCCGGTACTAATACCAGTAATTTCAAGTGATAAATGGTATAAATCTACCTATTTGTCTTTTTTAAAGACCTTTACTCCTGCTTTAATAGCAATACCCAAATGATTTTTTCTTGGAGTAAGCGGACAGGAATAGTTTTCGTTGTACGCACAATATGGATTATAAGTATTGTTAAAATTAAGAACAACAGTACCATCTTCATTTATAGTACTTAAAAAAACATCCATATAACGACCACCTCCATACGATTCTTCACCACTGGTGCCATCTGTAAAAGGTAAAAACAGATAATCCCGATACTTCGGATCACTGAGTTCGTCCTGATTTTGATACAGTGTTAACTGAAATGTTCTTCCTTTCAGAGAAAAGTGTAAAATTCCATATTCCCTATACAAAGGCTTCCAATCTGTTGTAGTAGGCATTTCAAAAACGGGAGTATCGGGAGTCAGGGTTAGCTTTGCCGTAACTATAAAAGAAGAATCTACAGGAAAGAAATCCAGCCCTTTAAAACTTTTTAAATCTTTCTTTTTTAATGGTGACCTCGTAACGTCTTTATATTGAGCATTTAACTCGCGCTGATATTCGGTTTCTCCTGCTACAGGCTTTTTGTCCTGTGAATTGCAGGAGATAAAAATGAATAAAATTAAAATGGTAATGCGTTTTTCCACTTTTGGGAAATTTTGTTCTAAGATACAAGAAAGAAGATCATTTTTTGGTTTTTGTGTCAGAAATTTGTGTAGTTTTACAACATCAACAAAACAAATTATGAGAATTGTCAATAAAACATATACTTGCAAACAATGGATTTTAGGTATCCATAGCCATAACCGGGCATTGTATGTGTTTTTATGATATATAAATAAAACGAATCAATACAAAAAGTCCGGCTGTTTAGCCGGATTTTTTATTTTAAAGCAATCCTTAACTAACTTAAAACAATGAAAAAGTTATATGTTAACTATTTAGGTACGTTTAAAGGGCTTTCCGTAGAAGTTTGGTGGCTCTCACTGATCACGTTCATCAATAGAGCGGGAACTATGGTCATTCCTTTTTTAACATTGTATTTAACTAAAGATTTAGGTTTTACGGAAGAAAATGTAGGTTGGATCATGTCTTGTTTTGGACTGGGATCGGTTTTGGGTTCCTGGTTAGGTGGAAAATTAACTGACAGTATCGGCTACTATAAAGTGATGAGCATAAGCTTATTCCTGACAGGAGTTTTGTTTATTGCATTGCAATATGTAACTACGCTAGCGGGTTTTTGTGTAGGTATCTTCTTGGTGATGCTGGTTGCTGATACCTTCAGGCCCGCTATGTTTGTAGCTTTAAGTGCCTATAGCAAACCGGAAAACAAAACCCGATCGGTGACACTCATCCGACTGGCAATCAACCTGGGATTTTCTGCCGGCCCGGCTGTTGGTGGCTTTATCATCACATCCATCGGATATTACGGCCTTTTTTGGGTCGATGGTATTACATGTTTGATGGCAGTCGTACTATTAATACAAGTATTAAACCCTAAAAAAGCACGCATTCTGGATGAAGTGAAAGTAGAAAACCCGGTTTCCATATACAAAGACAGGCCGTTCTGGATTTTCTTTATCGCCATGTTTTTATTTGGATTCGTGTTTCTACAATATTTCTCAACGATGCCCCTGTATTACAGGGATGTATACCATTTGACAGAATTGGAAATAGGTTTGCTTTTCGGAATGAACGGATTTCTCATTTTTTTATTGGAAATGCCACTGATCAAATGGCTTGAAAATACCCGATATTCAAAACCCTTCCTTATACTTATCGGATTTCTGTTAACTGCATTCAGCTTTTGGGTACTCATTACAGGATTTTGGGTAGGTATTCTGATTATTGCTATGTTATTGGCAACCGTAGGAGAGATGATCGCATTTCCGTTTTCAAATGCTTTTGTAATAGACAGAGCTAAAAAAGGAAACCAGGGAGAATACATGGCTTTTTATACCATTTCATTTTCCATTGCCCATGTTTTCGGGCATAACTCGGGAATGCAACTGATAGCTAAAATAGGCTTTGACAATACCTGGACAGTCATTACTATTTTGTCATTCGTAGGTATTTTTTGTTTGATGTTGTTAATACAATTTTTGAAAAAAGAAAAACAAAAATAACGGGCCGAAATCAAATTACAAAAAAAGGAGTTCGGTTTAGCCTTTTACCAACAACCTATTATGGAAAAGTTCACTTATTGTCTCTCTACAAAATGTTTAAAATTAACCAGCCATTTTTGTACCTGCTTTTTAAAAAAAGAAGGAAATAAAAGAGCTGTGACGGGCTCTTTATTCTATAAAATTACTACAATTTTTAATACTGCTTTTCTCATCATCTTTAAATCATTAAAAAAGGGTAGTATATTAGAATTGTATTACCCCTGAATTTTATTGTTTAGTGAAATGCATATAACTAATTTTAGGTTTAAGAACTGTTAATGTCATTTTATCATCTCCAAGGCTATTTATCTCATATTCTATGGCCTCTCCCGGATCATATACATAACTACTTACGGCAACTAATTTAAGAAAGGTAAGTTCTAGCCCGCTTGTAGAAAAACTATTACGAATCGAGTAAGTGAATTCTTGCGTAGGTTCTCCGGTATAATATTTATAACAAGTACCATTACTTTCAAATTTAATTTTATAAGGCTCTAGTTTAAAATTGCGTTGATATTAATTTTTGATACTTCAATCCAATATTTTGATATTTTTGATACGCATTAATATGTTCTGACACTTTATTTACAAAGGCATTGAGTTTATCGTTTCTATATTTTAATTTTTCTTTGATGCGATACCAGTTCAAATATTGTTGCAAGTATTTGGTAGATACTCCCCAAAACTTGTTATCTATCCATTTCTTAACTCTGTTATGAGTTGAGTTGACATGTTGTATATGATACACTTTGTTTTTGACACGTTGTTTTATGACGCCTTTTAGAGTGTGATGCTCTATTTTATTGTCTATTGCAAATCCTTTGTAGCTTAGATGTGTGTCCCTACATAAAATGGCTTTACTTGCCTTTATTCTGCTGCCAATAGCATTTACAATATCTATTTTCTTTAATCTTCCCATAGTGGCTACAGTAATATCTGGATTAGATGTTCTATCTTGGGTTACAATAACAGCTACTTGATCATTACTGATGCCTTTGGTTTTAGAGCTACCACCACGTTTTCTTGATTCCCGATGATTTACTGGTCGCCCTTTTTCTGAATTTAAAAAGAAGGTCTCATCACTTTCTGTAATGCCTGTAAAATCATCTTTATCGTTTTCTGATAATGGGACTAATATCTTATGAGGCCAGTCAAAAGCCGTTTTCTTGTTTATCGATAAGGCTACTTTTATCTTATCTAAGCTCTTTTCTTCTAGCATTAATTTAAGGTAGTCATCAATCTTGTCCTTATGTTGCAAACCTGCCATCCAAGTACCTGTGTATTCTGTAAAACTGCGTTTGCAGGATTTACACTTATAGCGCTGAGAGCCTTTGTCAATACCAAATTTTACATACTTTGGATGCGAGCAATGGGCGCAACAACCTAACTTATTGTCTAATAAAAAACGCCTAGATTCTTGGCTTCTTACCGTTGGAACTGAATCTTTTGGTGATGTTGACAATTCTTTTAACAATTCCTGCCTTTCAGATGGGGAAAGCATGGAAATTCCTCGCTTTATTTCTTGTAAATTCATGTATTAAATATACAAATAATAGCTGTTATTAACTAGAGCCAATCTCGCTTATAATCGTTGGGGTTTGCTTTTGTGGAATCTGCCGTAGGACTGGCAATAGTATTAAAGTATCTTTCCCAATAATCCTTTTTTCCCAACTTGGCCCACCTGTAATTCAAATTTTCTTCAAAAGCTTCAAACTCATCTTTTCCTGCGAGAGCAAAACTACTTTCATGTCCGGCCTGTGCCAGAAAGTGTTGTAGTTTTTCTTTAGTATTAACCCCAAATCTTTCCTTTTTTCATTGGTCAATGCTAACAAAGTAGCCAAGATACATCACTAACATTTGGGGCAATTTTCTTTAAACCTTCTACAATTATCTAAGGCATATCTCTATTATCACCTTCTGTATAACAGTTACACATTTAAGGAAATGCTTTCTTTATTTATGATACAAATTTATTGTTTAGTAAATAAATGTAATTTACCATTTTCAGATGTAATTGATAGGGTAACTTCTCCATTACTGTCAGTATAAATATTATTTATAAGATCACAACTATAACCTAATCCGTCTTGTTCTTCTGATTTAATGAAATATTCATCTGTTAATGTTTCCTCTCCACAAGATGACGATATGTTATATGTGTATGTTACTATTAACTCTCCTTCATAATAATCTTTCCTTTTTCCATCATTTGTGAATGTAATTTTCCAAAGATTATCATCATTAGAAATCCAAGTTCCTACAACATCCGGTTGTTGATTATTACTAGAAAAAGACATTACTATCAAACCCAACAATAAAATCGATACTGTCGCTAATTTTATATAATTATTATTTTTCATCTTATTTTAATTTATACAGTTTATTGAATCTTTTGCTTTTTGAAATCTGGCTTTTAATCCTTTTAAAGCTCTACCATTGATTATTCTAGTGATTTTTGTTACTGTTGGATTATCAAAAGTATCTCCGTTTAAAACATATCTTTTATAGTACCAAAAAGCACTTAATATTGCTATAGTATCGTTACTTGAGACTAAATTAGGATTAGTCACGAAATCTTTATCAGGGTCATATTTATTATTATACCACGTCTTAAAAGCCGTATAGTTCTTTTCCCCTGTTAATTGTAACATTCCTCGCCCTCTATATTTGTAGCCATCACCACTAGCAACATTTCCATTACCCATTCTACAGCACATAGCTATATTTGCTACTCCGGATGAATTTCTTAAATAGTCAGGAGCATAATATAACTTAGCATTTGTACTTGCTTGAGCAGAATCCATAGTAAACTTAGTATATGTGCTTGTTAAACTACTCGCAGTTGTCCAATAGGTACTCTCTGTAACATTTAAAGTATTTAATCCACCTGTTTCATGTCCTACTTGTGCCAAAAAGTGTTGAAGTTTTTCTTTGGTATTAATTCCAAAATCTTTTCCTTTTTCATTGATTACTGCTGCCAAAGTAGCTAAGTTGCTATCACTTGCATTGGGGAAAATCTTTTTTAAATCTTCTTTGGAAGTATCGCAATCATCTAAAATACATTTTCCATTATCATCTTCTGTATAACCTGTAGGACATACACAAACACCGTCTATCATCACCTTTCCACTACCCTCAGGACATCTGGGGTCTGCCAACTCAACAGGAGCCGTAAGTGTTGTATCTCCATCACCACCGGAGCTTCCTCCGCCGCTACCTCCACCTCCAATAAGCTGATCTCCTCCGGAGCCGTCATCTCCTCCCGGCGGGTCTCCCACAGGAGGGTCCGGAACACCGTAGTTCTCACAGTGTGAAAAATCTATATATAACAGCGGACTACCGCTACAATAGGTAACCCCATCGTTTTGCAAAACCGGCCAGTGTCCGTCCGCATTGCCTCCCAGATTACATTGGCCATATACCAAAATACTTTCACAAGGACCGCTACCCGTACCACTACCACCATTCGGAAAAACCCAGTCAAAAGGATCTCTGAAAGACAGGTTGAGGCCCTCCAATCTTAGGTATTCTTCAGGAAGTGGCTTTCTCATACAATGTTTCGGAATCGGTAAGGTCAGTGAACTCATAAGAGACCAAAAAATAGGTAAACACACCATTGTGTTTTTTTACCAAAAAGTTTTCAAAATCAGAAGTTTCCAAAACAGGGCTTTCTGTCTGAAATGTCCAGGTAATGACATCGTCTATGACAATTCTGTTAATCTCATCGGTAAAAATGGTGAGGCCTGCTGCAACCTCAGTAGCACTTCTGCTGTAGATGCTTTGTGGCGAGTGCTTAGAAAATCGTCTTTCAATCAGAGGTAAAGAGGGTTTTATTTCTTTGTCTGTAAGTAGTTCCTGATAGGATATTTTGGTTAAGGAATACTTGAGTTGGTTAGAAGTAACGGTGTTTTGAGGATTCATAAAGTCTTCTCGGATACAGTTCCATAAGAACAAAGATAGGCCAAAGACCAAGACCCCGATTTTGATAAATGATACTTTTTTCATTTTCATCGTTTAAAGTTATTAAAATTAGTTAATACGCACCGGTTTTGCTGTGTTCCATATAAACCACAATTACCGGATAGTTTTTTACAGGCATTTTTTTGGAATGCCTCTGTTTCTATACCGGAACAGTAAACATTTACATACTGCCCGGTTTATGCCTTTTTTGTTTTATTCAAAAAAAGACGTTTCTAAAAATCGTGCAACGAAACAAGACGTCTGAAAAGGTATAGGGGGTATTAAAATTCAATTGGTTTCAATTTTTTTTTAATCCATAGTCCTTTTACTTTGATAATCGAAGTAAAACTTACAAAAATAATTCTTTATATCCAAATATATTGAGGAGATTTTTTTAAAGTTAGAAAGGTTGTAAAGTATGGACTTGCTACATTTAGAGTGACAAAGAGTTAAGCTAATTTTATCTAAAATAACTTAACCATATGAAACGAAGAAAATACAGTAAAGAGTTTAAAATTAAAGCAGTAGAATTAAGCAATGTACGAGGTAACACAAAGCAGATTGCCATGGAATTGGGAATCAGTGCAGATCTTATTTACAGATGGCGTAGAGAATTAGAACAGCGTCCTGATTTAGCTTTTAGCGGTAATGGCGTCAAACAACTCACAGAAGATCAGAAAGAGTTAGAGCGATTACGTAAACAGCTCAAGGATGTTACCATGGAGCGGGATATCTTAAAAAATGCCGTGAGCATCTTCTCCAAGAGCGATCGGAAGTATTGAAATTTATCAAAGATTACAGTAGAGAATATCCGGTTGGGAAGATGTGTAAAATTTTTAAAATTAGTAGAAACAGTTATTACAGGAGTAAGAATTATGTTCCATCAGATAGAGATGGAAAAAATCGTATGCTACTCTCTGAGATTCACCGTATCTGTGAGCGAAGTAAATCTACTTATGGAAGTCCTAGAATTACAGAGGAACTCAAAGCTAAAGGGTTTAAAGTATCTAGGTCTAGGGTAGCACGATTGATGAAAAAACACGGGATTAAAGCAGTTCGTAAAAAGAAATTTGTTGTCACGACAGATTCTAAGCATCAATATCCAGTAGCTGATAATGTATTGGATAGAGATTTTAAAGCTACCGTATTCTATGATAAAAACAAGTAAAAGTTGAGATATTATTTTTACTAATTTATGCAGCAAATTTAAAAGTATCTACATAGGGTGTTTGTCGTTTGACAACGGCAAACACTCTTGCTATTAATTTGTTTCTAATAATGTTAACGGTACTCATTTTACTTTTGCCTTGTTTTATTCTTTTATGATAGTATAATTTCATTTCTGGGTTATGTTGTATAGCAGAAATAGCGCACATATTAATAATTGCTTTCAATTTTTTATTAGCCAAATGAGAGACTTTTGTACGTCCTTTAATACTAGTTCCAGATTGGTAAGGAAAAGGAGCAACACCACAATAAGAGGCAAACTTTCTCCAGTTTTCAAATTTTGAAAAATTGTCAGTAAACACAATCATCATTATAGCAGTTTGCATTCCTATACCTTTAACACTAGTAACAAGTTTATAGGTTTCTTTTAACATTATATTTTGGTCAATAATAGCTTGCATTTGAGTATTAATCTTGTGTATTTGTTTGGTTAGTTCTGCAATCATTTTTTGTTGAACGTCAAAGATTATTTTATACTCTTTTGCTTTATAAATTCTTTTTTGTTCTTTCAAAGTAACTTTAAAACCAGCTCTTTGTTTGTTAAGTTTTGTCCTTAAAGATAAGAGACTTTTTAGTTGTAATATACTTCTTTTAGGTAGCTTACTGGGTTTAAGTTCTTCTTTTAATCGATACCCATATAGAGCAATGCGTTTGGCATCAATTTGGTCATCCTTTCCACGAGCAATACCAATAGATCTTTTAATTTCTAAACCAGAAGCTATGAAAAAAGATAATTTTTGTTCAGTTAAAGACACAGATAATAAATGAGAGTACATTCCTGTATGTTCAAATACAAACATGGTTTCTTCTTTAGAGAAAGACGAATTTTTAAAACTCCACTTTAGCATTAATTTAAATCCAGATTTACTGTTCTCAAACTGTTGAACAATTTGTTTAGAATAGATACAAACATCAATTAATAATTTACTGACATCGATTCCGATAATTTCATTTGTTTTCATAATTTTGTAATTAGATATTAATAATAGTTACTTAAACTAAGACCTTTAATAAGGGCAGAAACTGAAATTCTATATGGTTCTAAGTAACTTTTAAAAAGAACGGAGACTAATACGGGGGATGGCTCTAAAAAGCTAGCTGGCCGCTAAAGTTCACTCCGTTCTTTTGTGTTTTTGGTTATCAACAAAATAAGAGTTATTAACAAAGAAAAAAAGAAGCAAAAAAAGAAATTTCATCATAACTATTATGTTTTTATTTTAAGTAATTATTTCTATTTGCTAATCTAAAGGCTGCTGCACAGAAATGGGTTTCTGATATTACCTATTTAAAGCCTGCACAAGGATGGCTGTACTTAACGGTAATTATTGACCTGTTTGATCGTAAAGTCATTGGTTGGTCTTTGAGCAATGGACTCAAAGCAAGACAAACTATCATTGCTGCATGGAGAATGGCTGTAAACAACAGAATGCCTTGTGAAGGTATGATTTTTCATTCTGATCGAGGTGTACAATACGCATCTCATGCGTTTGTTAATATCCTTAAAAGTTATCATGTAACACCCAGTATGAGTAGAAAAGGAAACTGTTGGGATAATGCAGTAGCTGAATCTTTTTTTAAAACAATCAAAACAGAACTAATGATAGACAATAAGTTTATATCCAACAAAAGTCTTCAAATTAAAGTCTTTGAATACATAGAAACTTGGTACAACAGATACAGAAGACATTCTGCTCTTGGTTACAAAAATATCATCGAATTTGAAAAATTATATCAAATCAAAAATGTAGCTTAACTTTTTGTACCATTTTTTGTTGCATATCCAGTAAGTTCACTTATTGCCTCTCTACAAAATGTTTAAAATTAACCAGCCATTTTTGTACCTGCTTTTTTAAAAAAAAAGGAAATAAAAAAGCTGTGACTTTTATAATAATTCCTTTGAACTTTGTATAATGAATTTCAGCATCGTATCGGGTTTCATTAGCACTTACCACAGTAAAAGTACTTTTCATGGTATTTTCCGTATGCGTGTGATAATACGCTGCGAGAAACTCACCAGGCAAGTCGTTCTTTAAAACAGTTTCTGTTAATTCCATTTTCCGCTTACCACTCTGATAATACAATTTGGAAACCGCATTTACCTCCCATGCATTTCCGGATATCAGTTCTTTTTTTTGAAACCCTTCTTGGTATTCTTTTAAATATTCAGGCTTTACGAAAAAGTCAGCAACTACCTGTTGAGGTTTATGAATGTGAACAGTACAAGTGAATTTCATAATGGTTTATTTTAAAACAGAAAACTCAATACTGGAATCGGTAAACACGGTATGTGTTTGTGCTTTAAAATCTGCTTCCTCGGCTTTAAAAATATTAGCTACATACGTCTGGGGATTCAAATCAATCAGCGGAAACCACATACTTTGTACCTGAATCTGTAATTTATGCCCTTTTTTAAAAGTGTGGAAAACATCTTGAAACGTAATAGTTACATCGGTTTTTTTGTTAGGAACAAAGGGTTCCGGATGGCTAAAACTATTTCTAAAACGACCACGTATTACTTCACTCCTCACCATCAAATGATAGTTGCTCATTTTTAAATGCTTCTGCATACTCTTGTTTTTTTCGTCGTTCTTGGCGTCGGCAGGATGTACATCGATTACTTTTACAATCCAATCTGCCGCAGTGCCGGTAGTAGCAACTTTCAACTTGGCCGTAATAGCTCCTGCTAAAGTCATATCTTCTTCCAAAATGTCCGTTTCAAAAACCAAAACGTCCGGCCTTCTGGCAGCAAAGCGCTGATCGTCAGTCATATATTTTCTGGGAGTAAAAACCGTTTTAATATCTTCGGAGTAGGGGACAGGCCTTTTTACATCGCTGATAAATGATATTTTTCGAATAAGCTTTTCATTCTTTCTTAATTTTTGACCTTTAGCTAAATAAAAAGACTCCTTTATAACATTTTTAGGAGGCCAGCTGTCAAACTCGCACCACTCTTTTTTTCCGGAATCAAAAACATAAGCTTCGGGCAACCCGGAGTTTTTATCGCCGGTTCCTTTTAGGAAATGATTAAAAAACCGGGTTTCAATCTTATCTTGAAAAAATTCGGAAATAGAGTCGCCAAAATAGTAGTTTCCAACAATATTTTGCCCGCGCCTTCTTGCCCAAGATCCATGATCCCAAGGGCCAAAAACTATTGTGTTGTAGTTATCTTTACCATGTTTTTCAATTCCTTTATAGGTTTCCAGCGGGCCATATAAATCCTCGGCATCAAACCACCCGCCGACAATCATTGTAGCAACAGAAGACGGGACTTTGTTCATGTGTTGGATGATTCCCTTGCTTTGCCAAACAGTATCATAATTCGGATGTTCGATGATCTCTTTCCAAAAGAAATCATCAATTCTATCGGGATTTTTCAGAGTGGTATTATCCAATTGGTCGTACCGAAAATAGTTGTTTAAATTCTTCAATGGACCTTTGTCCAAAAAGAACTGATATTGATCCTGTGTATTCATTTTCGGAAAAGAATACCAAGCCGTATCCGTAGGCGTATCTTTATAGGTTCCAAATAAAGAGATTGCTCTAAAATAACTCAATAAAAAAGCACCGTTATGATGAAAATCGTCAAAAAAGAAATCTCCGATACAAGCTTGAGGTGAGGCAGCTTTTAATGCCGGATGTGCATCAATTGCAGAAACCGTTGCATAGTATCCGGGATAAGAAATACCCCAGGTGCCTACTTTTCCGTTATTGTTCTCCACATTATTTACCAACCATTCTATGGTATCATAGGTATCGGAAGCCTCATCCGTATCTTGGTCCGATTTTTTATTGGGAATATAAGCCCTCATATTGTCATAAACCCCTTCACTCATCCAACGGCCTCGAACATCCTGGTATACAATAATGTTTCTTTCTTTCATTAAGTTGACATTCGGGCCAATACTCATTCGCATTTTTCCTTCTCCGTATGGACGAGAACTATATGGCGTTCTCTGTAGTAAAATAGGATATTTTTTGCTTTTATCTTTCGGAGTATAAATGGTGGTATGCAATTTTATACCATCTCGCATAGCAATAGCAACTTCCTGCTTAGTATAATGTTCTTCTACAAACGTGGCTTTCGTCGGCTTTTCGGATGTACAGCCGGAAAAAGCAATTGTTACAAACAAAAGCAAGTATATCGTGTATTTTTTCATAATGATTCAATTGAATTGGAGGTAAAAATACAAAATAAACGGGAAGAAATTTGAAGTCAAATCAATTCAAATACGGAATATATCACTATTTTGCAAATGTCTCCTCCTATAATTTTTTTATATGAATCTTCTCGTTTTTTGTTGGTATTCAATATACACTTTACCGTGTTGATCCTTCAAAAATTCCTCTTCAAGACGTATCTGAATTTGAATCAAAATATAGCTAACCACACAGAATAACAGAGTTACCGTATTCGGAGTAACCATTACCAGACATATCATACTTACTATCATCCCTAAAAAAACCGGGTTTCTGGAAATTCTAAACAAGCCGTTAGTAATCACAGTCTGGTTTTCATATAATGAGACCTTTGCAAAATTGATTTGGCAAAAAAGTTCGACGCCCGAAGAACATTTTCAACCGGAATAACCTGTTGGTTTTGAGGATTTAAAATTTTCGAGAAGAAAGAAATTTGAAGCCAAATCAATTTTAATACGGAATATATCACTATTTTGCAAAGGCCTCATAATTATCAATACCTGTTCTCCATGAATTTTTCATGGTATATTGTGCAATTACAATCCACATAAAAGAGATTATTGAAAAAAAGATACCAATAATTTTTAAAATGCGAAATTTTAAAAATGGAATGGGTAAAAAATAATCATGAAATGCCGGAACTAATGAAAATAGTAAAGCATATATAAACAGTCCTGCCATTATAATTTTAAAATAATTTCCTATTAACCCATGTATACCGTCACCTCTTTCAGTTAATACAAAAGGATTTTTATTGATTTTTTTTGCAGTAATGATGCTTTTTAGGACAAAAGTAATGGCAAAATATACCACAAATAAATGGGGAGGCCTATTCTTATAATGAACTCATTTAAACTTTTTGGATGTAAGCGAACATTAGAAGTTTTTAGCAAATTGAAAAAGTTTAAATGAGTTCAATTTCTGACATCTTTTGTTTGTGTTATTATTTGCAGATTTTACAATTCGCTTTTTCCTGCATTTCTCCTACTAAATACCCCTGATCATTCAATGTAAACCCACAACAATTTATAAACCCTTGTGCAATTAGCTTTCTGGCACGTTGTATTTGTGATTTTGCAGCGGGAACAGAAAGCTTTAATTGTTTTGCAACTTCAGATTGTCTCATCCCTTTGATATCAGATAAAAAAAGAGGATCACGATACTTTTTGGGCAGCCCTTTCAGAATACCCCGTAAGCAATCTTTTTCCGTATGATAATCTTGTTCAATTTCTGTTTCCGATTTCAGAAGATAAGTTTCAAAAGTCTGATTGGATTTCTTAAAATAATCTATAACAGTATTGCGGGCAATAGTAAAAATCCACGCTTTCAATTTATTGATATTTTTAAGCGTATGCAGTTTGGTATGGATTTTTAAAAAAGTATCCTGAACAATATCGTCAGCAATGGCTTTATCTTTTACTTTACTGATTATAAAATATTTTATATCATTAGCATATGTTGTCCAAACTTCCTGAGTCGTCATATATCAACGTTTTGTGTTATAGAGTACAGTCAAGAGCTTGTAGTTATCAACTGTACTCATTCTAATATGATTAGTTAACCATTACAACAGGAACATGTACAGTTTTCACATGTACAATCAGTACAATCCCCATTTAAACATCCTACACAGGCACAAGTACATTGGTTTTTATTTGTTTTCATGATATATTAGTTTTTACATTCACTAATGAGACATAAAAGATATTGAAAAAGATGCAAGTAATATAAAATATTTTATTTTCAATAATTTTTGAAATTATTAAAATAAATTTGTATATTTGTTATATGAATTTACAAGAAGCAAAGTTAAAATACATTCAAACCTGGGGTGGTTTAGCTACGAGTTGGGGAATTAACAGAACTATGGCACAAGTTCACGCGCTGTTATTAATTTCCGAAAAGCCTTTATCTACTGAAAATATCATGGACGAATTAAAAATTTCCAGAGGAAATGTGAATATGAATGTACGGGCTTTGATCGACTGGGGAATTGTTCAAAAAGAATATATAGTGGGAGAACGAAAGGAATTCTTTGGCGCGGAAAAAGATATTTGGGAACTCTTCAAGCAAATTACCAAAGAACGTAAAAAAAGAGAAATAGAACCCGTATTAAAGACATTGGACGAATTACAGCAAATTAAAGACAATTCGGAAGAAGCAAAAGAGTTTAAAAAAGTTTTAAATGACCTTTCGGGAGTAACCAACAAAATAAACGGAATTTTGGAGAGCGTTATCAGAGCTGATGAACATTGGTTGTTGTCAAATTTTACCAAAATCATTAAGGGATAAAATATTTCAATAATTGCTGAAAGTTTAAAATATAAAATATGAAAGCGAGAAAAATAATATACAGTATTCTCATTGTTAACCAAATAAGCTTTTTGATAACAGTATTCCTTTTTATAACCATTTGGTACGGTTTTATTGTTGAAATTTTCTTCGGTATCATTCAAGTGCTTAGCTCACTTGTTATGATTTTTTTCTGGAAAAAACTGGAAAAGAGGTTGAAAGATCAACTCACCTATTATTGGATGATGGTTTTGGTATATTTTTCTCTATGGCTGATAGATTGGAACTTTTTAAATGAAATATTCCTGATTGTTGTGGGAATTGTTGTTGTTCCAATGACAATAGCCGGTTATCTCATCTATATAATAAGTTCCATTAAAAAATCACTAAAGGCATGAAAATAGTAATCGCAGGAGGAACAGGCTATTTGGGTACATTATTAACTACTCATTTTTTAAAAGATGTTAAGAATACCGTTTTTATTCTTAGTCGGAAACAAAAATTAAATCGGGGAAATCTTCAGTATTTGCAATGGGATGGAAAAACAGAAGGGTATTGGAGTTCTTTCCTGGAAAATACGGATGTTTTAATTAACCTGGCAGGCAAATCTGTTAATTGCAGATATACAAAAGAAAATAAAGCAGCAATTTATAAAAGCAGAATAGAAAGTACTCATATTTTGTGTAGGGTGGTTCAAAAATTGAAACATCCGCCAAAGATTTTTATACAATCTTCATCGGCAACTATTTACCGTCATTCGGAAGACAGGTTAATGACTGAAGAGAGAGGTGAAATAGGAGTTGATTTCTCTATGGATGTTTGCAAAAAGTGGGAAATGATTTTTAATTCACATGATTTGCCGAAAACAAAGAAAATTATCACGAGAACCGCTATTGTACTAGGAAATAAAGGAGGAGCATTCCCCATCATGAAAAGATTGACAAAATTCGGTTTTGGAGGAAAACAAGGCTCCGGAAAACAATTTATCAGTTGGATTTCGGAAGAAGATTATATTCGTTCAATGGTTTATTTAATTAACGGGGAAAAAGGAATCTATAATCTGTGCGCTCCAAACCCTCTGATGAATAAAACGTTTCAGCAAAAATTAAGAAAAAAGCTAGGTGTTTTTTTAGGCCTTCATATTCCAAAATGGTGTTTAAAATTAGGTGCTAAAGTCGTTGGAACAGAATCGGAATTGCTCTTAAAAAGCAGAAGAGTATACCCTGAAAGATTATTGCGATCAGGTTTTAGATTTGTGACGGATAATTTTGATGCGCTTACAGTAAAATAGAGTTTAAAGTTTAAAAGTTTGAGGGTTTCAAGTTAAAAGTTCCAACCTCTTTAAAGTACAAACCTGACGGCAAAGGTCTCAATAATATCATTCGGGTTAAAGTAAAAGGGAAAGTTTTGCGAAAAAGAAAAGGATTTAGATACTATCCAAAAGACCTCCTTGAGATTTTTATTTCGAGGAATTCTTCTAAACCGGCTAATTATAACTAGACCAATATAGAATGTCATCTAGTTAAAGGTCTTAATTCTAGCAGCGTAAGCGGTCTTATTTTATACCAAGTTATTTTGACGACCCATGTATGGCTCCTAGTTGTGATAAAAGTACAAAAGTTTCAGTTTACCACAAAGCCAAATCACAGATTTGGCGGAACTTGCAGATAGGCAGAATCTTTCGTGAACCACTAAACAACTATGAGCTATACATCTTGTTATCGGCTTTTTCTTCATCTTCAATCAAGGTAATTATCAATTTTTTTCGCTTCCATTCCACTTTCACATGTTCCCCTTGTTTAAACCCCAACTTTTCCAACCATTTGCCTTCCGTCTTAATTTCAGGAATCCATATTTCATCATAGGTTCTTCTGCGATGTTTGGGCTGGATTTTAATTTTTTTCATTTTTTATAATTCACTCGATTTTTTTCGATTTAAGAATATTAGATTTCGTTTTACGAAAACTTATAAGCGAATATAGAAAACTTTTCTAAATTTCGGTTGATTTTGGATCAATTATATTTGCACAATACGAAACTTAGTTGATTAAATGTCAAAACAACGGTACAATAGAATAAAAATAGTTCTTGTTGAAAAAGAGCAGTCTGCAAAGTGGTTAGCAGATCAGTTGAGCAAAGACAAATCCACAGTTTCCCGTTGGTGTACTAATGATATGCAGCCGTCAATTGAAACATTTTATGAAATTGCAAAGATTTTGGATGTAGAAGTGAGAGAGTTGTTTGTGGCTTCTAAAAGCTAAATGTGTAATTTGTCTTATCTGTTTTTTAGTGAATGCACCCTAAGTACATTTCACCAAACCTACTTTTTCCTGCCTCTTCAATTTTCTTATTACAAGAATCTGAAATAAATAGTCCTTTTTTTCCAACTGTTGCAATGCAATCTAATTGACTTTTCCATTCATCTGGATGCGGAGGAGGAGTTGAAAAGAAATTGTATCTAATTCCAGCCCACATTTCAAAACCTATCTCAATATCCGTATCTGAGTCATAACCAGAATTGCCCCCTGCTTTTATTGTTTTGTTTATCAGCCCTAATGATTCTTTCATCATTATTGAGCAAGTATGTGCAACCAAATCCGCTAATTGAATCCCTTTAATTACTTTGGAATCTTGTTCAATGTTTAAGTTTACCTGCTCACGGTTTAATAATGAAAGAAGCGACTTATAATCATTATCATTTTGATTCTTATATATGCCTTCATCTAAAAATACGTTCAACGGAAATATTAATTCCTCTTGATTATTTTTAATCAGTTGAATTAGCGCTTTGCTAGTATAAGTTTTAAAGTCTGTTTCGTTTGGGGCAGTAATGACAACAGCAATTTTAATATCATTAATCAGTCTTTTTAAATATTTTCTGAGTTCTTTCTGTTCCGGATTTTGATTCATTCTTAGACGACTTTTAAATTCATCTTTCTTTGGATCCAATCCACTTGCGGATATATACTGACTAATTTCTTCATTTAAATCCCTTTCAGAATAGATGAATGCACCCATAAAGAATTCTGCTTTTGGGTGCTTAGAATCGTCATAATAAATAAATCGACTTTTATTCATTTACAGTATTGCTGATAACTTAGTTATATCTTTAATGCCAGTTGAAAAATTAGAAAGTTTGTTGAACACTTTCCAACTTTTACACTTTTCAACTTTCAAACCCCCTAACTTTTGTCAAATTATTTTTAGAATTTCTTCATGAAGCATTTCCAGTGATTTATTCACTGTTCTGCGAATTACTTTTTCTCTCGGTTGTCCAAAATTAAACTCATAAACAGTCGAACCCTGTTTCGTGGCCAGGCCGATAAACACCGTTCCAACAGGCGTGCTCGTATTATCTGTCGTTGGTCCGGCATTTCCTGTTACAGCGATGGCATAATCCGTAGCTGCTTTTTCCAGCGCATTTACAGCCATTTGCTTTGCTACTTCTTTACTCACTGCCGAATGTTTCTCAATACATTCTTTTGAAATACCCAGTATATCCTGCTTCATTTCCGCTGTATAAGTAACAAAACTTCCTTTAAAATAAGCAGATGCTCCCGGTACGGAAACAATAGTAGCGGCTAATTTTCCTCCTGTTAAGCTTTCGGCAGTACACACGGTCTTATTGTAGTTTCCAAGTAATACGCCTACTGCTTTTTCAATGGTTTCCTCTTCATTAAACCCGGTAATAATGTCCGGAATTAACAGCTCCAATTCTTGTAATTTTTCTGTCAGTACAGTCTCCAACTGTTGCTTATTAATCCCTTTGGCAGATAAACGCAATCGTACCCTGCCAAAAGAAGGTAAATAGGCTAGTTTTATAAAATCCGGCAAACTATTTTCCCAATCTTCAATACGTTCGGCTATGATACTCTCCCCCTGGCCATAAGTCATAACGGTTTTATGAATGATGAAAGGCAGCTTGAATTGTTGCTGAATTTTAGGCAATACCTCATATTTCATCAACTCTTTCATTTCATAAGGAACTCCGGGCATAGAAACAAATACCGTATCATTTTCATAAAACCACATGCCGGGAGCAGTACCAAAGCGATTCATCAGCAAAGTCGCTTTTGACGGAATCTGTGCCTGCTGCTTCTGAATCTCTTTAAAAGGATGATTTATTTTTTTGAATAGTTTTTTAATATGTGCTATTACTTCGGGGTACTCAACCATATTGTCTTCAAAATAGGCAGCGATCGTATGTTTGGTAATATCGTCTTTTGTGGGGCCTAAACCTCCTGTTATGATTACCATATCAGCTCGCTCTTCTGCCTCTTTCAGAGCATTTAATATGTGTTGCTTATCATCTTGAACGGACGATATCTGATAGACGGAAACCCCTATTTTATTCAACTCGTTGGCAATCCACTGTGAATTGGTATCAACAATCTGACCTATAAGAATCTCATCTCCAATCGTAATGATCTCTGCATTCATTTTTTTTTCGGGTTTGAAAGTTGAACTATTTAAAGCTTTCCAATGCCTTTTATTTTACTTGTATCCGGAAAGCTTGTCTCCCTTCTATGGTTCCTGTTAATATGTCATGCTCCCGGACTTTTCCTACTCCTGCCGGCGTACCTGTAAAGATCAAATCTCCTTTTTTTAATGTAAAGTATTGAGAGATATGGCTAATCAATTCATCTATCTTCCACAGCATGGCATTTGTATTTCCGTTTTGCACCACTTCATGATTTTTTACCAGTTGAAATTTTAAATGCTCCAAATCAAAGTCCTCTTTTGGATAAAATGCTCCTACAACAGCACTTCCGTCAAAAGCCTTTGCTTTCTCCCACGGCAATCCTTTTTCTTTACACAACGCCTGAATATCACGAGCTGTAAAATCGATTCCCAAACCGATTTTATCATAATATTTATGAGCAAACTTTGTCGCGATATGTTTTCCTACCTTATTAATTTTTACTAAAACTTCTACTTCGTAATGAATATCGTCAGAGAACGGTGGAATAAAAAACGGGTGATTCTCTGGCAAGATGGATGAGTCAGGTTTTAGAAAGACAATAGGGCTTTCCGGCTTTTCATTATCTAATTCTGCTATGTGTTTGGCATAATTACGTCCAATGCAAATTATTTTCATATGTGTCGGTTGTGAGTTACCCTCTGATTTACGGTATCCATTTCTTTGGAAAATTTGGTTTTCTTTTTTCTAAAAATGCATCTCTTCCTTCTTTTGCTTCCTCTGTCATATAGGCTAATCTTGTTGCCTCCCCGGCAAATACCTGCTGACCCACCATCCCATCATCCGTTAAATTCATGGCAAATTTTAACATTTTAATGGAAGTCGGTGATTTTGCCAATATTTCCTGTGCCCATTCATAAGCTGTATTTTCCAGATCTGCATGTGGTACTACAGCATTTACCATTCCCATTTCACATGCCTCCTGCGCCGAATAATTTCTTCCCAAAAAAAAGATCTCACGTGCTCTTTTTTGTCCGACCATTTTCGCCAGATAAGCTGAGCCATATCCCCCGTCAAAAGAAGTAACATCTGCATCCGTTTGTTTAAAAACAGCATGTTCTTCACTTGCCAATGTTAAATCGCATACCACATGCAAGCTATGGCCCCCGCCAACAGCCCATCCGGGAACCACTGCAATAACTGCTTTTGGCATAAAGCGAATCAGACGTTGTACTTCCAGAATATTTAAGCGGTGATAACCGTCATTACCAACATAACCCTGGTATCCGCGAGCTTTTTGATCTCCTCCGGAACAAAAAGAATATACCCCGTCTTTACTTGAAGGCCCTTCTGCAGACAACAATACAACGCCTATCGACACATCTTCTCCTGCATCATAAAATGCATCGTATAGCTCTGAAGTTGTGTTGGGCCTAAATGCATTTCTTACATCCGGCCTGTTGAAAGCAATTCTAGCTACCCCATTTGATTTTTTATAGGTAATATCTTTATATTGTTTAACAGTAATCCAGTTGGGTGGTACCATACATGTAAACTTTAAATAGTTATATATGCAAAAATAACACATTCCTGTAGTATTCTATAATACCATTTTTGATTTTCAAGACCTCACAGGTTTTTAAAAACCTGTGAGGTCTAATTGAACTCATTTAAACTTTTTGGATTTAAGCGAACATTAGAAGTTTTTAGTAAATTGAAAAAGTTTAAATGAGTTCAATTTGTGAGGTCTAACTTTCCAACGATACCTCTTTCAAAAAAAGGCTTTCCAGCTAACCATAAGTTTTGAATTGCTAAAATCAAAAGTTGAAGAAGATGATTTGCCAAGCACATAGCCCAGGTTTATCTGAGAAGTATTGAGGGTGGTCAGATACCCTATTCCAAGGCCTAAAAGTGTTTCGTAAGTGTTGTTTATTTTTTTAGCCACTCCAATATCCGATATGGAATACAAATACGATGTTGCAGAGGTTAAATACCTGTACTCAAGATTAAAGAAGGAATATTGAGGCGTAAATATACTTTGCTCATTAAACCCTCGGATGCTATTTGCTCCTCCGATTCGATACACCTCATTATTTAAAAAAGAATCGGAAATCAATACTCCGGTTTCATTTTTCAGATAATACTGGTTTCTGCTGTTTAATACAAATAATTTTGAAAACTCCATATGGAATTTGGTTTGCTTTTCTGTTGGAAGAACAACACTGTTTCTGGTTCCAAACAGTACTTCGACATATAAGGTAGTCATTGCCGTTTGAGTGTATTTGAACGTAGCATTTTTATAATGATATCCGACGCCGTATAGACTATTATCAAATGCTTCAACAGCATTATTCGTGATATCTTCTTTTAAATTGTTGGAAGTACGATCAGAATAATTAAAAGAAATCCCGGAGATATTATTGATCTTGTATGAGAGTTTAGCATGAAACGAAGTGTTTAAAAAAGTAGAATCTTGTTTGTATAGGTCAAATTGCAGCTCCGGGCTCAACTTTGAATCAAAGATATACGGAATATTAGTTTTAAAAAAAAACGCCTGTCTTTCATTGCCGACACTATTCCACAATATGGATAAATGCTCGCCACCGTTCAAAATATTATTCAATTTCAAATCCAACATCCCGTTAAAGAGCAGCTCTCCACTGTTTTCATTTGAAGCAAAAGAAGCAATTCCGTCAATACTGTTATTATTTTTTTTCTTTAAATAGATGTAGAGCACCGTGGAATCTTTGGTAAAAAGCACTTCAGGAGGTTTTATCTCACTTACAAAAGGCAATGCTTTTGTCAACCCGGAAATTTCTTTCAACTTTTCTTTATTAAAAAGAGCTCCTTTATTGATATTCAGATCATGTCGGATGATTTTTTTTGAAATGGCCTCATAACCTTTTACTATAAAAGCATCCACCCGTCTGCTCTTTTTCTCTTTCACTTTTAGAGTTGCCGATAAAATAGTATCTTTCAGCCTGAATTTTTCCAAAGACACTTCGGCAAAGGATTTTCCCTCACGATCTTTACTCCTTGTCAAAGCTTCTAAAAAAGGTTCCACTTCAGCGGTTTTTAATACTAGCGTATCACCTCTCTTAGGATGATGAACCTGTTTAGGTATATATATATGTACGTTTGTTACCCGAAAACCAAGTTTGAAAACTACGGTATATTTTCCTGCCGGTTCTTCCATAAATGAGGTTTCGTATAAAAAATACCCCTTTCTTTTTAGAAATCTCCCAATTTTTTCAACCTCCAAATTCAAAGAATGCTTGTCTTTGTGAATCGTATCGTAAGCTATTTTTTGCAGGAATGCATGTTCAATAGCATCTTCTGCACTTATTGTAAAGGTCAATTTTTGCGCAAAACTTCCCTGGATCAGTAAGCTGGCTACAAGAATATAGATACCGGATAAAAAACGAATACGAAACATAGGATGATACCATTTGCGCTTTGATTTTACCTGAAAAAATAATATTGTTTTTTCAGTAATAACAAGGCAAAACTTTAAACTTGGAACTTTCAAACTTTAAACGGTATTACGAATGATGTCAAAAATATAATAAAAACCGACGAGTTATCCATTTTTTTAAAAGGCTTGCCAAAAATAAAGTGGGTGCATAACATTTTGTCGCGAAATAGTTATTTTTAAGGATTAACTTTTAAAAGCGACACCATTATGATTAGCGAAGAGGAATTTTTAGCCCAAGCCAAGAAGCGTTATCAAGCGATAGCAAAATTATCAAACATAAAGAGTTACTATGATTACGAAAAGACTTTTGATCAAATATGGACGGACTATGGTCGAGAGGTTTTAGAGAGAAGTATAAGCGAACCATCTAAAGACAGGCGTAAAAAAAAACTTATCACGTTACGGAAAGATAGAGATTAACAACACTCATCCCTTTAGTGAAAAAGTCAATGGATTTAAGATAAGTCCCTATATGCAAGACAAAATGATTTATATTGGTCAAAACGATTGTTATGGAGATGGTCATGAAGTTTTATCGAATCTTCTAGGTGTTTCAGTCAATGCGATGCAGCTTTACAGAGTCACAGACTTTTATGGTGGTTTATTAGAGCAAGAAAAAGTATTGGAGGTTGATGCCGTTGAACCTGATATTCTTAAGGTAGATAACCAAGAGTGCATATATGCTATGGTCGATGGGTCGATGCTTTTCACTCGGGAAGAGGCTTGGAAAGAAGTAAAATTAGGCAGAATTTTTAAACAGAGTAGCTGTATGGACATATCAAATAAACGTGGATGGATACGCCATTCGTTGTATGAAGCATATTTAGGCAAAGCTGATAAGTTTACAGATAGAATGGATAGATACTTAGGCTGTTACAGGAGTATTGATAAGCGACTGATTTTTGTTGGTGATGGTGCTAGATGGATATGGAAATGGGTAGATCAACATTACCCTTTTGCCACACAAATATTGGATTGGTATCATGCTTTAGAACATTTACACGATTTTGCTAAGGTTTGTCTCTCTAATCAAGAGTCATATAACAGTTGGGTTGGTCAACAGGAGCAACTACTAAAAAACAGTCAAGTAAATCAAGTCATTGAGAATATCAAAAACTTAGAATTGACAAAGCAAAATCAACGTAAACAACAAAGCCAACTTATCACATATTATACCGAAAATAGGTCGCGTATGGACTATCAGCAATATCAAAATACAGGAGCAGGTATTATAGGATCTGGAGCCATAGAAGCAGCTAACAGGGAGGTTGTTCAAAAAAGAATGAAACTCTCTGGACAACGTTGGTCTAAAATTGGAGCTCAAAATATGCTCACATTAAGAACAACTAAACTGAGTGATAAATGGAACAAAGTAGTTAACCTAATCTGTACTGAGAAAAATAAAGCTGCTTAAAACGACAAAATGTTATGCACCCAATAAAGTTTGGATATTTGATTAAAAAGAAATTAATTGTACATTTGCGCACTCTTAAAAAACGAGTTCAGAGAGTAAAATTTAATAAAAAACGAAAACAGTAACCTATTAGTATGCCAACTATTCAACAATTAGTTCGTAAAGGAAGAACCAAAATAACTAAGAAGAGTAAATCGGCTGCTTTGACATCTTGTCCTCAAAGACGGGGCGTTTGTACGCGAGTGTATACCACTACACCTAAAAAACCCAATTCGGCTATGCGTAAAGTAGCCAGGGTAAGGTTGACCAATGGTAATGAAATCAATGCGTACATCCCGGGAGAAGGACATAATTTGCAAGAGCACTCGATAGTATTAGTTAGAGGCGGAAGAGTTAAAGATTTGCCTGGTGTAAAGTACCATATTGTACGTGGTGCTTTGGATACGGCGGGAGTTGAGGGAAGAACTCAACGCAGATCTAAGTACGGGGCAAAACGCCCGAAAAAGTAATATAACTTTTAAATGAAGAAACATGAGAAAAAGAAGATCTAAAAAAAGAGTTTTGTTACCCGACCCGAGGTTTAATGACCAGTTAGTCACTCGTTTTGTAAACAACCTGATGTGGGACGGTAAGAAATCCGTAGCATTCAAAGTATTCTACGATGCCATTGACATTGTAGAACAGAAAAAAGAAGATGAAGAAAAAACAGCGTTGGAAGTTTGGAAAGACGGCTTGTCTAATGTAATGCCACATGTAGAAGTACGTTCCAGGCGTGTGGGGGGAGCCACTTTTCAGATTCCCATGCAGATCAGACCCGACCGTAAAGTGTCTATGGCGGTCAAATGGATGATCTCGTATGCCAGAAAGCGCAACGAAAAAACCATGGCACAACGCCTGGCTGCCGAAATCTTATCTGCGTCCAAAGAAGAAGGAGCAGCAGTTAAAAAAAGAGTAGATACACACAAAATGGCAGAAGCCAACAAGGCATTCTCTCACTTTAGATTTTAGTAAAAATGGCCAGAGATTTAAAATTTACGAGAAATATAGGTATTGCCGCACATATCGATGCCGGCAAGACCACCACCACCGAGCGCATCCTCTATTATACAGGCGTATCTCATAAAATAGGTGAAGTACACGACGGCGCGGCAACCATGGATTGGATGGAGCAGGAACAAGAAAGAGGGATTACCATTACCTCTGCTGCGACTACCTGTACATGGAATTTTCCGACTGAAAACGGAAAACCCACCGCAGATGCCAAAGGATACCACTTCAATATTATTGACACTCCGGGGCACGTAGACTTTACTGTGGAAGTAAACAGGTCATTACGTGTATTAGACGGGTTGGTATTCTTATTTTCCGCCGTTGATGGCGTTGAACCGCAATCCGAAACCAACTGGAGATTGGCTGACAACTACAAAGTGCCCAGAATGGGATTTGTAAATAAGATGGACCGCCAGGGATCTAACTTTCTGGCAGTATGTCAACAGGTAAAAGACATGCTGGGCTCCAATGCCGTACCTATTGTATTGCCCATTGGAGAAGAAGCAGATTTTAAAGGAATTGTAGATCTGGTAAAAAACAGAGCCATTGTATGGCACGAAGATACCCAGGGAGCCACATTTGATGTGATTGATATCCCGGAAGAATTAAAAACCGAAGCTGCCGAACTAAGAGCAAACCTTATTGAAGAAGTAGCCGGATACGATGAAAACTTGTTGGAAAAATTTATGGAAGATGAAGATTCCATTACGGAAGAAGAAGTGCATGCCGCACTAAGAGCTGCCGTTATGGACATGTCTATCATTCCTATGATTTGTGGCTCCGCATTTAAAAATAAAGGAGTTCAGTTTTTACTGGATGCCGTATGCCGTTACCTGCCATCTCCGACAGATAAGGAAGCTATTGTAGGAACAAACCCGAATACCGGAGAAGAAATTGCTCGTAAACCCGATGCAAAAGAACCCTTTTCCGCATTGGCATTTAAAATTGCAACAGACCCTTTCGTAGGGCGTTTGGCATTTTTCAGAGCTTATTCCGGACGTTTGGATGCCGGTTCCTATGTCATGAACAACCGTTCCGGTAAAAAAGAACGTATTTCGCGTATCTACCAGATGCACTCCAATAAACAAAATGCCATTGAGTATATAGAAGCCGGAGATATTGGAGCTGCCGTAGGTTTTAAAGACATTAAAACAGGAGATACTCTGTCTTCGGAAAAACACCCTATCGTATTAGAATCCATGAATTTTCCGGATCCGGTAATCGGTATTGCCGTAGAACCCAAAACCAAAGCAGATATTGATAAATTAGGACTGTCTTTGGGAAAACTGGCGGAAGAAGACCCTACCTTTACGGTAAGAACAGATGAAGCCTCCGGGCAGACCATTATTTCCGGAATGGGTGAGTTGCATTTGGACATTATTGTAGACCGCCTCAAACGCGAGTTCAAAGTAGATGTCAACCAGGGACAACCACAGGTAGAATACAAAGAAGCATTGACCGCAAAGGCAGACCACAGAGAAGTATATAAAAAACAATCGGGCGGTAGAGGTAAGTTTGCCGATATTATATTTACGATGGAACCTGCCGAAGAAGGAAAACAAGGCCTGGAATTTATTTCCAAAATCAAAGGAGGAAATATACCCAAAGAATTTATTCCGTCCGTAGAAAAAGGATTTAAAGAAGCAATGAAAAACGGCCCGCTGGCCGGGTACGAAGTGGATGCGATGAAGATTACGCTCAAAGACGGCTCTTTCCACGCGGTAGATTCTGACCAGCTATCTTTTGAATTAGCTGCAAAATTAGGATACAAAGCCGCTGCCCAACAAGCAAAGGCCGTGGTTATGGAGCCTATTATGAAACTGGAAGTGCTGACGCCCGAAGAAAATATGGGAGATATTGTCGGCGACCTGAACAGGCGTAGAGGCCAGGTATCGGATATGTCGGACAGGGCAGGATCTAAGGTAGTGAAAGCTACGGTGCCCCTGTCGGAAATGTTCGGTTATGTTACGGCATTGAGAACCCTGTCTTCCGGTAGAGCAACCTCTACTATGGAATTTTCTCACTATGCGGAAACACCGATCGTCATTTCGGAAGAAGTCATTGCAAAAGTTAAGAGTTAAGAGTTATAAAGTTAGGAGTTATAAAGTTGAAAGTTTATAAAAACCAATAACCATCAACTACCAACCAATAACCAAAAAATATGAGTCAAAAAATCAGAATAAAATTAAAATCGTACGATTATAGTTTGGTAGACAAATCTGCCGAAAAGATCGTAAAAACGGTAAAAAGCACCGGAGCTGTTGTAAACGGCCCGATTCCTTTACCTACCAACAAGAAGATATTTACGGTATTGCGTTCGCCTCACGTAAATAAAAAATCGAGAGAACAATTCCAGTTAGCTGCTTATAAGAGACTGTTAGATATTTACAGTTCTTCTTCCAAAACCATAGATGCGCTGATGAAACTGGAACTGCCAAGCGGTGTGGAAGTAGAAATAAAAGTATAAGAAGCTCTTTTACGGTTGGTGAGTCTAAAAACAAAGATTGATTTTAGTCCTTTGCGAGTTTATAAAAAATGGAATACGCCCGAATGCTTAAACGGAATCATTAGAACATTTTTTAAATTTTTATAACTTTCAACATACTCAAACATCGAAAAAAACAAAATATATTTTTCATATATAAAAAATATGTATATTTGCCGGAATTAAGTAATTATTAATATATAAAGATAAGAATGAAAATTAACAAAATTATTCAAAATGTAGCTAAAGTTAGCAGACAAACGATAGCTGTTTGTATGATCTTAGCGGGACTTTCCGGATTTGCTCAAGTGGGGGTGGGTACAGCTGGACCTGCAACAACGTTAGATATAGTAGGCTCCGGCGCTTCCGGAACCAGTAATAATACAGGCGGAGCTTTAGCCAGTGCCGATGGCTAACAGTCCCTCGTGTAAGTACAAATATGACCGGTACTCCTGCTAGTGGAGTAAGGGTAGGACAACTTGTATATAGTACGAATGCTTCTTCAACAGGGTTTTACTATTGGAATGGTAGTGCTTGGATTGCTTTAGTACCTGCTTCTGGCCCTGACTTTACGGTTGGTACAATTTTAACTGTAGATGCGATAACAAATGGCGATCAATCGGCAAATACAGCTAATAACGTATTCCATGTTACCAACACTGGTAGTGGACCTGGGAGTCAACCTATGACATTACCAACACCGTCTAGTAATGCGGGTCGTATTATAACTATTAAAAATAGTGGTGCTAGAGGTATACTATTTACAAATGCCCATAACTCTGTAATTCCTCTACAAGGCACTGCTGGAGGTGCTCTTATTTGTGATGTGGTAACTTGGATTAACCTTTTCCAGTAGTAGGTTAGTTAGTTTATAGGATAGGAGTTATTATATCTATTCTACTTCAAATAAAATTAAAGTAATTAATTATAAGTAATAATATCATGAGAAATACATTAATAATATTATGTCTTTTTGGATGTTTGACAACTTCTTTTGGACAGCTTAGAATATCGGAAGGGACTAATACTTCAGGGAATAATAGTATGGCTTTTATAGATGGATCTAGTTCCTCTAGTTTCAACGCATTCTTCGGAGCTAGTAAGGGGATTCTTTTTCCAAGAACGGATCTAACTCAAGTTGCCACTAGTAGTGCAAGCCATCAAGTTTTTGATAGAAACAGTATAGGGTCAATCACTAATAATCCAAACTATTATGATGGTCTGGTAGTATTTAACACAGGGTCAGGTCCAATACCGGCTGATGGTATGGGAACAAGTGCAAAGCCTGTATCACTTGGTTTTTATTACTATAGAAATACAAGTTCTACATGGAATGGCGGAACATGGATACCTATGGACTCCTCTTCCAGTGCCACTGCAATTACTCTGGGCACGCCTAGGTCTACCGGTACAAGAAATGCGGCCGGAGATGAAGTGTTGGTGGTTCAGTTAACAGGTGTTACAAATGGTACAACTACAGAAATCGATTTAACAGAAACGGCTGATTTACCAATAAATGCAGTAAAACAGTTTAGAAGAGCAGATATTTATAATGCAGCAGGGGTTTTGGTAATGATGGCAACAGGTGCTTACAATTCGGCTACAAATGTAGTTGTTACAGGGAATGGTTCATTCAATACATTATTGCCTGCTGCTAATGATTATACAGTAGAATTATACTATACGGCAAATTAAAAATATATAGAAAGTACTACGTATAAGCGTACGTACTTCTCTAAATTATTAGGGAAAAGCCTTATTCATATATGAATAAGGCTTTTTTATGCGCTTTAGAAAAGTTAGAAAGTTGAGACCTTTGCAGAAAACTTGGATCAATCCGAAAACTTGTGGGATTTTAAAGATATTATTGAAAACATTTAAATTGAGTCAATCGCAAAAGCATCATTCAATAGAGTTTAAAAACTTAATAAACAGTTATTTAATGGATATTCATTTAAAAAAAATCTGAAATGATAAAATTTTTATTCAAGTCTTCCTCACAACTTTTTTGCTTGATCCGAAAACTTGAAACCTGAAACTATATGATAAAATAATAAGGCCCCGAAAGCTAACGAGACCTGATTTATTATCCCCTTCTTATTATATAAAATTGTTTCTATAAAAAATGCTCTTTCTCAATTGCACCGTATCAAAACTTTAACCAAGTATAAGCTTTTTATTTGAAACTTCCTAATTTTTAGCAATATATTTTCTAAAAAGATAGTCATTATTACCTGTTAAAAAATACCAATCACTTCTGATACCATTTCTCACTTAAATTTACTCACTAAAAATTGCCCTTTTTCGCTTATGCTTCAAAATAAAACGAAACCGTAGCGCTATGTTTACCTTTTCTTTTTTGCCTAATCAAAAAATAGCTGTTTTTTAATTTGAGTAAATTTAAGTGAGAAATGGTATGAAACTTTTTTATATCGGTTATTATTCGAAATTATTTAAAAGAAAAATGATGATTTTTTTATTTATTTAAAAGTCTATTATAGAGTTTGAAAAGAAAGTTCCGGGTTTTAAGTTTCAGGTTCCGGGCTTGTGTTTTTTAACCTGAAACGTAGAACCTGAAACTTTTCAAACATCACCCCCGGTATGCATAAATCGCTGTTTTGCCAGTAATGCTTCTTCTGTTTCTATATGGTTCTCGTCCGGAACACAGCAGTCAACCGGGCAAACAGCTGCACATTGAGGTTCTTCATGAAACCCTTTACACTCGGTACATTTGTCAGCAACTATATAATAGATCTCATCCGAAACAGGAGCTTGTTCTTCATCTGCATTTGCAGTTTTCCCATTAGATAAAACAATCGCTCCTTTCAAATCGGTTCCGTCAGCATATTTCCAGCCATCGGCACCTTCGTAAATGGCCGTATTAGGACATTCGGGTTCGCAGGCTCCACAGTTTATACACTCATCCGTTATGATTATTGCCATATGATTCTCTTTAGTTTGTGTAACTTTGGCAAAAATACATCCTAAAAAAGTAGTAACCAAAAAAAAATGAGTAGTATTCAAAACAACATCTGTGCATTTTCGGAATTAGGTAATTTTTTAAGCCGGTTTTCGGGAAAAAGCATTCAAAAAAGAGAAAAAATACCTTATAGCGAACTTTTCTTTGACGGTTTTCAACATCAAATTACATTAGCAGAAGAAAACAATGCATGGTTTACCAAAGACAATATACTGTTTTCCTTAGCATATTGGGCGAAAGCCCTACAAAAAGAGAACCTGGAAAAATGGATATCCGGCAAACACATAGGAAAGAACACTTCCAAAAGAGTAGCCATCATCATGGCAGGAAATATTCCTTTGACAGGCTTTCATGATTTTTTATCCGTACTCATCTCCGGGCATGCCGTTTTGGTAAAGCAGTCGTCCAATGATAAGCACTTATTACCTTACCTGGCCAAATACCTGGCCAGTGTAAATGCATCTTTTAAAGAGAATATTACTTTTACCGAAGATACAATCGACCATTTTGACGCAGTCATTGCCACCGGAAGCAATAATACCGCCCGCTATTTTGAATACTATTTCAGAAACAAACCCGGTATTATCAGAAAAAACAGAAATTCCGTTGCGGTCATACAAGGGAACGAAACCGAGCAGGACTTTGAAAATTTGAGCAAAGATATTTTCAGGTATTTTGGACTGGGTTGTAGAAGTGTTTCCAAACTATTTGTTCCCAAAAGTTTTGATTTTGACCTTTTTTTTAAAGGAATGTATAAACAACATCAGATCATCAACCATCGAAAATATGCGAATAACTATGATTATAACAAAGCGGTGTATCTGATGAGTGCATTTGATATGCTGGAAAATGGTTTTCTTATCATCAAAGAAGATAAAAGCCATGCATCTCCCATTGCCAGTATTTTTTATGAGTATTATGATGATCCTGTCAACCTCAAAATAAAACTACATCGGGAAGCAGCACATATTCAATGCATAGTGGCCAAAAACTTTATAGAAAATGAGGTGAAATTTGGTCAGACACAATATCCGGTGTTATGGGATTATGCAGACGGCATAAATACGTTGGATTTTTTATCCGAAATTTAACAGAAAAACACTTATATCAGTTTAACTTTTTTGAAATCTTTCAATCTTTCAATTCATTGAATAATCCAATCGGTTATCCAAAAAACACCATCGGGTGTGATAACGGACAGCAAAATACTATTTTTCTAAAAAGAATAATACTATTTTTCCCTTACTTTAAAAGGCCTGAAACTTTCAAACTTTTAAACTTTCAACGGGTGCATAACATTTTGTCGTTTTAAGCAGCTTTATTTTTCTCAGTACAGATTAGGTTAACTACTTTGTTCCATTTATCACTCAGTTTAGTTGTTCTTAATGTGAGCATATTTTGAGCTCCAATTTTAGACCAACGTTGTCCAGAGAGTTTCATTCTTTTTTGAACAACCTCCCTGTTAGCTGCTTCTATGGCTCCAGATCCTATAATACCTGCTCCTGTATTTTGATATTGCTGATAGTCCATACGCGACCTATTTTCGGTATAATATGTGATAAGTTGGCTTTGTTGTTTACGTTGATTTTGCTTTGTCAATTCTAAGTTTTTGATATTCTCAATGACTTGATTTACTTGACTGTTTTTTAGTAGTTGCTCCTGTTGACCAACCCAACTGTTATATGACTCTTGATTAGAGAGACAAACCTTAGCAAAATCGTGTAAATGTTCTAAAGCATGATACCAATCCAATATTTGTGTGGCAAAAGGGTAATGTTGATCTACCCATTTCCATATCCATCTAGCACCATCACCAACAAAAATCAGTCGCTTATCAATACTCCTGTAACAGCCTAAGTATCTATCCATTCTATCTGTAAACTTATCAGCTTTGCCTAAATATGCTTCATACAACGAATGGCGTATCCATCCACGTTTATTTGATATGTCCATACAGCTACTCTGTTTAAAAATTCTGCCTAATTTTACTTCTTTCCAAGCCTCTTCCCGAGTGAAAAGCATCGACCCATCGACCATAGCATATATGCACTCTTGGTTATCTACCTTAAGAATATCAGGTTCAACGGCATCAACCTCCAATACTTTTTCTTGCTCTAATAAACCACCATAAAAGTCTGTGACTCTGTAAAGCTGCATCGCATTGACTGAAACACCTAGAAGATTCGATAAAACTTCATGACCATCTCCATAACAATCGTTTTGACCAATATAAATCATTTTGTCTTGCATATAGGGACTTATCTTAAATCCATTGACTTTTTCACTAAAGGGATGAGTGTTGTTAATCTCTATCTTTCCGTAACGTGATAAGTTTTTTTTTACGCCTGTCTTTAGATGGTTCGCTTATACTTCTCTCTAAAACCTCTCGACCATAGTCCGTCCATATTTGATCAAAAGTCTTTTCGTAATCATAGTAACTCTTTATGTTTGATAATTTTGCTATCGCTTGATAACGCTTCTTGGCTTGGGCTAAAAATTCCTCTTCGCTAATCATAATGGTGTCGCTTTTAAAAGTTAATCCTTAAAAATAACTATTTCGCGACAAAATGTTATGCACCCCTTTCAACTACATAAAATTGCAGGCGTATAATTTTTTTGTATATTTGCGCACTCTAAAAGTAAAAAGCCGGTAAAATAAGGATGTTACTTTTATAGAGAATGCACGCCAAAAGTGTTTTGGTAACATGTCCCGAGCAGTTGACAAGGGAAAGACGGTAAAAAAATAGATTCGGGGTGGAGGCTGTTTTTACCCTGTTTTTTTGAAATGAACTTAAAGGAAAATGAATAAAGTAAAACCTAAACAGAAAACGAACAAATGTTCACTCTTTGAATCTTTCAATATTTAAATAAAATTATAGTAAATCTTTAACTAATACATATGTCCGGGTTAATAGGAAGAAAAATCGGAATGACCAGTTTATTTGATGAAAACGGGAAAAATATTCCCTGTACGGTCATTGGAGCAGGTCCGTGTATTGTTACCCAAGTCAGAACCAAAGAGGTTGACGGCTATGATGCCTTACAATTGGGTTTCGATGACAAAAAAGCAAAAAGAATTAACAAACCTCTGGAAGGCCATTTTAAGAAAGCCGGTACGCCTGCTAAAAGGAAAGTTACCGAATTTCAAGGATTTGAAGAAACCTATACATTGGGAGATGTTGTTACGGTAGCCCATTTTATTGAAGGTGAATTTGTCGATATTTCGGGAATTTCAAAAGGAAAAGGATTTCAGGGTGTTGTAAAACGTCATGGATTTGGTGGTGTAGGACAAGCAACTCACGGTCAGCATAACCGTTTGCGAGCTCCGGGTTCCATAGGTGCCGCATCTTATCCGGCCAGGGTTTTCAAAGGAATGAAAATGGCAGGAAGAATGGGCGGAAAAAAAGTAAAGGTTCAAAACCTACGAGTTTTAAAAGTAGTTCCGGAAAAGAATTTACTGGTTGTAAAAGGAGCAGTCCCCGGCCATAAAAACGCATATATAACGATTCGGAAATAATGAAAGTAGCAGTTGTAGATATCAATGGTAAGGATACGGGTAGAAAGGCAGAACTTTCTAAAGAAGTATTCGAAATAGAACCTAATGACCATGCAATTTATTTGGATGTAAAGCAGTACTTGGCAAATCAAAGACAGGGAACGCACAAAGCCAAAGAAAGAGCAGAGGTTATGGGAAGTACAAGAAAAATCAAAAAACAAAAAGGAACAGGAACAGCTCGTGCAGGCAGTATCAAATCGCCGATATTTAGAGGAGGAGGTCGTGTTTTCGGACCAAGACCAAGAAGCTATTCTTTTAAATTGAACAAAAATCTAAAGCGTTTGGCGCGTAAGTCTGCCCTCAGTATTCAGGCAAAAGATAATAATTTGGTAGTCATCGAAGATTTTAATTTTGATACGCCAAGTACAAAGGACTTTGTCAATGTACTAAAATACCTGGCTTTAGACACTGAGAAGTCATTGTTTGTATTGGGCGGATCGAATAATAATGTATATTTGTCGTCTCGAAATTTAAAAACTTCTAAAATTGTAAGTAGCTCAGGGCTACATACTTACAATATTTTAAATGCAAATAAAATAGTGATTTCCGAAAGCTCTTTGGCAGGAATTAATTCAAATTTAAGCAAATAGGATGAGTATTTTAATAAAACCTATTATTACGGAAAAAGCAACAAACGACAGCGAGCTATTCAACCGCTATGCGTTTGTTGTAGACAAAAGAGCTAATAAATTAGAGATTAAAGATGCGGTAGAAACTGCATACGGAGTTTCAATTTCCAGTGTGAAAACGTTAAACTACCCTTTAAAAAGGACTACCAAGTTCACAAAAAAGGGGGTAGTGGTGAGTACAAAAAGCGCTTATAAAAAAGCAATTGTGCAGTTAGAGGATGGAGATAGTATTGATTTTTATAATAATTTGTAAAAGAAGATAGCATGTCAGTTAGAAAATTAAAACCGATAACACCGGGCCAGCGTTTTAGAGTTGTCAACGAGTTCGATGCTATCACAACTGATAAGCCCGAGAAAAGTTTACTGGCTCCTAAAAAAAGATCCGGAGGCCGAAACAATCAGGGTAGAATGACTACACGAAATATTGGTGGAGGGCATAAAAGAAGATATCGTATCATCGATTTTAAAAGGGATAAAAAAGAGGTGCCCGGAATTGTAAAAACGATTGAGTACGATCCGAACCGTACGGCATTTATTGCCTTAATACATTATACGGATGGCGAAAAACGTTATGTGATTGCACAAAGCGGCCTGCAAGTAGACCAAACCATTATTTCCGGTGCCGGGGTTGCTCCGGAGATCGGCAATGCAATGCCTTTAAGTGATATTCCGATGGGAACCACCATTTCATGTATAGAGCTACGGCCGGGACAAGGTGCTGTCATGGCACGTTCTGCGGGTTCTTTTGCGCAGTTAATGGCAAAAGAAGGTAAATATGCTACTGTGAAACTGCCTTCGGGAGAAACAAGATTGGTCTTATTGACCTGTGTGGCTACCATTGGAGTGATATCAAATTCCGATCATCAATTAATAGTATCCGGAAAGGCCGGTAGAAGCAGATGGTTGGGGAGAAGGCCAAGAACCAACGCTGTAAGAATGAACCCTATAGATCATCCAATGGGTGGTGGAGAAGGACGCTCTTCCGGAGGGCATCCGCGCTCCAGGAACGGGATTCCTGCAAAAGGATTTAAAACCAGATCTAAAACCAAAGCAAGTAATAAATATATTCTGGAGCGTAGAAAGAAATAACTAAATTATGGCAAGATCATTAAAAAAAGGACCATACGTTCATTATAAATTAGAGAAAAAAGTAATGGCAAATATTGAATCCGGAAAAAAACCGGTAATCAAAACCTGGTCCAGGGCAAGTATGATTACCCCTGATTTTGTAGGCCAGACAATAGCAGTACATAATGGGCGCCAGTTCGTTCCTGTATATATTACTGAGAATATGGTAGGACATAAATTAGGCGAATTTTCACCAACACGTTCATTTAGAGGGCATGCAGGTGCAAAAAATAAAGGAAAAAAATAAATCAGGAAATGGGAACTCGTAAGAAAAACAGGGCAAACCAATTAAAAGAAGTTAAAAAGCAAAGAGTTTTTGCTAAGCTTGTTAACTGCCCGACATCACCGAGAAAAATGCGTTTGGTTGCAGATCAAATAAGAGGAATAGAAGTAGAAAAAGCACTTCAAATTTTAAAATTTAGCCCTAAAGAAGCATCCGGGAATCTGGAGAAATTATTATTATCTGCAATTGCAAACTGGCAGGTAAAAAACGAAGATGCAAGTATTGAAGATGCGGCGTTGTATGTAAAATCTGTTTGTGTGGACAGCGCAGGAATGTTAAAACGATTAAGACCTGCTCCGCAAGGTCGTGCTCACAGGATACGTAAGAGATCAAATCATGTTACTATTGAGTTGGGTGCAAAAAATATCAGTAATTAATCATTAGTAGAAATGGGTCAAAAAACGAATCCGATAGGAAATCGACTAGGAATTATCAAAGGATGGGAATCTAACTGGTACGGAGGCAAGAACTATGGCGATAAAATTGCTGAAGATGAGAAAATAAGAAAATATATCAATGCCAGGTTATCCAAAGCAAGTGTTTCTCGTATCATCATTGAACGTACACTCAAACTGGTAACCGTTACGATCACTACGGCACGCCCTGGAATTATTATTGGTAAAGGAGGCCAGGAAGTAGACAAGTTAAAAGAAGAGCTCAAGAAAATTACAGATAAGGAAGTTCAGATTAATATTTTTGAAATTAAACGGCCTGAGCTTGACGCAAAATTAGTAGCAGCCGGTATTGCCCGCCAGATTGAAAATAGAATTTCGTATAAAAGAGCTATTAAAATGGCTATTGCTGCTACGATGAGAATGAGTGCGGAGGGAATTAAAATACAGATTTCCGGTCGTTTAAACGGTGCGGAGATGGCGCGTTCGGAGCACTACAAAGAAGGTAGGATTCCACTATCTACATTTAGAGCAGATATTGATTATGCGTTGGTTGAAGCACATACCACTTACGGAAGGTTAGGTGTGAAAGTGTGGATTATGAAAGGAGAAGTATATGGCAGGAGAGAATTATCTCCATTAGTAGGATTGTCTAAAAAACAAACCAGTATTCATAGTAATAAAAGTACAGGTGCTATAAAACGCCAACCTCACAGGAGAAAATAGATTTTTGATATAGGGAATTATAATTGATTCGGTGATTGAGCAAATCGGCAAATAAAAAGTAAAAGAATGTTACAGCCAAAAAGAGTAAAATATCGTAAGGTACAAAAGGGGAAAGGGAATATGAAAGGCATTTCGGGCAGAGGGAATCGACTTTCCAATGGAATGTTTGGAATCAAATCTCTTGATCAGAATTTATTAACCTCTCGCCAGATTGAAGCAGCTCGTATTGCAGCAACTCGTTATATGAAAAGAGAAGGGCAACTTTGGATTAAAATTTTTCCGGACAAACCCATTACCAGGAAGCCGTTGGAGGTTCGTATGGGAAAGGGTAAAGGAGCGCCCGATCATTTTGTTGCCGTAGTAAAACCGGGTAGAATTTTGTTTGAAGTTGGCGGCGTATCAATGGATATTGCAAAAGAAGCCTTGCGCCTGGCCGCGCAAAAGCTTCCTGTAAGGACAAAATTTATAATAGCAAGAGATTTTCAAGCTTAGAAAAGAATGAAACGAATTATTATTTTTTTGGTACTCTCTTTAGTGATTATACAGGTCAGTTGCGATGCCAATGATAATAAGGCAAAAAGTGATGTATCCGCAGAGAAATTAAAAGGTAAAGTAAAAAGGGTTAGTTTGCTAACATATAAACCCATAGAAAAATTTGGAGAGATTATAAAAGACGGAGAGACTCCAATTAGTATACATACCATATACTTTAACGATAAAGGATATAGAACTGAAGAAAATAAAATAGATTCAACGGGAAATAAAGAATTGGAGATATTTTATACATACGATGCAAAAGGAAACAGAACGGAGAGTCGTTGGAGCTATCCTGCAAATAAGGAACGTAATCACAAATACACTTACTCTTATGATGAAAAAAGGAACTTAATAGAAATTATTAAAAATAAGCTCGATGGGAATCCGGAGTTTAAGATTACTTATCAGTATGATGAAAAAGGAAATAAAACAGGAGAAAAGACATATGATTTTGATAGTAAACAGGAATATAAACTTGTCTATAAATATGACACAGAGGGAAATAATATAGAAAAAAACGGCTATGACACAAAAGATAGCTTGTTGTATAAAATAATTAATAAGTACGATACAAAAAATAAGCTGTCTAAAGAAAACAGGTATAAATCCGACGGAAGTTTGGAGTACAGATATAATTATAGCTATGATGAAAAAGGAAATAATACGGAAAAGAGCTGGTATAATGTTGCTCAACTACTGGTATACAGGTTTGTTTACGAATATGATGAAAATGGAAGTGAAGTGGAAAAAACAGCAAATGTGTCTAACGGAAGCCTAATATATAAATACAGAAGTAACTATGAATATGATGCACATAACAATTGGGTAAGAAAGGTAACAGCGGATGAAAAAACAGATATTAGAAAACCTGTTTCCATAGAAGAAAGAAAGATTGAATATTATGGAAATTAAAACGGGATATAGGTTTTAATTAAAAAGAATAAGAGACTAATACCGGATTTAATGAAGAAGGTTAGCTCAAATTATAAAAGAAATGAAACAGTCAGAAATTATAGAATTGTCAACAGCAGATTTACAAGAGAAACTCGGAGTGTTGAAAAAAAAATATACTGATCTTAAGATGGCACACGCTATAACTCCATTGGAAAACCCATTGCAGTTAAGAACCTTAAGAAGAACTGTAGCAAAATTTGCAACAGAGCTAACCAAAAGAGAAAACGAATAATTCTAAGTCAGTTTTAAAGATGGAAAATAGAAATCTTAGAAAAGAAAGAATAGGTGTTGTTTCCAGTAACAAAATGGAAAAATCCATTGTGGTTTCGGAAATAAAGAGAGTAAAACACCCAATGTATGAAAAGTTCGTATTGAGAACCAAAAAATACGTTGCACATGACGAGCAGAACGACTGCAATGAAGGTGATACCGTCAGAATTATGGAAACACGCCCTATGAGTAAATCCAAGCGTTGGAGATTAGTGGAAATTCTAGAAAGAGCTAAATAATATGATATGTTACAGACAGAATCAAGATTAAAAGTAGCAGATAATACCGGGGCAAAAGAAGTTCTGGTAATCAGAGTTTTAGGAGGAACAAAAAAACGCTATGCCGATGTTGGAGATAAAATTGTAGTTACTGTAAAGTCTGCAACTCCAAACGGAACCGTTAAAAAAGGCCAGGTATCCAGAGCTGTTGTCGTTCGTACTAAAAAAGAGGTAAGGCGTAAAGACGGGTCATATATCAGGTTTGATGATAACGCATGCGTGCTTTTAAACCCCACTGAAGAGATGAGAGGAACTCGTGTATTTGGCCCTGTAGCTCGTGAATTACGAGAGAAACAATTTATGAAGATCGTATCATTGGCACCCGAAGTGCTTTAAAAAGTATAGATGATGGTAAAATTTAAAATCAAGGTTGGAGATACTGTTAAAGTGATTGCAGGAGATCATAAAGGATCCCAAGGTAAGGTTTTACAAATCCTCAGAGATAAAAACCGGGCTTTTGTAGAAAGGGTGAACGTAGTTTCCAGACATACAAAACCAAATGCTCAAAACCCGCAAGGAGGTATCGTAAAAAAAGAAGCTTCCATTCATATCTCTAATTTAGGATTGGTAGAAAATGGTGAAGCAGTAAGAGTAGGGTATAGAATGGAAGATGATAAAAAAGTTAGATTTTCAAAAAAATCCGATAAAGTAATATAATCATGAGTTATGTGCCAAGATTAAAAGAGGAATACAAGAGCAGAGTGGTAAAAGCCCTAGCCGATGAATTTAGCTATAAGAGTGTCATGCAAGTACCTAAATTACAAAAGATTGTAGTTAGCAAAGGTGTGGGAGGAGCTGTAGCCGATAAGAAATTAATTGATTATGCCGTAGATGAGTTAACAACGATTACAGGCCAAAAAGCAATTGCTACCATATCTAAAAAAGATGTTGCATCTTTTAAATTGCGTAAGGGAATGCCAATTGGATCAAAAGTTACTTTACGTGGTGATAAGATGTATGAATTTTTAGACAGACTGATTACGGCATCTCTGCCTCGCGTAAGAGATTTTGGTGGGATCAAAGCGAATGGATTTGACGGTAGAGGCAATTATAATTTGGGAATTACCGAGCAAATCATTTTCCCCGAAATTAGCATAGACCAGATAAAGAAAATCAATGGTATGGATATTACGTTTGTAACGTCCGCTGCCACTGATAAAGAAGCAAAATCATTATTAGGAGAATTAGGATTACCATTTAAAAAAAACGAATAGATGGCTAAAGAATCAATGAAAGCTCGTGAGGTAAAAAGAGCAAAAACGGTTGCTAAATATGCAGAAAAAAGAAAAGCTTTGAAAGAAGCCGGAGATTATGATGCATTGCAAAAGTTGCCGAAAAATGCTTCTCCGATTAGAATGCACAATCGCTGTAAACTAACAGGAAGACCAAAAGGGTATATGCGCCAGTTTGGGATTTCTCGTGTAACGTTCCGCGAGATGGCAAATAAAGGATTAATACCAGGTGTAAAAAAAGCAAGCTGGTAAGTAAATTAAAATTATTAATTGGTTTCAGGTTTAGCGATTAAAATGAAACAATAGAGAGATTGTTAAAAACCAAAACCGCAAACTAAATATATGTATACAGATCCAATCGCAGATTTTCTAACCAGAATTAGAAATGCAATTTCTGCAGGACACAGAGTAGTTGAAGTTCCTGCTTCAAATTTGAAGAAGGAAATGATTAAAATTTTATTTGATCAGGGATATATTTTAAGCTATCAATTTAATGATAGTACGGTTCAAGGTACTATTAAGATTGCCATAAAATATGATAGGAATACAAAAGAGTCCGTCATCAGAAAGATTCAGAGAATTAGTACGCCGGGGTTGCGTAAATATGTCAGTGCAAAGGAAATGCCCAGGGTGTTAAACGGGCTTGGTATTGCTATTGTCTCTACTTCTAAAGGGGTGATGACTAATAAAAAAGCGCGTCAGGAAAATGTCGGAGGAGAGGTAATCTGCTATGTTTATTAAACTATTAAGAAGATGAGTAGAATAGGAAAAAACCCAATTAGTATTCCACAAGGTGTGGAAGTTAATATAAATGGAACAACGGTAACTGTAAAAGGAAAGTTGGGAGAATTGACCCAGGAAATTTCCGAAGGAATTACTTTGAAAGTTGAAGATGCTACTCTTACTTTAGAAAGAGCATCGGAAAGTAAAAAACACAAAGCTGAACATGGATTGTACAGAGCCCTGATTAGTAATATGGTAGCAGGAGTAAATAAAGGATTTACCAAAGAATTGGAACTGGTAGGTGTGGGTTACAGAGCTTCTAACCAAGGACAAAAGTTGGATCTGGCATTAGGTTTTTCTCATAGTATTGTTCTGGAATTAGCTCCCGAAGTAAAAGTAGAGACTGTTTCGGAGAAGGGAAAAAACCCGATAGTTAAATTGACTTCTCATGACAAACAATTGGTAGGTCAGGTAGCTGCGAAAATCCGTAGTTTTCGTAAACCGGAACCCTATAAAGGAAAAGGAATTAAGTTTGTAGGTGAAGAAATAAGAAGAAAAGCAGGTAAATCTGCATAATTGTATGAGTTGGAAAGTTGAAAATTGGAACTTTCAAAGTTCTTTTAAAACGATTCAACGTTCAAAATTCAGAACTAATAATTAGATTATGGCATTATCAAAGCTTGAAAGAAGAACCAGAATTAAGTACAGGATCAGAAAGATTATTTCCGGAACTGCTTCTAAACCGAGATTATCTGTATTTAGAAGTAATAAGGAGATTTATGCACAATTGATAGATGATGTAAATGGGATAACGATTACCAGCGTTTCATCAAGAGATAAAGACATTAAGACGACTTCTAAATCCGAAGCCGCTGCTGCGGTCGGAAAAGTGATAGCAGAAAAAGCTTCCAAATCCGGGGTAGAAACGGTCGCTTTCGACAGAAACGGGTATTTATATCATGGCAGAGTTAAAGTATTGGCAGAAGCTGCCAGAGAAGCCGGTTTAAAATTTTAATAATTATGCAAGGTTATAAAAACGTAGAAAGAGTGAAACCAAGCGGATTAGAGCTTGTAGACAGGTTGGTAGGTGTACAACGTGTTACTAAAGTTACAAAGGGAGGTAGAGCTTTCGGGTTCTCTGCCATTGTAGTTGTAGGTGATGGAAAAGGTGTTGTGGGACATGGTTTGGGAAAATCCAAAGATGTTTCTTCGGCAATTGCAAAAGCCGTGGAGGACGCGAAAAAAAATTTGGTAAGAATTCCAATCTTAAACGGTACACTGCCTCATGAACAAAAAGGAAAATACGGAGGAGCTAAAGTATTTATAAAACCAGCCTCAAACGGTACCGGGGTTATTGCAGGTGGCGCTGTGCGTGCTGTGTTGGAATCTGTAGGGATTCACGATGTATTGTCAAAATCCCAAGGATCATCGAATCCTCATAATGTGGTAAAAGCTACTTTTGATGCACTGTTGCAATTGAGAAGTGCTGCGGTGATTGCAAAGCAAAGAGGTATTTCTCTGGAAAGGGTATTTAACGGGTAAATCTAAGACGATGGCAAAAATTAAAGTTACACAGGTAAAAAGTAAAATAGGGCATCTTCAGAAGCAAAAGAGAACTCTTGAAGCATTAGGTTTGCGAAAAATGAACCAAACTGTAGAACATGAAGCCGGCCCTACCATTATGGGTATGATAAATAAAGTGAAACATTTAGTTTCTGTAGAAGAAATTTAATACGAGATATAAGATGAATTTACATAACTTAAAACCGGCAGAAGGTTCTGTAAAAAAGAGTAAAAGGATTGCCAGAGGAGAAGGATCCGGAAAAGGCGGTACAGCTACCAGGGGTCATAAAGGGGCAAAATCCCGTTCGGGTTATTCCAGAAAAATTGGATTTGAAGGAGGTCAAATGCCGCTTCAAAGACGAGTGCCTAAGTTTGGTTTTACGAATATAAACCGCAAGGAATATGCTGGGATCAATTTGGATACATTACAAGAACTAGTTGATCATAAGAAAATTGCCGATACGGTAGATTTGGAGATTTTAGTTGCTAATGATGTTGTGGGTAAAAACGATTTAGTGAAAATTTTAGGTCGCGGAGCATTAAAAGCTTCATTGACTGTTACCGTACATAAATTTACTACAAATGCAAAAGCAGCTATTGAGGCTGTCGGTGGAAAAGCAGTTACTTTATAAAATTTACACCTATGATGAATTTTATAAATATATTAAAAAATATTTGGAAGATAGAAGAATTAAAGAATAGAATTCTTCTGACCATTGGTTTAATTGCCGTATATCGTTTTATGGCTCAGATTCCTTTGCCGGGAATTGACCCTACGCAATTAACAGCACTAAAACAAAGTACTGAAGGAGGCGGACTTTTAGGCTTATTGAATGTATTTACAGGAGGAGCTTTTGCCAGAGCTTCAGTAATGGCATTGGGTATTATGCCTTATATCTCTGCGTCTATTGTTGTACAATTAATGGGGATTGCCGTGCCCTATTTACAAAAACTGCAGAAGGATGGAGAAAGTGGCAGAAAAAAAATTACGCAGATTACAAGATGGCTTACCATTGCTATTACATTGGTGCAAGGCCCAACATATATTGCAACCATCCAAAACTCTTTCGGATTACCGGCGGAAGCATTTTTAGTCGGCGGAGCAACGTTTTGGTTATCTTCTATGATTATCCTGACGGCAGGAACCATTTTTGCGATGTGGTTAGGAGAGCGTATTACCGATAAAGGTGTCGGAAACGGAATATCGCTATTGATTACCGTGGGGATTATTGCAAACTTCCCTGCAGCTTTTGTTCAGGAATTAGTTTCTAAAACCACCGGAGCCGGAGCAGGCGGAATTATGATGATCTTAATTGAGATCATTGTTTGGTTTGTCATTATTTTATTGACCGTATTGTTAGTCACTGCAGTTCGTAAAATTACGGTGCAGTATGCCAGAAGAACAAGAGTAGGCAACATTCAAAATGCAACAAGTTCCAGGGATTATATTCCATTAAAGCTAAATGCAGCAGGTGTAATGCCCATCATTTTTGCACAGGCCATTATGTTTTTACCGTTGGCATTAGCGAAGAAATTTCCTGTTTTGAATGATTTACAAAACATCAACGGATTATGGTATAATGTGGTTTTTGCACTATTAATTATCATATTTAGTTTCTTTTATACTGCAATTACTATTCCTACTAACAAAATGGCAGAAGACCTGAAAAGAGCCGGCGGATTTATACCGGGAATCAGGCCGGGAAAAGATACCGCTGAAAGATTAGATAGCGTATTGTCCAGAATAACCTTTCCGGGGTCTTTATTTTTAGCAGCATTATCCATACTACCGGCAATTGTCGTTCAATTTGGCGTTCAACAAAACTGGTCATTGTTTTACGGAGGAACTTCATTAATTATTATGGTAGGTGTTGCTATAGATACCATTCAACAAGTAAATTCGTACTTATTAAATCGTCATTACGACGGTTTAATGAAAACGGGAAGTAGTGGCAATAGAAAATTATCTAAATAATATATATGGCAAAGCAACCGGCGATTCAACAAGATGGAACCATAACAGAAGCATTATCAAATGCGATGTTTCGTGTGGAATTAGAGAATGGGCATATTGTAACAGCTCATATATCCGGTAAAATGCGTATGCATTATATCAAATTATTACCGGGGGATAAAGTAAAATTAGAAATGAGTCCTTATGATTTATCAAAAGCAAGGATTACTTATAGATATTAAAAACTAGTTGCAAAGTTTGTAAAGTAAAAAATTGTAAAGCTATCCTCACAACTTTTAAACTTTACAACTTTTAAATTTTTAACGTAAAGAAAAATGAAAGTTAGAGCATCCGTAAAAAAAAGAAGTGCAGATTGTAAAATTGTACGTAGGAAGGGCAGATTATATGTAATTAATAAACAAAACCCCAGATTTAAACAAAGACAGGGATAAAGTAGTGGTTAAGTGTTAAAATTTTTAACCCCAATACCAAACTACTAAAACTAATTTTAATATGGCAAGAATAGCAGGTATAGACATTCCGAAGAACAAAAGAGGAGTTATTGCATTAACTTATATCTTTGGTATAGGAAAGAGCAGAGCTAAAGAAATTTTAGCAAATGCAAAAGTTGACGAAAGCATTAAAGTTCAGGATTGGACTGATGATCAAATAGCAGCAATTAGAGAACAAGCAGGTACCTATACTATAGAAGGCGAGTTACGATCTGAAGTTCAGCTGAGCATTAAACGCTTGATGGATATAGGATGCCAACGGGGAATCAGACACAGAGCCGGATTACCTTTAAGAGGCCAGAGAACTAAAAATAATTCCAGAACAAGAAAAGGTAAAAGGAAAACAGTAGCGAATAAGAAAAAATAATAAAATAGTGGTTAACTTTTAGTACAATGGTATTCTTTGAAAGCATATTGGCAACTTATAAACAGCGACTAACAACTATAAAATTATGGCAAAAACAAGTTCAAAAAAACGTAAAGTAATTATAGAATCGATTGGAGAAGCACATATTCATGCATCATTCAATAATATTATTATTTCTTTAACTAATAAGAAAGGTGATGTTATTGCCTGGTCGTCGGCAGGGAAAATGGGTTTTAGAGGTTCTAAAAAGAATACCCCTTATGCTGCTCAGTTATCTGCAGAGGATTGTGCCAGAGTTGCTCATGAAGCTGGTTTGCGCAAAGTAAAAGTGTATGTGAAAGGGCCTGGAAATGGTAGAGAATCTGCTATCAGGTCTATTCACAATGCAGGGATTGAAGTTACCGAAATTGTCGATGTGACTCCGGTTCCGCACAATGGTTGTCGTCCACCAAAAAGAAGACGGGTATAATAAATTTTAATAGATAGGAATTTAGATTATCGAAGGAATAGCCTTAATTCATAATTCCTATCATAACTAGTTAAAAATGGCAAGATATACAGGACCAAAAACTAAAATTGCTCGTAAGTTTGGCGAAGCGATTTTTGGCGAAGACAAAAGTTTCGAAAAAAGAAATTACCCTCCGGGACAGCATGGAAATAACAAAAGACGAGGAAAGAAATCCGAATATGCTGTTCAATTAATGGAAAAGCAGAAAGCAAAATATGCATACGGTATATTGGAGCGTCAGTTTAGTAACTTATTTAAGAAGGCATCTCGCTCTAAAGGAATTACAGGAGAAGTTTTATTACAATTGTGTGAAGCTCGTTTGGATAATGTAGTATATCGTTTTGGTATTGCAAATTCCAGAAGAGGAGCACGTCAATTCGTATCTCACAGGCATATTACCGTAAATGGAGAAATTGTAAATATTCCTTCATACTCTTTAAAAGAAGGCGATATTGTTGCCGTAAGAGAAAAATCGAAATCATTGCAGGTTGTTGAGGATTCATTAGCATCTTCCCATACTGTTTATGAATGGCTAAGCTGGAATGCAGATAAGAAAGAAGGAGCTTTCGTGAAATCCCCTGAGAGAATACAAATCCCCGAAAATATCAAAGAACAATTAATCGTAGAGTTATACTCTAAATAATTCTGATAAACACACTATGGCAATTTTAAATTTTCAAAAGCCCGATAAAGTCATCATGGTAGAATCTACAGATTTTTCTGGGAGATTTGAATTCAGACCTCTTGAACCAGGGTTTGGTTTAACGGTAGGGAATGCTTTAAGAAGAGTATTGTTGTCTTCTTTGGAAGGTTTTGCAATTACATCTTTAAGGATTGATGGTGTAGAACATGAGTTTTCTACCATTGAGGGTATCGTAGAAGATGTAACTGAAATTATTTTAAATCTAAAACAAGTACGCTTAAAAAAGCAAATTGATGAAACTGATAAAGAAACCGTATCTGTTGCAGTGTCCGGACAGGAACAATTAACCGCGGGTGATTTACAAAAATTTATATCAGGATTTCAGGTATTAAACCCTGATTTGGTAATCTGTAATATGGATACCTCTGTAAAATTAAACATGGAGCTTACCATAGAAAAAGGTAGAGGATTTGTATCTGCGGAAGAAAATAAAAGCCCCGGAACACCCATTGGTACTATTTTTACGGACTCCATTTACACTCCGATAAAGAATGTAAAATATGCCATTGAAAATTTCCGTGTAGAACAAAAAACAGACTATGAAAAACTAATTTTTGATATTGATACGGATGGGTCTATAAATCCAAAGGATGCATTAACAGAAGCAGCTAAAATCTTAATTCATCACTTTATGTTATTCTCAGATGAGAGGATTACTTTAGAAGCCGATGAAATAGCTCAGACTGAAACATATGACGAAGAATCGTTGCACATGCGTCAATTATTAAAAACAAGACTAATCGATATGGATTTGTCTGTTAGAGCTTTAAATTGCCTAAAAGCAGCTGAAGTAGATACCTTAGGAGATTTAGTATCTTTTAATAAGAGTGATTTAATGAAATTCAGAAATTTTGGTAAAAAATCATTGACTGAATTGGAAGAACTGGTAAATGTTAAGGGGTTAAATTTTGGAATGGATTTAACAAAATATAAATTAGATAGAGATTAAAAAATGTAGATAATAGAATAAAAGGTATAGACTTAAAGATTAAAATGAAAACAATTTTCAACAAAATAGAACAAAAAAATCTAGTATCTAATCTAACATCTAACGAACTCGTTTAGACTTTTTGGGTTTAAGCGAAAATTAGAAGTTTTTAGATCTGTTGAAGGCTTTTTTGAGTTGTATAGCAGTGCTACGGAAGGAAAAAAAGACAAGAACAGAGCAGAAAACAGCAATTTTTTAGCAAATTCAAAAAATCTAAACGAGTTCAACATCTAAAATCTAAAAAACAATGAGACACGGAAAAAAGTTTAATCATTTAAGTAGAAAAACGGCTCATAGAAAATCAATGTTAGCAAATATGGCCTGTTCATTAATAGAGCACAAACGAATTAACACAACCGTAGCCAAGGCAAAAGCCTTACGGGTGTTTGTTGAGCCGCTGTTAACAAAATCCAAGCAAGACACAACACATAATAGAAGAGTTGTATTTAGCTATTTGAGAAACAAGTATGCAGTAACGGAATTATTTAAAGAAATAGCTGTTAAAATTGCAGACAGGCCGGGAGGATATGTACGTATTATTAAATTAGGAAACCGCCAGGGAGATAATGCCCCGATGGCAATGATGGAATTAGTTGACTATAATGAATTGTATAATCCCAAAGGGAAGAAAGCCAAGAAATCAACTCGTAGGAGTAGAAGTAAAAAAACGACCAATGAACCTGTAGCAGAAGGAGAGGCCGTAGAAGTAGAAAAAACGACCACTAAAGAAACTTCAGAATAATATGAAGGTGATATCAAATTATATAAAAAGGATAAACGTAAATGCTTATCCTTTTTTTATGAACTCATTTAAACTTTTTGGATGTAAGCGAAAATTAGAAGTTTTTAACTCTGTTGAAAGCTTTTTTGAGTTGCATAGCAGTGCTACGGAAGGAGAAAAGTTCTTTATGTCAAAAAAAATAAATTATAAAATTTTAATATGTAGTTTGATACTATTTGTTTTTATGACGAACCCTGTCTGTTCACAAAACTTACCTTCTATTGTTAATGAGGGTAATTACCTGAAATCTGATCAATTAAAATCGAATTACGAAGAAACGATAGAAGGTTCTATCTACCTTACAAAAGAATTTAAGCCTTTGATGGTAACAGTGAATCGTGAAAAAATAACATATCCCGAAGCGATCTATGATATAAAGAATAGTGGGTTTATTGTAAAAAAACAAAATGGCTCTCTGGCAGTTATAGATGATACAAAAATCACCGAAATATTATTTGAAGGGCAGAGATTTAAAAAAATAGATGGGATATATTACGTAATGCTGTTTGAAGTTTGAAGGGGTGCATAACATTTTGTCGCGAAATAGTTATTTTTAAGGATTAACTTTTAAAAGCGACACCATTATGATTAGCGAAGAGGAATTTTTAGCCCAAGCCAAGAAGCGTTATCAAGCGATAGCAAAATTATCAAACATAAAGAGTTACTATGATTACGAAAAGACTTTTGATCAAATATGGACGGACTATGGTCGAGAGGTTTTAGAGAGAAGTATAAGCGAACCATCTAAAGACAGGCGTAAAAAAAAACTTATCACGTTACGGAAAGATAGAGATTAACAACACTCATCCCTTTAGTGAAAAAGTCAATGGATTTAAGATAAGTCCCTATATGCAAGACAAAATGATTTATATTGGTCAAAACGATTGTTATGGAGATGGTCATGAAGTTTTATCGAATCTTCTAGGTGTTTCAGTCAATGCGATGCAGCTTTACAGAGTCACAGACTTTTATGGTGGTTTATTAGAGCAAGAAAAAGTATTGGAGGTTGATGCCGTTGAACCTGATATTCTTAAGGTAGATAACCAAGAGTGCATATATGCTATGGTCGATGGGTCGATGCTTTTCACTCGGGAAGAGGCTTGGAAAGAAGTAAAATTAGGCAGAATTTTTAAACAGAGTAGCTGTATGGACATATCAAATAAACGTGGATGGATACGCCATTCGTTGTATGAAGCATATTTAGGCAAAGCTGATAAGTTTACAGATAGAATGGATAGATACTTAGGCTGTTACAGGAGTATTGATAAGCGACTGATTTTTGTTGGTGATGGTGCTAGATGGATATGGAAATGGGTAGATCAACATTACCCTTTTGCCACACAAATATTGGATTGGTATCATGCTTTAGAACATTTACACGATTTTGCTAAGGTTTGTCTCTCTAATCAAGAGTCATATAACAGTTGGGTTGGTCAACAGGAGCAACTACTAAAAAACAGTCAAGTAAATCAAGTCATTGAGAATATCAAAAACTTAGAATTGACAAAGCAAAATCAACGTAAACAACAAAGCCAACTTATCACATATTATACCGAAAATAGGTCGCGTATGGACTATCAGCAATATCAAAATACAGGAGCAGGTATTATAGGATCTGGAGCCATAGAAGCAGCTAACAGGGAGGTTGTTCAAAAAAGAATGAAACTCTCTGGACAACGTTGGTCTAAAATTGGAGCTCAAAATATGCTCACATTAAGAACAACTAAACTGAGTGATAAATGGAACAAAGTAGTTAACCTAATCTGTACTGAGAAAAATAAAGCTGCTTAAAACGACAAAATGTTATGCACCCGTTTGAAGGAATGTACTCTTTTTTAAAATCATATCAACTTGTTATTGTAAGCGGAGCAAAAGACCCGATTTCCCAGAGTAAAATCTCATCTGATAAATATGCTCATAAAGAAATGTATTACTACCTTATAAATGACGAGATAAATAAGTTAAAACTTAATAAAAAAGGAATTGTAAAAGTTTTTGGTAAAGAAAATTTCACAATAGTTAAAAAATATGCTAAAAAACAGAAGCTATCTTTTAGAGATGAAAAGGATGTCATTCACATTTTTACTTACTATAACTCTCAACTTAAATAAGTTTTTAATATTTTTTGTTGCAAATTATGAAATATAAACATAGAACAAAAGCGTTGATTTTATTATCGGACGGAACTATTTTTTATGGAAGATCCGTAGGTGTCAAAGGAACAGCTACCGGTGAAATTTGTTTTAATACGGGGATGACGGGCTACCAGGAAATTTTTTCAGATCCGTCTTACTATGGGCAGTTAATGGTAACTACCAATGCACATATAGGAAATTATGGAATACGTCATGAAGAAGTAGAGTCCGAGGGGATTAAAATTGCAGGTTTGGTATGTAGAAATTTCAGTTATTCACACTCAAGGGCAGGTGCCGATGGAAATTTAGCCGACTGGTTTACAAAACACAATTTGGTAGCTATCTCTGATGTAGATACCAGAGCATTAGTAACCCACATTCGAGATAAAGGAGCTATGAATGCGATCATCTCTACAGATATAGACAATATAGATGTATTGAAATCTCAATTAGCCGATACGCCAGATATGGAAGGTTTGGAGCTAGCATCCAAAGTGTCTACAAAAACACCTTACTATATAGGGAATGAAAACGCACCTTATAAAGTGGCGGCTTTGGATATTGGAATAAAAAAGAACATATTACGAAATATAGTAAAAAGAGAGGTTTATGTAAAAGTATTTCCATACAATGCCGGTTTTGAAGAATTGGAAGCATTTAACCCTGACGGCTATTTTATTTCAAATGGACCGGGAGACCCTGAACCGTTAAAAGATGCACGAAATGTGGCGAAAGAAATTATGAAACGAAACTTGCCTCTGTTTGGTATATGCTTGGGGCATCAGGTGATTGCACTGGCAAATGGAATTTCAACTTATAAAATGCACAATGGACATAGAGGAATTAATCATCCTGTTAAGAATATAATTACAGGCAAAGGAGAAATTACTTCTCAAAATCACGGATTTGCTATTGATAAAGAAGAAACAGAGGCACATCCTGATATAGAGATTACTCATATACATTTAAACGATCATACGGTAGCAGGTATTAGAATGAAAAATAAGAATTGTTTTTCAGTTCAATACCATCCTGAAGCAAGCCCGGGACCCAGTGATGCGGAATATCTGTTTGATCAATTCATTGAGAATATTAAAAAACAAAAGAAATAGACGTATTATTGCTTATTTCTATATTTTAGGGCTATTTTTACCATTCATCTATAAATAATAGCTTTCTAACGATTTTTTTTGGTAAGCATCCAAATACGAATTACTTTTGTAATCAGGTGATATTTATATCACTTTCTTTTTCATAGCAATTTTCCCACTCTTAGGAGTGGGTTTTTTTTAGGAGTATTCAGTACATATAGCCAAATCAAAATAACTTGACATAAATAAGAGCTGTAGATACATTTTAAAACAAGACCGCTTTGCTACTGGAATTAAGAATAAAGACAGCTATAGTTCTTGGCCCTAGGATCAATAGATATTTAAATGATGACATTTTATATTGGTTCAACTATAAGTATTTTGTGTCAACGGAAGAACTTTTACACTTTGCGACTTTCAACCTTCATTACGAAGTTCTAATGTATAATCCGGGTTTAACCAATAGAAATCGTTTTCGTAATAAATGCCACTTCTTATCGGGAAAAATATTTCTTATTGTGTACATTAGCATTCGTAAAAAAGATACTAAAACGAGACCTTTGCAGAATTGATTTGACAAAAAAGTTCGACGCCCGAAGAAAATTTTGAACCGGAGTAACCTGTTGGTTTTGAGGATTTAAAATTTTAGGAAAGGAAGAAATTTGAAGTCAAATCAATTCAAATACGGAATGTATCACTATTTTGCAAAGGTCTCAAAACATTAAAAACAATAGCGAAATGAGTAGTATAGTTAACATTCATGCACGTCAAATTTTTGATTCGAGAGGAAATCCAACGGTAGAAGTAGATGTAACTACGGAGAGTGGAATTATGGGTAGGGCAGCCGTTCCGTCCGGGGCGTCAACCGGAGAACATGAAGCAGTGGAGTTAAGAGATGATGGAGAAACCTATATGGGAAAAGGAGTTTTAAAAGCAGTTGAGAATGTAAATATATTAATTACTCAAGAGTTGTTGGGAGTTTCAGTTTTTGAACAAAACCGGATCGATCAATTAATGATTGACTTAGATGGAACCGCTAACAAATCTAAGTTGGGAGCCAATGCCATTTTGGGAGTTTCTTTAGCCATAGCCAAGGCTGCAGCAAATGAACTGGGAATGCCTTTATATAGATATGTAGGTGGAGTTTCTGCAAATACACTGCCGGTACCTATGATGAATATTATCAATGGAGGTTCTCATTCGGACGCTCCAATAGCGTTTCAGGAATTTATGATCATGCCGGTAAAAGCAAAAACTTTTACAGAAGCAATGCAGATGGGATCTGAGATTTTTCATCACCTGAAAAAAGTGTTACACGATAGAAACTTGTCTACGGCGGTAGGAGATGAAGGAGGATTTGCCCCCACCTTAGACGGAACAGAAGATGCTTTGGATACGATTGCTTTAGCCGTTAAAAATGCCGGATATGTGTTTGGAGAAGAGATCATGATTGCATTGGATTGTGCAGCTGCAGAGTTTTATGTCGATGGAAAATACGACTATTCAAAATTTGAAGGAACAGCCGGTAAGATCAGAACAAGTCGGGAACAAGCTGATTATTTGGCAACATTAGCAGCAAATTATCCAATCATCTCTATTGAAGATGGGATGGATGAAAATGACTGGGAAGGATGGAAATATTTAACTGACAAAATAGGAGATAAAGTACAACTGGTAGGAGATGACTTATTTGTCACGAATGTAACACGTTTATCCAGAGGAATTGAAAATAGAATTGCAAATTCGATATTGATTAAAGTAAATCAGATAGGTACACTTACAGAAACAATAGCTGCTGTAAATATGGCTAAGAACGCAGGATATACCTCGGTCATGAGTCATCGTTCCGGAGAAACAGAGGACAATACAATTGCAGATTTAGCAGTCGCACTCAATACCGGGCAAATTAAAACAGGGTCTGTGTCGCGATCAGATAGAATGGCGAAATATAATCAGCTACTGCGTATTGAAGAAACGTTAGGGAAAACTGCTTTTTTCCCTCAGGAAAAGGCATATAAAGTATAATACTCTTATGTTTTTAATTGAACTCATTTAAACTTTTTGGATTTAAGCGAACATTAGAAGTTTTTAGATATGTTGAAAGCTTTTTTGAGTTGCATAGCAGTGCTACGGAAGGAAAAAAAGATAAAAACAGAGCTAAAAACAGCAATTTTTTAGCAAATTCAAAAAGTTTAAACGAGTTCATTATTAAACCTCATAGGTTTTCAATATCTGTGAGGTTTTGGTGATCATTTGAGGTATTTTAATACAGTTCTTAATTTTACAACTTTCAAACGATATATTATATCCAAAAACTATAGTGGTGATCTTGCAAAAGTTCTATAAAATGAACTATATTTGTTACACATGGTAAATTAAAAAAACAAATAATGCCAAGTAAAGCAATACTACAAGTAGAAGGAAAATCGTATGAATTTCCGTTAGTAAAAGGAACTGAAAAAGAAATAGCAATTGACGTAAAAACAATGAGGGGGGTAACAAACGGGGTCATTACAATTGATCCGGGATTTAAAAATACAGGATCGTGTTTGAGTGAAATTACATTCTTAGACGGAGAAAAAGGAGTTTTGAGGTACAGAGGATATGCTATTGAGGAGTTGGCGGAAAAAGCCAGTTTTTTAGAAATATCTTACTTGCTAATTTTTGGAGATTTACCGACAGAAAATCAACTTTTAAAATTTCATAATGATATTAGAAGTCAGGCAATTGTAGATGATGATATCAAGAAAATTTTAGATGCTTTTCCCAGAACAGCACACCCAATGGGAGTATTGTCATCTTTAACAAGTGCGTTAACGGCTTTTAATGCCTCATCAGTGAATGTAGACTCAGAAGAGGATATGTACCGTGCTATTGTGAAAATAATAGGTAAGTTCCCTGTTTTGGTAGCTTGGACCATGCGTAAAAAGGAAGGATTGCCTTTAAATTACGGCTCAAATTCATTAGGATATGTAGAAAATGTTTTGAAGATGATGTTTGAAAGGCCGGATCAGGAATATGCAATAAACCCCGTTATAAAAAATGCTTTAGACAAATTATTAATTCTTCACGCGGATCATGAACAAAATTGTTCTACCTCTACCGTAAGAATTGTAGGATCTTCTCATGCAGGATTATTTGCATCTTTATCTGCAGGGATATCTGCCCTTTGGGGTCCCCTTCATGGTGGAGCCAATCAAGCTGTGTTGGAAATGTTGGAAGCAATTAGAGAAGATGGAGGAGATACAAAAAAATATATGGCAAAAGCAAAAGATAAAAATGATCCTTTCCGATTAATGGGCTTTGGACATAGGGTGTATAAGAATTTTGATCCTAGAGCAAAAATCATAAGAGTTGCTGCAGATCAGGTATTGGATGATCTGGGTGTGAAAGACCCAATATTGGAAATTGCTAAAGGATTAGAACAAGAAGCATTGAAAGACCCTTATTTTGTAGAAAGAAAACTATACCCGAATGTAGATTTTTATTCAGGGATTATTTATCGTGCAATGGGAATTCCTGTTGAAATGTTTACGGTTATGTTTGCACTGGGACGCTTGCCGGGTTGGATTGCTCAATGGAGGGAAATGCGTTTGAATAAAGAGCCCATTGGCCGCCCGCGTCAAATTTATACCGGAAAAAAACTAAGAGAATTTGTAGCGATCTCCGAAAGATAAATTTTTTTTCGATAATTTGGACAAAGCTTCTTAACTTTATGAGGTTTTATTATATTTATTGAACATCCGTTGGTATGACTGAAATAGTAATAATAGGACATTTTTGAGATCTTTGAATTTGTAATTCATTGATTATCAATAAGCGTATATTATAATTTTTTACTATTCAGTCAAAGAACACAATTAGGAATCATAATGGATCATCAACTTTATATTTTAATCAATCAAACCGAATGGAAATAAAAATTATTAAAAACAGATCCGATATCGGAGCAGGTACCAGAGGCTCGGATATGGGAATAGATGCTATGGAAATAGCAGCTATTAATAAATCTAGTGATTATTTCTATCAATTTGATTTTGAAGATGTGGCAACAGAGAATGAGTCCATATATAACAAAGTAAATAACTCTTTCGCAAAAAGAATACAAAGTGTTTTAAACCAATGCATCAGGTTAAGTAACCATGTAAAAGTAACGCTTCAAAAAAAGAATTTCCCTATTGTTATTTCCGGAGATCATTCGTCTGCTTTGGGAACTATTAGCGGAGTAAAAGGTGCATTTCCTACGAAAAGAGTGGGCGTGGTATGGATAGATGCACATGCCGATCTTCACTCTCCGTATACCTCACCTTCAGGAAATATTCATGGAATGCCCCTTTCCGCAGCTTTGGGAGAAGACAATTTAGATTATCAGATTAATGAAATAGCCAGAGAAACTTCCGAGCTATGGGAACGCATAAAAAACATAGAGATTCCCGTAACTAAAGCTTTAGCAGAAGATGTTGTGTATTTTGGGGTTAGAGATATAGAGGATTCGGAAGATCAACAGATTGAAAAATTAGGAATTAAAAAGTATACAGTAGCCGAGATCCGCTATAGAGGCCTCGAAAAATGCGTTGGTGAGGCATTGAAAAGGTTATCAGCATGCGATATTATGTATATTTCTTTTGATGTGGATTCTATGGATTGTGATATGATCTCTTATGGTACGGGAACCCCGGTTACAAAAGGATTTGACCCGTATGAAATCATTGCTATTATCAATACACTTGTGGAAAGCGGAAAAGTTGTTTGTATTGAATTTGCAGAAATCAATCCGTTACTTGATTCTAAAGGAAATAAAATGGCTGAAACAGCTTTTGAAATCTTAGAAGAAATAACAAAAGCAATACAAAAATCAAATTAATATTCTTCATAAGAGATTAATGCGTACCCCATACAATTGTAACGTATGATTCATTGGCGGGCAAGAAATTAAGCAAATAAAAAAACATGTGAAATGGTGCCGATAGCTTTTTATATCTTATTGAAGCTTTTGAAAGGGAAGTGCTCGTTGTATGATAGCAGAAGTTTTTTATCGAAAGTTCATTAAGAAATATTAAAATAGACTTTAGTACATGACAAAAAATATAATTAATTGATTATCAGTAAATTAAATGTTAAATAATTAAAATAAAGCATTGATTTTCAGTATATTAGAAGAATAACATCACTCATTTTTCTAATGAAAAAAACCAATGCTTCCACTAAAAGTAGTGAATTAAATTCAGTTTTAAGTTCTCATTTCCAAGGTAAGATCAATTTGGCAAGAATCAAACTCATATCACATTTCATTATCGCCCTCTGTAAGGTACAGACAGTTACCTTTGAAAAGGTAGCCAACGCTTTTGAGACCTCAGTAGATTCGAAGTCATCACTCAGACGTATTCAAAGATTTATTGCTGATTATTCGTTGGATGGAGATTTGATCGCTCGTCTTATATTTAGTCTCCTTCCTAAGCAAGAGGGATTGATCTTGAGTATTGATAGGACCAATTGGAAGTTTGGTCAGACCAACATCAACATTTTTAAGTTGGGAGTTGTCTATAAAGGTGTTGCCTTCCCATTGTTATTTACTATGTTAGATAAGCCAGGGAACTCTAACAGTCAGGAGCGTATTGATCTTGTGAATCGTTTCATAAGACTTTTTGGCAAAGATGTTATTAAATCCATTGTAGCCGATAGAGAGTTTGTAGGTAATCATTGGTTGGATTTCTTGAATACAAATGGAATCAAATATTATATCCGCATTCGAAACAACTTTAAGGTAGAGCTTCCTGATAAGAACAAAACCATCAAAGTATTTCACTTGTTTAATCCACATAAGATCAATGAGTTTGTGTATTATCCTAAAATTGTACGTGTTAATGGTCAGCTTTGTTTCCTTTCCGGATGCAAGTTGTACCCAAAAAATGGAAAGCCTGATTTCTTAATCATTGTATCGTTCAACGCTCCTGATAAGGCCTTTGAACAATACAAAGAACGATGGCAGATAGAGATGTGTTTTAAAGCAATGAAAGCCAGTGGCTTTGATATTGAAAACACACACCTGCAAGATATTAAGCGTATTGAAAAATTAGTACTGTTTGTAATGATGGCTTTCGTATGGTGTTACAAAGTTGGTATATATTTACATCAGATTAAGCCTATCAAAATAAAAAAGCATGGAAGAATGGCTAAAAGCATATTCAAATATGGATTAGATTATATCGCTTCTGTGCTATTAAACCCTGTAAATCAAAACAATATGAACTTGACTAAATTTTTGTCATGTACTTAGAAAATAGACATATATTGCCCAAATGGAATTGCTCTTACTGGCTGTAACACCTGCTATGGTAATCATCGGATATATTTATATAAGAGATAAGTTTGAAAAAGAACCATTTAAACTGCTTGTGATAAACTTTTTTTTAGGAGCTGTTGTCAGTGTACTAATCACTATTATATTTGGAACAATACTAGGTGTTTTATTACCCGTCGACGACGAAAAAAGTATATTTCAGATGTTGATAAAAGCTTTCATTATAGTTGCGCTAATAGAAGAATTCTCCAAATATGTCATAGTAAGATATGTAGCACAAAGGAGTAAAGAATTCAATGAACCTTTTGATGGAATTATCTATGCAGTGATGGTATCGATGGGTTTTGCGACTTTAGAAAATGTCATTTATGTCTTTCAATATGGAGTAGCAACAGGAATTACCAGAGCATTTACGGCAGTTCCGGCACATGCAACATTTGCCATTTTAATGGGCTATTACATGGGAAAAGCAAAGTTCTCAAAAAATAGTGCAATATTAAATTTAACAGGTTTGTTTACTGCCACATTCTTTCATGGAGCGTATGATTTTTTCTTATTTGTACATTATATACCGGGAATATGGTTAGGAGCCATCGTATCACTTCTCATTGGAATTGTTTTATCGAAAAAAGCCATTAGAAAACACCAATTGAGCTCTAAGTTTAGATTTTGATCATCTTTTTGATGATAACGGATTGGTCTGCGAAAATAACCTTAATAAAAAAGATTCCTGTAGATAAGTTTTTAGTGCTAATTTTACGAGTAGTATTAACCACCTGTTTTATTTTGACTCCATTAGCATTATAGAGTTCTATTTTTGAGATTCTTTTATTGGCATTTAAATGAGCTATACTAATATAATTTTTAGACGGGCTTGGATATAAAATTATTCTCGGTTTAAAAGATTCTTCATACACAGAAAGTACTGTAGATGCCAGATTGTAAAATTGATATAATTTTTGAGTTCTGGTAATTTCGATACCATTAACAGTGATAGTAAGCCTTTCTCTACTAATGTAATAGTTTCCTTCATTATAGTGTGTAATACCCTCCACCTGGTTCCCTTCACCTAGTTCATCAGTCAGCGAAAATTTCGTAGCACCTCCGGCAAAAATATCATTCCCCGGAGGCCTGTTTTGGTCAATATAAATTAAAAAAGGAGTTAAGGTACTGTCATATCCCGTAAGCATAAAACTATCATCAAATGAGCTATAGCTGGCCCCGGTTATGAATCCCGAAACATTAAACGAGCTAACTTTAACGGCAGTATGTGTTCCCGGGGTAAGTGGAACTACATATACGTTGGTCATGAGATCGCTCCCGTTTTTTGTAAAAATGAAAAGTTGGTTCTGATACACAGAAATAGCTTCAGCATCAAAATTTGAACTATTGGGATGGGAAGAAAAATCGGTCTGATCCTCATAAGAAAAAGAGATGGTTTCAGCAGTAATATCAGTATTAGCTAAGTAGTCGGTTTTTAGAATTTTATAAATAGTTAAATCAGTTCTGTTTCCATTATTATTTCCTATATCTCCGATATAGACATGTGTGTTGTCCTGGGTAATATCTTCCCAATCTACATTGGTAGCATTTGTAATCGTTATTGTTCTTGTTAGGGCACCTGAAAGACTGTCAATTTCATAGAGTTTTGCCTCATTTCCGCTGTCGTTATGCGTAATTATTTTACCATTTAAAAAAAGCAATCCGGAGGTTTCTTCAACTTCGGAAGGAAGTTCAAACTTTTCGGAAAAATTTGAAATTTGACTAAAAACAGCTATATGTATAAAACATAAAAGAAGCAGGGTGTATGTTTTCATTTTTAATTATTTAAGGCTTCCTCAATAACTTTTCCGGTCGACCCGTTAGGAAATTCGACCTGTAAAAGAGTAGCCAGTGTGGAGGCAATATCTGTAATTTCATATCTTTTGGCAGAATGTCCTTTTTTAATTCCGTTTCCATAAAAAATCATCGGAATATGAGTGTCATAAGAATACCCCGAACCATGTGTGGTTCCTGTTTGTTTTCCTATTATTGATCCCGGATTTAGTATGATCATAATATCTCCGGAGAACTTCTGGTTATACCCGTTTTGTAACGAGTTTAATATACCACTGTCAAAATGTGTAGTCTGTAAGGTTGTAGCTGTAGTCGTTTTATATACACCATTAAAGTCAATAATGGCATCAGCTATTTTTTGGCTCACTTTTTCGACATTTAAACCCAAAGATTTAATTTTATTCTTATTTAAAAACAATTGATAATTAGAAATATATTCTACGATGTCTTCGGATTCAAAATATTTTAATGTCATTTTTTTTACAAATGCTTCAAAAGCTTTGCTATCAAAATACGGAGCAGGTATTTTAAGCGATTGCAGATATGCCGGAATCTGGGCAACAGCATGATCTGCTGTTAAAAATAAAGTATAATTTTGGATACCTATTTGTTGGTCTAAGAAAGAAAAAAAAGCTGCCAAATCCTTATCCAAACGCAAATAAGTATCTTCGGTTTCAACAGCGTCCGGCCCAAATCTATGTCCGATATAATCCGAAGAGGAAAAACTGATAGCCAAGAAGTCGGTATCGTCGGTTTTACCTAAATTTTCACCTATTATAGCAGCTTTAGCAAAATCTAAAGTAATCGTATTGCCAAAAGGTGTCTCTTTAATCATACTATTGCCTCCGTTTTTGGCTTTCAACCCAGGTAAATTATGAGGAAAAGTAGGTGTATCCGCTCCGTTAAATTTCCCTTCAAAATGATTGTTATCAGGAAGACTACCGGTATATGTTTTGATGTCATACAACGTTTCCCATGGCTTTGAAATATACGTAGCGATGAGATCAGATTCATTAAATTCTTTTACCCAATCGGGTAATTCTTTCATATAAAAACTACTGGTAATAACACGACTCTCTTTTGTGCTGTCAAACCAGTACGCAGCAGTAGCCGTATGACCGGCAGGGAGAATAGAAGATCGGTCTTTAATGCCTATACCTATGGTTTTGCCATTCATATTTTGTGATAATCGCAATTGATCTGTAATGGTTGTTGTAAGCATCCGATAGGGAGATCGCTGTCCGTTTTTAGAATCAGACCCAACAGTAGTATACGCGGTATCGGTTACACAGTAAATGGATTTCTTTTGATATTTATCATACCAACCATTGCCGATAATTCCATGCATATTTGGTGTAGTACCCGTATAAATAGAAGCATGTCCTACGGCAGTATATGTTGGAATATAATTGTAATGTGCATTTTGTAAAGAAAATCCGTGATTCAAAATTCTTTTAAAACCACCCTCCGCATACCTGTCGTAATATCTGGTTAGATAATCATACCTCATTTGATCTATAACGATTCCGATGACCAGTTTAGGCTTTTCATTAACTGTTGTATCCGGCTTGCAACCAAAATAACCGGCTAATAAAAAAAACAATATGTGTTTGATAAATTTCATATTTAACGAAAGTGAATTAGTACGTTTCAAAAGTACATGAATTTTTTCATTTGAAAATTTACAAAAAACAAATGAAAAAAATTTATGGACTCACAAAATGGTTACTGAAGTGAAACTAAATTTTGTATTTTTTAGTCAAAATTTAGTTTTTTACAGCAGAAATATAATTATTTTGAATACCCCTTTAGATACCTAAAAGAAATAATTAGCATATTTTTTAAATCTTTGAATCTTTTAATTCACTGCACCCAAAAAACACTATTAGGGGTGATAACAAATTTTTAACTTCTTGTTAGTAATTTCACATGAGAGTTCATGATATTTTAATACTTTAGCGGAAATGAATTTTGAATGAATTACCCAAATCATATTGGCAAATATGTTTTAATGTTGAGTCAAGTATTTAAAAGACCTCAGCGAGGCAGGGTCTTTAGAGAAAAGGTCTTTAGAGAGCTAGATGAACTTGGCCTGAAATCCATAGGGATCATCATGTTTATTTCATTTTTTATAGGAGGGGTAATTGCACTACAAACAGCTTTAAATATAGCATCTCCCTTTATTCCGCAATATTTAATTGGTTTTGCAACGAAACGATCTGTTATTCTGGAATTTGCTCCTACTTTCTGTTCTATTATTTTGGCAGGAAAAGTAGGCTCTTATATTACTTCCAGTATTGGGACTATGAGAGTGACAGAACAGATAGATGCATTGGAAGTTATGGGTATTAACTCCATCAACTATTTAGTCTTGCCCAAAGTATTGGCAACCGTATTTTTCTACCCTTTTTTAATTGTATTATCGATGTTTTTGGGAATCTTGGGAGGATGGTTGGCCGGAGTACTGACAGAGGTGTTTTCTCCTCTTGATTTTTTATATGGAATACAACTGGATTTTGATCCGTTTCTCATAAGGTATGCCATTATCAAAACATTGGTTTTTGCATTTATAATTGCTACTGTGCCTTCGTATCACGGATACTACGTGAAAGGAGGTTCAATTGCTGTTGGGAAGGCCAGCACACAGTCTGTGGTTTGGACCATTATCATCATTGTCATTGCCAATTATTTTTTAACACAAATGTTGCTGACATAAGATGATAGAAATACAAAAATTACATAAAGGGTTTGATGGTATAGCAGTGCTAAAAGGGATTAGTACTACTTTTGAGCCCGGAAAAACAAGCTTGATTATAGGACAAAGCGGATCGGGAAAAACCGTATTTTTAAAATCACTCATAGGGCTCCATACTCCGGAATCCGGGGTGATTTCATTTGACGGAAGATCGCATACTGAATTTACTCTTGACCAAAAAAGACAATGGCGTCAGGAAATAGGAATGGTATTTCAGGGAAGTGCTTTGTTTGACTCCCAGACAGTACAGGAAAATGTGATGTTTCCTTTAAAAATGTTTACAAAACAACCGGAAGATCAGATGTTGGATCGTGTAAATGTTGTGCTGAAACGTGTAAACCTGGAAAATTCAAATAAAAAACTTCCCAATGAGCTATCCGGAGGAATGCAAAAAAGAGTTGCTATTGCGAGAGCCATTGTCATGAATCCAAAATATTTGTTTTGTGATGAACCCAATTCCGGACTGGATCCAAATACTGCTATCTTAATTGATAATCTGGTTCAGGAAATTACACATGAGTATAAAATTACGACTGTAATTAATACACATGACATGAACTCTGTAATGGAAATAGGAGAAAAAATTGTTTTTCTAAAAGATGGCCGGAAAGCCTGGGAAGGAACCAAAGATGAAATATTTAGAACGGATAATGAAGCCGTTGTAAAATTTGTTTACAGCTCGGAATTATTTAAGAAAGTCAGGGACACATACCTGAACGAAACTAAGTAGTAATTCCTTTGGTTTTTATAAAATTGCTCTTTATATTTGCAGCCGCTGTAAAAAATGACCTGGTAGCTCAGCTGGTAGAGCATCTCCCTTTTAAGGAGAGGGTCCTGGGTTCGAGCCCCAGCCAGGTCACGAAAACCACTGTAATGATTTAATATTCAGTGGTTTTCGTTTTTAACTGGCTCTAGTTTAACTCAGCTATTTGTCTTCCTTTATCATTATTAAATAAATCCATTTCAATCTCCTAAAAATGATTAGCTCAATACAGTTATAATACATTTTTAATAATGCTTACATAAACCCAGTTGTTATTTACTTTTTTATAAATAATAATATTCTTATCCGTATAAGAAAAATCATAACAAATAATTGCATATTTTTTATTCAGTGTATAAATAGGTTTTGATATTCTGTTTGAATTGGATTTAAAAGATATTTTGAAGTCATGTATTTTATTCAAATCTTTTTCTTGCCAATCACTTAAATTATGACTTTGTTCTAATAATGATTCTATATCTTTCTTTGCTAATAAGCTATCAAGTACTTTAAATCTATTGGAAAAACGAATATCTAATTTTTCTTGCTCCTCTGTTGAAGCCCAGATAATTTGCTCCCTTTTTTTGTCATATCCTTTAGTGATTCTAACAGGACTTTCATTAAAAAAACGAAATTTATAGTAACGAGATATTGCTTTTGTTGTAAAATTAGCTCTTTTGTTAATTAAAATAGTATCTTTATTATTAAATTCCAGTAAGATTACTTTTTCCAATAAAATAACATCATCTTCTTTTGATTCCCTACAACTTAGAACCATAAATACAAAACTTAATAGAAAGACCTTTCTAATTACATGTTTTATTTGAAACAGCATTATCATTATTTTGTTGTTCATTATTTAATATATTTAATGCTTCTGCTTGTTCATCAGCATCTAAATTTTCCGTAAATACGTCATATACTCCAAGGCTACCCCATATTAATTTTTTTGCATAATCTAAATTGACATTATTGATATTATTATCTAGACAGTATTTATATATACTTTGAGCAATATCATCAATGAAATCGATATAAATGTCATGCATTTCTTTATCTAAAATAGCTTCATTAGTATTAGATTCGTCATTTAAAAAGTTATCAAATGCAGTTTTTAAGTCTGTATAATCAGGATAGGTTGTTAAAAGTATCCCTTCATGGTATAAATCAACAATAATAGCATGTAACATTTCATGATATAGCGTAACAATTAATGCCAAATCAGAAGCTTCATCCAAATAGTCTTGATTAAATTGCACTACGATTAAATTGTTAAAACCATTACTATCAAAAACTTTGTACTGAGTCTCAGCTGTATGATTAATGGTACTCATTTGGCTAGCAGGCAAATCCTGAAGAGTAATATGATTAGTATTTGATGATACTAAACTATTTCGAAAAGAAGTGGTAAAAGGAGAACTTACATATAAAGCTTTAAAGATAATTTCGCCTTGACATTTTTTGTCAAATCCAAATAGTACTTTCAATATTGTCTCGAAATCCACTTCTTCGCCATTAATTCCATCGCTATATAAAATTTCAATTGCCAATTCTATAAAGTGTTGTGTTTGTTCACTACAACCATTTTCGTTTACAAAATCCTCTATAGTACTGAGGTCTTCATAATTTAACTGATTCACTAAATCAGCATTTATATTTGTCAAACAAACTTCATAAAACTCCAACATGCAATCTCCATTCAAATCTCCTTCCGGTCTGGGATCACATGGGGTTTCACTGTGCATGATACCCACAGGAGTTGTAAGCGTTGTATCTCCATCACCACCGGAGCTTCCTCCTCCTCCGCCTCCTCCAATAAGCTGATCCCCTCCCGAGCCATCATCTCCTCCCAGCGGGTCTCCCACAGGAGGGTCCGGAACACCGTAGTTCTCACAATGTGAAAAATCTATATATAACAGCGGACTACCGCTACAATAGGTAACCCCATCGTTTTGCAAAACCGGCCAGTGTCCGTCCGGATTGCCTCCCAAATTACAGTGGTCATATACCAAAATACTTTCACAAGGACCGCTACCCGTACCACTACCATCATTCGGAAAAACCCAGTCAAAAGCATCTCTGGAAGACAGATTAAGATCTTCCAAACTTAAGTATTCTTCGGAAATCACATACGAAGTGGCCTTCTCATACAAGGTTTCGGAATCGGTAAGGTCAGTGAACTCATAAGAGACCAAGAAATAGGTAAACACACCGTTGTGTTTTTTTACCAGAAAGTTTTCAAAGTCAGAAGTTTCCAAAACAGGGCTCTCTGTCTGAAATGTCCAGGTGATGACATTGTCTATGACAATTCTGTTAATCTCATCAGTAAAGATGGTTAGGCCTGCTGCTACCTCAGTAGCACTTCTGCTATGGATACTTTGTGGCGAGTGCTTGGAAAATCGTCTTTCAATCAGAGGTAAAGAGGGTTTTATTTCCTTGTCTGCAAGTAGTTCCTGATAGGTTATTTTGGTTAAGGAATACTTGAGTTTGTTAGAGGTAACGGTGTTTTGAAGGCTCATAAAGTCTTCTCGGATACAGTTCCATAAGAACAAAGATACGCCAAAGACCAAGGCCCCGATTTTGATGAATGGAGTTTTTTTCATTTTCATGATTTGACAGATTTTAATATTAGAAACTTATATTTTATTGAGGCTTGTAATTATTGCTTTGTATATAAATGAAGTTTTCCTCTTTCAGAAGTAATCGATAAAGTAGTTACTCCATTAGAATCAGTATGGATAGCACTTAATAAATCACAGGTTGTATCTAAATCTTCATTATCTGTCAATTTTAAAAAAATATCATAATTTGCAGTTGTGATTCTTCCATTACATTCGGTTGTTATCCAATAATCATAAGTATCTGTTAAAGCATTATCATAATAATGATATAATTTACCATTTGAACTAAATATCAGTTTGACATTATTATCTTCGTTGTGAATCCAGGTGCCAATAATTTTACTATCTAAATTTGGTTCCTGTATCTGTTGTGCTTTGCAGCTTAATGAGACAATCAGGAGAGTTGTGGTTATTAATGTGATTTTTATTTTTTTCATTTTATTTTAATTTTTACAGTTTATTGAATCTTTTGCTTTTTGAAACCGTTGCTTTCTATCTAACAAACCAGTTTTAGCTTTATTTATTCTTTTAGTTACTTTTTCTACTGTTGCGTTTCTATCTACAGTAATTTTATCAAGTACCCTATATTTATAGTACCAAAGCCCACTTAGTATAGCCAGGGTATCGTTACCGGAAATGAGATCAGGATTGGCAACAAAATCTTTATCCGGGTCATAGTTGTTATTATACCATTCTTTAAATCTACGGTAATTTTCTTTCCATGTCAATTGTAAAATGCCTCTCCCTCTATAGTTCCAACCATCCCCACTGACCTCATCTCCGTTTTCATATTTACAACACATGGCTGCATTTGCTAATTTTTCTTCATTATTTATATAATCTCCTGCATATAACTTTGTGGGGTTCGCAATTGTATCCATTGTAAATTTATCATATCTATTTGGGATTAAAGATGCAGTATAATAATTCAAACTCTCTCTGACATTCAATGTTCTAAATCCTCCCGTTTCATGACCTGCCTGTGCCAAAAAATGTTGTAGCTCTTCTTTGGTATTAATCCCCAGATCTTTTGCTTTTTCATTGATCACTGTTGCTAAAGTTGCCAGAGTAGTATCACTTGCATTGGGGAAGATCTTTTTTAAATCTTCTTTAGAAGTATTACAATCATCTTCAACACAATATTCCGTAACAGGATCTTCTCTATAGCCTACAGGACATAAACAAAGACCCGCTACATATATTTTACCACTTGCAAGTGGCGGACACCTGGGGTCTGCTAACTCAATAGGAGCCGTAAGCGTTGTATCTCCATCACCATCGGAGTTTCTTCCTCCGCCACCAATAAGCTGATCTCCGGAGCCATCATCTCCTCCCAGCGGGTCTCCCACAGGGCTGTCCGGAACACCGTAGTTCTCACAATGTGAAAAATCTATATATAACAGCGGACTTCCACTACAGTAGGTAACCCCATCGTTTTGCAAAACCGGCCAGTGTCCGTCTGCATTGCCTCCCAAATTACAGTGGTCATATACCAAAATACTTTCACAAGGACCGCTACCCGTACCACTACCATCATTCGGAAAAACCCAGTCAAAAGCATCTCTGGAAGACAGATTAAGATCTTCCAAACTTAAGTATTCTTCGGAAATCACATACGAAGTGGCCTTCTCATACAAGGTTTCGGAATCGGTAAGGTCAGTGAACTCATAAGAGACCAAGAAATAGGTAAACACACCGTTGTGTTTTTTTACCAGAAAGTTTTCAAAGTCAGAAGTTTCCAAAACAGGGCTCTCTGTCTGAAATGTCCAGGTGATGACATTGTCTATGACAATTCTGTTAATCTCATCAGTAAAGATGGTTAGGCCTGCTGCTACCTCAGTAGCACTTCTGCTATGGATACTTTGTGGCGAGTGCTTGGAAAATCGTCTTTCAATCAGAGGTAAAGAGGGTTTTATTTCCTTGTCTGCAAGTAGTTCCTGATAGGTTATTTTGGTTAAGGAATACTTGAGTTTGTTAGAGGTAACGGTGTTTTGAAGGCTCATAAAGTCTTCTCGGATACAGTTCCATAAGAACAAAGATACGCCAAAGACCAAGGCCCCGATTTTGATGAATGGAGTTTTTTTCATTTTCATGATTTGACAGATTTTAATATTAGAAACTTACATCTTATTCAAGTTAGCTACAATTTTTATGAGGTAAAAAAAGATGCTCATAGCAACCGAGTTTTGAATTTAGGACAAACTTATGACCTAAAGTAACACGTATCAATCCCTGAAAACAATGAAATTTTGAAATCACTGTTTCCAGGGATAGGGTATTTTTTGAAAAAAGCCTGAAAGTATATATCGGAAAAAATACAAATTAGCAGATTTCAAATCAATTTTAAAAAAGAATGATGTATTTTTGTTTATTATTTACAAAAAATAATTAAACAAAAATGAAAAAAGGAATAGCAGCATTCACCACTTTTATCATAAGCCTATCTGTTTTTTCGCAGGGCAACATCAAAGGAAAGATAATAGATGCAAAAACGAGAGTTCCTCTCTCATCCGTAACCGTATTAATTTCCGGAACCGCAATAGGAACGACAAGTAATGACGAGGGCGAATTTATATTTGACAATGCACCTTTGGGTTATGTAAAAATACAGGTTTCGTATATCGGATATAAAACGGTAGTTTCCGAAGATTACCTGGTAACAAAAGAAAAAACGCCATATATAGTCATTCCGTTAGATGAAGACAGTACCCAATTAGATGAGATTCTCATTAGAAAAAAGCTTTTTAAAAAAAATCCGGAAAGCCCTTTATCTATTCAATCACTGGGTTTGGCAGAAATTGAAAAAATTCCGGGAGGAAATAGAGATATTTTAAAAGTATTGCAATCTTTACCCGGTGTAGCATCTAATCCCAGTTTTAGAAATGATATCATTATTCGAGGAGGTGGCCCATCGGAAAACAAGTTTTATTTAGACGGTATTGAAGTACCGGTAGTTAACCATTTTCAAACCCAGGGGGCCACAGGCGGGCCTGTTGGTATCATAAATACTGACCTTATAAGAAGTGCTGATTTTTACTCAAGTGCGTTTCCGGCTAACAGGGGAAATACGTTAAGTTCACTGATAACGTTTACACAAAAAAACGGAAACCCGGATAAATTAAATATTAGGGGAACTCTTGGCACTTCCGATGCAGGTATTACGTTAGACGGACCCATTGGTAAAAAAACAGTTTTTATTGCATCTGTTCGTCAATCATACTTAAAGCTGTTATTTAAACTCATTAAACTTCCTTTTTTACCTACTTATAATGATTTTCAGTTTAAAGTAAAAACGGATTTTAATGACAATAGCGAACTTTCTTTTATAGGTATTGGTGCCATAGATAAATTTGTATTAAATGAAGAGGTGAATGACGGAATTGCAGATGAAGAAACCATAAAGAGAAATCGATATCTCTTGGGCAATATTCCTGAACAGGATCAGTGGAATTATACCATAGGAACTACCTATAAAAGATATGGAAAAAATGGTATTCAGCAATTCATTTTAAGTAGAAATGAATGGAGCAATTCGACCATAAAGTATTTTCAAAACTCAAGACAACCGACAGATTTGTTATTGCGATACAATTCAAAAGAAATTGAAAATAAACTTCGATTCGAGCATAAAATCAGTCTAAATACATACCGATTTAATTATGGATTAGCACTTGAGCAATCCACATATACCAATACCACTTTTCAACAAATTGCAAATAGTTCGGGGGCAGCTATAAGAAATTATAGTACAGATTTAGACATATTCAAATATGCTGTATTTGGTCAAATATCAAAAAAATATTTTAATGAAAAATTAGGAATTTCATTAGGGTTTAGAGTAGATGCCAACCACTATAACGAAGAGATGAAAAATCCCTTAAACCAGTTTTCTCCAAGGGCTTCATTCAATTATGAAATCAATGACAGGTGGTTTTTAAATACAACTGCAGGAATATATTATCAGTTGCCGGCATATACTACATTGGGTTTTAGGGATAATGCAGGTATATTGGTAAACAGAAACGAATTAAAATTTATAAGAGCAACCCACCTGGTAGCAGGATTGGAGTACAGACCCGAGGAAACATCAAAGATATCGTTTGAAACATTTTATAAGCAATATGACAACTATCCGTTTTCGGTAAGAGATCAAATTAGTCTGGCCAATCTGGGTTCGGATTTTGGCGTGATAGGAACAGAGGAAGTTACCTCAACTTCTATGGGAAGAGCTTACGGTTTTGAATTTTTAGCACAGAAAAAATCATATGACGGCACCTATGGAATATTATCTTATACGTATGTGAGAAGCGAATTCAAAAATGCAATAAATCAATTCATTCCTTCTACCTGGGATAACAGACACATACTTACATTTACCGGAGGGAAAAAGCTAAATAAAAACTGGGAAATAGGAGTAAAGTATCGCTTAGCCGGAGGGAGACCCTATACACCTTATGATCCGGATGCTTCGTCTCAAATAGCGAATTACAATATAGCCAATCAGGGGATTTTAGATTTTTCACAATTAAATTCCTTACGAGTTCCCACTTTTAGGCAACTGGATGTCAGAGTAGACAAAACGTGGTTTTGGAAGAAATTTGCATTAAATTTTTATATAGATATTCAAAACCTACTGAATAATAAAACTACAGAGCCGCCTTTTTTGACGTCCACGCTAGATGCTAATGGAAATCCGCTGGCAGACCCCAATGATGCGAATAGATATGTTTTGGAAGAAATAGAAAATACAAACGGAAACATACTGCCAAGGTTTGGTTTTATTGTAGATTTTTAATTTGATTTCCGAATATCCATTTAGATACCTAAGAAGAATCATTAGAACATTTTGGAAATCATTGAATCATTGAATCTTTCAATTTTTAAATCTTTTAATTCCTCAATATCCAATTTTGATTTTTATAACATGAACTCATTCTGACTTTTTGTATATTTCCATCAAAATTAATATAGAATTGATAACTTATGGAAGAGCAACCTTTCAATGAAGACACGGTAGCGCAATCTAAAAAAGACATGCATAAAGATGCAAAAGGCCTATTGGAAAGCGCAAAAAAGTTTTTAGTTGAATTATTAGATTTCAGGCACGATACGGATCGGGCCGCTACTGTTGAAGCCATAAAAAATGATATTCCTTTTAAGGGAGCTACTGCCTGGATTTTAATTTTTGCAGTTTTCGTAGCCTCTATCGGGTTAAATGCAAACTCTACTGCAGTGGTCATTGGAGCCATGCTTATATCTCCTTTAATGGGCCCTATTTTAGGGGTAGGAATGTCTATTGCCATCAATGATATAGATACTCTTCGTAAATCGTTGATCAATCTTTCTACCATGATTGTGTTGAGTTTGATCACCGCGTTCTTTTTCTTTTATATTTTTCCTTTAAGTGAAGACAATTCGGAATTATTAGGGCGTGTTAAGCCGGATATCAGAGATGTATTAATTGCTTTTTTTGGCGGTTTGGCATTAATGGTTGCCAGAACAAAAAAAGGAACCATCGCTTCCGTGATTTTTGGAGTGGCAATTGCAACTGCCCTAATGCCTCCCTTATGTACGGCCGGATACGGACTGGCAATCGGAAATTTTTCGTATTTCTTTGGTGCTATGTACTTGTTTATCATCAACACCATTTTTATTGCATTGGCAACATTTTTAGTGCTAAAAGTATTGAAATTTCCAATGCTTAAATATGCAAATTCCGTAAGAAGAAAACGTATTGCGCAGTTAGCCTCATTACTGGCTTTCGTAGTGATGATTCCGGCTATTTACACATTTATAATAGTCTATAAGGACAACAAAATAAACCACCAGATAGCTGCATTTGTGAAAAATGATGTGAAAAATGTAGATGAACTGCAACTAATGGAATATGACGTTGATTTGGAAAATAAAACGGTACAATTGAATTTTTTTAATGAAACGACAGGGGCCATAGAGAATTTTTTAAAAAATGATTTTAATGATAAAACCAAATATCCCGATTTGGAAGGTTTTAAACTTAAGATTAAAGGAAGTAATACAAAGAGTTTTGAAATGATCACTACTGCCTACAAAGATAAAATTCAAGAATTGCGGGAAAGTAAAAATGTCATCACCGGTTTGCAAAAACAAATCAGTGATTTGCAAAATACAATTAGTACTTTAAACCAGAGGATAGAGGAAAATGCACTCTCGAAAAATCAAAAGGTAATTGCTTTTAGTAGTATTGCAAAAGATGCAAAAATCAGATATCGTGAAATTGAAAAAATAGGTTTTGCAAATATGGTATCATCAAAGGATTTTATAAAAATTGATACCATTCCTTTGGTTATGATTGCCTGGAATACTGCTCTTAATGATAGTATTATTGCGCTTAAAGAAAAAGAATTAAAAATCTGGCTACAAACAGCACTGGCTCTTGATACGTTATATATCAAAAGAGATGATTGATACGGTTTCAAAGTTCATAAAGTTAGAAAGTGGGAAAGTAGTGTGTGTAACTTAATTCAAAACTTTATAACTTTTAATCTTCAATCTTTTAATTTTTCAATCTTAAATTTACAGAGATTCCTCCTTGAAAACAGTGGAATTTGAGATTGTCGTTTTCAATAATAGTGTATTTTGGAATATAATTTACTCCTCGAACTCATCACCCCCATGCTCCTCTGGTTTTTATATTCGCTTCACAAAGGCGAATAATTTCTTGAATTCTTTTGAGTCGTGTTGTCTCTCTTTTAGCCTGGTTTAACCAATACAGGTAATTTTTTCGGTAACTGGGTGCAAAATTCTGATAATTCTTAAAGGCGATTTTGTTTTGGTCAAAAGCGACTTGTAAATCTCTTGGAATGATACCGTTTTCCACATCATCCAAAGCAGTCCAGGAACCATTTTGTTTTCCGATTTCTATGATTGCCAATCCGCTTTTGTGCATCAAATCAGCAGCAGTTAATTCCCGGATATATTTTTTGTTGAGCGCACTCCATACACTTTTTGGGTTTCTCGGGCAAAAATATTGCCGTCTTTTTCCATTACCCAAACTTTTTACGGTAGCATCTATCCAACCATAACAGAGAGCAGCTTTTACGGCCTCTTCCCAACGCATACTGGGAATCTTTGTTTCTACCTTGTAGAAAATTAAAAAGACACCACCTGAAGAATTGTGGTTTTTTGCCAACCATTTTCTCCATTCGGTATCGGTTTTAAAATAGAGTTCAGGTTTTTCCAAGAGTTCTGCTTTATTCTTTTAACAAAATTGTTCCAAAAACAGAAGCATCTATCCAGCCTCGATTTTTATCTTTTCCATTGATAAAGACGGAACCTATAAAATTTTCTCTCTCTGAACTATAATCATTATCACAATAGGCAATTGCAAATCCAATTTTTTTTCCCGCAATTAATGGTATAGGTTCTTGTGAACCTCCAAAAGTATAAGTATCCGGAAAAAGCGATATTTTGAATTCCCACGTAGAAATTTTACCTATAGTTTGTCTTTTTGACTGTACATGATTGTTGAATAATTTTGGAGTATCCAAAGCATCCAGATCTACTACGTTTCCATCTAGTGCAACATGATATGCAAAAGCATTATGATTATATTGATGTTCGCCACCACTATTATCTTCATCAATGAAAATTTCAATACAATCATCATCCCACCAAAGTTTTAAAGGATCATCGTATTGATCTAATAATACATCGTCTACTATTTCTACAAGAATATACAAAACTTCTTTAGACCAAGAGAGTTTATATCTTCCTGAAAAATCGGAAGAATTTACTTCTTTGCCCAACCAGAATTGGTCAATTAATAACCATGAACTCTTATCCCATGTTTTTTCATCGGAAATGCCATCAATTGTAATTTTGTCAATTGTTTTGTTGACTTTATGGAGTTGATGCTCTTTTTTTTGCCCAAAACTAATGGTAAAAAAGAGGCTAAACAAAATTTTCAAACATAACTTCATTATCTATTTCTTATAATTCCGGAAGGGAACGTTACAATGCTTTCATGGCCATTTTCTCCCACTGCTGCAACGCCGAAAAGGAAATTATCAATGACCATTCCTTCCAATGTATATTTGTTGGTATTTTCTACATACTGAAAATGATCCCAGGTGGGCGAAGTGGTATCTCTCCAATAGATTTTATACCCTTTTACTCCTTCAACGTTATCCCACTGTAAAATTGCTGCCGGTGCTACCATTCCACCGATTTTTACGTTTTTTGGAGCCGGCGGAGCCCAGGCAATAGCTGCTAAATTAATGGCATTTACTGCGGTTAACTTTTTTGCATATTCAAAATTAACAAACTTGATCTTATCACCGTATTCTATACCATTTTCCGTACGAATGTCTTGATGTTGTTGTGTGTAGTTTTCGTGCATTTCCATGATTCTGACCCCGGCAAAACCGGCATCATTAAAAGGCCTGTGATGCCCGCCACGCCCAAAACGATCCAATCGATATATCATTTTAGGGTTCATTTCCGGCATATACATTTTGGTTGTTTTATATATGAAACGTGCCAATTGACGGGAAATTCCGTCTATTTCACCCCCGTAAAATCGACGCAAACGCCTTTGTTTTTCCGTTTCCGTTGGAGGAACCGGTTCTGAAAATATCCTAAAGGTTCTATTGTCGATGACTCCGTCAACACCTTTGATATTTCCAATCATATCATTATTTAAAATTCCAATGATATCCCAACCTTTTTCTTTGACATAGGCAGCTAATCCGCGACCACCAAACAACCCTTGTTCTTCTCCTGATAAACCGACATACATAATGCTATTTTCGAGTGTATATTTAGATAAAACTCTGGCTGCTTCAATAGCTCCGGCCATTCCCGAAGCGTTGTCATTTGCCCCGGGAGCATCTGATGTGTAATTGTTGGGATCGGATACGCGAGAGTCAATATCTCCACTCATAATGATATACCTGTCCGGATATTTTGTCCCTCTTTGAATTGCCACTACATTCACTACCATGACATCTTTTATAATTCTTCTTTTATTAGCTTTTACCAAATCCTTTTGATAAAATACATCCAGACAATGGTTACAATCAGAAGAAATGTTGTCAAATTCGGATTTTATCCAACGTCTTGCTGCTCCAATGCCCCTGGTTTGAGAAATGGTGTCACTCATAGTATGCCTGGTTCCAAAATTTGCTAATATGGTAATGTCATTTTTTATTCTTTCTGCACTGATAGTATTTACAATATCATACATCCTTGTGTCTATTTGTGCTTGTAGCATTTCTAATGAAAGAAAGGCAATGATGCATAATCTTTTACTCATACTGTTGGATTTAAAATTGCAAAACGGAATTTATATAGGTATTGGATTTATGGTGTTCTTTAACTTGTTTAAAGATACTGACTTTACAAATAATAAAAAAACCGGCTGGATATAGCCGGCTTGCATAGTAGAGGTTTGGTTTGCTGCTTATTCTTTATCTAATTTTTTAGTTAAGGTAAACCCTGCAAATAAACCGACTCCTGCCATTAAGAAGATCAACCCCGCATATAAGGCATCTTCATCAATGTGTAATGCAGATTCTAAAATCATGGCAAGAAGTACTCCGGTTCCTACACCCATTAAAAGAACTGAAAGATTGAGGATAAAAACCTTCCAGAATGGGGCAGGATTTTTTTCTTTTGCTCTGGAAAAAATACCTGCATCCACACCTTTTTCTATTAAAGCTAAACGCTCTTTATTCCTTGTTGAGAAGAACAAATAAAAGATTCCGAATATAGAACCGAAAATGATAATTAAAACAAATATCGCTACTGATGAGTCATTCATAATGGTATTACTTTTAAGGATTAATAATTGTATTTGCAGGGTATGACATCTCTAATTTGGAAAAGGTTACAAAAAAGTGAAAAGAATACTACTGCGTAATCCGGATTTAATACCAAAAAGAATAATTATATGAGACCTTTGCAGCATTGATTTGGCAAAAAAGTTCAACGCCCGAAGAAAATTTTAAACCGGAATAACCTGTTGGTTCTGAGGATTTAAAATTTTCGAGAAGGAAGAAATTTGAAGCCAAATCAATTCAAATACAGAATACATCCCTATTTCGGCAAAGATCTCAAAGGTTATTATTTAAATACTTTGTATGTGTTATAAAAAGCTGATTTATATCTTCTGCTGATTAAGATATTTTTTTTATTATTTAGTATAATCAGATTATCATTCGGATATATTTTATCAACATTTACCAAAAAGTTTCTATGCGTGCGAACAAAATTAAATGAAGATAAAAATGCTATCAATTTGTGTAGCGAAATATGAATTAAAAAATACTTGTTTTCTATGGCTATCACCTGCCTTTTTATTGAGTAATCCTAAATAATATCAGTTATTATTTGAAATTACTGTAAAAGAAAATGATGATTTTTTTTCTTTATTGGAGTTAGAAGAATAAAGCGTAGCCTTAGTTACGGTTTCTTTTTATAGCGAACAGGAAAGGAAAAAAGAGCATTTTATTACAGTAATTTCAGGTGATAAATGTTATAAGAATTAAGTTGATATAAAATTACTTCAATTACAAACAATAAAAATTTGTATCTTTAATATAGATTAGAAGCTTTTGGAAAGTTTCATAAGTATAGCTAACCCCCAATATCGATGAAAACGAAGTTTATTTTTCTACTGGTAGTATTTGCTCTTCATATTGAATGTGTGAGGAAATCCGAAGCAAAACATAGTTCATTTGCAAAAGGAATTGATATTTCAAAATATCAGAGAACCATACATTGGACCGATTTGGTAAAGCAAAAAGAAATGGCATTTATCATAGCCAGGGCCACCGAGGGAATGGCTATCGATGACAGTTTTTCAAAACATTGGAAGGAAATTCATAAGATAGATTGCATAGGGGGTGCATATCATTTTTTTTCAAATGAAGAATCTCCGTTACTGCAAGCCAAATTATTTTTGGAAACAGTTCCTGTAAAAAAAGGAAATTTGCCACCAATATTAGATGTAGAAGCATATAGCACTATACAAACAAAACACCAACTAATAGAAAATTGTCTTACATGGTTGACATATGTAGAAAAAGCGACAGGAAGAACGCCGATTCTTTATTCAAACCTCTACTTTATTACAAATAATTTGAGTGATCCACGTCTTAGAAAATATCCTTTGTGGATCGCAGAATATAACTCGGATTCCATACCCAAAGTACCTGAAATATGGGATACTTGGTTGTTTTGGCAAAAATCAGATAGTTATTTGTTAAAGGGAATTCAGGGAGATGTGGATTATGATTTGTTTCATGGAAGTAAAGAAGATCTTCAAAATTATAGCAACAAAGAATAATACAGAAGTGTCTGTAATAGTCGAGATGTTAGCATTTATAAGAATTATATAACATCTCGATATTGCAGATAAAAAGAATTGAAAAAGATAAATTATAGTAAAAATCTGTAACCTTTGCAATGAAGAAAGAGTCCATTATTGTATAATGACTGTCAACAACGACCAACCATATATTGATAAGGTATTAAATGGAGATATCAACACTTTCTCTTTCCTGGTGGAAAAGTACAAAGATATGGTGTTTACCCTGGCACTAAAAATGACAAAGAATAGGGAAGAAGCTGAAGAAGTGTTGCAAGATAGCTTTATGAAAGCTTTTAAATCGCTGAAGAGTTTTAAAGGCGATGCTAAATTTTCTACCTGGCTCTATAAAATTACGTATCATAATTGTATAGACCGAGTAAAGAAAAATGCCAGAAGATATACTACTGATTCGATTGATAAGGTACTGGAAAATAGAATTAAGGATACGGAAGATACGATGCAAATGATGGAAAGAAAGGAAAGAGCTGAATTGATGAATGTTTGTTTACTGGAATTGCCGAAAGATGAGCGTTCTATTTTGTGGTTGTTTTACTATGAAGAATTGAGTCTGAACGAAATGATTGAGGTAACTTCGTTGTCACAGGCGAACTTAAAGGTAAAACTATACAGAGCAAGAAAAAAACTGTTATCTATTGTACAAGAGAAAATGGAACCTGAAATTATTCATCATTATGGAAGAAAATAAGAAATTACAGATCGATGCTTTTTTGAAAAAACAAATTCGGGAAATGCCTTTAGCATCCCCTTCCAAAGATTTTACGAGAAATTTAATGGAAACTCTTCTTAGGGAAGAATATAAAGCAACCCAATATACTCCTTTGATTTCCGGAAAAGTCTGGTTAAGCATTTTAACATTTATAATCCTATTTGCAGGTTTCTTATTTTTCATTCCTCTTCAAAAAGAGGAAAGTAGCTTACTGGGAAAAATACCTGTTGATTTTTCTTTCTTAACTGAAATTAGTTTTTCCGAACTTTTTAGCGGGTTTTCAATTTCAAATATAACGTCATACGGGTTGTTATTGTTCTTTGTTATGATGTCTATTCAAACTTTTTATTTGAAAGGATATTTTAGTAAACGGTTTTCTAACTTATAGAACTCGTTTAAATCTTTTGGGTTTAGGCGAAAATTAGAAGTTTTTAGCTCTGTTGAAGGCTTTTTTGAGTTGCATAGTGCCACGGAAGGAAAAGAGTTTATAAAAAAGAAACCGTAATAATTTTTTCGTTTTCTACCTCATAAATGGCAATAGCACTATATGTCTTTCCATGGGCAATAATAAATTCCTGGTCAATTACAATATTGTCTATTTCCATTCTGTTTAAAATCTTACAGTTTAGATCTTTGGCTTTTTTAAATAAAGGAGCATATCTTTTTTTCACCTCTTTTCTTCCCTCATATTGTAGCTTGTAAGGATAGTCATATACTTTTACATCTTCGGCAAATAAGTTTGTAAAAGCTTCAATATCTCTGTTGCTGTATGCCTCCGGTTGTTTTTGTACGACATATTTTGGAGATTCTTCACCTACGATTGCCATTTTTGTTCCATCCGGACTAACAGCAATTCTGGAAATATTTTGCGTTAAAGTATCGTCTATTGTATGGAACTCACTCCAATAACTACCTGTACTCTCCATGGCTACTGTGGTAATATGGTGTTCTTGTAAATAGCTTATCATCTTCAAACTACCTCAATGGTATACAGAGAACTCTTTAACTTGATTTTTTTGCTGTCCTACAGCAACAAAATGAGATCGAGAACCTACATCTATACGCTCAGCATAGGGGTTGCTCACTTGCATTTTCTCGAATGTTTTCATAATTGAAATTTAATGAATTAATAAAAAGAGTTCTGGTGAATGCTTTATCTTTGAGCATTATTCTATGCGAGATAACAGATGTTTCATCATTTTTTGTCTCAAAGGGCTTTTCTATACCAAAAACCTTTTTTGCATTCTAACCAAAATTCGGGTTAAAAACAGAAAATCACCTGTAAATAAATTACAAGTGATTTTTTTATTTAAGAATTGTTAAAAAATGTTCTTTACTTAATCAATTCATAACTGCGTTTGATAAACTGAGTTAAATCTTCGCCATGTAGCAAATTTTGAGATAGTTTTGCCAGATCAAAAGCCTGATTAATTAATCGATTTCGCTTTTTCTCGGTTTTCGTATGGAGGATTTCTCCAACTAACGAGTGATTGGTATTTACGACTAAATTGTACATTTCCGGTAAATTACCCATACCCGTCATAGCACCACTTCCGGTTGCACTCATTTCTTTCATTCTACGCATAAATTCCGGAACGGTAATTAAGAAAGGAGATGCGTTAGAATCCATAGCTTCCAGTTGTACCGTATAGGTTTCTTTAGGAACATTTTCTTCTATCATAGGTTTCAGCTTTTCTTTATCCTCCTCTGATAATTTAGAGAGTATCGTATCGTCTTTCTTGATTAAATTATCAATATGATCTGCATCTACTCTGGTAAATTTCAATTTATCATTAGAGGTTTCCAGTTTTTGCATTAAGTGAGAAATGATAGGAGAATCTAATAAAATAACCTCATAACCTTTCTCTTTTGCATCTTGAATATAACTGTGTTGTGCATCTTTGTCAGCAGCATATAAGATGATATGATTCCCGTCTTTATCAGTTTGAGCATCTTTGGTCTTTTTGGTTAGCTCATCAAATGTAAGGAATGAATCATCTACCTTAGGGTATAGTGCAAACTTCTTTGCTTTGTCAAAAAATTTATCTTCGGATAGCATACCATATTCAATGATCACTTTAATATCGTTCCATTTTGACTCAAAATCTTTGCGATTGTTTTTGAACAACGAGCTTAATTTATCGGCTACTTTTTTAGTGATGTAACCGGATATTTTTTTTACGGCTCCATCTGCCTGTAAATAAGAACGAGATACATTTAAAGGAATATCCGGAGAGTCAATAACACCTTTTAACATTTGCAAGAAATCAGGTACGATTCCTTCTACATTATCTGTTACAAAAACTTGATTTTGATATAATTGGATTCGATCTTTTTGGATATCTAAATTTTGAGTTAACTTAGGGAAATATAAAATCCCGGTTAAATTAAAAGGATAGTCTACATTCAGATGAATATGAAATAAAGACTCTTCAAATTGCATCGGATACAATTCTCTATAGAAGTTTTTATAATCTTCATCTTTTAAATCAGCAGGTTTTTTGGTCCAGGCCGGATTTGTATTGTTTATGATATTGTCGACATCGATTTGCTTATGAGGTTCGGTAGTTTCTTTACCATCTTTGTCTTTTGTTGTTTTTGGAGTGAAATCAGGGTCGTTTATTTTTTTTGTTCCGAATTTAATCGGGATTTGATTAAAACGATTGTATTTGGTTAGCAACCCTGTGATCTTATGATCTTCTAAAAACTCAGCAGCGTCATCGGCAATATATAAAATGATTTCCGTACCTCTTTCTTTTTTATCATGAGGAACTAACGTATATTCCGGTGACCCGTCACATATCCAATGAACTGCTTCCTCATCTTTATAGGATTTGGTAATGATTTCTACCTTGTCAGCCACCATGAAGGCAGAGTAAAAACCTAATCCAAAATGTCCGATGACTCCTGTTTCATTTTTATCGTCTTTGTATTTTTCCAGGAATTCTTCTGCGCCCGAAAAGGCAATCTGATTGATGTATTTCTCTACTTCTTCTGCAGTCATTCCCAAGCCTTGATCTGTAATATGCAGCTTTTTGTTGTCTTTATCAATTTTGACTTCTATTTTAGGTTCTCCATATTGAACCTTTGCTTCGCCAATAGAAATCAGGTGTTTTAATTTGGTTGTTGCATCTGTAGCGTTTGAGATTAATTCACGTAAAAAAATCTCATGGTCCGAATACAAGAATTTTTTGATTAACGGAAAGATATTTTCTACCGATACATTAATGTTTCCTTTGCTCATAATTTATGTCTTTATTAGATTTTTAAATGTTTCGGTAATCGGAAAGTCAAAAAAGATACCAAAATAAGATAAATGACAAGATGACAGGAAAGTTTTTAATGTAACAATGGATTAATGCAACAATGGGTTAATGTGTAAATGACTTTTAAATTTTTGACTGGGATTTCATTCCTGTATCGTAAGATTTGCAAATTTTTGCGAAGAAATAGTTTTATTACTATTTTAGTAAGAGCAAACAAATTCAACTTATGAATATATACCATTCTAAAATTACCGGATTGGGTTACTTTGTACCTGATAATGTGATTACAAATAATGATCTGAAACAATGGATGGAAACCAGTGATGAATGGATTCAGGAAAGAACGGGTATTAAAGAACGCAGGTGGATAGACCCTGCAACAGGGGAAACAACCTCTACCATGGCAGTAAAGGCAGCTAAAATTGCAATTGACCGAGCAGGCTTAACAAAAGATGACATTGATTTTATCATATTTGCAACATTAAGCCCGGATATGTATTTCCCCGGAGGAGGCGTGCGTGTACAGGACATGCTGGATATGCCAACTGTGGGTGCTTTGGATATCAGAAATCAGTGTTCGGGATTTATCTACTCTCTGTCTGTTGCCGACCAGTTTATTAAAACAGGAATGTATGAAAATATCTTAGTGATTGGTTCTGAAAATCATTCCGGAGGCCTGGAACGTTCTATCAGGGGCAGGAATGTAACCGTTATTTTTGGTGACGGTGCCGGAGCAGCTGTCTTATCAAGAAGTTCAGTAGAAGGAAAAGGAATTTTATCTTCTCATTTGCATTCCGAAGGAAAGCATGCTCGGGAATTAATGTTAGAAGGGCCTTCAACGAGTCGTTGGGTTCCGGAAATTCTGACCGAAAATAATCCTGATGACGAATCGTATTTCCCTTATATGAATGGGCAGTTTGTCTTTAAACACGCTGTTGTTCGTTTTTCCGAGGCAATTTCAGAGGGTCTTCGAGCGAATAATTTGCAAAAAGAAGATATAGATATGCTAATCCCGCATCAGGCAAATTTGAGAATTGCCCAATTCATACAGCGTAAATTTCAGTTGAGGGACGACCAGGTGTATAATAATATTATGAAATATGGAAATACAACCGCAGCTTCTGTAATTATTGCTTTAACGGAAGCTTGGGAGGAAGGAAAAATAAAAGATAACGATGTAGTGGTACTAGCTGCTTTTGGCAGTGGATTTACCTGGGGAAGCGTGATAATAAGGTGGTAACCCGAACAGTTGAATTTATAAAATACTTCCGCTTGTCTCGTTACTGTCCCGGTATTTTCTATCACGTTCTTTATTTTTACCGCTTCCAAAGTTATAGTTAAAACCTATGTAAATAGCGTCTATTTCTAAGAGATAAAAACCATTTTGAGGGAACGGATTGGTAGTAGTAAAATCGAGCTTATAGGTATTAAAAACATCCGTACCTCGCAAATTCAGAGAACCATTTCCGTTTAAAATACTTAATCTGGCGGATGCATTTATCATATAATAAGGGTCGATTTTGAATTGAACATTTTCGCTTCTTCCTCTGTATGATCCCGATAGTTGAAAACGTAGTTTTTTTGATATTTTAAAACTATTGTTAAGTTGTATTTTAAATAGAGTATTTTTAACCTTCTCAGTTTCATTATTTATAATACCTTCACTATCTTGAATATATAAACTGGTGCTAGTTGTAGCAGTCCACCATTTGTTTAACTTATATTTTGCTGAAAATTCAGTACCATAACTATCTGCAGTATCATAATTTGTATAAGAAATGGTTTGAACATCTTCATTTACTGTGCTTCTATTGACAATTCTTCCGATACTATTGGATGTGTTTCGGTAGAACGCTCCAAATGTCAAATATCCTTTCGAGAGATTTTTAGTATAATTTAGTTCAAAAGAACTTGTAAATTGAGGTACTAATAACCTGTTACCAACAGAGATGGTCAACGGAGATACCCATTCCTGAATGGGCGTAACCTGATAGATAGAAGGCCTGTCTACACGTCTGCTATAGCCAATTTGAAAGTGATGTTTATCAGATGGAGTATATGTGAGAAAATAGGACGGATAAATGCTAAAAATGGCATCAGTATATAATTCATCATTTGTCAATTCAGTATTTCTGAATATACCGTTTACATTAAACTGCTCAAAACGAATTCCCATTTGAATTGCTATTTTCTCATATTCTTTATTAAAATTAATATATCCCGAATACGTATTCCGATCATAATTGAAAGATGTATTCCCTTTTGGCCGAATGGGAGGATTTCCATTTGTTTCCACTTCTTGATTGGTATCAATTTTATTAAAAGCTTTCTGAACTCTTGTCTCTAAGCCTATTTCCAGTATTCCGCTCTCTATGGGATGGGTATAATCTATATTTGTTAGTAATGTGCTATTATTGTTTGTAATTTCATTTCTGTAATTATTGATGGTGGATAAAGGATTGATAAGTTCATTAATACTGTCTTGTTGCGGATTTGTACTTTTGGAATAATTGATTTCAAACTCAATATTCCTTCCTTTTTCATTTAAATCTATCGTATAATCTACATTATAAACCTCCTCTTTTGGTTTATAGATGGATTTGTTTGGGGATTGCAATATCAAATTCTGATTTTCATAAACGAGGGTTTCTATGGTAAAATCCGTGCGGGAAAAACTTTGAGTTGTATAAAAAGATAAAGTATTTGCAGGATTTATATAAATATCCGCTCCTGCTTTTAGATAGTGAGTAGTTGTATTATCCAGATAATTAAAATCCTGATTTAGTTCCTTGTCTGTTCTTCTTAAATTACTGATAGTTGCATATTTGCCAAAGTCAAGGTTATAGATACCAAATAAATTTACGATACCTGTCCTATAGTTAAAATCGGACGATCCGCCGGGGCGACTATTTTTACTATGTTCCAAACCAAGTGTTAAAGACCCGTTAAATCCATCAGCAATGTTCTTCTTCAAGATAATATTTATAATCCCGCTCATTCCCTCGGGATTGTATTTGGCAGAAGGGTTTGTAATTAATTCAATTTTTTTATTGAGGAAGAAGAAATTTGTTTCAATAGTTGAAAAGTAGATAAATTAGAGGGTTTCCCGTCGATCAGTACACGGACATTATCATTGCCTCGCATACTAATATTGCCGGATAGTACATCCACATTTACAGTGGGGATATTTTGAAGCATTTCTATTGCATTTGTACCTGCCGAAGTCAAATCTTTACCTACATTGATAACTTTTCTGTCAATTTTTTGACTTATTGTTGAACCTTCTGTTTCAATGATAACTTCATCTAATATTTTTTCATCTTCAAATAACAGTATGGTTCCCATATCATATTCTTTATCTTTTTGAGATAGTATAACTGATTTGGATACTCTCTTATACCCTATAAATTGGATATGTACTTGCCATTTTTTTAAAGGGAGATTTTTAATGGTAAAAACACCTTTCTCATTTGTTACTTCAACAGCAATAATATTTTTATGTTCATCTTCACATGTAATATGAACATACTGTAAGTACTGTTTTGTATGAGCATCTACAATGATACCTGAGATACTGCCATTTTTTGTTTCGGATTGCTTTTCTTTTTGTGAAAAAACAAGTATGGAATTAAAAATAAAAACCAAAAATATATTAACTTTCATGCTGTTAAGTGCCTACTAAGGTAAAGAAAACTTAGAAGCTCAAAACAATAGAAAAAAAGTCAATTAATCAATCCCTGAAAACAGTGATTCTTTTTTTTCACAATATATAGTGAAGGCTATATTTGAAACGGCATTGAAACTATAATTAAGTAGTAACAAAGAACCGGTTTAGTTATGAAGATTTATAAAAAAATTAAAACTCAGAAACACACAATACCAAAAATGAAATAATAAGTAAGATATTTCTGGATTTTAATTTTATATAGCTATTTTTTGTTAGCTAGATTCTCCGTATTGATCAATTAAGTTTTTAGTGATTACTTCAGGTCGCACTCTGTATGTTTGACTGGCGATTATTTGTGGGTATAGCCTGGTAGCGCTATCATAAATTTCTCCTTTTACAATACCAATGGTTTGTAAAAAAACATGAGGCTCTAGTTTGAAATAGTGTTGATAAATATGAGTTTTCCATTCTTTTTATTGAATTTTGCATCAAAATTAAATCCAAAAGATATTCAAACCTGGTAACATCAAGGGATTAAGATATAATACCTAATTTAAACTAGAGCCAAACATGAGTATAATGTACTAATTATCAAGAGATTAATTTTTTTAGAAAAAACCCCACTTCCTTGTTTTTCGTTATTGTCTCTTTTTCTACGAGATTTTGCTTTGTTTTTCCCTCCGCCAAATCTATAGTTAAAACCCAGGTAGGTAGTTCTGCTTTCCCATTGAAACCTTCCGTTCTGAACAAAGGGATTCGCTGCATCGAATTGGAATTTCATTCCTCTAAAAATATCATTTACTCTAAAGTTAATAGTTCCTTTTCCTTTTAATACTGTTAAACTGGCCCCCGTATTTATCATCCACATATGATCTACATCAAATTGAATATTCTTTTGAGGACCTCTGTACATTGCAAAAAGTTGTAGTCTTAAATTTTTAGAAGCTTTAAAACTATTACTTATTCTGGCATTAAATACTTCATTCGTCACTTCTGCCCTGGATGGATTGGGATTTGTAAAATCTACAATACCCAGTTGTTTTTGAGAGTAAAAATCCATGCTGGAATTTAGCCTCCACCATTTGTTCACTTTATAATTAAGAGAGAACTCCATACCGTAAGCACTTGTATCATCAAAATTAGTATATGTCAATAATTGGGCTACCTCCGGATTGGTAGGATCAGGAGAGGTGACACGAGAAATGACATCATTTATTTTTCTATAAAAGGTTCCAAAACTGAGAGAACCTCCTTTAATTTTTCTTGTATAATTTGCTTCAAGGGAGTTTGTAAATTGAGGAACTAAATCCGGGTTTCCAATAGATACGATAAGGGGCGTACTCCACTCTCTAATCGGATTTACCTGCTGAATGCCCGGCCTGTCAACTCGTCTGCTATAACTAAACTGAAATTGATTTTTTTCCGAAGGAGAATATGTCAAAAATACTGATGGATATATGGTGAATATCTTGTCAGTAACGTTCTGTGTAGCTTGTCCGTCTCGATTAAAAATTCCTTCAATTTCATAGTTTTCAATTCTCGCTCCTAATTGCATGGTGACCTTTGAAAACCGATGTCCGTAATTGATGTATCCCGAATAAATTTTCCTATCATAGCTAAAATTTGAATTTCCAATAGGCGTTGTTGTTAACACATTACCGGATCCGTCAAAAGTTAAAGCTCGTTCCTGATCTGTTAAGTTTGTATTTTTTGTGTCATCAGTTCTGTATTCTAAACCTAATTCTAACGTTCCTTTTTCTGTTATAGGATCAGTATAATCTATATTGATTAATGTATTGCTTCTGTCATTTGAAATATTATTGAAGTAATTTAATAATCTAAAATCGATATCAGAAGGCATTTGTAAAATATTTCTATTTGTAATAAACTGAGTATCATCAGTTTTAGAATAAGTAGCTTCAAATTCCAGATGGTGATCTTTTTTCTTAAAATCAATTTTATAATTTACATTATACGTGCCTGTTGGAATATCACTGTCTTGTGTATTAGGTGAATTAATAGTTTCCACACCATTTGTGGTTACAATGGTTCTCCCTCCGGCCAAACCGTCAAATTTATTTTGTGTGGTGTAAAAAGACAATGTATTTTTATCGTTTAAGTAAATATCGGCACCTATTTTTAATAAATCTAAAATCCTGATTATTAAAGCCAGGTCTGTTTACAAACCCAAAATTATATTGATCGCCGCCATTAAAACCATAATTTAGGAAAAAGTTTACCTTCCCTGTTTTATAATTCAGATTCGTTGACCCGTTATAACGTACATAATGACCGGCAGTTACCCCACTGTCAACACTTCCGTTAAAACCTAAATTGGCATTTTTATTTAGGATGATATTGATGATCCCACTTAAACCTTCAGGACTGTATTTTGCAGAAGGATTGGTAATTAATTCAACACTTTTAATGGAAGTAGAAGGAATCTGCTTTAGTAGCTGTGCCGCCGGAACATTAGTAGGCCTGCCATCTACCAATACGCGTACATTTGAATTTCCGCGCAGACTTATTTGACCTGTTTGACTATCTACACTTACAGATTGTACATTGTTTAATAATTCGGAAGCAGTAGTTCCTGCAGAAGTTAAATCTTTTCCTACATTGATTACTTTTCTATCTACTTTTTGCACTACAGTTGAGGTCTCGGCTCTCACAACAACTTCATCTAACTGTGAAGCATCTTCTTTTAATGGAATTGTGGATCAAGACTAATTGTTGTGTTTTAGGCAAAAATTTGTGTTAATCTGAACAGGAAGAATTCTACATTTTTAACACCTCTAAACTGCGCTCTAAAGGCTTTAATCTTAGCATTAAAAGATTCAGCAGAAGCATTTGTACTCCGATTGATAAAATAATTGAGTATTGACCGATAATTTATAGAAATTGTATTTGCTATTGTATTAAAAGCTTTAAAACCAGATTTTTCTACATCATTATACCAATGTGCTAGTTTTGTATATGCAATTTGTATTGATTTAGCTGTATTGAATATATTTCTAAGGCTCTGATTTAAGTTAAAAGCCTTTTGAATATCAGGATATTTTTCAAAAAGTATTTTGCTTCTTAGATATTGATTTTGTGTCCATTTTTCAGGAGATTTATAGAGTAAATATCTACTTCTAGCTAAGAGTTGTTTTCTAGTGTCCCCATTGTCAAATATCTCAGGTTGATACTCTTTACCTTTTGTTTTTGCTAACTTGATTAGGTCATTTTCTAGGTCTATTGCATTCCATCGATGTTTTATTCTAATATCTTGTAGCGCTTCTAGAGCTAGTTTTTGCACATGGAATCTATCAGTTACTTGTATGGCCTTAGGGAAACATGTTTTGGCTATATTTTTCATAGAGTTCGCCATATCTAGTGTAATTTCTTTGACTTTGTTTCTTTTTTTAGAGGATATTTTAAGTAACTGTTCTATAATGGGTTCTATCTTAGTGCCTGCAAAAACCCCTACAATAGCTCCTTTTTTACCTTTGGCTTTTTTATTGGTAATAATGGTGTAGAGTTCTCCTTTAGACAATGCTGTTTCATCAATAGATAAATAAGCACCTATATTTTCAGGAAAAACATGCCACTCTTTAGCATGTTTTTTTTGTTTCCATTGTTTAAACTCACTTAAATAATCACGATATTGACGTCCAAGTTTTTTACCATCAACTCCGTAAAATCTACCTATAGTTCTACAATCACTGGTTTCTCTATCTACTAATTTCTTTTAAAAAAGCAGCGAACTGCTCTGTCATTCGAGTCCCCTGTGCTACTAAATTCCAATCTCTTTGTACAATTTGTTTGGTCTTCCTATCTAACCATCTACGACGTTTAATGTGAAGATATACTGTGTTGCCTCGTAATGGAAAGTCTTGAATGGTAAGCTCTTTATGAAATCCGTGAGCTATCAAGATACGTTCTGATTCTTCTTTGGGAACTATGTTACGTTCTTCAAAATACAAATGCATCACTTCATTTTCAACACTATGTTTTGACAAATCAAAATGTTCAACTAACAACTCTGGTAAAATTAATTTTAGTAAATCTATATAAGTATCCAACCTCCTTTTTTTACAAAGATCACAATACTATTTTAAATTCACACACAACTTTTGAGATTGATCCGGAATTGTTCCCAGGTTAACATTTCGTTGCTTATTCTTAATATTTATTTGCTTAGAAAAAGTTGCATACCCTATGTATTGTATTTCCACAATGTTATTCCCTTCCGGGATATTTTTTATCTTAAAATTTCCTTTATCTCCCGTAATTCCTACTGTAATTACTTTTTTAGCTACATCTCTTACAACAATGTTTACATAAGGAAGCGGCTCTTTAGTTATTTCGTCAATCACTTTTCCGGATATAACTCCGGATTTGGATAATTTGTTTTTATCTGATTGTGAAAAAGAATGAAACGATAGTACTAATAAACCTAAAAGTATGGCTTTTTTCATTTAAGTTGATTTTTTTTAACATCTAAGTAGACTGTTTATAATATGTCTTTGTTACTTTATTTAACATCGTTTAACGTATTATTAACATATGAATACGAAAACCTTCGTTTTTAATACATTTTAAAAGGAACTTAAAAGATGATGGATTAATACCTGTTTAAGGTAAAATTTCTTGGAGTACCTTACAAAGCGCTTTTCATTTAAAAAATTTCTCACCTTCTTTTGCCAAAAAAACAGGATCAAAAATTTGTCTTGCTTCTTCCTTAAAAGCCTCAATTTCTTTATACCTACTAGAGTAGTGACCAATTATTAAGGTCTGTACATTAGCTAGTCTTGCAATTTTAGCGGCTTGCTTGGCAGTTGAATGTTGAGTTTTCTTTGCCAAATCTTCTCTATCTGACAAAAATGTTGCTTCGTGATATAATAAATCAACGTTTTTGATAATAGGAATAATATCCGGCTTGTAACTGGTATCACTACAAAATGCATAGGATTTTGACTGTGGCGGATCATGAGTCAAATTAGCATTTGGAATTATTCTCTTATTTGACAGGGTAAAGTCTTTTCCCATTTTTAAAGAAGCATAATCACAGGTTTTTATTTCAGGATATTTTTTTATTTCATTCATATTTAAACCACGTTGTTTATGCTTTTCAGTAAACAAGTATCCATTGGTATATACTCTGTGGTTTAAAGGGATGGTTCTGACAGCAACTTTATCATCTTCGAAAACGAGCTCACTCTTTTTAGAAGTTAGTTCATGAAAAATAATAGTAAAATTAGTATATGTTTTGGAAACTTTTAATTGTAGATTTGTTACTTCTTCAACTCCTTTTGGTCCGTAAATATGAAGTTCTTTTTCTCGGTTTAAGATTCCGAATGTGCTTATTAAACCTATTAACCCAAAAAAATGATCTCCATGTAGGTGAGAGATAAAGATGTGATTTATTTTGGAAAAGCCAACTTTATACTTCCTCATTTGGCGTTGCGTACCTTCCCCGCAATCAATTAAAAAATGCCGACCGTTAATTTCTAAATACTGAGCTGTTGGATATGAACTTACTCTGGGTGTAGCAGAATGACAACCTAAAATGGTTAGTGCTAGATTCATCGAATCACAAAACGCTTTGTCATCATTTCAACACCTGATCTTATAGAATATAAATACATTCCGGGTTGTAAACTATTTTTGGAAAAAGGAATCGTATTTTTCCCTTTTTTAGCTTTCATCCTTTTTACTAAAACTGTTCTCCCTATAATATTGCGGACACTAAATGTAATGTTTTGCACGGACTCCGAGTAAAAACTAACAGTAGTAGTGTTTGCAAAAGGATTTGGAGAGGTAGTAAGTTTCGTTATTTTTTTTTGCGAATAAACACCTGCATTAACTACCAACAAAATCAAAAAAAGTAATTTTTTAATCATAATGTTGTTATCTTTAATTTATAAGTCGTTAAAAGCTTAAATCCCTTTCAATAGCTTCCATTTTTATAATATCTTCTGCTTCTGCATATGTAGGAACAATATTGAAATGTTCCGGAAAAATATCATTATTTATTTTAGGAGGATATACAACAACAAACGATTTATGATTGACACTTTGTTTTTCAGCTACCTCTAAAAGTAAAAAGAAATCCTTTTCTGATACATCGAGGTTTTTAGAAACCCGAATAATCAAATGTTGATCTTCCAGCAATGGCATCTGAGAGGATAACGCCATAAAAAACTCCCGAAAAGTACTTTCATCAGGCAGAATACTTGTATAATTTTCTTTTCGATTAATATACATAGCTTGTATTTATCTTTTTATTTGTTGTGCTAATAAATAAATAACGGCCATTCTTATTGCAACTCCGTTTTCTACCTGATGAAGGATAATAGATTGATCTGCATCCGCAACATCACTGGTAATTTCTACCCCCCTGTTAATTGGGCCCGGATGCATGATCACAATCTTTTTGCCCAAATTATCCAAGATATGTTTGTTGATGCCGAAAAGCTTCGTATATTCTCTTACAGAAGGAAAATATGTACTACTCATCCTCTCATGTTGTACTCTTAAAACATTTGCAACATCGCACCAGGCGAGTGCTCTTTTAATATCCGTTTCTACCACTACTCCTAATTTGATCATATATTTCGGTAGTAATGTTGTAGGTCCGCATACCATTACTTCTGCCCCTTGAAGTTGTAAGGCAAATATGTTTGATAATGCAACTCTGGAATGTAAAATATCTCCAACAATGACCACTTTTTTACCTTTTACAATACCTAATGCTTCTTTGATTGAATAAGAATCCAACAGTGCTTGGGTGGGATGTTCATGGGTTCCGTCTCCGGCATTGATAATTTTTGCATCTACGTGTTTTGATAAAAAAATGCCGGCACCCACATTTGGATGACGCATTACTATAATATCCACTTTCATAGAAAGAATATTGTTTACGGTATCAATAAGTGTTTCTCCTTTTTTTTGAGAAGATTGGTTTGCTGAAAAATTAATTACATCGGCAGACAGCCTTTTCTCGGCTAACTCAAAAGATAGTTTGGTTCTGGTACTATTCTCAAAAAATAAGTTGGCTATGGTAATATCCTGCAGAGAAGGTACTTTTTTAATGGGCCTGTTGATCACTTCTTTGAAGTGATTTGCAGTATCAAAAATGAGATTAATATCACTTTTTTTTAGATATTTTATTCCTAATAAATGGTGTACACTTAGTGGATTCATAATTATTTAATATCTATATATACTGCATCTTTTTGATGTAATTCTTTCCAGTTGACCAGGACTTTTTCATGATTAATAGCATCTACTTGCCTGCCTCTATAATCAGGCTGTATAGGTAAATGCCTGCTAAATCGCCTGTCTATAAGCACCAATAATTCTATGTTTTCAGGCCTTCCGTATGATTGTAAAGCCGTTAAAGCAGCTCTAACACTCCTTCCGGAATATAAAACATCATCAATGATAACCACTTTTTTCCCTTCAATTAAAAAGCCAATTTCAGTATTTGTTGCTGTCAGAGGGACTTCTCTCCTCCGAAAATCATCTCTGTAAAAAGTAATGTCTAATAAACCGAGATCTAACTTTTTTATATAATATTCGGTTTTTAATACATGTGCCAGCCGTTTGGCTAAGAAAATACCTCTTGGTTGTAAACCAATGAGAACACTATCTGAAAAATCATTGTGATTTTCGATTAGTTGACAAGCCAACCGATGAAGGATAATTTCAATTTCTTTTGAGTTTAATAGTATTTTTTTGCTCATGAGAAACTAAAGAATTCAGCTAAATGCCAAAAGTTGGACAAAGCTAGTGTAAAAAAGAATACAAGCAAAATTTAAACCCGGATTATGCAGGGTAAACGCATTAAAGTTAACATGTTTTTAATCAATACTTTATGATTTTTTGATCCAAGTTAACCTGTAATTATTTTCAAAAAAATGAATAATCATTAAAGGTAAGTTTAAAAAATTACGAATAAAATCCATTATTAAATGTCAATTCTTTAATGAAAAATTAGTTTTACTGATATATTCATAAAAGTTTAATGCGTTTGCCCTGCCGGATTATGTATTGGAGCTTCGCAATGAAGGTTGAAATCGTAATAAAATAGGGCATTTTCTAAAATGTAGCTTTTAGTACCGCTACGGTTCACCTCAAAAATGCAATGAAGTGATATATTTTGAAACAATTTCAAACGGTAATAGATTTTCTAATACATCATCCGTGTTAAAGTCTAAAAGAAATAATACGGTTGTTAATTAAATTGTTGAAAACAAAAAAGAAGCTTTTAAAAGTGGTATAAGAGTTGTAGTACATTTAAATACTAAATTAAAAACTTGTTGCGTATGCCATTGACTAAGTTTGAATCGATGCTAAAGACTAATAGCATTTATTTTTTAGATTTGGCTGAATTTGAAGAAATTATACTTCATTATCTGGATACGGGAAAACACACACTCGCTAAAAAAGCCATAAAGCTGGGATTAGAGCAACATCCTAATGCTATTGATTTAAAATTATTGGAAGTAGAAATACTGATTTTTGATAATCAATTGGAAAAGGCCGCCAGGCTTATTAAAAAAATTCAGGAAATAGACCCAAATAACGAAGAAGCTTACATTCAAAAAGCCATTCTTTTATCAAAAAAAGGAGCACATAAACAAGCTATTTTAAGCTTAAAAGATGCGTTGATTTATGTGGATGATAAAGCAGATATATGGTCTTTATTAGGCATGGAGTATTTGTATATGGATGATTTTAAAAACGCACGTTTAAATTTTGAGAAGTGTTTGGATGCGGATTTTGAAGATTATGCTGCCTTATACAATATAGTATACTGTTTTGATATGGAAAAAAGCCATAAACAGGCCATTCACTATTTAAATTCCTATGTCGATAAAAACCCTTATTGCGAGGTTGCCTGGCATCAATTGGGGTGTCAGTACTTTATGTTGAAGATGTTTAAAGAAGCCTTGACTTCTTTTGATTTTGCCGTATTAATTGATGAATATTTTATCGGAGGATATCTTGAGAAAGCAAAAACACTGGAACAGCTAGGATGCTATAACGAAGCGATAGAAAATTATTTAATTACATTGGAGTTGGATGACCCTACAGTTTTTGCTTATATGAGAGTAGGAGAATGTTATGATAAACTAGGCACATCAGACAAAGCTGTAAATTACTATAAGAAAGCAGTACATGAAGACCCTTTATTGGATAAGGGGTGGATGTTACTTGCACAATCTTATTTTGTTAATAAAGATTATCAAAAATCTTTATACTATGTTAACAGGGCACTAAAAATTGATGAGAACAATACTATCTATTGGAGAAAATATGCTGAAATAAATTTACAATTGAACTTTTTCGAAGCAGCAACAAATGCCTATTATAAATGTTTAGCATTAAAAGACGAAAATCTGGCAATTTTTTTAGGGCTTTCCGATGCATTAGTGTTTCTAGGTGAGTTTAATGATGCTCTTAAAGTGTTATTCTTAGCATATAAAAAACACAAAGATATCATGGAAATTGTCTCGTCCTAAAATAGGGCTACAGTTAATTATTAAAATTTATGCTACATTTTTGTGCACGTAATTAGGTGTTTTATAATCTAAAGATAAATGTAATCTTTTATTATTATATAATTTGATTGCATTTTTTGTTGCTTTTTTGGCGTGATTGATATTTGTAAATGTTTGGTCGAGGAAGAATTCATCTTTTAAAATTCCGTTAACTCTTTCGGCCATTGCGTTTTCGTAGCAATGATTTTCTTGGGTCATACTGATTTGTATCTTTTTTCTTTTCAAAATTTGAGTATAAACATTGCTACAATATTGTATTCCTCTATCAGAATGATGTATGATTTCTTCGGTATTTTTAGTTTGATAAATAGCTTTATTTAAAGCTCTAACACAGCCTTTAAGTTCTAAACTATCACTAATATCATAGCCTACTATTTTTCTTGAATACATATCAGTAATAAGTGCTAAATAACAAAATCCATTTATAGTTCTTATATAGGTAATATCCGAAGCCCAAACTTGGTTAGGTCTATTAATGATCAGGTCTTTTATGATATTTTTATATTTATAAAAACGATGGTAAGAGTTGGTTGTTTTAGAAGAATATTTTTTCCTTCTAATTAACAAATTATTTTCTTTTAAGATTCTAAATAACTGGTCTCTACCTATATTTATATTCTGTTTCCTAAAATCATTATGTAAGGATTTCATTAGCTTTCTAGTACCTTCTCTGGGTAATGTTTTCCTGCTTTTTTTAACAAGCATTATTACATTTTGTTCTATTTGTTTTTTAAGAACAAACCTTTTTTGATATTTGTAATAAGCATCTCTTTTTAACTCGAAAGCATTACAAATAGTAGCGATGGCGTACCTTCTTTTTTTTCTATTAATCGGTGCTATTTTCATTAAGGCTTTATGTTTAAGTTTTTTTTTAATTCTTCAACATTTTTATAGCCAAGATTTTCAGCAGCTACTTCAAGATAACTATCATTCACAAGTTTATCTAGATCCTTTTTAATAAGAAGATCTTTGAGTTGTTTTAGCTCTTTTTGAAGGGCTTTAATACGGGATAATTCGTCGTCTGTTTGCACGGTTACACGGGTGTTCATTAAATCTTTACGGTCATATTTTTTAATCCATACGTTTATCGTACTAGATTGTATGCCGTAAGTTAAGGCAATTTGTCTTTTGGAATGGTTTCCTTTGGTAAGTTCTGCTAATACTTTGAGTTTAAAACTCTCACTATAACGTCTTACATATCCATCATTTTTATACATATACTTGTTGTTTTTTGTATACATATTTCAGGACGGGTCAAATTGAGTACAGGCTGGCAGGATTATTTTTTATGTTGCATAAAGAGAACCACGGAATTGATCATCTAAAGAAAGGATTGACAATAAACTATGAATATCATAGTACTGTTAAAGAATTATACCCTTTTGTTTTTGAAAATAAAAAAGTTAGGAAATTACTCGCGGATTTTAAAAAAAGATAAAGATTACTCCGGACAAATTCTGATGGTACGTCCCTGAAAGTCAATGAATCTATATTCTTGCATCTAAAAAGGAGCGGTCTTTATTCAAATTTTACTAATCAAAAAATAACTGTTTTTTATTGGGTATTACATCAGAAAAGACATTGAACTCATTTAAACTTTTTCAATTTGCTAAAAAATTACTGTTTTCCGCTCTGTTTTTATCTTTTTTCCTTCCGTAGCGCTGCTATGCAACTCAAAAAAGCTTTCCACATATCTAAAAACTTCTAATGTTCGCTTAAACCCAAAAAGTTTAAATGAGTTCATTAATAAGTCATGAGAAAGCATTCATTTTTGTTCTTTTATAGTATACAATTTAATTATTTTAAAAGTAGCTCGTCAATTTACGTTATATTCGTAATTGGAAATTAATAAATGACCAAATGAGAAGAAAGCTAAAAGACTATATGGTTATTTCTTTAAAGGGGCTTGCTATGGGAGCAGCAGATGTGGTTCCCGGTGTTTCCGGAGGAACGATTGCTTTTATTTCGGGTATTTATGAAGAATTACTGGGGGCTATTAGTGCTATCAATATCGGACTTTTTAAAACGTTGAAATCGAAGGGAATTAGTGCAGCATGGAAACAGCTTAACGGTCATTTTTTATTATCTCTTTTTCTTGGAATTTTTATCAGTATTATTTCATTGGCTAAAGTGGTAAAATGGCTGTTAGAAAATGAGCCTGTTTTGTTGTGGTCGTTCTTTTTTGGATTGGTTCTTGCCAGTATTTTCTATGTAGGTAAGCAAATTGCCAAATGGAATTTGCAAATAATTGTAATAGGAATAGTAGGCATTATTTTGGGCTATATGGTAACCATTATTCCTCCCATAGATAGTCAGACTAATGATGTCCTTTTAATTTTTGCCGGCGCCATAGCCTCTTGTGCCATGATTTTACCCGGAATATCAGGGTCTTACATATTATTATTAATAGGGTTTTATAGCTTCATTATAGAGGCCATAGATACTATTGACTTAAAAATTCTTTTTTTATTTATGGTAGGAGTAGTAATTGGATTAGTATCTTTTTCAAAGGTTTTAAAATGGTTGTTCTCTAAATTTCGTAATCAAATGATGGCAATTTTAACGGGTATTATGCTTGGGTCGTTGAATAAAATATGGCCTTGGAAGATTGCGTTGTCTACTTATACTGACTCACACGGAAAAATAAAACCTCTTTTGGAAAAAAGTATTTCACCCTTTACTTTTGATGGAGATGCTCAGTTATTATATGCTATTATACTTGCTGTTATCGGATTTAGTTTCATTGTTTTACTGGAAAAATTAGCAGTTACTAAAAAATCAAATGGTACGGGAAAAGACGTTTTTACAAAAGCTTAATATCTTCTTAAAAGGATTAGCTATGGGAGCTGCTAACAAAGTTCCCGGCGTTTCCGGAGGAACCGTCTCTTTTGTGTTGGGTTTTTATGAAGAACTCATTTTTTCGCTTAGAAGATTTAATACAAAAGCATTTACATTACTTTTTAACGGTAAGTTTAAAAAGTTTTTAGAGTACACCAATGCTCAATTTCTTATTTTAATAATGGGAGGGAGTATGTTTAGTTACTTTAGCGTATCCTTAGTATTGGACTATTTATTGATCCATTATGAAAATTATGTCTGGAGTTGGTTTTTTGGTATGATTATAGGATCTATTTACTATATAGGAAAAGATTTTGGAGATTGGAATGTAAAAAACAGTATAGGATTAATCATAGGTACTACTGTAGGTATAGGGATTAGTTTTTTGACTCCTGCCGGAGAGAATGATAATCTATGGTTTGTGTTCTTGTGTGGTATTGTTGGTGTCTCCGGAATGACGCTTCCCGGTTTGTCAGGGTCATTTCTTTTAATATTAGCAGGAAACTATGTACTGCTATTGGTTGATTCGGTAAATGTTTTATTTGATGTTGTTACAAACATGTTTTTCGGAGATTTTTCTGCATTCAAAGACCCATTTAAAGTGAGATATTTAAAAATTATCGCAGTTTTTACGGCTGGTTCGGCATTTGGTTTGGTTTTTATTTCACACGTTTTAGGATATGTTTTAAAAAAGTTCCACCAGATAGTGATCGCTGTAATTATTGGATTTATTACCGGTTCTTTAGGAATCGTCTGGCCTTGGAAAGAGAAAGTATTTAAACAAGAGAATGGTCAGGTTTTGGTTGATCAAAAAGGAAATTATATGATAGAAAACTATCATCGTTATTTACCTGATATGTCAAAAAGCGAAACGTGGATTTCCATATTTTATATATCGGTAGGAATCATACTTATTTTGGTTATAGATTATTATGGTAAAAAGAGAAAATCAACAACATAAAGAAGTGCTTTTTGGATTGGTAGGTAAAAATATATCATACTCTTTTTCAAAGGGATATTTTAATAAAAAACTTCAAGAATTATATTTTGAAAACTATCAATATGTAAATTTTGATATGGAAAATATTGAAGATTTTTCCGAAGTTGTAAATCGATATAAACCGTCTTTAAAAGGGATGAATGTAACCATTCCCTATAAAGAAGCTATTATTTTATATTTGGATGAAGTAGACAAGATTGTAAGAGAAATAGGAGCTGTAAATACGATTAAGATTGATGAAAACGGAAAATTAAAAGGGTATAATACCGATGTTATAGGTTTTGAAGCGTCTATAAAACCTTTGCTTAAAGAACATCATACGAAAGCACTTATTTTGGGAACAGGCGGAGCTTCAAAAGCAATTGCATATGTATTTAAAAAATTACATATCGAATTTAAATTTGTTTCCAGAAAACCTAAAAATGAAAGAGAGATTTCTTACCAATCTGTTAACCATAAGATACTTGAAGCGTATACGGTTCTGGTAAATTGCAGTCCGGTCGGAACATATCCCAAATTAGAAGATTGTCCTGACATCCCTTATGCATACCTTACAGATAAACATCTCTTATATGACTTAATCTATAATCCTGAAGAGACCCTTTTTTTAGCCAAGGGGAAAGCAAAAGGATCGTCCGTTAAAAACGGATATGAAATGTTAGAAAAACAGGCAGAAGCATCGTGGTATATCTGGAATACTTAGCTTTTATATAAGCTTCAAAAAATGCTATAACCTGATAATCATAGTAGTTTCTCTAGAGTCGTTCTTTGGCTTTTTTGTGTTTTCCAGCACACGGTGCAGGCTATCAATCACCCGAGTTTGGGCTGTAGCATGATAGAGTCCTGCAAAAAAGACAAGGATAGAGAGTATAGCTTTCATAATCTCTTATTTTAGACATCTGTTTAGAAGATATACAGAGGATAATATATCAAAGATATATTTTTATGCTATTTTGCAAAAAAGATGCAACTGTGAAAAGAGCAAACACTCCATAAAAATGTATTGGTTTTCAATATTTTTCCTTATTTAGTTATTTTTTAGAGAGTTTTTGTGTATTGTGTTGGTAATCAAAATTTTACATACAATAAAAATAGGAATAAACTTTTAATTATTTTCATTCAAGCAAACGATTTAAAATGACATGGGGTAATAATTATTTCCTGAAAATACTCAAATTACGATGCACTTGCTCTGACCTATAGCTAGGTTTGATTTTTTCTTCTAGTAAGTAGTCAGTATTTTTACAGACTAATTGATTGATTGAACTGTAAACATTGTAGATATGTTAGAGCCAAAAGAAGAAAAAGAAGTTTTAAAATCTTCTGTAACAAAAAGTAAAGATGAAGAGACCGTAAAGGTTTCCATAATCCATAAGAAAGTAACTGAAGCTGTTGAAGATGATACCAGTGAATCTGTTACTGATACAACCGAACAAGCCATAGATGAAGTTGAAAATAAGATTGCCGAGACTTCTGAAAAAGAAGAACCTGTAGAAAAAAAGGTTCATAAAATGGACTATGGATCTATGGATATAGATACATTAACTTTAGAATTAGAAAAGCTCATTAAAAATTTTCCGGTACAACAAATTAAAGCTCAGGTAGAGAGTATAAAGAGCACTTTTAATCAAAAATTCGGTACACTTTTGGCCGAGAGTAAAGCTGCTTTTTTAGAAGCAGGAGGAAATATCATAGATTTTCAATTTACCAGTCCGGTTAAGCAGAAATATAATACACTTTTATCCGAATATAGAATAAAGAAAGAAGCGTCATATAAAGATTTAGAGAAAAAATTAAATGAAAATTTAGCAAAAAGATTACAAGTAATTGAAAATTTAAAATTGCTTATTGAGGAAGCAGATACCAGGACAATGTATAAGCATTTCAGAGAACTACAAGATATGTGGAGAGGTATCGGTCCGGTATCTAAAACAAAATATAATGATACGTGGAGAACATATCAACATCATGTTGAGCGTTTTTATGACTTATTGCATTTAAGTAACGATTTTAGAAATCTGGATTTTAAAAAAAATTTGGAAAAAAAATTAAAATTAATTAAAAAAGCTGAAGATTTAACTACTATTGATGATATTGGTTTTGCTTTTAAAGAACTACAAAAACTACACAAGGAGTGGAAAGAAAAAATTGGACCTGTTGCCAAAGAGGTAAGAGAGGAAGTTTGGCAAAAATTTAGCAATGCTACTAAAATTATTCATGATAAAAGACATGAACATTACAGGGAGTTAAAATCAAAATATCAGGAAATTATTACCAAAAAATTTCAGGTAATTGAAGCAATTCGTCAATATGACATATCTAAAAATGTCAATCATAAAGATTGGCAAAAGAGTATAAGAGACATTGAAGAGCTTCGAAAACAATATTTTGATGCCGGCAAATTACCCTATTCAAAAAGTGAGAAAATGTGGCAGCAGTTCAAAGCAGCAACTAAAAAATTCAATACCGCAAAAAACGATTTTTATAAGACCGAAAAAGCTAATCAACAAGTTAATTTAAAAGAGAAATTAGCTTTGCTAGAAATAGCAGAATCTCTTAAAGATAGTGAAGATTGGGAAACAGCTACAGAGACGTTTAAAAAAATTCAATTCGATTGGAGAAATATAGGCCATGTTCCCAAGAGGTTTGTCGATGATATCTGGGAAAAATTTAAAAATGCTTGTAATCATTATTTTGACAGGCTTCACGATCAAAAGAATGTATTGAGTGATGAACAACAAGCAATTGTGGATACAAAAGTTGAATTTCTCAATACCTGTGAAAACATTAAAAAGCATACCAAAGATTCCGTTAAAGAAATCATGAGTTCTTGGAGTGCTATTGGTAGGTTACCAAGAAGTGCCAGATATCTCGAATCTAAATTTAATAAAATGATTTATGCAATTTTAGAAGATTTGGATATAGACAAAGAAGAGATTGTAATGCTGAAGTTTAAAAATATTGTGGATGGTTATATAGCTCGAAACAATTTCAAAAAATTAGATTCCGAGCGACTTTTTGTAAGAAAAAAGATTGATGAAAGTGAAAGAGAAATACAACAATTAGAAAATAATTTAAGTTTTTTCTCCAAGAACAATACAGAAGAAAATCCTTTGATAGAGAATGTGAAGAGTCGTGTGGAAGGTTATAAAAAAGATTTGGTCATTTGGAAACAGAAATTAGATTATCTGAAAAAACTTAATTATTAAACCTAAATTGATTATTTTTTATCACTACTAATTGTGTTTTGATTGAATATTAAAAGATTGAAAGATTGAAAAAATGCTTTAATGATTTCTTTATAATAACTGGGATTAGGTTTGAGATTTGCGATACTACTACTTGATTCGTTTTCTTAACTTCAATATGTTATTGCTTTTTTTGTGTTTAAAAATTGAAATGATTTTCAAAGAAGTTGAGTTCATTTTTATTACTTTTAGTAACTCATAAGAAATATACCTATGGAGTTAAAACTCACAAAACCAATTGTTTTTTTTGACATTGAAACTACGGGAATTAATATAGCAACGGATAGAATAGTAGAGATTTCTATTTTAAAAATTTTTCCCGACAAAACACAGGAAAGCAAAACATGGTTGGTAAACCCCGAAATTGAAATTCCGGCTGCTGCAACAGCTATTCATGGAATTACTAATGAAAAAGTAGTAACAGAACCCACATTTAAAGAATTCGCCGAACAAATTAATGATATGATTTCCGATTCGGACTTAGCCGGTTTTAGTTCGAATAGGTTTGATATCCCGTTATTAGCGGAAGAGTTTTTGCGGGCAGGTATTGATTTTGATATGAACCATCGTAAAGCTATAGATGTACAAGTAATTTTTCATAAAAAAGAAGAACGAACACTAAGTGCAGGGTATAAGTTCTATTGTCATAAAGAGTTAGAGAATGCACATTCATCAAAGGCCGATACCTATGCTACGTATGAAATTCTAAAAGCACAACTGGATAAATACGATGATATCGAAAACTCCGTAGCAGCATTGAGTGAATTTTCTACTCATGGCAAGAGAGGAGATTTTGCCGGATTTATATTGTTTAACGATGAGGATCAGGAAATATTCTCGTTTGGAAAATATAAAGGAAGAGTAATAGAAGAAGTATTGAAAGAAAATCCCGGGTATAATAGCTGGATACAGCATGCAGATTTTCCATTGTATACCAAAAAAGTTTTCAGAGAAATAAGAGAGAGGATCTCAATACGGAAAACAACGATGAGTGATGCTGAAAAATTACAAGCATTACAACAAAAATTTAACTTGAGATAACTTTAATATACTAAGAATGTACGTGCCATATAATCGTTTACCCAATAATGCGAGGATTTGGATATACCAGTCCGAGAGAATGTTCACAGAAGAAGAAGAAGTATTTATTTCTGAAAAAGCGAAGGTATTTATTGAGCAGTGGACACGCCATGGAGAGAATCTTAAAGGGTCATTTATTATTAAGTATCAGCAGTTTTTAATACTGGCGGTGGATGAAAGTTTTGCCACTGCCTCCGGTTGTTCTATTGATGCCTCGGTGCACTTTATACAGACATTAGAACAAAAATTGCAGCTGGATTTAATGGATAAGATGCGTATTTCGTTTAGAAATCAAGATCATATCAATGTGGTTAAAATGCCGGTATTTAAAGAATATGCAAAAACAGATAAGATTAGACGAGAAACCATTGTTTTTAATAATACGGTGACAACCAAGGAAGATTTTGAAACCAAATGGGAAGTTCCGGCTAAAGAGAGTTGGCACAACCGCTTCTTAGTTTAAACGAGTTTACTATTTGAAAACCTCTTTTGATGAAAAAAATAGTTTTTTTATTGTGGTTGATGAACCATTCATTTTTAATCGCCCAACATGTAGATCCGCTTTATACAAATGACTACAAAGCACGGAATCGTTGGGTAGATAGTATTATGAATGAAATGACCATTGAAGAAAAAATCGGTCAACTGTTTATGGTACAGGCATATTCTAATAAAGATGAAGAGCATGAAAATTTTATCAAAGAAATGATAACCAAATACCATGTGGGAAATCTTATTTTTATGAAGGGAACTCCGGAGAAGCAGGCTGTTTTGAACAACAAATATCAGGCGCTTTCCAAAGTTCCGTTACTAATAGGTTTTGATGGAGAGTGGGGGTTAGATATGCGTTTGAAAAATACCTATCGCTTTCCGTGGAATATGACTTTAGGAGCCATACAAGACAACAAGCTGGTCAGGCAATTGGGAGAACGTATAGGCAAACATTGTAAACGGTTGGGGATACATGTTAATTTTGCACCGGTAGCAGATGTTAATATCAATTCGGAAAATCCGATTATAGGAAATCGCTCTTTTGGAGAAAATAAGCTGAATGTAACAGCCAAAGCGGTTGCATTTACAAGAGGGGTGCAAAGCCAGGGAGTATTAGCCAATGCAAAACATTTTCCGGGACATGGAGATACGGCAACAGATTCGCATCATGCATTACCGGTATTGAATTTCAGTAAAGATCGGCTGGATTCAATAGAGCTATATCCATATCCCAGGCTGTTTGATGCAGGCGTAGCCAGTGTCATGACAGCACATCTGAGTGTTCCCGCTCTGGAGCCTGATAAAAATTTGCCGACATCATTATCCGGATATGTGGTAACCGATTTGTTACAAAAAAAGCTAGGTTTCTTAGGGCTTGTTTTTACAGACGGTTTGAATATGAAAGGTGCTACTAATTTTGCAAGTTCGGCAGAAATTGATGTGGAAGCCCTTAAAGCGGGAAATGATATATTGCTAATTCCGCAGGATGTCCCAGGTTCTATAAAATTGATAAAAGCGGCATTAAAATCTGGAGCACTTACCCCAGGAAGAATTGATATTTCTGTTCGTAAAATTTTGAAAGCTAAATATTGGGCAGGATTGCACAAATACCGACCTGTAGTATTAGAGAATTTGCACGATGATTTAAATAGTATTGATGATGAATTATTGCATAGAAAATTAGTGGAAGCATCACTTACCATTATAAAAAACAAGTCAAATATTGTTCCCTTTAGACAGCTGGAAAACAAAAGGATAGCTTATGTGAAGTTAGGAGATGATACCGGAGATGATTTTGTTCGGATGTTGCAAAATTATACTGAGATAACTATTGTTTCAGATACCAATTTAAAAGCATTATTAAAAAAACTAAAGCCGTATAACTTAGTGATTATTGGTTTTCATACCTCAAACGAGCACCCCTGGAAGCCCTATAAATTTAACGATAAAGAGATGGTTTGGTTACAGAAAATTGCAAAAGAGAACGAGGTGGTGTTGGATATTTTTGCAAGTCCGTACAGTTTGCTGAAAATCAAATCTTTTGCCAATATAGAAGCTGTAGTTGTTTCGTATCAAAATAGCAAATTAGCTCAGGAAATTTCTGCTCAAGCTTTATTCGGAGCTGTTCGGTTTAGAGGAAAATTGCCGGTATCTATAAAAAAAGAATTTAAAGAAAATACGGGGCTCACTACATTAAACTTAAACAGATTAAGATATACCATTCCGGAGGCAGTACAATTATCATCCGGAAAATTAGCAATGATAGATAGTGTAGCAAATAAAATTTTAACTGAAAAAATGACCCCCGGACTCCAGATATTGGTAGCAAGGAAAAGGAATGTGGTATACCAAAAAAGCTTTGGATATCATACAAATGCAAAAAAAAAAGCTGTTAAAAATTCCGATATATACGATGTGGCTTCCCTTACAAAAATTTTAGCTTCTTTGCCGATGGTTATGAAAGCAGAAGAAGATAAGAAAATAAAACTTTCATCCAGTGTCAAAGACATTTTGCCAACATTTAAAAAAACAAATAAAGATACCGTCACTGTAAAAGAACTCCTATCGCATTATGGTCTTTTACAAGCATGGATTCCTTTTTATAAGTTTACACAGGATAGTATTTCAGGGAACAATCTTCCTGTCTATTACAGGAAAAAGAAAACAAAAGATTTCTCTATTCAGGTAGCAGAAAACTTGTATCTAAATAAATCGTATAAAGATTCTATTTATAAGTATATAAAAGAATCTGAGCAAAGAGAAAAACCAGGCTATAAATACAGCGATCTTGGATATTATATATTAAAAGAAGCTATAGAAAGAAAATATAAAAAAAGATTAGATGAATTAGCAAACCGTTATTTTTATAAAGCTCTTGGAGCCGATAGAACTTCTTTTTTACCATTGCGGAAGTTCACTAAAGAAGAAATAATCCCTACTGAAAAAGATACGTATTATAGAGATCAATTATTACACGGGCATGTTCATGATATGGGTGCGGCAATGTTAGGTGGTGTGGGAGGTCATGCAGGATTGTTTTCAAATGCAAATGATGTGGCTAAAATGATGCAGATGTATTTGCAGAAAGGTTTTTATGGAGGAAGACGTTTTTTAAAATCGTCAACTATAGAGAAATTCAATACTCGTTATTTTGAAAAAGAAAAAGTAAGAAGAGGCTTGGGCTTTGACAAACCGCAATTAGATCCGGAAATAGAGGCCACTTGCGGATGTGTTTCTGACAAAAGTTTTGGTCATAGCGGATTTACCGGGACATATACTTGGGCAGATCCGGAGAGTGGAATTGTATATGTGTTTTTATCAAACAGAGTATATCCGACTATGGAAAATATAGGTTTGATAGAAAATAATATAAGAACTGAAATTCAGAAGATTATCCAGGAATCGATTTTGGAGGAATAATAACTGGAGATCTTTGCAGAATTGATTTGGCAAAAAAGTTCGACACCCGAAGAAAATTTTGAACCGAAATAACCTGTTGGTTTTGAGGATTTAAAATTTTCGAGAAGGAAGAAATTTGAAGTCAAATCAATTCAAATACGGAATATATCACTATTTTGCAAAGGTCTCTTTGCAATATTATATCCCCTAATATTTAAAATTTGCCCTACGAGTTTCTAAACTTTTTTTAAAAAAAACATATCTTTTTGTAAATTTTTAATCCTGTCTTTTTCAGAAAAGCACTTGCCTTTTAACCAATATATAATATTACAAAACTACGGGAGAGATGTTAATTAGTGTTTTTGGAATTTCTTTAGCCGAACTCATTTAAATTTTTTGGATGTAAGCGAAAATTAGAAATTTCTAGTTCTGTTGAAAGCTTTTTTGAGTTGCATAGCAGCGCTACGGAAGGAAAAAAGATAAAAACAGATCGGAAAACAGCAATTTTTTAGCAAATTGAAAAAGTTTAAATGAGTTCAATATTAAAATAGTCCAATCTTGCTATGAAAATTCCAAATTTCATCGCTAAAAATACTCGGCTTAACTAAGGCTATGCCTGTGTTTTTTAACTCGAACTTTGAAATTTTCCTCACACAATCTCTAGACCACCTTAATATTCATTTTGGTATTAATAGCTATTTTTTTTAAATCAGAAGTAATATAAAAGTCACAATATTATTAATATTGAACACTCAGTAAAGTACTTCCTGTATAAACACCGGAATCACTTGGTGTTGCATTATCTAATCCGAGTACTCTGATATAACCTCCTAAATTGAATGTGTATTGTCCATTACTATCTAAAATAACAGAAGGTGTCCCACAAAGTTGGAACCCAATGTCTCCGGCAAACCTGTAGAAGGAGAATAATATTGTGGAGTAAAAGTAATCGTTGATCCATTGGCATTTGATAACAAGCTACTACCCCCTGAAGTCCAGTATACACGTGTGTTAGGTGTACCTTTTATAAGAACCGTACTTACTATCGGAGATCCTTCAAAATCAGTTTGTGACCCATCTGCTATGGCAGAACTTCCACTTGTTGAAGATGAAAACATACGGGTCAACGACAATTTATGGGGATTGATTATTTTAGATGCATAAAAAAAGACGATGCATTTAGAATTATTAGCATCTATCCTCCCTCAAGATTTATTACTTCATTTTGATATTGTATTTTTTGAAGAATTAGGAGATATTTCAGTTAAAAAGGATGCTTTTCACATTTATTTAGAAGAGAAGAATATTCTACCAGAGGGTTACTCAAAGGGTAATTATGAGTCCAAAGGTTTTATTAGCAGTAAACAGATTCAAGATTTTCCCATACGCGGTAAAGCAGTTTATCTACATATAAAAACAAGACGATGGCGAGATAAGAAGACTAAAAAGGGAGCGATTAAAAATGATTATTCATTCATTGCAGAAGGTTCTAAATTAACGTCAGAACTTTCTGATTTTTTAAAAGCTACAGGTAGAGGCCCGAGAAGATACGATCAGTAATATAGCGAGTTATTACGGTATTTACCCACGAACTTTACAACGCCATTATAAGAAACAGATAAGTGGGTTTGATAGTTGGAATCAAAAGCCCCATTGTGAAGATTATCTTATTTATCCGAAGAATATAGGAGAGTATTTAAGTCTTGATGAAGTAAGTCTATCTAAAGGTGAACTTTATACCTATTTGACCAACAAGAACGGACGAAGTAAACAAGGAACTTTAGTGGCTTGTGTAAAAGGAATTAAAAGTGATGATATTATTACTGCTATTGAAAGAATACCCTTAGAACAACGCAAACAAGTCAAAGAAGTAACTTTAGATATGGCAAATAATATGAATTTAACAGCTAAGATTTGTTTTCCAAATGCTAAAATTGTTACCGATAGATTTCATGTGGTAAAACTGGTAACAGAAGCTTTACAGCATGTTAGAGTACAGCATCGGTGGAAAGCAATAGAAGATGAAAACAAAGAGCAGAATTATTATGTAATCTTTATCCAAACATCCAACAAGCCTATAAACACACTTTAGAATTTAGAAGCATTTATCAAGAAAAATGTAAAGTAAAAGCCAAACAACGATTTGAACATTGGTTTGAGGATACAGAAAAATTGGAATTTAAAAATTTCAATACAGCAATGAACAGTATTAAACATCATTTTAATACCATCTTAAACTTTTTTGACAATAGGAATACAAATGCAAATGCAGAGTCTTTTAATTCAAAAATAAAACTCTTTAGAGCCAATCAAAGAGGCGTAAGAGATACACAATTTTTCCTCTTTAGACTTGAAAAATTATTCGCTTAATACCCATAAAATTTACTTGAGCCATTTTGGGTATGAGTGGGAAATTGCAGAGAACGTCCAGTATATGCGTAGTGCGACCGTTTAGGAAGCATTATCGCATATACATTGTTGTATGGCGTTCTCTATTTTTTTTCAAGTTTTTTAAGTGGGTTTCCTATATAAATTCCACTTTCAGAAATATTTTTAACAACAACTCCACCCATTCCAATTGTGACATTATTGCAAATTGAAATTCCTTGACGGACAGATGAATTAGTTCCAAAATATACTTTTTCTCCGAATTTACAATTGCCACTAATATTTGCTCCAGGTGCAGTTGTGAAATAATCTCCCATTTTACAATCGTGACCAATCGTAGTATGTAGATTTAGTTGTGAATGTTTCCCAATTTTAATATTACAAGTCATTATTACACCTGCTGTAATAATTGAGCCTTCTCCAATCTGAACCCAATCAGAAATTATTGCATTAGGGTGAATTATTTTCGTAAATGTTGTCCCTTGTGGTAAACTTTCGACAACTTTTTTTCTTGTCGCAGGGTCACCAATTGCCACAACAACATTGTATATATTAGGGTTAAATTTTGATTGTGGAATTACATCAACACCCATTATTTTTGTTTCAGTTAAATATTTATCTTCAACCATAAAACAAGCAACTTCTTCTATTTTTAAATTTGTTGTGGCAATACCGTCTATTACGCACAATAAAGTTTCTCGTCCAAATCCACCTGCACCAATAACACAGATTTTCTTTTCATTATTTATCATATTTATTTTGTTTTGTCTCGTCCTAAAATAGGGCTACAGTTAATTATTAAAATTTATGCTACATTTTTGTGCACGTAATTAGGTGTTTTATAATCTAAAGATAAATGTAATCTTTTATTATTATATAATTTGATTGCATTTTTTGTTGCTTTTTTGGCGTGATTGATATTTGTAAATGTTTGGTCGAGGAAGAATTCATCTTTTAAAATTCCGTTAACTCTTTCGGCCATTGCGTTTTCGTAGCAATGATTTTCTTGGGTCATACTGATTTGTATCTTTTTTCTTTTCAAAATTTGAGTATAAACATTGCTACAATATTGTATTCCTCTATCAGAATGATGTATGATTTCTTCGGTATTTTTAGTTTGATAAATAGCTTTATTTAAAGCTCTAACACAGCCTTTAAGTTCTAAACTATCACTAATATCATAGCCTACTATTTTTCTTGAATACATATCAGTAATAAGTGCTAAATAACAAAATCCATTTATAGTTCTTATATAGGTAATATCCGAAGCCCAAACTTGGTTAGGTCTATTAATGATCAGGTCTTTTATGATATTTTTATATTTATAAAAACGATGGTAAGAGTTGGTTGTTTTAGAAGAATATTTTTTCCTTCTAATTAACAAATTATTTTCTTTTAAGATTCTAAATAACTGGTCTCTACCTATATTTATATTCTGTTTCCTAAAATCATTATGTAAGGATTTCATTAGCTTTCTAGTACCTTCTCTGGGTAATGTTTTCCTGCTTTTTTTAACAAGCATTATTACATTTTGTTCTATTTGTTTTTTAAGAACAAACCTTTTTTGATATTTGTAATAAGCATCTCTTTTTAACTCGAAAGCATTACAAATAGTAGCGATGGCGTACCTTCTTTTTTTTCTATTAATCGGTGCTATTTTCATTAAGGCTTTATGTTTAAGTTTTTTTTTAATTCTTCAACATTTTTATAGCCAAGATTTTCAGCAGCTACTTCAAGATAACTATCATTCACAAGTTTATCTAGATCCTTTTTAATAAGAAGATCTTTGAGTTGTTTTAGCTCTTTTTGAAGGGCTTTAATACGGGATAATTCGTCGTCTGTTTGCACGGTTACACGGGTGTTCATTAAATCTTTACGGTCATATTTTTTAATCCATACGTTTATCGTACTAGATTGTATGCCGTAAGTTAAGGCAATTTGTCTTTTGGAATGGTTTCCTTTGGTAAGTTCTGCTAATACTTTGAGTTTAAAACTCTCACTATAACGTCTTACATATCCATCATTTTTATACATATACTTGTTGTTTTTTGTATACATATTTCAGGACGGGTCATTTTAATGCCATACGGTTTTGTATATGAAAAGTAGCAGATTTCTATGTGTTATTTTTCAATTTAGAAACAAAGATAGCAGAAAAGAACCAAACTTTAAATTTAGCTCTTAACTGCTATTTTTTATATACCGTGTTGGCAACTGGCTTTTAAACCTCTTTTAAATGGAATCTTATTTTTTGGATTTTATCATATTCCTTGATATAATCAGGATGTTCAGTTTTCATTAATCTATCCCAAAACCTAAAATACAAACCGTAATTTCCTACAAATTTTGAATGATGCATATTATGATATACCGAAGAATTGATAAATTCAAAAAGAAAAGAATTTCTAAACCATTTTGGAGCAATTTCATATCCTAAATGCCCATATACATTTATTGAAAAAGCACATAAACTAAATAGTAATAAAGATATTTTACTTATAGGAACGAAAAATAATATTATCACAACAAACATAGACTCCAGAATTACCTCTATTAAATGAAATGAATAAGATGTCCAAGGTGATGGATTGATGGATTGATGATGCAGAAAATGTGCTTTTTTATATAATTTTGGATGATGAATCGTTCTGTGCATCCAATAAAAATAAGTGTCATGTACTATTAATGCCAACACAATACTTGTTGGAATCCACCATATACTATAATCAGATATAGTACCATAAAATAAGGTATACTCTTTAAGTGGAGATTTTAGGATTACCAATCCAATCATTACTGCAATGAATGTTGTTTGTACAGAATGTAAAATTTCTCTAATAATACCCTTTTTCTTTGCCAAACGTAATTGTATTTTACTTTTTGAAAAGGTATTGGGATATAACTTATAAAAAATTAAAAATGGGATGCCAGCAAAAATAAAATATCTTGCTAGGTTTGTTATAAATGGGGTGATGTATTCTAATACGTTCATGATACTATTATTTGCTTTTTTTCCATTGTAAAGATTTGCTCATTAACCCAGAACTAATTTTTAATTCTAAGACCTCTTCTTTTGATATTATTTCTACATTATACCATTCCTTTCTTTTGACGGCATAAATTTTTCCAACCCATTTATTTCCTTCACTCCGAAGGTCTTTTAGGATAATTTTACCCATTTCAGCTTCCTCGTTGTTGGATGACTTTATTTTGCCTATCAACTGTTCACTTGAAAAGGAAATTTCAATTATCGTTTCTTCTTTTCCTGTTTTCCATAACCCTTCCAATGATTGTTGTGCAGATGTGTATACAATTGAAAACATCAGTAAGAACAAGGTTGTTAAAACCTTCATTTTAATTTTTAATAACTGAATCATAATAAATTTTTATTTTAAAGCTCTGGACAACTACGAGCCAAACCGTCAAAAGCACTGGTTGCTGTAGTACATTCCCATTCAAGAGAAAAATCAGGTGTGGTGGCAGGTGGCGAATATCTTTCAACACTATAAGTAATGGGTGTATTATCCAAAAGTGGTTTGCGATTGTTGTAAAATCCTCCATCCGAACCATCTAAATCTCCTATTTGCATCGTAATACCATCCTCTAATAGGATACCTGTAACCCATAATCCTTCTCCATAATCTTCTTCTAACCCTAACTCCCAATTTTGATACCCTTCACCATCTAATACCCAAGAGTGTTTTACCCACGAAGCTCCTGTATCATCAGCTTCCATCAATTCTTCGCCACTACCATTTAAATATACGGCATTAGGGTGAAAACAAGCTGTTTCTCCATTAATAGCAGTTGTACATTCTCCTGGTCCTACTTGCGCAGGTGCTAGTATTTGTCCTGATATTCTGTTTTGCGCATATACTGTAGCTCTTTTGGTAGCAGCATCTATATGCATATCATTAATTACTTGTATAGAAGCAGGCAAGCTAGGGTCATTCACTTCACTTACCCAATACGCATCGTGTTGATTTAGAATTGAAGAGGCTCTGGTAAATGTATTTTCTACGATGGTAATGGATTCTGCTGGGTAATTTTCAGATTGTAGTGTATTGATAAAAACATTATTTGCCGTTTCGTCGCATCTGGTTTCCGGATTTTCAGCCAAATCGTTTAAATAATTCGTAATAGTAGCTTTTTGACTTTCCACCAACTCATTTAAATCATTCGTTTCTTGTATCCCATTTGCTAGCCAACGTACTTGCTTATCTAAAGGGTCTAGATTTGCTAAGGTGGTTTCTGCTTCAACAATCTGTTGCGATTGACTACTATCGTCGTCATCTGAGCAACTTGTAAAGAAAGAGACTATTACTAAAGCTATTAGTACATTTACTGGTTAAGGTTTGATTTTCAGGACAGGTGTAGCTATCGTTTTCTTTTTTGTAAGTAAAGTGTTCTACGTTGTAATTAGGGTTAGGTGCTTGACTGCTTCTACCAATACCAGGAATAGCTACAAGAGTGTTAATACCTAAATGATCGGCGACATTAAATTCGCTAGCTGTATGATAGCCTTTGTCATATAGTGCAGTGAAGTTGGTGTGCCTAAGACTGGTCTTTGCACGTCTAAGCATAGTACCCATCGTTTTTTTATCATTGCTATTGGTAATTTTATAATCAATCAGTAATTTGTGTTTGTGATCTACTGTGGTTTGTGCGGTATAGCAAACTTCAGTGATGAGCCTGCGAACAATTTGGTGTCTGCTATCAGGATCAGTGGTTGATATTTGAGGGTTTTCACAAGAGTTGTCATTATCGAGTTGTTGCTTAATATGGTGGTACTTTGCTTTATGTGCCCTGTGGTTTTGGAGTTGCTTTTCGATGAGTTGTTTTTGATTGCTATGATCATCGTATGGTGCATCCCCGTCAGCGTTGGCTAAGGTTTGGTTGTGCTGATCTAACTTTTTATCAATATAAGCTAAATGACGTTCTATTTTCTTTTTATTGTAATTGTTTTTTTTAGAATTTTGAGCCCTTAGTTTGGTAGAATCCCCTGCAATAAGCAAGCCTCCAATTAGGTTAAAGTTTTTGGCTATTGCTACACTTTGTCTAAATACTGGCTTGATTGCTTTGGGATTGTTTTTTCTAAATCGGTTAATGGTGTTGTGGTCAGCTTTGAGATTGCCTAAGAGCCACATGAGTTCTACATTGCGATGACATTCTTTTTCTAAAGCACGTGAAGAACCTATACGGTTCATGTAGCCGTAGATGTATAGTTTGAGTAAATCACAGGGATTATAGGGTGGTTTACCAGTATGTGAGAGCATTTGAAAGCCTAATGCCTTTAGTTCTATAGCATCTACAAATACATCAATAAAGCGAACAGTATTTTCTGAGTCAATTAAATCATCTAAAGCAGTAGGAAAAAAACTGAGCTGATTGCGAGGGATTTTCTTAATATATTCCATAGCTTTAAAATACAACTTTTTAAGAAATCTAAAAAGAAAATTAAACAGAGTTTTGAGACAGTCTGACGGGCTTGTATATGAAAAGTAGCGGATTTTTAGGCACTAACTTTTCGGATTATAACTGACCTTTGTTTTATGGTTATACTTTCGTTTTATCACTTAAACCGCTATTACTTATAGCCCATGAGTACCATTTGACGTCTTTTTCAAAGAAGAAGTATTCGGCAGAATATAGTTAAGCGTGATGTTTACTTCTTGTTCGGGTGCATAACATTTTGTCGCGAAATAGTTATTTTTAAGGATTAACTTTTAAAAGCGACACCATTATGATTAGCGAAGAGGAATTTTTAGCCCAAGCCAAGAAGCGTTATCAAGCGATAGCAAAATTATCAAACATAAAGAGTTACTATGATTACGAAAAGACTTTTGATCAAATATGGACGGACTATGGTCGAGAGGTTTTAGAGAGAAGTATAAGCGAACCATCTAAAGACAGACGTAAAAAAAAACTTATCACGTTACGGAAAGATAGAGATTAACAACACTCATCCCTTTAGTGAAAAAGTCAATGGATTTAAGATAAGTCCCTATATGCAAGACAAAATGATTTATATTGGTCAAAACGATTGTTATGGAGATGGTCATGAAGTTTTATCGAATCTTCTAGGTGTTTCAGTCAATGCGATGCAGCTTTACAGAGTCACAGACTTTTATGGTGGTTTATTAGAGCAAGAAAAAGTATTGGAGGTTGATGCCGTTGAACCTGATATTCTTAAGGTAGATAACCAAGAGTGCATATATGCTATGGTCGATGGGTCGATGCTTTTCACTCGGGAAGAGGCTTGGAAAGAAGTAAAATTAGGCAGAATTTTTAAACAGAGTAGCTGTATGGACATATCAAATAAACGTGGATGGATACGCCATTCGTTGTATGAAGCATATTTAGGCAAAGCTGATAAGTTTACAGATAGAATGGATAGATACTTAGGCTGTTACAGGAGTATTGATAAGCGACTGATTTTTGTTGGTGATGGTGCTAGATGGATATGGAAATGGGTAGATCAACATTACCCTTTTGCCACACAAATATTGGATTGGTATCATGCTTTAGAACATTTACACGATTTTGCTAAGGTTTGTCTCTCTAATCAAGAGTCATATAACAGTTGGGTTGGTCAACAGGAGCAACTACTAAAAAACAGTCAAGTAAATCAAGTCATTGAGAATATCAAAAACTTAGAATTGACAAAGCAAAATCAACGTAAACAACAAAGCCAACTTATCACATATTATACCGAAAATAGGTCGCGTATGGACTATCAGCAATATCAAAATACAGGAGCAGGTATTATAGGATCTGGAGCCATAGAAGCAGCTAACAGGGAGGTTGTTCAAAAAAGAATGAAACTCTCTGGACAACGTTGGTCTAAAATTGGAGCTCAAAATATGCTCACATTAAGAACAACTAAACTGAGTGATAAATGGAACAAAGTAGTTAACCTAATCTGTACTGAGAAAAATAAAGCTGCTTAAAACGACAAAATGTTATGCACCCTCTTGTTCTGATACTACTATTTTCTCAGTAATTATTTCTATGATGTTACGCTTCTCTCGTTTAGATAACTTATCCCAATTATCATACAGTGAGCGTGCTTCTTCAATGATATAGCCACTTGATTTGAACTGGTCTTTAAGTGCATATACTTCACCTTCTATCTCTGGAATTTTTCGTTTTAATTGCTGAACTTGAGTATTAGGTTTGTTGTAATATTCATCAAAGCGTTCTGTTTCTATTTTGCCTTGCTCATGTAACTCAAACACTTTTGCTATTTTAAGTTCCAATTTTTCTATTTGTGTTTTAATATTTTCAATCTCTTGTTCTTTGTCTCTAATAATGGAATTCGTTCCATCAAAATAACGATTGACTTCATCTTTTGAGATAATGAACTCGGTGAGTTGTTCTTTGAAAATAGCTTCAATATCTTCTATGTGAATTTTTCGTTTACACTTTTTACAGGTGTATTTTGGATTGCTTGATGGCACATACATACCACCACCACATTCACAAAAAAGATAACTGGTAAACAGATGTACTTTTTTGTTGAGTGGTTGTATTTTCTCTTTTTCTTGCTTTTGGATAATGGCATTCACTTCATCCCAGACTTCATCAGAAACAATACGTGGCGCTTCATGAATATACCATTCTTCTTTATCTCGCATAACAGTTTTTCCATTCTCGTCTATTTTAGTCATGTGTGAACGTCGTATTCCCTTTGCGGTTGGGTCTTGGAATAATCGTTTTACGGTAGTGCCTGAAAACAAGCTTTTTCTTTTGGTACGATATCCTTTGTCGTTTAAGATGTTGGCAACGGTAGCATGACGTTTATGCTCCAAGAATAACTCAAACATCATTTTGCGGATTGGTGCTTCATGCTCATGAAGTGCCATATCATCTTTACCAACTCGTTTGTAACCAAATGGAATACCGCCCATTACTTTCCCCATTTTAGCTCTGACTTCTACGGATGATTTAATACGCTCTACAATATTTTCTCTTTCCCATTGGCTCATCGCAGAGATAATAGTGTAGAAGAAACGTCCAGATGGAGAACTGGTGTCTATTGACTCACCAAGCGAAATTAAATCAGCATTATACTTTTGAAAATGGTCTGAAAATTCAAGAAGTTCTTTTACGTTACGAGCTAGTCTTGAAATTTTTGAAAAAATCAAAGCTTCAATATGCCCACTTTGAATATCACGCATCATACGTTGTGCTTCGTGATGTGATATGACACTTTTACCACTAACGGCTTCAAGATGATATTCCTCTACTATTTCCCAATCTTTAAGTTCTGCGTACATTTTAGCTTTTTGTAGGTGATGTTCTGGACTATCTGAACTCTGTTGTAGTTTTGTGGGCACTCGAATCCACACGCCAACTCTTTTTTTCATGACTTCTAATTTTGAGTAAATGAGAACCTAAACTAAAACAAGTATTTGAAGAAAGCAAGATAATATCAATTTGTCATTACACGTAAGTAATTTATATTACCAAAGCATATTCATGAAGTTCAAACTTATGCCAGCAATTTTTCTAATTTATACTTCCAACGTTCCCAATCGAACATTTCTTTAGCTTGTAAATCCATAAATCTATTTCTTCTACTATTCAATTTGAAGTGATATCTATTTTAAACAATTTAAGGTTATAATACATTCCGTAGCGAGTAGTGTAAAGTAAACAACCACCTTTAAAAACGGTGGCTTTGGTTTTCAGATTAGACCCAAAGGGTCATACCACTCATTCTTTAGCATGATGCTTTTTTGACAATTTATTGTCAAACGCCCATTAAATCATAAAAACACTAACTAAAAAATGGCAGAGCCTTTATTACATTACCATGGTCAAAGACGGTGGTTTTTCAATGTGAAATAAAATTTTGTTCATAATTTTTAAATTATATCGTTATTAACCATTTCCCAATATGACTTTCCTTGCGTAGTCAATTTACACGATTTTGATTCCATAGCAGCATCATACATATGGGGTGCATCAACTGGAACAACTAAATTGACTCTGTTGTATTTTTGTAGCACTTCAAATTTCTTTATGTTTTCGGGGTTCGGTTTGTCACTTTTTGGCTCAAATGAAGGATTAAGATTAAATATTTCATCAGGACTATTTGGAAATAATTTTATCATTTCTTTTAAGTGTAAAGGTCTAATCTGAGTATAAACTTTTCTGAGATTGGTATACCTTCTTATACTGGTCATAAAAATAGGTCTTTGCCCTTTCTCCCCCATAGCTTTGTCAATATATCCATAAATATTACCTGGGGTTACTTCTCCTAAAATACTTGCAGCACCACCATCCAAAGCATGTATCAATAATCTAGTAAAAACACCTGAACCATTTTTTTCAACAGAATACTGATTAGCCGCAGATGCTGCTAAAACAGTAACTCCTTCATTAATTGAGGTTAAGTTAGTATTCATTGAACTTTTACCAAAACTACCAGCATGACAACAATCAAAGATGATAATATTATTATGAGCAGGGGAATTGTTTACAATACTCAATATCTCAGCCATGGAAAGTCCATCATCACCCCTTTTACATTCTGAAGTCATTAAATATCCTCCTGTAAACTCTACATGACCATGTTCAGAGAAATACAATAAAGAAATTTCTCTTGGGTCTCGAAAAAACTCCTCAATTCTATCTTTTAAAATTCCTCTAGAAAGTTGTAGGCCATGATCAGCAGTTATTAATTCTACTTCAAAATTCTTTTCATGGTCTTCATTATTTGCATGTCGACTTAAGACTCTATTAACTTCCATTGCGTCATTTACACAACCATTTAAACTTTTAATATCTTCATAATGATTTATTCCAACTACTAATGCTTTCCTCATAATTTATTTATTTTTACCTTCTTTCATTGCTTGATTAATTGCATTGGCAATTTTATCCCAATTCCAAGTTATTGTTCTATTTCTCTGTAAACCATTTGGTAATGGAGTAGAACTATTTGCACTATCTACATAAATTCCAAAAATTGGTACATTTTGGTCTTTTGCAAATGTAATTTCCTTAACTACTCCTTTTGCAGTGTGTGTTTTTTTACCTACTAAAACAATAAGAATATTGCATTTGTTTATTTTGCTTTTAATTAAATCTTCCCATTCTTTTTGAGGTAATTCGGATTTAGAATACCAATCTTCAATATTAAACGGTGTTTTTGAATTTTTTGATTGACCAACAAACAAGACTCTTTCTTCTCTATTATTGTCAAAATCGAAACTGATAAATGCTCTTGGGTTTCCCATAATATTTTGTTTTTTAAGGTTATATTTTTAATCAAAAGTTCATCCAACTTTTCATCTCTTTAGATGAAAATATATTTAGTTGAATATTCAAATCTGAATCAGAATAAATGTTACTTCCCTTGGTTACAAGAGGATATACCGATAAAAATTCTTGTCCTTTAAAAGTATCATTTTCATAATCTGTAATTGGAAGAATTCCACATCTTCCTTTGTCTCCATCCATAAAACCTAATTCCCAAGGCATCCATTTGGAGTTAGAAGCATTTTCTGAAGTAGCATATATTAGAGATTTGGACTGCTTCATTCTTAATCTAATCTTGTTAACAGTATCTTTCGTTACATTATTTCGTTGAAAATGAGGATCGATAATCCAATCCACATAAACAGAGTATCCTTTTGAAGTCAACTCTAAATATAGACCTGTAATGTATTTTTTGTCTTTAAAACTGTGAGACAAGAAAATGTCAAAATGAGTTCGATTTTTATTTTCATTCAGAACAGAAGAAAAAGTTTTTGTTCCTTTTCTTCTTGATTCAGAAAGATCTGATAAGTAGCTTTTCGTGTAAAATTTCATTATATGTAGTTAATCTGTTAGTAAATCTTCAATAAGTACAGGTTTGAATAGTATTCGTGACTCCTCAACTTCTTTTGTAGAAGTTGTTTTATTTCCTCTGTAGTTTTCGCTAAATACTTCTTTTTCAAATCGAATAAGATCCATAAATACTGTAACATCGTTAGACCAATCTTTAATGAAAATATCGCCTTGTTGTTTATTTATTCCGAGATTTGTTTTTGCTCCTATTTTTACTGTACCAGATTGAATACCTTGAATATTTCCGTTAATTAATAGTTCTGAAGTTTTAGAACGTGATTGTGCTATAAAGGCTTTTCTTGCTACTGTTACAGAGGTTACGAGGAAAGTATCCTTCCATAACATTTTTTTCTCTTTAGCATTAATTTCATTTTCCAAAGCATTCAAATCATCTAGTTCTTTTTTATCACAGTCTACAGCTAGGAAATAGATGGCACCTTCAGAAGTAAAATTAATTTTCATTTTGGCATCACTTTTTGGCAGTTCATCACTACCTAAGTCTGCATTTGAATCTATATTGAAGTTGAAATTAACAGCATTTTTACTTGAAAACTGATATGAGTCAGGCTTTCTTGAAAAGCTTGGATCCGTATATTTTACATCTAGATTCTTTAGAGATGTAACTTTCTTAAATGTTCCTATGGGACGTGATTTTCCGAGAAAAGATTTTCCGTTAGGAAATGTTATAATATCACCAACATTAACTTGTTCTCCTGGCAAGTAAACTGCAATTTTCCCTAATTCTTCGGCAAGTTCTTTTGAGTATTGAATTTGTAGTTTTGACATAATACGCAATCATTTAAATTTGTATAGAACAAAATTTAATGATTTACACATCTTATATTACCCTAATTATATTGATTTCCTATATCCTCAAAAATGCGGATATATTATTTGAATTCTAATGTAAAAAAAGTCATTCCCAAAATTTTGATTTTAGTTGCAAAAATAAATCAATCATTTTTTCTTCATACCTTTTAATACCTGTATTAATATTACCTTTTTCAGTTTTTTCAATCTCCTTAAACTCTATTTTTTTACCTTCCTTTAATTCTAATATCCATTTTTCTATTTCAACTTGACTCTTACCAATTGCAATAGCAAATTCTTTTAATTCTTCTTCTGAGATAACTCCATCCCAAACTTGGATTCTACATGGAACTTTTAGCTCATTACCAAGACAATTTTGAATTACGATTGCACTTAATTCATCAATAATATCGAATTGATTTTTATTTCTTAATGATAACCATTCAAGAATGTTAATAATGTAGCGATTCTTTAATGTTGATGAAATACCTTTCTCTTTAACCTGTTTTACAGGGGCAAGTGTTTGCGTAATACAATTATCAATGTTTTCTAACATTTCGCCACTACATAATTTAGCTTCCTCAAAATTTAAAGGAAGAAACTCAAATTTATCTAATTCCGAAAGGGCTTTTAGCCAGCCATTCAAGCTTCGTAATTTCATTTGTTCTTGAACTTGGTCTTGTTTTTGATCTTGTCGTTGATTAAATTTGTTTCGCATTTGAAAAGGTTTTTAAAGTTGATAAAATAATCTCCTTAGTTAAGAAAGGTTTGTTAAGTTTATGAAGAACATAATTTCTTATAGCCATAATACCTGACTTATCGATTAATGATTTAATTTCTGCTCCTGAAAAACCAAATGTTTTCTTCGATAAATTCTTGAAATCCTCATCTTTAAGATTGTGGTCAATATATTTTAAATGTATTTCAAATATTTTTAGCCTTTCATTATCGTTTGGATATTCTAACTCAATTTGGTCTGTAAATCTACCAGGTCTCTTAAATGCCAAATCAATAGCTTCTGGTCGATTTGTTGTACCTATGACTAAAACATCACCGCGAGTTCCTAGCCCATCCATTTCTTTTAACAATACCGTAACTACTCTATTTTCATAATTCTGATTTGAAGCACTTCTATTCAAGCACAAAGCAGATGTTAAATGATATTCAAGAGTTTCTTTGCTATATTCTAAACAGTAAAGACCTTTAATATCTGATGGCAAGTCATTAGTGTTTAAAGAATCATGAATCAACCAAATAATTTCTTTATTCATTAACTTTTCAAAAGAATAAGCTATTCCTAATTCAAATAAAACATTTTTATTTAATTCAGATAAATCTGCAATAAAGATTCCAGATTTTTCAATTTGATTTAAAAGCTGATTGGCTATAGGTTTTCCTGATTTTAAATTAAATCCATTCCAAAATAATTCAAGATTAATACCTTCTTCTTTTAATTCTCGATTACATTTTGATATTGCCTTAATTAATGAAATTTCTTTATCACTTCTAGACACTTTAGCATTTCCGAATTGAAGGGCTAAAAATACTTTTATTCTCATTTTTTAATTATCTTCATTTTATTAATCCAACTCTGAAGTTTTTTACCTTTCCATTGTTTAAATGAATAAACTTTATTATTGCCTATTACAACGGATTTTGAAGGCACATTTTTTGTTACAATTGTACCTGAAGCTACATATACATTATCACCAATAGTTATTCCCCCAATGATTTTAGCATCATAACCAATAATAGTATTTGAACCAATTTTTGGGGACTCTTCATCAACTCCCCACCAATCAACCAAAGGATTAGTATATTCATGTAATAAAGTCCCCATTACTGTAGTGTTATTACCAATTTCTACTGCATCGCAAATAAATCCTGCAATTACACAATTATTGCCGATTTTTACTCTATCGCATATGTATCCACCATGTGTAATTCTTGTCCTAGCAGATATATAAGAGTTATAGCCAATTCTAACTTTATCATCGATAAGACAGTTTTTTCCAATATAAGTCCCTTCATAAATAATTACATGATTACAAATAATAACATTATCTTTAATTATTACTTTTTTTATGTTTTTATCCTTTATTCCGAGGTTTTGCTCTTTAGGAACTCCTATACAGTTAAAATTTCCAATCTTACAATTGCTACCAAATTCAACTTTTCCAAAAATTATCTTTCCTTTTTCTTCAACCATTCTATTGTACAATTAATAGCATAATCTTCATTTTCCTGAGAATCAAACCCGTGATCTGAGTTTTCAACTGTAATTAATTTAATTCTTTGGGAAGCTTCGGATATTTTTTTTGAAGCATTATAAGAAACATAACTATCTTTATTACCATGAATAATTAAGGTATCTACTTGTGAGTTAATTAAATTCATTTGAGGATTATAATAATTAAATTCAGTAAATAATATTTTTCCTATTTTAAAAGTTTCATCTATAAAAATGAAATCTTAATTTTCAAATACTTTACGTCTTTTTTTACTAAAATTTAATAAGCCCCAACTTAAAGTTGGGCTTAGAAATGTATCATTTATATCTAGTACAGGATTCCATAATATCAAATTTAATTGCTATTTGTAACTCGTCTTTGTGTTTAAAAGGAACTAATTTTACTTTTTTCATATGCTTATTTTTTATAAAACTACAGATATACTTAGAACTCGTTTAGACTTTTTGGGTTTAAGCGAAAATTAGAGATTTTTAGTTCTGTTGAAGGCTTTTTTGAGTTGTATAGCATTCTACGGAAGGAAAAAAAGACAAAAACAGATCAGAAAACAGCAATTTTTTAACAAACTGAAAAAATTTAAACGAGTTCAATAAAAAATCAAAAGGATTTTTACGATAGCAATTTTTATTCAACATTTTTTTTATACTCCTGCTAAAAGTAAGAACTTATTTTTATATTTCAAAAAGTTTAAACGAGTTCACCGACCCATATTAATGAGGAATATATTTTTTATCATTTTATTTTCTACACTACATTCATTTTCCCAGGTAAAAAAGAAAGTTGTACAGGTAAAATATATAGATGAAAAAATGAATATAGACGGTATCTTAGACGAATTTCCGTGGACTGAGGCACAACCGGCTACCAATTTTTTTCAATATTTTCCTTCGGATACCATACATGCCAAGCGGCAGGCAGAGATCAAGTTTTTGTTCGACGACCGGAATCTTTATGTAGGTATTAAAGTATATGCCAAAGGCAAAAACTATATTATCCCTTCCTTAAGAAGAGATTTCAGAGCAGGAGGAAGTGATAATATTACCCTGATGTTCGATACCTTTAACGATGGTACAAATGCCTTTATTTTTGGCTCTAATCCGTATGGAGTGCGCAGAGAAATCTTATTATCCGGAGGCGGAAATGATCTAAGAGGCTTCAACGGTGCCTGGGATACCAAGTGGTTTGGAGCATCTAAAATTCATGACAAGCATTATATCTTAGAATGGAAGATTCCATTGTCAGCATTTAAATACAAAGAAGGAGAAACCAAATGGCGATTTAACAGTTACCATTTTTATACGCAAGACAACGAAAGAAATACCTGGATCAACATCCCTCAAAATCAGTTTATCTTTAATTTGGCATATATGGGCGACATGATCTTTGAAAAACCTTTGGGAAAATCAAAATCGCCCGTATCAATAATTCCGTATATAAATGCAATAACCGATAAAGATTATCAGGCGAATATAGCTACCGGCGATTTTAAATATGGCGGTGATGCCAAATTGACCGTTGCTAACAGTATGAATTTGGATCTCACAATCAATCCTGATTTTTCCCAGGTAGAAGTAGACCAGCAGGTAACCAATTTGAGCCGTTTTGAGGTAGGCCTTCCCGAAAGAAGGCAGTTTTTTATAGAAAACAGCGATTTATTCGGTGATTATGGAAACAGGCGGAATGCAAATCCTTTTTTTTCCAGGCGAATAGGAATTGCTACAGATGTTGACGGAAATACCATTGAAAATAGCATCATAGCAGGGGTTCGTTTGAGCGGAAAACTAACCAATGACCTTAGGTTGGGAATTTTAAGTATGCAAACAAAGGAAGATACTGCAAACAAAGTTCCAACAACCAATAATTCGGTGATTACTTTGCAGCAAAAAGTGTTTAGCAGGTCTAATCTTAGCCTGCTGTTTATTAACAAACAAACAACAAAAAGAGTACTCTTTTTTAGCAGATGAAAACAAGTACAACAGGGTTTTAGGAATAGATTATGTACTAGCCTCCAAAGACAATAAATGGGTAGGTAACTATTTTTATCATAAATCGTTTTCCCCCGGTATTACCTCAAATGATTTTTCGGCAGGTATCAATACCGAATTTAATAACAGAAAATTAAATATTCGATTGAGCGGTGTTTTTGTGGCAAATAATTTTCGATCGGATTTAGGATTTATCAGAAGAACTGATATATTTAAAATAGACCCTCAGTTTGAAGTAAAGTTCTGGCCTGAAAACAGTCGGATTCAAAGACACAGCTTTTCAGTAACCCCCATTTATATCTGGCGACCGGAATTGAACTATCAGAATTCGGATTATATCATTATCAGTAGGTGGGAAGCCGGTTTTAAAGATAATTCCGAATTGAGTTTTGAGATGTTCAATCGCTTTACACGATTGTATGATGATTTTGACCCGACCGGAACCGACGGAGCAGTTGCTTTGCCCGGAAATCAAAATTATTATTACACCAGCTTTGAGGCCGGTTTTCGATCCGATCAACGAAAAAAAATCTCTTATAGAATAAACCCTTCTGTTGGTAGTTTTTTCAACGGAACCAAGTATTCCTTACAAGCAAATATAACGGTGCGTTTACAGCCTTATTTTTCAGGATCGTTCCGGTTAAACTACGACAATATAAATCTGCCCGAGCCGTATCCCGATGCTTCCATCTGGCTGATTGGCCCGCGATTGGATGTTACATTTACCAAAACCATTTTCTGGGCAACCTTCTTACAGTACAGTACACAAAGAAAAAACTTTATTATAAACACCCGCTTGCAATGGAGAGTAGCTCCATTGTCAGATTTGTTTTTGGTATACAATGACAATTATGCTACGGATATATTTAGCCCCAGGTTTAGATCCGTAAATCTAAAATTTACGTATTGGTTAAATATCTAATTCTTTTTATATTGCATCTCTTTAACATTTTTTTTAAAAAAGACTGCCAGGGGAATAATTAACTTCGGAAACGAAATCAAAATGTACACAAATTGACTCACCATGATACAAAAAATACTACCGAAACTACTAGTCATTTTATTTGTTTTTGGACTCTCGTTAGATGCTGACGCACAACGTAGAAAAAAGAAAAACAAAAAAAATCCAAAAGCTACTGAAAATACGGCAGCCAAGCCTAAACCGAAAAAAGGAGCTGTCCTTCCTTACGAAAAAGTAGTTACTAAAGATCTGAAAACAGATGAAGGTCTGTTTAAAGTGCATTCGAAAGATGACAAATACCTGTTTGAAATTCCTGATTCTTTATTAAACAGAGAGTTATTGATGGTTACCCGAATTGCAAAAACCGCCAGTGGTATCGGTTTTGGCGGAGGCAAACAAAATACTCAGGTATTGCGTTGGCAAAAAAACGGAAAGAAAATTTTGCTCAGGGTAGTTTCCCACAATGTAGTAGCAGATACTGTGCTTCCGGTACACCAGGCAGTGGTAAATTCAAATTTTGAACCTGTTCTGTTTTCCTTTCCTATCAAGGCGTTTAGTAAAGATTCAACAGCTACGGTTATTGACGCCACTCCTTTATTTGCCACAGACGTAAAACCCTTGGGATTCCCTCAATCAAGGAGAAAATCGTTTCAAATTACCAGGATGGATAAAGATCGTTCTTATATAGAAAGAATTAGTAGTTATCCACACAATATTGAAAGCCGCCATGTAAAAACATATTTTGCAAATAAACCTCCTTCTAACAGTAGTGTCGGTTCTATTTCTTTGGAAATGAGTAATTCTATGATTTTATTATCAAAAAAACCTATGAAACGTCGCTATTTTGACGAGCGTGTCGGTTGGTTTTCCAGGGAGCAAATTGATTATGGGTTAGACGTCCAGGAAAGTAAAAGAATTACTTATATAGATCGTTGGAGACTGGAGATAAAAGATGAAGACATAGAAAAATTTAAGCGAGGTGAACTGGTAACACCTAAAAAACCGATTGCTTACTATATAGATAGAGCTACTCCCGTAAAATGGCGCAAATACATTAAACAGGGAATAGAAGACTGGCAAGTGGCTTTTGAAGCAGCCGGTTTTAAAAATGCCATTATAGCTAAAGACCCTCCTTCCAAAGAAGAAGACCCGGATTGGTCTCCCGAAGACGTACGCTATTCCGTTGTACGCTATTTGGCTTCTCCTATTCCTAATGCCAATGGCCCTCATGTCAGTGATCCGAGATCGGGAGAAATCTTAGAATCGGATATCAATTGGTATCATAATGTCATGACCTTGTTACACAATTGGTTTTTTATTCAAACGGCCGCTATTAATCCGGAAGCTCGTAGTAATTCATTTAAAGATGAGATAATGGGCAGACTGATCCGTTTTGTTTCGGCTCACGAAGTAGGTCATACCATAGGATTGCCTCACAATATGGGTTCTAGTGTTGCCTATCCCGTAGATTCACTACGTTCTGCAACGTTCACTCAAAAATATGGTACGGCTCCTTCTATTATGGATTATGCCCGTTTCAATTATGCGGCCCAACCGGAAGATAAAGGAGTGGCGCTCATGCCAAATATCGGTCCGTATGACAAATATGCCATAGCTTGGGGATATCGGCCCATATTAGATACATCTGCAGAAGATGAAAAACCTATATTAAACTCGTGGATTACGGCTAAAGCTGATGACCCAATGTATCGTTTTGGACATCAACAAGTCATTAATATCATTGATCCCAGCTCTCAAACGGAAGATTTGGGAGATAATGCCATTACGGCAAGTACTTATGGTATTAAAAATCTGAAAAGAATTCTGCCTAATTTGGAAAAGTGGACGACTGAAGAAGGAGAAACATACGAAGATTTAAAAACCATGTACGGACAATTATTAAGTCAATATAACCGTTATATGGGACATGTTTCTTCAAATATAGGCGGTGTCTATGAACACTATAAAGCGGTTGGCCAGGACGGCCCGGTATATACTCATGTAGATAAAGCACACCAGAGAAATGCGATGAAGTTTATCAATAAAGAATTGTTTGCAACTCCCAAATGGTTATTCGATAAAAATATCTTTGATAAAATTCAATACTCTGGTTCCGGTGAACGTATTAGAAGTTTGCAGGTAAATACACTAAACAGAATTTTAAAACTGGGCAGATTGGCTCGTTTGATTGAAAATGAAACATTAAACGGGAATAAAGCATATACCATTCTCTCTTTGATGTATGATCTGCGCAGGGGAATTTGGTCTGAATTGTATAATGTGAAAATTATTGATCCGTACAGAAGAAATTTACAACGTGCACATATAGACCGTTTAAAGTATTTAATGACTGTAAAATCTCAACGAAAGGCTCCGAATTTTGGTTCCTATGTAAAACAAACGCGAGTAAATGTGAGTCAGTCCGATATTAAACCCGTTGTCAGAGGCGAGTTAAAAAGATTAAAACGCGACACCAGAGCAGCTATAGTTATAGCTCCAAATACCATTACCCGCTATCACTTACAAGATATCGTGGATAGAATTAATGGTATTTTGGATCCGAAGTGATATTGGGGTTATAACACTACCCATATAATTTAAAAGATCAAATTACTGATAAACAAATTTAGAAGTGGTTTTTCATGATTATTGATTTTTCATATCACTATTGGTAGCAATAAAAACGGAAACGACAAAAATTTGAAATTTCAAAAAAAGTATTTATTTATCGTACAATAAAAAGTACAAAAATGTTAACAGCAAGTGTTTCTGATTTTAGAAAAGATATAAAATACTACTTGGACAAAGTAGTGAAAAACTTTGAAACCTTGATTATAAATCGAGGGAAAGACACAGGCATTGTAGTTATGTCATTGAGTGAGTATAATTCTTTAATGGCGACAACTCACGAACTTTCCTCAAAGAAAAACGAATTCAGATTAGATTCCGCAATCGAAAAATTGAAAAGGGGCAAATCATTATCTCAAGATTTAAACTATCAATAAAGCTTTATATGGCTGGAGATTTAAATATACAGGTCCAAGAATTAAATTCTTCAACAGGTAGTAGACCATCATATAGTTTAAATTTAAAACGCTGGCTTTGGAATAGGAATTATTGGTATTTAGAGAATTATGGATTTATAAAACCTAAATCATTTGTAGTAAAAGTATTAGATGCTTTTGTGATACATTCAAGTTACTGAAATAGTACTATGGGCAACAACGGTAGCTGTTGCACAAGTCTTAGGTTTCAAAAACAGAGGTTTGTTTTAAGCCCATTTAAAGGAGTTTGTTTTTTTAAGTTATGTTTTTACTAAAATATAGGTGGTTTACAAACAGCTGATTTTTCGTTTTTAGGGATCCCTATTTTTAGAATCATAAAAACAAGGGTTTCGGCCTTACTTTTCACTTTTTTTGTTTGATATTTTAATAGCTTTTTTAAGTTGTAAGCTACTGCGGCTAAGTGCATACTGAAAATTGATATAATAGAAACAGAAGACATTCCTTTTTAAATGGGTTAACTATTTTAGAATATGAAAATTTAACTAATACCAAAAAACTTGTGGCTTAAGGCTTTTATTTTTTGTATTATATTTGGGGTAAAGTCCAAAAAAATAAAAACTTTATTTGATTACACTTAATTATGCCACTAATTTAAAAATTCGTATCTTAATATAAAGTTTAGAATTATGAATTTACTACATTTTATTGAACAATTTCCAGATGAGTTTTCCTGTAAATCACATATGAAGTTGGCTCGTTCAAAAGAAGGAGTCATTTGCAAAAAATGTCAATCAAAAAAGCACTATTGGTTAAAGTCTAAATGGATGTGGCAATGTTCTTATTGTGGTTTTAGAACTACTCTACGCAGCGGTACTATGATGGAGAACTCCAATTTACCTATTCGTACTTGGTATCTCGCTATGGCATTTATGACTTTTAGTAAAAAAGGTATTTCTGCTGCCGAATTACAACGTCAGCTCAACCATACACGTTATACCACTATATGGTCTCTTATGCACAGAATACGTTCGGCTATGGGAAAACGAGATAATTTATACGACCTTGAAGATATGATTGAGTTTGATCAAGCTTACTTTACTGTGGCAACAAAAGAATCCGACAGACAAAAGCTTAAAATAGGCAGAGGCAGTCAAAAACAATCTAACGTAGCGGTAATGGCAGAGTCTGTACCTTTAGAAGATTTAAAGACTGGGAAACAATCCAAACAATGTCGTTATTTTAAAATGAAAGTTTTGGATACTCATAAAAAAGAAGAAGTCAACACGCTTATTGATAGTAATTTTGATGATACATGCATTGTTTTTAGCGACAAAAGCACGTCTTATGTAGACATAGGTGATTATGTGGAAGTACACATTACTGAAAAATCAAATAAAGAAACCACTATTACCACACTAAAATCGGTGCATATAGCCATAAGTAATGCAAAACGCACTCTGTTAGGTATTTACCATAAAATTAAAGGAAAATATTTGCAGAATTATCTTGACGAGTTCTGCTATAAACTCAACAGACGCTATTTCGCTGAAAGACTATTTGATAGACTGGTAGTAGCTGTCACTCATCAATACTGGTATAAAAGTGGGTAATCAAAAAGAGTATATCATGTCAGAAATTATTCAACCATTATCCAATACACAGTTAGAAATACTAAAGGCATTTTCTCATAAGTTGACTAAAAAAGAATTATTAGAATTTAAAGAAATGATAGCACAATACTTTGCCAAACGAGCTATTAAAGGTGCTAATAAAGTATGGGATGAAAAAAAATGGACAGATGGAATTGTAGATGAAATGCTCCACACAAAAATGAGAAAAACGAAAGATTGACTGTGAAAAAAATAGTTCTTGATACAAATGTATTATTGGTTAGTATTTCTGAAAAGTCCAAACTTCATTGGGTATTTAAAACCTTAATAGAAAAGAATTATATACTCTGTGTTAGTACTGAAATTCTTTCAGAATATGCTGAAATTATAGAACAACATTTAGGGTCAGAAGTAAGTGAAAGTGTAGCAGGTATAATTGAAAATTTAAGTAATATTGAGCGGGTAACCACCTATTATCGTTTTCGACTTCTCAAAGCTGAAGATGACAATAAGTTTGTTGATTGTGCAATAGCGGCTAATGCCAGTTATATAGTAACCCATGACAAAGATTTTGAAATTTTGAAAAAGATAGATTTTCCAAAGGTTATGGTAATTGATACGGAAAAATTTAGGCAAGATTTAGAAATAAAAACATAACAGCCAGTGCCTAACAATGGTAGCTGTTGAACAAGTCTTAGGTTTCAAAAACAGAGGTTTGTTTTAAGTCCATTTAAAGGAGCTTGTTTTTTTAAGTTATGTTTTTACTAAAAATATAGGTGGTTTACAAACAGCTGATTTTTCGTTTTTAGGGATCCCTATTTTTAGAATCATAAAAACAAGGGTTTCGGCCTTACTTTTCACTTTTTTTGTTTGATATTTTAATAGCTTTTTTAAGTTGTAAGCTACTGCGGCTAAGTGCATACTGAAAATTGGTATAATAGAAACAGAAGGCATTCCTTTTTAAATGGGTTAACTATTTTAGAATATGAAAATTTAACTAATACCAAAAAACTTGTGGCTTAAGGCGTTTATTTCTTGTACTATATTTAGGGTAAAGTCCGGATTTTTTATATCACTGAAATCAGTTCATAACACTTTACAGTTCCTTTTCTCAACTTTTATGGTATAAGAACATTTTTTAAATCTTTTAATCGGCTCTGGTTTGAAATAGCGCTGATAAATACGAGTATTTATTCTTTCTATTGAATTTTGAGTCAAATTACAGGGTAAACGCATTAAAGTTAACATGTTTTTAATCAATACTTTATGATTTTTTGATCCAAGTTAACCTGTAATTATTTTCAAAAAAATGAATAATCATTAAAGGTAAGTTTAAAAAATTACGAATAAAATCCATTATTAAATGTCAATTCTTTAATGAAAAATTAGTTTTACTGATATATTCATAAAAGTTTAATGCGTTTGCCCTGAGTCAAATTAGAAGTAAAAAATATTCAAAGCTCAGTAATATCAGGAGTGAAAGGCATAATACCTAAAATGAACTAGAACTTTCATATTGTATAAACGGGTTTATACCGTATCATGACTTTTTAATCGATATTTTCTAAAGATAAAACCTATATAAAGCAGTACTCCGATTACCGGTACTCCCAGCAATATAATAAACCAATAATTCAACTCTCGCCTATTTATTTTTTTTCTCATAAATAACATCAAGTGAAAAAATGCAAGAAATGATAAGATCACTAAAATGGTTATTCCAATTAGGAAAAGTTTAAAAAAAATGTTCATAATCTTTTGATTTAGGTATTACAATGTATTACACAGGCAGCTACAATTGCAGCAGGACAATACCAACCGCTTGCTCTACAAAGCAGACTACAAACCAAATCTTCATCACAAGCTGTCCAGGCTATAACAATATAATTCCAGGTAGAGCCACCCATACATTCTTCTGATCTGGCATTAGAGAAATTAATTTTCACAACTTTCTTTCCGTCAAAAGAAAAATCATTTTCAATATTTACTTGTCTTATATTTTTTTCTAGTTTGTGTTCTATTTTTAATTCTCCATTCAAATCATACAGAATATAATTTGTCTCATTTTCAGAATAAAATGCAATTGGAACTAATTCTCCTCCCTTTAAGGTTGAAATTGAATATAGCTCTTTTTTTGGAGTAGTAGTCAAAAAAAAAATTTGAGAGGTATTTTCATCAAAAAATTCAGATACAATTTTTTCATTGGAAGATTCGAATGATAAAATATCATGATTGTTTTGGCAACTTATCAATACTAAAGATGACATCAATAATACAATTTTAAGTTTAATTTTTTTCATAATTATTTTGTTTTCTAATTAACGCTTCCATGTTTATCAGGGAGTATTGAAACGGTTTGCATTATTGCCACTAAAAAAACTCTTATTTCTTCAGTTCTTCCACTATATGCAATTCTTTGAGTTTTGCTTCTCTTTACTTTTTTCTCCCAAGCAGAAAACGTTCTCTCGGGTTTGGTTAATTCCAACTCGTTGAATTATCCGTAGCTAAAAAGTAAGACAGTCAACAACCTTATTTTTATATACTTGATTTATTATACAAATTGATCAACTACTCAAAAATCTGCTTAATTCATTTAAAAAACAATCCCTTGAATGAATGATTTTTTTATATCACTGAAATCAGTTAATAAAACTTATAAAGATTTACAGTTCCTTCTCCCAACTTTTATGGGATAAAAACATTTTTTAAATCTTTCAATTTATTGAATAACAATAAGGACAATTAGACACCATAAAAGACAATCAAATACCCATTTGCAAAAAATAATTAAAAAAATGTAAAAATTTCAAAAATATATTATATTTTTATAATATTATTTTAATATCATTTTAAACTCCAATCATGAGAGAAGAGAAAATTATCAAGCCTGCAAACGGGTACTTCATGTTATTCATTGTATTCATATTATTTTTCGGAGGTATTGCACTTACCATCCGACAAGAAAACCCAATCTATTTAATAGCAACGCTATTTGGTTTTATAGGAATGTTTGGTTTTATTTTGGTAAACCCAAATAATTCCAGAGTTATTTTACTTTTTGGAAAATATGTGGGAACAGTAAAGCAGAACGGGTTATATTGGGCAAATCCGTTGTATTCAAAAAAGAAAATTTCATTAAGAGCCAGTAATTTTGACAGCGAACGCCTGAAGGTAAATGACAAATTAGGAAACCCGGTAATGATTAGTACCATTTTAGTATGGAGAGTTACCAATACCTATCATGCTGCTTTTGATGTAGACAATTACGAAAATTTTGTAAGAGTACAAACAGATGCTGCCGTACGAAAACTGGCGAGCATGTACCCTTATGATAATTTTGCAGATGAGGGTCATGAAGAAGATATTACATTGCGCTCCAGTGTTAATGAGGTTAGTGAAGCCCTGGAAAAAGAATTGGAAGAACGTTTGGCCATTGCAGGAATTGAGGTATTGGAGGCAAGGATAGGTTATTTAGCGTATGCACAGGAAATTGCAAATGCAATGCTAAAACGTCAGCAGGCTACTGCAATTGTTGCAGCGCGACATAAAATTGTGGAAGGAGCCGTAAGTATGGTAGAAATGGCTTTGGAAGCATTGAACAAAAAAGAAATTGTTGAACTGGATGAAGAACGCAAAGCCGCTATGGTTAGCAACCTGATGGTGATTCTATGCGGAGATAAAGAGGCTTCTCCTGTTTTAAATACCGGAACATTAAATCATTAAAACGATGAAGGAATATAAAGTAGTCAATTGGAAAATGGGACTTGCCAACAATAATAAAAGATTAGAAGATACGCTAAACCGATATGCTAAAACAGGTTGGACTGTTAAATATATTGCAGAACATACGGCCAGAATCGTTTTTGAGAGAGATAAAAATAAATAAATGTGAGAGTTTTTAAAGAAGAACAGCGATTTGCCCAAATTGGGTTCATATTATTAATAGCGTTAAGCGTTCTAATTTCTGTTGGTCTTATTTTAAGGGAATACACTAAGGAAAACAGCACTATGAATAGTGTTGAGTTCATTTCTATTTTACTATTCATATGTATATGTACAACTCCTATTTTCTTTTTCAAATTAAAAACAAGAATCGATGAAAAAGGAATTCATTACCGTTTCTTTCCTTTTCACAGCACCACTAAGATAATACCCTGGACAGAGATGGAGTCTGTCACCATTCGAAAATACAATGCTATAACAAAATACGGAGGTTGGGGACTAAAAGGCAATTTTCGAAGAAAGAGAGGAAAAGCCGTTACTGTTTCAGGAAATACAGGAATTCAACTCACGCTTAAAAATACTCAAAAGCTCCTAATAGGTACCCAAAAAGAAAATGATGTAAAAAAAGTAGTAGCAACTTATGCATCAACATTAGAAGAAAAATCTTAAATTATGAAAACCGTTCTTTTATACCTTATGATATTTTCCATAAATAGTTCTGTAGCCTTCTCACAGGTAACATCGGAAGTTATTCTGATAAAAAATGACAGTATCGAATTGCCCGGGACACTAACTTTTACGGAAAACAATTCCAAACTAATTATCTGGATTCACGGTTCCGGCAATGTAGATAGGGATGGCAATCAGGCAGGTTTGAATGTAAAGGCAAACTATATCAAACAATTCAGAGACAGTATCAACAAAAATGACATTGCATTTTTTAGTTATGATAAAAGAACGGCAAATCTGAAAAATAAAAAATTCTTTAAAGGAATCACTTTTGATGCTTTTATTGCCGATGCTAAAAAAGTAGTCAGTCATTTTAAAAATAATACCCGTTTTAAAAAGATCGTACTTATAGGCCACAGCCAGGGGTCATTAATAGCTATGCTAGCAAGTGCCGAAGTTGATAAATATATTTCTTTGGCCGGGCCATCGGAAACGATTGACGCTACCATTATAAAGCAAATAAGTAAACAAAATGCAGAATTAGGAAAAATAACCGCCGCATATTTTAAAGAACTGAAAGAAACCGGTGATATCAAAGAAGTAAACCCAATGTTGTTATCTATTTTTGCGAAGCCCAACAGAGCCTTTATAGCCTCATGGATGCAATATAAACCTTCTGTGGAATTTAAACAGCTAAAAATTCCTACATTAGTTATAAATGGCATCAAAGACCTCCAGGTTTCCGTTGAAGATGCGAAAGCATTATACAGCGCAAACCCAAATTCTGAGTTAGTGCTGATAGAAGATATGAATCATATACTGAAACACATAGAGAATAATACCGATAATATACGCTCGTATCACTCACCGGATTTTCCGATATCAACAAAATTAATTGAGGTCATTACCCAATTTGTAAAAAAATAAGATGGCAAAAAAAAAGGCATTTGCTTTGCGAATTAATGAAGATATGCTCAACGCTATAGAAAAATGGGCCGACGATGAATTTCGATCAACCAATGGTCAGATTGAATGGATGCTGGCACAATCATTAAAAAATGCCAAAAGAGATTGTAAAAAGAAAAATAAATAGGGTTCCCGGTGTTTTGAATCAACAAAATAAGGCTATATAATCATAACCAAACACCTCCCATTAAACAAAAGTTTGCTATTTTTATATACTATTATGATTACTATTCTTGAAAATAGTAACTTGTCCTTTTTAAATATTTCTAAAAATCAACTAATTTTTTAACATGAAAAAAATTATAACTTCCGTAGTACTACTGATTTCCACAGGATTGTTCTCGCAAGAGTTTTCAATGGATATGGTAAAAAATATGAAGCCCAGAAATGTAGGACCGGGCGGCATGAGCGGACGTGTTACAGCCATAGATGTTGTACAATCCAACACAGATATTATATATGTGGGCACTGCTTCGGGAGGGCTCTGGAAATCTACCTCGGGAGGTATTAAATGGACACCAATATTTGAAAAGGAGATTACAGCTTCTATAGGAGCTGTTGCTATTCAACAGTCCAACCCAAGTGTTATCTGGGTAGGAACCGGAGAAGGAAATCCCAGGAATAGCCTAAACGGAGGTTTCGGAGTATATAAATCTATGGATGCGGGGAAGACCTGGAAAGCTATGGGTCTGGAAAAAACACGCCATATTCATAGAATCATTGTTGATCCGACCAACCCGGATATCGTATATGTTGGTGCTATAGGATCTCCATGGGGAGCACATAAAGAAAGAGGGGTTTATAAAACTACCGATGGAGGAAAAACATGGAAACAAATCTTATTCAATAACACAAAAACCGGGGCCGCCGACCTGATAATGGATCCATCGAACCCCAACAAACTCATTGCTGCAATGTGGGAGCATAAGCGCGAACCGTGGTTCTTTACATCAGGAGGTAAAGGAAGTGGCTTGTATATGACACATGACGGAGGTGATAGCTGGAAAAAAATTACGTATAAAGAAGGATTACCAAAAGGAGGCTTAGGCAGAATTGGCATTGCCATTTCCCAGAGCAACCCTAATATCATCTATGCGTTGGTAGAGGCAAAAAAAAATGCGTTGTATAAAAGTGAAGATGGCGGATTTAAATGGAAAAAAATAAATGACAAAAAAGGAATCGGCAACAGGCCTTTTTACTACTCTGAAATATATGTAGACCCCCAAAATGAGAATAGGTTGTACACCATATTTACCTATGTAAACGTATCACAAGACGGAGGTAAAAGTTTTCATCAATTAATGCCTGCATATGGTGTTTCCAATGGTGTTCATCCGGATCACCATGCATGGTGGATTCACCCTGCAGATGGTTCTTTTATAATGGATGGAAATGACGGGGGGTTAAACATTACCAAAGACGGGGGGAAGACGTGGCGTTTTGTGGGAAATTTACCTGTAGCCCAATTCTACCATATCAATGTAGATAACGAATTTCCATATCATATATACGGAGGCATGCAAGATAATGGTTCCTGGAGAGGTCCTGCATATGTTTGGAAAGCACAAGGGACAGAAATTCGTATTGGCAGGAAATCAGCTTTGGAGACGGGTTTGATGTGGTGCCGGACAAAGACGATGCGCGCTTTGGATGGTCTATGAGTCAACAAGGTTATGTAAGCAGGTATGATTACCTGACCGGTAATAACTATACCGTACGGCCTACACATCCGGACGCTGAAATAAAATTACGTTTCAACTGGAACGCAGCTATCAATATGGATCCATTTGATAATAGTACTATCTATTTTGGGAGTCAATTTGTACACAAATCTACTGACAAAGGATTGACCTGGTCTATCATTTCTCCGGATCTGTCAACCAATGATAAAGAGAAGCAAAAGCAAAGTGAAAGCCTTTAGATTAGCAAATAGAAATAATTACTTAAAATAAAAACATAATAGTTATGATGAAATTTCTTTTTTTGCTTCTTTTTTTCTTTGTTAATAACTCTTATTTTGTTGATAACCAAAAACACAAAAGAACGGAGTGAACTTTAGCGGCCAGCTAGCTTTTTAGAGCCATCCCCCGTATTAGTCTCCGTTCTTTTTAAAAGTTACTTAGAACCATATAGAATTTCAGTTTCTGCCCTTATTAAAGGTCTTAGTTTAAGTAACTATTATTAATATCTAATTACAAAATTATGAAAACAAATGAAATTATCGGAATCGATGTCAGTAAATTATTAATTGATGTTTGTATCTATTCTAAACAAATTGTTCAACAGTTTGAGAACAGTAAATCTGGATTTAAATTAATGCTAAAGTGGAGTTTTAAAAATTCGTCTTTCTCTAAAGAAGAAACCATGTTTGTATTTGAACATACAGGAATGTACTCTCATTTATTATCTGTGTCTTTAACTGAACAAAAATTATCTTTTTTCATAGCTTCTGGTTTAGAAATTAAAAGATCTATTGGTATTGCTCGTGGAAAGGATGACCAAATTGATGCCAAACGCATTGCTCTATATGGGTATCGATTAAAAGAAGAACTTAAACCCAGTAAGCTACCTAAAAGAAGTATATTACAACTAAAAAGTCTCTTATCTTTAAGGACAAAACTTAACAAACAAAGAGCTGGTTTTAAAGTTACTTTGAAAGAACAAAAAAGAATTTATAAAGCAAAAGAGTATAAAATAATCTTTGACGTTCAACAAAAAATGATTGCAGAACTAACCAAACAAATACACAAGATTAATACTCAAATGCAAGCTATTATTGACCAAAATATAATGTTAAAAGAAACCTATAAACTTGTTACTAGTGTTAAAGGTATAGGAATGCAAACTGCTATAATGATGATTGTGTTTACTGACAATTTTTCAAAATTTGAAAACTGGAGAAAGTTTGCCTCTTATTGTGGTGTTGCTCCTTTTCCTTACCAATCTGGAACTAGTATTAAAGGACGTACAAAAGTCTCTCATTTGGCTAATAAAAAATTGAAAGCAATTATTAATATGTGCGCTATTTCTGCTATACAACATAACCCAGAAATGAAATTATACTATCATAAAAGAATAAAACAAGGCAAAAGTAAAATGAGTACCGTTAACATTATTAGAAACAAATTAATAGCAAGAGTGTTTGCCGTTGTCAAACGACAAACACCCTATGTAGATACTTTTAAATTTGCTGCATAAATTAGTAAAAATAATATCTCAACTTTTACTTGTTTTTATCATAGAATACGGGGGTTTAACCATAGATGCTACCGGAGCTGAAAATCATTGTACTATTTTAGTAATAGAACCCTCACCTCTGGAAAGAAATATGTTATGGGCAGGAACTGATGACGGTCGTATGCACATTACCCAAGATGGCGGTGATTCCTGGACAGACGTTTCAAAAAATATAAAAGGGTTGCCTGTCGGTAGCTGGGTAGCTCAAATAAAAGCTTCTGACAAGAACAAAGGAGAAGCCCTGCTAATAGCTAACGATTACAGACGGTTCAATTATACTCCCTATGCATACAGAACTAAAGATTACGGAAAAACATGGCAACGAATTGTAGATGCCAATGATGTTAAAAGTTATACACTAAGTATTGTAGAAGACCCTGTAAATAAAAACCTCCTGTTTTTAGGAACAGATGATGGTTTGTATATCTCTTTAAATGCAGGAGATACCTGGACAAAATGGACTGCCGGTTTCCCGACGGTTTCCGTAAAAGATTTGGTTATTCATCCCAGAGAATATGATTTGATCATTGGAACATTTGGCAGGGCTGCCTGGGTGTTAGATGATATCAGACCACTAAGAGCAATGGCTAAAAAAGAGCTTCCTGAAAATTTGATGCTATTTGAACCTCCAATAGCATATCAGGTAGCATATCAGCAGCCGACAGGTAGCAGATTTGGAGCAGATGCCCTATACAATGGCGAAAATAGAAAATTCGGTGCCATGATTTCTTATTATATCAAAAGACCGAAAGTAAAGGAAAAAGAAAACATTGCTGAAAAGAGAAAAAAAAGAAAAAATAAAAAGAAATTAAAAAACTTAAAAGAGGTTAAAAAAGAAGAAAAATCAAAAATAAAATGGGATTCTATCAAACTGGAGATTTTTGAGGGGAATCGTTTGATACGAACTTTAAAAGAGAAAGCTCCAAAAGAAAACGGAATTCACAGAATGTACTGGGCGATGAATGAAAAAGGTGCTGACAGGCCTGGCAGAACTATAAGAAAACAAAACCGAGAACGTACCGGCATAAGGGTAAAGCCCGGAACATATCGCTTAAAAATGACTTTTGGAGATCAAACTTCCGAACAGGAAATTACAGTAGCTTATGATCCAAGATTGCAAAAGTCAAATGAAGCTATTCATCAAATTTATGAAGCAGGTAAAGATTTGGAAAAAGACCAACAATTAATGGCTGATGCTGTAAAACAACTGGTAGAAAGCAAAAAAATTGCTGACAATTTTAAATCCCGACTTTCAAAAGAAAATAAAAAGAAATACAAAGATCAGATAAAAGCTTCTGCTGCTATCAGTAAGAAAATAGATACAATGATTGCTGTTTTCCTTGGAAAAGTTGATAAAAGACAGGGCATTATAAGAAATCCCGAGGTAACCATTAATCAACGTTATGGTATAGCACGCAGGTATGTTAGCAGTCGCTATGGCAAATTAACTGATACCGAAAAACAATTGATTCGGCAATTCAAAAATGCTTTACATAAGGGTATCAAACAAGTAAATACTTTTTTTGATACGGAATGGAAAACTTATAAAGAAAAAGTAGAAAATATTGTGATACCACCTTTTAAAGAAATTAAAAAATTCTAAAAAAAACTAATTTTAATGCATATTTAAATATCTTTACGGAGGTTTTTTGATTGAAGATTAAAAGATTTAAAAATGCTTTAATGATTCCTTTTAGGTATGCAAACAAATATTCAAACGAAGGTTTTTAGTATAAAACAAATGAATTATAGCATTTCATCGATAGTTTTTTTTATTTGACCTATGTATTATGTCAATTCAAATAAAAAAGAAAGCTAATACTTGTTATTAATTACATCTTTGTAATGTAATTTAAGAGATTTACATCATGAAAAAAACAAATTTACTACTTAGCTCATTGTTTTTTTATATTAGCATAGCTTCATTTGGCCAAGTGTTTTCAGGGAGTACATCTATTAATGTAGAAGGAGAATTAGTTGTTCCTCTTACGGTAACAGGGTCATTGTTAGGCTTTCAAAAAGTAGCTATTCCGGCTACAGGAGAACGTTACTATCATGTTTTAGGTGATGGTAGTATGTTTGGCTCAAGTAAATTTTATGGGTATTAAGCGAATAATTTTTCAAGTCTAAAGAGGAAAAATTGTGTATCTCTTACGCCTCTTTGATTGGCTCTAAAGAGTTTTATTTTTGAATTAAAAGACTCAAAGACTCTGCATTTGCATTTGTATTCCTATTGTCAAAAAAGTTTAAGATGGTATTAAAATGATGTTTAATACTGTTCATTGCTGTATTGAAATTTTTAAATTCCAATTTTTCTGTATCCTCAAACCAATGTTCAAATCGTTGTTTGGCTTTTACTTTACATTTTTCTTGATAAATGCTTCTAAATTCTAAAGTGTGTTTATAGGCTTGTTGGATGTTTGGATAAAGATTACATAATAATTCTGCTCTTTGTTTTTGATTAGGTGTCCAATCGTTTGTCTTTTTAGCTAAAATATATCTACTTCTAGCCAAAAGTTGCTTTTTTGTATCACCATTAGATAGCACTATGGGTTTGTGTTTCTTCCTTGCTTTTTTAGCAGCTTCAATGGCTTTGTTTTCATCTTCTATTGCTTTCCACCGATGCTGTACTCTAACATGCTGTAAAGCTTCTGTTACCAGTTTTACCACATGAAATCTATCGGTAACAATTTTAGCATTTGGAAAACAAATCTTAGCTGTTAAATTCATATTATTTGCCATATCTAAAGTTACTTCTTTGACTTGTTTGCGTTGTTCTAAGGGTATTCTTTCAATAGCAGTAATAATATCATCACTTTTAATTCCTTTTACACAAGCCACTAAAGTTCCTTGTTTACTTCGTGCGTTCTTGTTGGTCAAATAGGTATAAAGTTCACCTTTAGATAGACTTACTTCATCAAGACTTAAATACTCTCCTATATTCTTCGGATAAATAAGATAATCTTCACAATGGGGCTTTTGATTCCAACTATCAAACCCACTTATCTGTTTCTTATAATGGCGTTGTAAAGTTCGTGGGTAAATACCGTAATAACTCGCTATATTACTGATCGTATCTTCTCGGGCCTCTACCTGTAGCTTTTAAAAAATCAGAAAGTTCTGACGTTAATTTAGAACCTTCTGCAATGAATGAATAATCATTTTTAATCGCTCCCTTTTTAGTCTTCTTATCTCGCCATCGTCTTGTTTTTATATGTAGATAAACTGCTTTACCGCGTATGGGAAAATCTTGAATCTGTTTACTGCTAATAAAACCTTTGGACTCATAATTACCCTTTGAGTAACCCTCTGGTAGAATATTCTTCTCTTCTAAATAAATGTGAAAAGCATCCTTTTTAACTGAAATATCTCCTAATTCTTCAAAAAATACAATATCAAAATGAAGTAATAAATCTTGAGGGAGGATAGATGCTAATAATTCTAAATGCATCGTCTTTTTTTATGCATCTAAAATAATCAATCCCCATAAATTGTCGTTGACCCGAAATTTGAAGCCAAATCAATTTCAATACGCGGAATATATCACTATTTTGGAAAGGTCTCTATATAAAGGAGTCTGAATACAGTTGAAAAGTTTGAAAGTTTCAAGGCGTACATTTAAAAACAAATGTAGGAGTTTTTCAATACCGTTATGAATATTAGAGTACTTTTGAATACCCGGAAAGAATCATTAAAATCTTCTTCAAATCCTTCCATCTTTCAGTTCTTTACTATGCCGTCAAAAAAGACAATTAGGCATCGTAACGGGTAACTCATTATAAATATACATAAAAATATGTAACAATATTTTAGTATGCACTACTATTAAAATAGTAATTTTGTCATTGAGAATATATATTAAAAGCAGGTTAATGATATGGGTAATTTATTAGAAATTAATAATGTAGCAAAGCGTTACGGCAATTATACTGCATTAAACGATGTGTCAATTCAAGTACTAAAAGGAAGTGTATTTGGCCTATTGGGGCCAAACGGAGCAGGGAAAACCTCCCTGATAAGAATCATTAACCAAATTACACTGCCGGATAGTGGTGCTGTTATTTTAGACGGTGAACCTTTGCAGCCAAAACACATTGAAGATATTGGTTATTTACCCGAAGAACGGGGTTTATACAAGAGTATGAAAGTTGGTGAACAAGCACTGTATTTAGCCCAATTGAAAGGCCTGAGCAAAGCAGAGGCTAAAAAAAAGTTGAAATATTGGTTTGAAAAATTTGATATTTCTGCCTGGTGGGGAAAGAAAATTGAAGAGCTTTCAAAAGGAATGGCACAGAAGGTTCAGTTTATTGTTACAGTTATGCACGAACCTAAATTATTGATCTTTGATGAACCTTTCTCCGGTTTTGATCCGATCAATGCTCAATTGATAGCAAAAGAGATCCTTCAATTGCGAGAGGAGGGAGCAACGGTCATTTTTTCTACCCACAGAATGGAATCCGTAGAAGAAATGTGTGATGACATTGCCCTTATAGATAAGTCAAATAAAATAGTAGAAGGAAAGTTAAATGATATTAAAAGGCAATTTAAATCCAATACTTTTCAAATAGGGTTAGAGACAAATAACGCAGCGGAAGTAACCGCCAAAATAAAAGAAAAGTTTAAAGTAACCCCTGCCGATTTTAAATCACTTAATGACGATTTAAAATTGAATATAAAACTTAAAGAAGGTAGTACAACAAGTGATTTATTAGCCTATCTGGCAAGTCAGGGTGAGGTAAAACATTTTACGGAACTCATTCCGGATGCAAACGATATTTTTATTCAGGCAGTAGCAAAAAACAAGTAGAATATGAGCAAGTTAAAACTAATTATCAGAAGAGAATTTATTGCAAAGGTTCGTAATAAATCATTTTTAGTCATGACTTTTTTAAGCCCGCTGATCATGGTAGGAATGGGAGCTCTGGTATTTTTCCTGATGAAAAAGAACGATGAAAAGATAAAGAAAATCATATATGTAGATCATTCCGGACTTTTTACCGAAGATCATTTTAAGAATACCAAAACAGTAAAATATACGGATTATACAGACACAGGAATACAAGCAGCAAAAAAACAAGTGGAAGAAGGAGACTATTATGGAGTCTTATTGATTCCTGAGACAGACAGTTTGGAAGTACTGGCAAAATCAGTTGAATTTCATTCAAAAGATACACCGGGATTATCTATTATGGGTGATTTGGAATATAAAGTGGAAACCAGATTGCGTAACTTAAAGCTGACAAGCTTTGGGATGGATTTAGAAAAGATCGAAGCTTCAAAACTTTCGACAGCTATAAAAATGTTTAATTTTTCGGGAGAAGAGTCCTCAAAATTAAATAATGGATTAAAGATAGGAGTAGGAGCCGTAGCCGGATATTTGTTAATGATGTTTGTAATGATTTACGGGACTTCGGTGATGCGAAGCGTGATCGAAGAAAAAACAAGTAGAATTATTGAAATTATTATATCCTCCGTAAAACCATTTCAATTGATGTTGGGAAAAATTATCGGAAATGCATCGGCAGGATTATTACAATTTTTTATCTGGGGAGTGCTCTTATTTATTATCTCCATAGTATTGTCCGCAGTTTTTGGAATAGATATGGCAGAAGTGCAATCAGTTCAAACGGCCGAACAGCTAGAAACCGTAAAACAAGCAACAGGAGGTAAAGTAGAATCCGTTTTTCTTGAAATATCAAAACTACCATTATTAAAATTGTTTATACTGTTCATTTTCTATTTTCTAGGAGGGTTTATGTTATATAGCTCTTTATTTGCTGCCGTTGGTGCAGCTGTGGACAATGAAACCGATACGCAACAATTTATGTTGCCTATTATGTTGCCGTTAATTTTAGGTGTTTATGTAGGTTTTGCTACGGTAATTAACGACCCTCACGGGCCTATATCTACCATATTTTCACATATCCCGTTTACATCACCAATTGTTATGCTGATGAGAGTGCCTTTTGGAGTATCCTGGTATGAGTTGGTTATTTCAATGGTGTTGTTATTAATGACTTTTACTTTTATGGTTTGGTTTGCAGCAAAAATTTATAGGATAGGCATTCTCATGTATGGCAAAAAACCCAGTTATAAAGATTTGTATAAATGGCTAAAATATTAGGGTTTGGAAAAACTTAAAGAATTTTTAAATTACTCCTTCAAAGTAGGGGAAAACGCACATATAAACGTAAAAACAATTCTTATTCTAATTGTTATTTTGTTTTTAACAAGCTGGCTGTTAAAATTAGTAAGGAGAGTTGTTAACAATAAATTGGATGAAGATAACAAGGGAAAGTTCAAATCTGTCTTTTCTTTTTTGAAGTACTTTATTTATATTCTGGTATTAATTGTAGCCTTAGAATCTTCAGGTGTAAAATTAAGTGTTATTCTGGCGGGTTCTGCTGCATTACTTGTTGGTATTGGATTAGGATTACAGACACTGTTTCAAGACATTATTTCGGGAATTTTTATTTTGGTAGATAAGTCGCTCCAGGTAAATGATGTTGTTGAAATAGATGGAAAAATAGGAAGGATTTTTGAAATAAAATTAAGAACGTCCAGAGCCGTTACTATAGATGATAGAGTGGTGATTATTCCAAATCATAAATTTATGACACAGAGTTTATATAACTGGACTCAAAATGGGAATAAGACCGTGGAATCCGTTGAAGTGGGCGTAGCATATGGGACAGATGTACAAAAAGTAAAGGAGATTTTGTTAAAAATAGCTGTAGAGCACCCTATGATTTTGAAAGATAATAGAACAGATGTTTTATTTGACAATTTTGGAGACAGTGCATTGATATTCAACCTTCGTTTTGTTATTAAAAATAGCTTTATCAGATATAAAGTTAGAAGCGATATACGTTTTGCTATTGATAAAGCGTTTAAAGAATATGGTATTCAGATTCCATTTCCACAGAGAGATGTGCATATTTTTAATCCGAAAAATTAAGGATGAGTAAAATTTTAATCATTGAAGATGAATCTGCTATTCGCAGAGTCTTGAAAAAAATTATCTCAGAAGAGGATAAAGGTTATCAGGTAGAAGAGGCAGAAGACGGATTACAGGGAATTGAAATGATCAAGGCTGCTGATTTCGACTTGGTCTTATGCGATATAAAGATGCCAAAAATGGACGGAGTGGAAGTATTGGAAAAAGCAAAAGTGATGAAACCGGAAATTCCCTTTGTGATGATCTCCGGGCATGGTGATTTGGATACAGCCGTAAATACGATGCGTTTAGGAGCTTTTGACTATATTTCCAAACCACCGGACCTGAATCGTTTGTTAAATACGGTAAGAAATGCTTTAGACAGAAAAGTACTGGTAGTAGAAAATAAACGATTAAAAAAGAAAGTAAGCAAAGACTATGAGATGATTGGTAGGAGTAAAGAACTCAATCATATCAAAGAAATCATAGAAAAAGTAGCAGCTACGGATGCCCGTGTATTAATCACAGGCCCTAATGGTACCGGAAAAGAATTGGTAGCACATTGGCTACATGAAAAATCAGAGCGGTTCAAAGGCCCTATGGTAGAAGTAAATTGTGCAGCAATACCGTCGGAACTCATAGAAAGCGAATTATTTGGCCATGTAAAAGGTAGCTTTACCGGAGCAAATAAAGACAGAGCAGGAAAATTTGAAGTAGCAAACAGTGGAACTATTTTTTTGGATGAAGTAGGAGATATGAGCTTGTCGGCACAAGCCAAAGTATTAAGAGCTTTACAGGAAAATAGGATTTCAAGAGTAGGAAGTGATAAAGACATTACAGTAAATGTCAGGGTACTTGCTGCAACCAATAAAAATCTGAAAAAAGAAATAGCAGAAGGAAGATTTAGAGAAGACTTATACCACAGATTGGCTGTTATTTTAATTAAAGTCCCCCCTTTAAATGATAGAAGAGATGATATTCCTTCGCTGATCATGCATTTTTCCAAAAAAATTATTGAAGAGCAGGGAATGGCTAAAAAAGAATTCTCTGATGCTGCAATAGATCTATTACAGAAATACGACTGGACAGGAAATGTTCGTGAATTGCGAAATGTGGTGGAACGTTTATTGATTCTGGGAGGGCAGGAAGTATCTGAAAACGATGTAAAATTATTTGCCAGTAAATAAAATAACCCTACTATTATGAAAAGCCCAGTACTGTTTTAGTAATATAATCCAGTTGTTCCTCATCTAATTCGGTATGCATAGGTAATGAAATGACGGTATTGACCAATTCATTGGTTACTCTAAAATCATCTTCCTGATATCGATCATCTCTATATGCTTTTTGACTGTGTAAAGGAACCGGATAATAAATAGCATTTGGTATGGCATTATCCAATAAATGTCGATGTAACTCATTTCGTTTCCCATTCATAATTTTTAGAGTATATTGATGAAAGACATGACAGTTACATGTATCGCAGATATTTTTACAAGATGCTGTAATGGGCGTGATGATGTTTGGATGATATGCAAACGCATTCGTATAATACCTGGCAGCATATCTTCTGGTATTGCAATAGGCATCCAGATGAGGGAGCTTTGCCTTTAATACTGCTGCTTGTATACTGTCCAGTCTTGAATTTACACCCACTACATCATGATAATATCGCTTATACATGCCATGGTTTACAATTCCTCTGATGGTATGTGCCAACTCATCGTTACCAGTAAAAATAGCTCCTCCATCGCCGTAGCATCCTAAATTTTTTGACGGGAAAAAAGAAGTAGTTCCTACATGGCCGATAGTCCCTGCTTTTTGTTTACGCCCGTCTTTAAAAGTATAATCCGCACCAATTGCCTGAGCATTGTCTTCAATTACATATAGATTATGTTCATCGGCAATTTGCATGACAGCTTCCATATTGGCAACCTGGCCAAATAAATGGACCGGCACAATAGCTTTTGTTTTGGGTGTAATTGCTTTTTTCAAAGCATCAATGGCTATGTTAAATGTGTCGGGTTCCACGTCAACTAAAACAGGTGTTAGTTTTAATAAAGCAATTACTTCTACAGTGGCAGCAAATGTAAAATCTACTGTGATAACTTCATCACCTTCCTCTAAGCCTAATCCCATCATAACAATCTGGAGTGCATCTGTCCCATTAGCACAAGGAATGACGTGTTTTACATCCAGATATGCTTCTAAGTCTGCCTGGAATTCTTTTACATACGGACCATTAATAAAAGCTGCAGTGTTTAAAATTTCTTCAACAGAGGCATTTACTGTTTTTTTAATCTTGGAATACTGCCTCTGAAGGTCTACCATCTGAATTCTTCTCACGGAATGAAAATTTTAGCTACCCAAAAATACAATTTATATCTGTTATCTTTGGCTAAAATAAAGCTTATCCGAATGAAAACTTTTAAAAAAATCATAAAATGGATCCTTGTATTTGTAGTTATCGGTAGTATTTCTATCGGATTATATATTCGAACTTTTTACCCTGTGTATGACGGGGAGCTAACACTGGCAAATATTTCCGATGAGGTACGGGTTTACTATGACAATTATGGAGTTCCGCATATAAATGCACAAAATCAGAAAGATGCGTATACGGCTTTAGGATATGTACATGCCCAGGATCGGTTATGGCAAATGGAGTTAATCCGAAGGATAGCTGCAGGGAGATTGTCAGAATTATTTGGTAAAAAATTAGTCGAAACGGATATGTTTTTTTCAAGCTTGGGAATTGAGGAAAGTGCAGTCGTATCTATAGAAAAGTTGGATAAAAATTCGGAACCTTATAAATTAGCTATAGCCTATTTGGACGGTGTGAATCAATATATGGAAAATGGAGTTACCCCTCCGGAATTTAAATTGATGGGTATAAAAAAGGAAGCCTATACACTAAAGGATATTTATAATGTATTAGGATATATGTCATTTAGTTTTGCAATGGCACACAAAACAGATCCTCTGTTAACCGAAATAAAGGAAAGTTGGGAGAAGTTTACCTGGCAGAAATGAATATTTCAATGCACCACCAAACAGCAGTTCTTAACCATCAGGAAACTACTGAAATTACTGCTACTTTTTCCAATGCAATACATGCTATATACAAACCATTACCTATACCTTCATTTATGGGAAGTAATTCATGGGTGATTGGCGCTGATAAAACGAAAAACGGAAAAGTAATTTTTGCAAATGATCCGCATATAGGATTTTCACAACCTTCCGTTTGGTATCAGTCACATATCAAAACACCTGACTATGAAATGTATGGATTTAACCTGGCGCTAACGCCCTTCCCATTATTGGGGCACAATAGAAAATATGCATACGGATTAACGATGTTTCAAAATGATGATATCGATTTTTACTTTGAAGAGCAACATCCGTTTAATGAGATGGAATATAAAACACCTACAGGTTTTGTTACTTACGATACTTTTAAAAGGACTATTAAAATAAAAGATAATGCAGACACAACATTTCAGGTAAAAGTAAGCGGGCACGGGCCATTGATGAATACTGTGATGAAAGAAATAGATGATACCAGACCTGTTGCCATGCAATGGATTTATACAAAATTACCTAACCGGATTTTGGAAGTAAGCCATACCATTTCTCATGCAAATTCGTTATCGGAGTTTAAAGAAGGAATAAAAGCATTACATGCACCCGGTTTGAATGTTATGTATGGCGATGCAGAAAATAATATTGCTTGGTTTGCTGCCGGTAAGTTATATAAATATGGAGAAGGAGTAAATTCCAAATTGATTTTAAATGGAACGAGGGGAGAAGATGAAATAGCAGAATATTTGGATTTTGAAGAAAACCCTCAAGCTGTTAACCCTGGTAATAATTATGTATATTCTGCTAACAATGAGCCGGATACTATAGCCGGTATCCGGTACCCGGGATATTATTTACCGGAAGATCGGGCAAACAGAATTGTGCAATTATTAGAGGCCAAAAATGATTTTACTAAAGAAGAGGTTGCTGCCATGCTTTTTGATGTAACTTCCGATACTGCTCCGGAAGTGATTGCGGATTTATTGGAAAATATATCTGCGGATACATTATCGGAAAATGAAAAAAAAGGAATGGAGTTATTAAAAAACTGGAATGGGGCGTATACAAAGAAAAGTGTGGAGCCGGTTATTTACAATCGTTTCTTATATGAATTTTTAACCCTTACCTTTAAAGACGAATTAGGAAAAGGATTTTATCAATTCATGAATACTCCGCTTCAAAAAAAGATGATTGCCATACAAGCTTCAAAAAAAGAGTCTTTATTTTGGGATGATATATTTACAAAAGCAAAAGAAACGAAGCAGAATATTATTACGGCATCATTTAAGAATGCTATCGTATTTTTAGAAAATCAATTGGGCCATACCCCTTCCGAATAGCATTGGGATAAAGTAGCTTCCGTAACACATCATCATGTTTTATCTGCCGGTGGTAGCATTATGCAAAAAGCTTTTGACATCGGGCCCTTTAAAACCGATGGAGGAAATGAAGTAATTAACAATCAATTATTTAAATTAGATAGTACAGGATATTATAAAATACATGCAGGGCCTTCTACACGAAGAGTTATTGATTTTTCTGACGTGGAAAATAGCCTAAGTGTATTGCCGACAGGTCAGTCTGGAAATGTATTTAGTAAACATTATGATGATCAGGCTCAAAAATACCTCAATGGGCAGTTTATAAAAATGCTTATAAATCAAGATGATATAGAGAAATCAAAGCATATATTAGTATTTAAGAAAAAATAATACTACTTCTTTAGCATTTTAGGTAGTTGAGCAAAATAATTTTCAATTTAGAACTTTCAAACTTTCAACAGTATAAAATGTGACTTATATAAAAATAAAAGAGACCTGAGTTTTCAGGTCTCTTTTTATTATAAGAATAAAAATTCTTAGTTCTTTTAGTTATTTATAGGAGTTGGATCAAAAAACCCGGGAATAGGCGATGGCGTATTCGGATTGGTATCTACTTCAACCTGAGGATATAAAAAACGTTGTGGAATTGCCGATCCGGTTTTCGGAGGGACATTTAACAAATTATTGGTACGTCTGATATCGTGATACGGCTGTAACTCCCCAATAAGCGAGATATACTTTTCTTCAAGAATTTCAGCTAAAAGAGCAGCACTTCCCGAAGCGGATGCCGTAGCAGGAAACCCAGATGTTACATTTATAGAGTTTGTTTCACATACCATAGATGTACCGTTATCACAAACTTTGACCCGTCCTGAAATATGTATACAAAAAACAACAAGTATATGTATAAAAATGATGGATATGTAAGACGTTATAGTGAGAGTTTTAAACTCAAAGTATTAGCAGAACTTACCAAAGGAAACCATTCCAAAAGACAAATTGCCTTAACTTACGGCATACAATCTAGTACGATAAACGTATGGATTAAAAAATATGACCGTAAAGATTTAATGAACACCCGTGTAACCGTGCAAACAGACGACGAATTATCCCGTATTAAAGCCCTTCAAAAAGAGCTAAAACAACTCAAAGATCTTCTTATTAAAAAGGATCTAGATAAACTTGTGAATGATAGTTATCTTGAAGTAGCTGCTGAAAATCTTGGCTATAAAAATGTTGAAGAATTAAAAAAAAAACTTAAACATAAAGCCTTAATGAAAATAGCACCGATTAATAGAAAAAAAAGAAGGTACGCCATCGCTACTATTTGTAATGCTTTCGAGTTAAAAAGAGATGCTTATTACAAATATCAAAAAAGGTTTGTTCTTAAAAAACAAATAGAACAAAATGTAATAATGCTTGTTAAAAAAAGCAGGAAAACATTACCCAGAGAAGGTACTAGAAAGCTAATGAAATCCTTACATAATGATTTTAGGAAACAGAATATAAATATAGGTAGAGACCAGTTATTTAGAATCTTAAAAGAAAATAATTTGTTAATTAGAAGGAAAAAATATTCTTCTAAAACAACCAACTCTTACCATCGTTTTTATAAATATAAAAATATCATAAAAGACCTGATCATTAATAGACCTAACCAAGTTTGGGCTTCGGATATTACCTATATAAGAACTATAAATGGATTTTGTTATTTAGCACTTATTACTGATATGTATTCAAGAAAAATAGTAGGCTATGATATTAGTGATAGTTTAGAACTTAAAGGCTGTGTTAGAGCTTTAAATAAAGCTATTTATCAAACTAAAAATACCGAAGAAATCATACATCATTCTGATAGAGGAATACAATATTGTAGCAATGTTTATACTCAAATTTTGAAAAGAAAAAAGATACAAATCAGTATGACCCAAGAAAATCATTGCTACGAAAACGCAATGGCCGAAAGAGTTAACGGAATTTTAAAAGATGAATTCTTCCTCGACCAAACATTTACAAATATCAATCACGCCAAAAAAGCAACAAAAAATGCAATCAAATTATATAATAATAAAAGATTACATTTATCTTTAGATTATAAAACACCTAATTACGTGCACAAAAATGTAGCATAAATTTTAATAATTAACTGTAGCCCTATTTTAGGACGAGACAGGTAAAGACCGAAAAAAATGACAGAAATATTAACTTTGAACAAAATATATAGATATGAGTAAGACGAAAATACCGCCAATAGTGAAAATTAGTGCCTACCTTTTGAGTTTAGGCACGTTTATAGTAGGTTTTTGGCACGCCCATTTGGGGTTAAAAAATCAACACTTTTTTGGCTCTGAAAATGGAAGCCTTGTGATAGCTGCAATTATATTGATTCTTATATTAATATCATACTACTTTGCGGTTAGCGGCAGAAAAGTTGCACTATTCTTCTATCTCATTTGTGCTTTCGCATTAATTGTATTTAATCTGAATTATTTCTACCCGTATGATTTTAAAGAAGATTTGGTTAAGGAAGAAGCTGGTATTTTAAAAGATACACTTATATCATATTCTACAAGAGCCCAAGCAATTATCGGTGTCGAGTCAGATGTGGTAGATGACTATATTGACTTGAAAGACTTGGAGAAGCAACTTATTAGCGAAGTGAGAGACCAAAATGGATTTAAAGCCAATGCAAGAGCCGTACTTAGTAAATTCAATGACATTTTAGCAAATTATAAAATCAATGCAATCAATCCCTCATTGGCGGGTGTAAATGAACCAACTGAACAGGCTCGTATTCTGCAAGGTTACATTACAAGTTCAATCGAGAGTTTTATAGCAAAAAACTTAGTCAACAGTGAGATAAATTTAGATGTTGCTGAAAGACTTTTCAAAGCAAAAGAGGATTTGAAATCACTAGAGATAAAATATATTCCAGAACTAGAGTTCATTCAGCGAGACACAACTAAAATAGACATAAGTAACGATAAAAAGAACATAGAAAACAATCCCAAGAATATTGCAAAAATTGCAAAAATTGTGTCTGAAGTTAATAGTACTACAAAACCAATTAATGATATAAATACGGGTAGTGCTGATTTCCCAAAACTTGAAGCCACAATAACCGAACTCGGAAGTGTGGGCCATACTTTACCTTCAATAGTTCAACACATAAAAAATGGAACTAAAGAGCAAAAAGTAGGAACGTGGAAGAACATTCTACTTGTTATATTTTTAGACTTAATTGTTCCCTTAGCCATCTACGTTTTAATAAGAAGGAAAGAAGATGAAGACGATGATGAAAATTTCTTTAATAGCCTATTCGGGAAAAATAAAAATTTCAATAAGTAAACCAAATAAATAGAAAGTAATGAGCGATTATATATCAACAGAAAATCAAGAGAGCCAATCGAATAATCCAGAACCAGAAAAATCTTCAAGGATTCCACTAGCGGATTTAAGTCAAAAAAACATAATGGAAATTTTTGACAACCTTAATCAAGAAGGTCGTCATATTGTTGTTCCCATTGGTTTTCCAAAAGCAGGAAAGTCTTTGTTCTTGTCGTCACTTTTGTATTATAGCCAAAGATATACTGAAAAAAAAATGGTCAGCACTTGATTTAAACGAGTATCCTTACGACAAAGGTAACGTGTCTAGAGATACTATGGTTAAGTACTTTGACGACAAGGAAGCATATCCTTCTACTGAAAAAGGAACCCTAGATTTAATAGGAATGGATATGGAACCGAACAAAAAGGGACTTCCGGTGCTTAAATTGGCTTTTGTTGATTTAGCTGGTGAAGATTTGGAGGAAATCAAGACTGACAATAAAGGTAAATTTAATCCTAAAATTGAAGGAATACTAAAAGCCTGTGAATTAGGTAAGCCTGTATTTTGTCTCATAACTCCTTATAAGCCTGTAAAAGGAGATAAAGACGAAGACACTTTGCATCAGAATTTTATAAACTATATAAAGGTTAATATGCCAAATCTTTATAGCGTATCTAAATTTATCGTTATAGTATCTCAATGGGATAAAATTCCAGTTAACGAAAATGTGGTAGTTGAAAATTACATTAAGCAATTTAGGCCATCACTAGACAATGCTATAAAAAGTAGAAACGCAAAAATAGTATATGGAGAATTTTCTGTAGGAAAGTTAGTCGACACATTTGATGATGACAATAACCCAGTGGTATATATACAAAGGCTAGACTTCCAATACCCACATAATTTCTGGAACAATTTATATAAACTTGCCACAGGTAAATCTGAAGGTGGTGGTTTATTTGCATTTTTTAAAAGACTATTTGGATAAATTATTATGGAAGATACTAGTATTATTTTCTTCGGAAAGCCAGATGGTTTTGAATCCTTCGGATTTAAGCCTCAAGGTGTAAAAAGCAAAGTAGACCATTTTGAGCCAAGTCTGAAACTGGAATCAAAGCATCAAGATGTATTTCACACGTTTACAAAAAATGGTTACTCATATTTAGAACTATACAGCTTCGCCAAAGCATATAATGCAGGACGTGACGGCATTGTGATTGGTGTAGCTATTAAGTCAAATAAAGAAATAGCTGTTAATGATAATAATTTTAAGATATTAAATGGACTCTTAAGTCATTTTAAAAAACAGGCATTAAGTGGGAAAATGTTCAACTCTACGAAAATATCGGATATGGTTAGTTCATTTAGTTTAGATGACAAAATATTTAGTGATTTTGAATTTACAGCCGATTACTCTAATGAACACGGAACATTACCTCTATTTCTTGAAGATTATGAATCTAAAATAAATCAGATTTCTGAATGTCGTAAAAGTTATTCAAATGTATATGTGTCAAATGAAAAGAATATTTTCAATACCAAATTAAATAATCGATTTTTGCACAAATTTGGCAATAAATTCTACACTATATCAAATTCGCAGTTAATTGAGTATAAAGAACCAGTTAGGACAAAACCTACACATACAACTAAAACTAGTACGGATAATGTTACCGACAAACTAAAAAGTGATATTCTAAGAGAAAAAAGCAAATACGTTGATTTAGAGAGTAAGTTAATCGCTTTTAGGAAATCTAGCGGCAAAAAAATCAAAGCACTTGCGATTACATCGGCAGTTTTATTGCTATCACTTGGGGCTTTTTTTTTTAAGGACTTCTACTTGGATGACAAAAAGAATACTCAACCTCCAAGTATCGTTACAAGTCAAGATTCAGGCGTGGATAATGGAAATCAAAACAAACCCTCGCAGCAGGAAAACACTATTAATATTGATAATATTCTGGACAATCTTGACAATCGCTCTCTCCTTAGTGCTATACTTGTTAATATCGACCAATTTGAAAAGAACAAAGGGGTGAATCACTATAATGCTATAGTACGCGATTGTGAAAAACTGAATATTGACCATTCGTATTTCAAGAAACCTCAAAGCCCAACTATTAAACAGAAAACAGTGGAAGTTACTAGTGGAATGGGGATAAACACATTGCTTAATAAGTTCGACAATAAGTATACTAAAGATGAAATAATCGAGTGCAACAAAGATGCATTTGTGAGACCATCTGACGGAGATCCTTACCTGAAAGAAGCTGGAATGAAAATTATAATGCCTTGTACAGAATGATAAAAAGTGTCTCGTCCTAAAATAGGGCTACAGTTAATTATTAAAATTTATGCTACATTTTTGTGCACGTAATTAGGTGTTTTATAATCTAAAGATAAATGTAATCTTTTATTATTATATAATTTGATTGCATTTTTTGTTGCTTTTTTGGCGTGATTGATATTTGTAAATGTTTGGTCGAGGAAGAATTCATCTTTTAAAATTCCGTTAACTCTTTCGGCCATTGCGTTTTCGTAGCAATGATTTTCTTGGGTCATACTGATTTGTATCTTTTTTCTTTTCAAAATTTGAGTATAAACATTGCTACAATATTGTATTCCTCTATCAGAATGATGTATGATTTCTTCGGTATTTTTAGTTTGATAAATAGCTTTATTTAAAGCTCTAACACAGCCTTTAAGTTCTAAACTATCACTAATATCATAGCCTACTATTTTTCTTGAATACATATCAGTAATAAGTGCTAAATAACAAAATCCATTTATAGTTCTTATATAGGTAATATCCGAAGCCCAAACTTGGTTAGGTCTATTAATGATCAGGTCTTTTATGATATTTTTATATTTATAAAAACGATGGTAAGAGTTGGTTGTTTTAGAAGAATATTTTTTCCTTCTAATTAACAAATTATTTTCTTTTAAGATTCTAAATAACTGGTCTCTACCTATATTTATATTCTGTTTCCTAAAATCATTATGTAAGGATTTCATTAGCTTTCTAGTACCTTCTCTGGGTAATGTTTTCCTGCTTTTTTTAACAAGCATTATTACATTTTGTTCTATTTGTTTTTTAAGAACAAACCTTTTTTGATATTTGTAATAAGCATCTCTTTTTAACTCGAAAGCATTACAAATAGTAGCGATGGCGTACCTTCTTTTTTTTCTATTAATCGGTGCTATTTTCATTAAGGCTTTATGTTTAAGTTTTTTTTTAATTCTTCAACATTTTTATAGCCAAGATTTTCAGCAGCTACTTCAAGATAACTATCATTCACAAGTTTATCTAGATCCTTTTTAATAAGAAGATCTTTGAGTTGTTTTAGCTCTTTTTGAAGGGCTTTAATACGGGATAATTCGTCGTCTGTTTGCACGGTTACACGGGTGTTCATTAAATCTTTACGGTCATATTTTTTAATCCATACGTTTATCGTACTAGATTGTATGCCGTAAGTTAAGGCAATTTGTCTTTTGGAATGGTTTCCTTTGGTAAGTTCTGCTAATACTTTGAGTTTAAAACTCTCACTATAACGTCTTACATATCCATCATTTTTATACATATACTTGTTGTTTTTTGTATACATATTTCAGGACGGGTCAGTATTATGCCCAACGTTAATGTATATGGTTTGTTGCGTGTATAAATGTACTAAATTTTCGACAAAGCAATAACTTTATAAAAAATCACTTAACTTTGATTAAGCGATTTATAGCAATAAACTATATACCGTGTTGGTAGCCGTTTTATTTAATGTTTTCTGTCTTTATATTTAAAAAATAATCTTGAGGTAATTTATTCATAACTATCCAAAAAATCAAAGTAATTGGTAAAATCAAATAACTTAAAGTTTTAATTATAGATCTTTTAATGAGTTTTTTTTCACTAGCGTTAACTTTAATTCTAAATAAAAATTTTCCCAATGTTATTCCTTTGTTTAATAAATCAGAAAGAATAAAATATATAAGATAGAACAATATTATCGGCGTAACTTTTACTTTCCAGATATTATTAAACATTTCAAAATCATAAGTATTGTATTCTAAATTAAAAAGAGAGTTTAGTAGAGAGAAAATGAAAACAACAATAAGATTGTCTACAAAAAAAGCTAAAATTCGTTTCGTCATTATATTCATTGTAATTGTTTTTAAATAATTCTAATTTTAGACTATCTCAATTAATTGAGATAGTCTAAAATAGGAATAAATTATGATTTAATAAGTTTTGTATTTACATAGAATTTATTATCCTTCTTTATAACTTTATAAGAACCAGATTTAATAGAAAAATCATTTTCAAATATTTTTTCTTTACTAGATTCTTTAATTTTCAATTCCGTTATTTCATCTCCATATTTTGACATTAAATCCGAAATATCAATAAACCCGTCAAGTAAGCTAGCCTGTTGATTACTACTACTTTCAGTCCAACAACCTGGGTTTTGGCACATTACTCCTCTACAACCACAACAGACAGTAACCTCTGTTGATATTTCGACAACAACTAGAACAAGTGTTACAGTAAACGTTCTACAACTTTTCACTAAATCACTTTCATTATTCTCATATGCAATCGATGTATCACAAAAACAATTTTCAACAAAACCATTCTGTTCATAATTTCCTTCAGAGTTTTCAAATTCTGTATTAGCAAATGTAAATGAGCTAACTAACATTAATGTAAAAATAAAAAATACTTTTTTCATCGTTTAGATATTTTAAGTATTAACCAATTTTAATATTGGCTTGGGAACTGTTCCCGATGATAACCTTTTATTTCCACATTTTGTTTACTACTCTCGGTTCAATTTCTCTTAAGCGAGTGACTTTTGTCATTTCAAGTTATGACTTTTCTTTTTTTGAACCGTTGATTTTTAACGTAATGTTTCTGTCAAATGGATACCAACGGTTAGTATAAGAATAGTAGGCGATTACGGAACTCGAATTTTTCAATTTATTACTAAATTTTATGCGGGCTACAATGTTTATGTTTATTCCTATTTCGGCTATTATTTTTATACATTGTTACCCACAGGCTTTTTCATCGTTACTTTGTATGTCAATGGTACTTCACACAAATTTGATAATTCGCCATTTAGGATTAATAATTTCCCGTTTTCATTTTCATCATCAAATTTATATAGTCTATAAAGATAATAATTTTCTCTTTCCACTAAACTTCTCTCTAATTCGTTTCTCGTAACGTAGAAAGTTGAATTTACTGCTCCTTTTGTGGTTTTAACTTCGATATAAAGTTTATCGCCATTTTCATTGAATGATAAAATATCAAAACCAGCCCCATCGCCAAAGTTTTTTGCTGTGTGTTCAACTTTATCTGCCAAATCTGGTCGATTTGCTTTTTTGAGTTTTTCTTTTTCGTAATTCACAACCCAAATTTCTCCTAAATCACCAATTCGTTTATTCTCAATATTATTTTGGATGTGGTTTACTGCTCTTGGCGTGAAATCAACATCAGTTTCAGCAACTTGGATTGAAGATGTTAAGGATTGACTTAATTCAAATGTTGTTTGTGTTGTAGTCTTATTCTCGGTTTGCTCAATGTTCAAATGTTGAACGACTGCATAAACGAAATCTTGGGTTAGAATTTTAAGGTTTTTGTCATAATAGCAATCATCGTCAATTCTTTCTTTATGCAATTTTATTAACTCTTGGTCATTTTCGAGTTGATGCTTTATAAGCTCGCAAAGGTTTTGAAATTGAACTACATTTTGGTATCGTCCTTTTATTGGTGTGTAGTGATAATTTATAGTTTCCGAAAACCCCTTGAACATTCCAAATTTGTAAAAGAAGTATCTTTCTGGGTATTTTAAAGTTAAATAGACAACGACTGCTCTTTGTCCTTGATAGTCACTTTTACCTTGAAAATTGTTTTCGTTCAGTTCTTTAAAATTCGTTCTGAAAGTTTTAATTCTTTCGGTCAAATCTAAATCCTCATTGTAAAGATTTTTGAAAAGTGAACGAACTTCTTCGGGCGATTGTTGAGCATTTTCGCAAACCATTCGGTAAGGGAAAGTGTTGAAACTATCCAAAAGGTTTGCAGTTTTGCTCAAAGAAATTTCGAGCATATTTGCAAAATCAGTAGCATTTATATTCCAATTATTTTGAAATTGTTTGACCGCTTTCCATTTGTAAAGCTCGTGTCCATTTATTCGTTCGAAATCTTTTTTATATTCCTCAATGTAGGACTTTACTATTTGTTTGTTCAAATCTCGATGTTGGTTTTAGCTTGTGGGTAACGGTCTTGTATATGAAAAGTAGCGAATTTTAGTCACTAACTTTTCGGATTATTACAGAACTTTAATTTTTTTCATTATACTTTCGATTAAGCGATTAAACCGCTATTTTTTATAGCCGATGTTAGCAAAAGTTATCTAATCAAGTAATCTTTCTACTGAAATATCTTCATCAAGTTCCTCCCAATGAATACCTTCACCATTTCCTATAAATCGCCACTTTTTTAATTGTTCAATAGTAGCATTACGAAGTTTTGGAAACCACTCCAAAGGAACTGATAGTTCTCTCCCATCTTCTAAAAAAACATTCATCTTGTTTTTTGAAAAAACAAGATCAGTAGCTAATTTTGATTTATTTATTGTTAAAATACTCATTCCATTTTTTTATTAAAAGTTTTTTATTCTCAGTTACTAACTTACGAATTTCTGATATTTCAGAGGCTTTAAATCTTCTCGAATATACAAGCTTCAAAATAGGTTCGAGATTAAATTTAGAAGTTTTATTGTCTTTCTCTACATGAATATGAATTGGTAAATGTTCATTTGTGTAAAAGAAAAATCTGTATCCTTTAATTCGTAGAATAGTTGGCATAATACAAAAGTAAGCTAATTTTTAGAACCACTCCAAATTCCACTTATATTTTCACTTGTGTTTTGCCAAGTTCCATTTGTAGTATTCTCATTCATCGTACCTACAAATGTAGCTCCACTAGTTACGGTTCCTAACGTTACATTTAGATTTCCGTTTTCTTGAACATTTCCATTAACATCATAGACATCGTTAGAGTCAGTCGAAGTAGCAGTTCCAGTAATAATTCCTTCTTCATTTACATTCATACTCCAATTCCCATTATCCTCGCTTCCAGTATAAGTGCCATTCCAGTTTCCTTGAAATTCGGATATTTGAGTTTCGTTATCATTGTTATTTGAACAAGATGTTGATATGAATCCAATCACTAAAGTTAAGATTAAAGTTATTTTTCTCATAAGGTTTGTTTTTAATTTTTGCTAACGGTTAGTATAAGAATAGTAGCCGATTACGGAACTCGAATTTTTCAATTTATTACTAAATTTTATGCGGGCTACTTTAGTACATGACAAAAAATATAATTAATTGATTATCAGTAAATTAAATGTTAAATAATTAAAATAAAGCATTGATTTTCAGTATATTAGAAGAATAACATCACTCATTTTTCTAATGAAAAAAACCAATGCTTCCACTAAAAGTAGTGAATTAAATTCAGTTTTAAGTTCTCATTTCCAAGGTAAGATCAATTTGGCAAGAATCAAACTCATATCACATTTCATTATCGCCCTCTGTAAGGTACAGACAGTTACCTTTGAAAAGGTAGCCAACGCTTTTGAGACCTCAGTAGATTCGAAGTCATCACTCAGACGTATTCAAAGATTTATTGCTGATTATTCGTTGGATGGAGATTTGATCGCTCGTCTTATATTTAGTCTCCTTCCTAAGCAAGAGGGATTGATCTTGAGTATTGATAGGACCAATTGGAAGTTTGGTCAGACCAACATCAACATTTTTAAGTTGGGAGTTGTCTATAAAGGTGTTGCCTTCCCATTGTTATTTACTATGTTAGATAAGCCAGGGAACTCTAACAGTCAGGAGCGTATTGATCTTGTGAATCGTTTCATAAGACTTTTTGGCAAAGATGTTATTAAATCCATTGTAGCCGATAGAGAGTTTGTAGGTAATCATTGGTTGGATTTCTTGAATACAAATGGAATCAAATATTATATCCGCATTCGAAACAACTTTAAGGTAGAGCTTCCTGATAAGAACAAAACCATCAAAGTATTTCACTTGTTTAATCCACATAAGATCAATGAGTTTGTGTATTATCCTAAAATTGTACGTGTTAATGGTCAGCTTTGTTTCCTTTCCGGATGCAAGTTGTACCCAAAAAATGGAAAGCCTGATTTCTTAATCATTGTATCGTTCAACGCTCCTGATAAGGCCTTTGAACAATACAAAGAACGATGGCAGATAGAGATGTGTTTTAAAGCAATGAAAGCCAGTGGCTTTGATATTGAAAACACACACCTGCAAGATATTAAGCGTATTGAAAAATTAGTACTGCTTGTAATGATGGCTTTCGTATGGTGTTACAAAGTTGGTATATATTTACATCAGATTAAGCCTATCAAAATAAAAAAGCATGGAAGAATGGCTAAAAGCATATTCAAATATGGATTAGATTATATCGCTTCTGTGCTATTAAACCCTGTAAATCAAAACAATATGAACTTGACTAAATTTTTGTCATGTACTTATGCGGGCTACAATGTTTATGTTTATTCCTATTTCGGCTATTATTTTTATACATTGTTACCCACAGGCTTTTTCATCGTTACTTTGTATGTCAATGGTACTTCACACAAATTTGATAATTCGCCATTTAGGATTAATAATTTCCCGTTTTCATTTTCATCATCAAATTTATATAGTCTATAAAGATAATAATTTTCTCTTTCCACTAAACTTCTCTCTAATTCGTTTCTCGTAACGTAGAAAGTTGAATTTACTGCTCCTTTTGTGGTTTTAACTTCGATATAAAGTTTATCGCCATTTTCATTGAATGATAAAATATCAAAACCAGCCCCATCGCCAAAGTTTTTTGCTGTGTGTTCAACTTTATCTGCCAAATCTGGTCGATTTGCTTTTTTGAGTTTTTCTTTTTCGTAATTCACAACCCAAATTTCTCCTAAATCACCAATTCGTTTATTCTCAATATTATTTTGGATGTGGTTTACTGCTCTTGGCGTGAAATCAACATCAGTTTCAGCAACTTGGATTGAAGATGTTAAGGATTGACTTAATTCAAATGTTGTTTGTGTTGTAGTCTTATTCTCGGTTTGCTCAATGTTCAAATGTTGAACGACTGCATAAACGAAATCTTGGGTTAGAATTTTAAGGTTTTTGTCATAATAGCAATCATCGTCAATTCTTTCTTTATGCAATTTTATTAACTCTTGGTCATTTTCGAGTTGATGCTTTATAAGCTCGCAAAGGTTTTGAAATTGAACTACATTTTGGTATCGTCCTTTTATTGGTGTGTAGTGATAATTTATAGTTTCCGAAAACCCCTTGAACATTCCAAATTTGTAAAAGAAGTATCTTTCTGGGTATTTTAAAGTTAAATAGACAACGACTGCTCTTTGTCCTTGATAGTCACTTTTACCTTGAAAATTGTTTTCGTTCAGTTCTTTAAAATTCGTTCTGAAAGTTTTAATTCTTTCGGTCAAATCTAAATCCTCATTGTAAAGATTTTTGAAAAGTGAACGAACTTCTTCGGGCGATTGTTGAGCATTTTCGCAAACCATTCGGTAAGGGAAAGTGTTGAAACTATCCAAAAGGTTTGCAGTTTTGCTCAAAGAAATTTCGAGCATATTTGCAAAATCAGTAGCATTTATATTCCAATTATTTTGAAATTGTTTGACCGCTTTCCATTTGTAAAGCTCGTGTCCATTTATTCGTTCGAAATCTTTTTTATATTCCTCAATGTAGGACTTTACTATTTGTTTGTTCAAATCTCGATGTTGGTTTTAGCTTGTGGGTAACGGTTTGAATATACGTAGTAGCGGATTTCAAGATACTAATCTTTAAATTAAGCACTTAAATTTGTCCAAAGAAATAAACTTTGGATTTAGCACCAATACCGCTATTACGTATATTTTTTGTTATGTGCTTTTTATTTTTCTTTTCTAAACACAAGCATTTTAAAAGTTATAACCTCTGCTTTTCCTCCAAGCAATCCAGACAAACATCCAGGTTGTTGAGAAGAGGAAACTGTGTCAATATTTGACAACTCCCAACCTCCTTCAGCTGCACTATTTATTATTCTTTCATAAGTTGCTACAGCTTGACCGTGTAAATCTTTTCCTTTTTTTCCTGTGTCGATAACAGAAGGTACTGGAACACATTTGTACTCGTAATTTTTCATATTTATATAGTTTAAGTTAAAAATTTAATTTATGGGTTATCAATTCCACCATTTGGCGGTTTGCATCTTTGTAATCTTTTTATTCCGTTTAAAACTCCCTTGCTAATTCCATATTTATCAATGGAAATTATCATATATTCAGAACAAGTTGGCTCAAAACGGCACGAATTCCTGATTCTATTTGGGGCTGTTTTTTGATAAAATCTAATTATCTGTGTTAATGCTTTTTTCATAATCACTATATTAGACTATACCTCTTTCATCTCATTCATTGCGGTTTGTTTTTAATGTCTCGTCCTAAAATAGGGCTACAGTTAATTATTAAAATTTATGCTACATTTTTGTGCACGTAATTAGGTGTTTTATAATCTAAAGATAAATGTAATCTTTTATTATTATATAATTTGATTGCATTTTTTGTTGCTTTTTTGGCGTGATTGATATTTGTAAATGTTTGGTCGAGGAAGAATTCATCTTTTAAAATTCCGTTAACTCTTTCGGCCATTGCGTTTTCGTAGCAATGATTTTCTTGGGTCATACTGATTTGTATCTTTTTTCTTTTCAAAATTTGAGTATAAACATTGCTACAATATTGTATTCCTCTATCAGAATGATGTATGATTTCTTCGGTATTTTTAGTTTGATAAATAGCTTTATTTAAAGCTCTAACACAGCCTTTAAGTTCTAAACTATCACTAATATCATAGCCTACTATTTTTCTTGAATACATATCAGTAATAAGTGCTAAATAACAAAATCCATTTATAGTTCTTATATAGGTAATATCCGAAGCCCAAACTTGGTTAGGTCTATTAATGATCAGGTCTTTTATGATATTTTTATATTTATAAAAACGATGGTAAGAGTTGGTTGTTTTAGAAGAATATTTTTTCCTTCTAATTAACAAATTATTTTCTTTTAAGATTCTAAATAACTGGTCTCTACCTATATTTATATTCTGTTTCCTAAAATCATTATGTAAGGATTTCATTAGCTTTCTAGTACCTTCTCTGGGTAATGTTTTCCTGCTTTTTTTAACAAGCATTATTACATTTTGTTCTATTTGTTTTTTAAGAACAAACCTTTTTTGATATTTGTAATAAGCATCTCTTTTTAACTCGAAAGCATTACAAATAGTAGCGATGGCGTACCTTCTTTTTTTTCTATTAATCGGTGCTATTTTCATTAAGGCTTTATGTTTAAGTTTTTTTTTAATTCTTCAACATTTTTATAGCCAAGATTTTCAGCAGCTACTTCAAGATAACTATCATTCACAAGTTTATCTAGATCCTTTTTAATAAGAAGATCTTTGAGTTGTTTTAGCTCTTTTTGAAGGGCTTTAATACGGGATAATTCGTCGTCTGTTTGCACGGTTACACGGGTGTTCATTAAATCTTTACGGTCATATTTTTTAATCCATACGTTTATCGTACTAGATTGTATGCCGTAAGTTAAGGCAATTTGTCTTTTGGAATGGTTTCCTTTGGTAAGTTCTGCTAATACTTTGAGTTTAAAACTCTCACTATAACGTCTTACATATCCATCATTTTTATACATATACTTGTTGTTTTTTGTATACATATTTCAGGACGGGTCATTTTAATAAAAGAACAGTTGAAATTGGAATGACAGATTACACAACTTCGAAGTTCAACGGAAATTATACACTAAAATATGAATTGTGGGATTTGAAAGCTTTTGTAAAATACTCATTTCCAATAGTTGGCGGAAAGGATTTTTTATTTCGTTCAACTCAAGACAGAGAAGTTCCTGAATTCGTGAAGTTTGTAAAAATATCAAGAACTAAAGATCAATTAGAGATCATATATCAAACCAATCATCCTAAGAAAGAACTTCCTGAGATTATTAAAAGGGCAATAAAAAATTCAACTGAAAAGGTAATTGAATCAATCAAAAGTATCACGTCAAAAATTGAAAATGATACTAGCTCGTTCAATAAATCGTTGACAAAGTTTACTTTAGATTTAATGACAGAACGTAAAGAAAAAATAGAATCCGAAGGACAACAAACGGACGAAATGAATGACTTTTGACAAGTCATAACAACACTAAAAATCGACTAGCTTCTTTAAAGTAACCTCAAGAGCTTCAGCAATTTCTAGTAAAGAATAAAGTGTTGGATTGACTTTTCCATTTTCTAACTTTTCAACAGCTTGTCGATCTTTATTGCATGCACGGGCTAAATCAGATTGACTCCAACCCTTTTGACTTCTTAACTCAACAATACGTTGACCGATTTTCTTTTTAAGTTGTTCTTTGTTCACAAAACAAATGTCAATTAATAATACGACAATTTTGTCATATAAAAGTTTGACAAGATAATTTTAATCATTATGTTTGTCATATAATAATGCGACAAATGAAAAAACCCAGAACACTCAAAGTTTACGAAACTTTTCAAGCTCGACAATGGAAATATGTTGTCATTCCAGAAATACAACTGAAAGGAAAATGGTTGAGAGATCTCGGATTTGAAATTGGCGATCAGATTTAGATTAAACAGCAAAAGAACAAATTGACCATTACGTTAGTCGATAAGAAAAAATAAAACAATTACGCCGAACTAGGTGTATAAAATTGCTACGTCTTTCTCTCTTGAGAAATTTTAACTACTTTTAAATCAACAATAAAAATGAAAAATTTCTTATTTTAATCTACTTGATAAATTTATCGGAAGTAAAAAATTAATGGGATTATTAGGCGATATAAATGAAATCAAAAAGACTTGGGCGAATTCGTCGAGAGGGCAAAATTTTTTATTATTCTAAGTAGTCTAATTACTTTTAATTCACTGGCATCTATATCTGATGCAGTATTTAAATGGAAAGGATTTATATCAGATGGGTTGGAATTTTATAGAGCAAATATAACTAGTCCGTTAACAAAATTTTTCTCCTTGTTAAACCTTGAGTATGAATTATTCGAAATGAACGTAATTATTATTACGTTTTTGATTACACTTAATTATGCCACTAATTTAAAAATTCGTATCTTAATATAAAGTTTAGAATTATGAATTTACTACATTTTATTGAACAATTTCCAGATGAGTTTTCCTGTAAATCACATATGAAGTTGGCTCGTTCAAAAGAAGGAGTCATTTGCAAAAAATGTCAATCAAAAAAGCACTATTGGTTAAAGTCTAAATGGATGTGGCAATGTTCTTATTGTGGTTTTAGAACTACTCTACGCAGCGGTACTATGATGGAGAACTCCAATTTACCTATTCGTACTTGGTATCTCGCTATGGCATTTATGACTTTTAGTAAAAAAGGTATTTCTGCTGCCGAATTACAACGTCAGCTCAACCATACACGTTATACCACTATATGGTCTCTTATGCACAGAATACGTTCGGCTATGGGAAAACGAGATAATTTATACGACCTTGAAGATATGATTGAGTTTGATCAAGATTACTTTACTGTGGCAACAAAAGAATCCGACAGACAAAAGCTTAAAAGAGGCAGAGGCAGTCAAAAACAATCTAACGTAGCGGTAATGGCAGAGTCTGTACCTTTAGAAGATTTAAAGACTGGGAAACAATCCAAACAATGTCGTTATTTTAAAATGAAAGTTTTGGATACTCATAAAAAAGAAGAAGTCAACACGCTTATTGATAGTAATTTTGATGATACATGCATTGTTTTTAGCGACAAAAGCACGTCTTATGTAGACATAGGTGATTATGTGGAAGTACACATTACTGAAAAATCAAATAAAGAAACCACTATTACCACACTAAAATCGGTGCATATAGCCATAAGTAATGCAAAACGCACTCTGTTAGGTATTTACCATAAAATTAAAGGAAAATATTTGCAGAATTATCTTGACGAGTTCTGCTATAAACTCAACAGACACTATTTCGCTGAAAGACTATTTGATAGACTGGTAGTAGCTGTCACTCATCAATACTGGTATAAAAGTGGGTAATCAATTACGTTTATATTGTTGTCTGCATTTCTTAGAGGAATGTACTTTTATGCACTAAAACATCAACATGTTAGAAAACGTGTTATTAAAGGCAAATACTATATTTCAGATATTTTGATAACAGTTGTCATTTTCACTATTTTTGGTCATCTTGGCTATTCCAAAAATATATTCTTGAACAGAATAGTCGTTGTTTTTAGTCCTCTACTTCTTGTTTTACTTCATTCAATATTTTTTTGGATTCACTATTCTAAAAACGACAACAAGCAAAAAACCGCTTTCGTTATACCGATAATTTCCTCAATTTTATTAGTTCTAATTCTAGCAGCAGTAAATAAAGGTCTTGAATTATGATTATTAATTTATCTAAGTTATCAAAACTTCACGCCTATAAAAACTACGCCCAACAAGGTGTATAAAAAATTGCGCTGATTCAGTAAATTGAAAATTATTGCTACCTTTAGTGGAAAGAAAAAATTGAAAAATTGCTTACTCCCCCTATTCGCAACTTTTCATACACTAGAACGTTGGGCTTAATGTAAAAAACGAAATGAAGAACAAAACTACAACTACATTATTAGCTTTTTTTCTTGGTGGACTTGGGGTTCACCAATTTTATCTTGGTAAATCTTTGAAGGGGATTTTTTATCTTTTATTCTCTTGGACATTTATTCCAGTTTTTATAGCTTTTATTGACTTTATCTTATTGCTTGTTATGGGACAAGAAAAATTTGATTTAAAGTATAACAGCGGCAATACTTCTACTTCTAGCCTAAATTAGGTGTAAGCTTCCCCTAATTAGAACTGTTTAAATTTCTAATATTTGATAAATTTATTGTTTTAATTCTCTTGGAGTTAGCCCCAAGAGAATTAATTTCTGCGTATTTTATTGGCGATAATCTACCAAGCCCGTCATGGGGTCGATGATGATTATAATCATACATCCAATCTTGGGTTTGTTCTCTTACTTGGTTAATGTTCTCAAAAATATATTTATCAATAACTCCTCGCCTATAAGTTCCATTAAATCTCTCTACAAATGCATTTTGAGTTGGTTTGACAGGGTGAATATAGGTAAACTCTATGTCATGCATTTGGCTCCATACAGCGGTGATATTAGCAATGAACTCCGGGCCATTATCCATACGTATCTTATTGGGCTTTCCTCTTCTATTAACAAGATCGTTAAGTACCCAAAACACACGATTACTTGGTAAAGAAAAATCTACTTCTATATGTAATGCCTCTCTATTACAGTTATCGATAATAGTAAAGGCTCTAAAACGTCTTTTGTTCTCAAGGGTATCGGTAACAAAATCCATACTCCATGTATCATTAAGATTTTCCGGAACCTCTAATGGTTCTTTCACTCTAGATGGTAATCGTTTTTTTACTTTACCACGTAGAGGAAGTCCTAATGCTTTGTAAACCCTATACAATCGTTTATGATTCCATGGTTTGCCTTGATTACGTAAACGACTATAAGCCTTCCAAAAACCTTCTTCTCAATGTTGAACTGCTTTTTCTTGTAAAGCGAGCTCTATCTCAGTATCGGCTTTGGGTAACGGTTTATAATAATAAACACTCTTGCTCATATTTAAGACTCGGCACGCCCTGCTAATACCATAATGTGCAAGTGTTTTACTTATCGTTCTCTTACGGCAAGGCTTTAAAGCTTTTTTGCAATAACCTCTTTTGCCATTTGATGATCTAAGGCTAGAGAAGCATACATCTGGTTGAGCATCCGGTTCTCACCCTCAAGCTCTTTGACGCAACGTAACTCTCCGGAACTCATCCCGGCATATTTAGAACGCCACTTGTAAAAAGTTGCTGAAATAAACCCATGTTCCCTGCTAATCTCTACAACTGTTTTCCCTTGATCAAACTCTTTCAAAATCTTTGCAAGATGTGAAGGTGAAAATTTACTCTTTCGCTTTGTTTGTCTATTGAAAGTTAAAATTAATCTTTCTAATTTTAAACAGTTCGGTTTTTAGGGAAGATTACAGTTCCGTAACAGCTTAGGATTTCGTACTCTCTGGTAATGTCTTCTATTTGCAACAGAGAAGCTGCATCAATGATAGCCTCTGTGAATATCAGTTTTTTGCAGTTTTTACCCGGATAATTGGGATACAATCCCTTGCGGTCTTTTAAATAAAAATGTTTGCTTTTCTTGTCGTCCAGAGTACTCCTAAAATATAATCCTGTAATCTGGTTTTCCTTATGCTTCAATGCAAAACAGATACACCATTTGCCAAAAACTCCGTAGGCAGGGTTTCCGGTTCTGCCGGTTATTCCCTTATCTATCAATAATCCATATTCCAAACATTGTTTAATTAAGCTTTCCTCTCGCCTTTGTCCATGGTGGAACTGACCCGCATTGTAACCAACTTCCAACCTTTTAAAATCTAAACATCGGCTTTCCAAATACATTTTTCCTGATTTTGAGTTATGTACCGCATTTTTAAAATATTGGAACATATTGGCCAAAAACCGGCTTTTGCTTAAATCGGGTTGGTAGCGTTCTTTGCTGCCCTGTTTTTGGTAACCTAAAATCTCTTTGTATTTCTTTAAGACTTCGTGTTTGGTGCTATTTTCCTTATGCATCACAAAATCTATCACATCCATACTCTTGCCATGCGTTTTACAGTTACTACTAAAACAATAGGCCGTTTGAGTTTTGTAATACACCTAGAAGCTCGGGGTCTTATCCTCATGAAATGGGCAGTTCAATCGGCTCTGTTTGTCGGTTTTTAGCCCGTAATAATGCAGTACCATTGACATGGTGAGTTGCTGTTTTATCTCGATTATCTCCATACTAAAATTATTTTCAAAAAATTCTCAATGTTCTTATAAGATACAAAAGTATCTAATTATTCCATATACATAAAAATATCAAATTTTATTATACCTTTTATTTACGTATATTTGCTGCATTACAGGATTATAGTATAAATAAGTATCCTATCAGATATGGAAACAGGTAAAATGATAGCAATTTTAAGAGATAAAATAGGGTGGTCGCAAACTGACCTTGCTAATAATAGCGGTGTTTCTCGTGTGATGATCGGTAAATATGAACGTGGAGAAGCTGTACCGTCTATCGGTGCAGCTAAAAGGATTGCTGATGCTTTCGAGGTATCTTTGGATTATTTGGTAGGTGAAGGACAAAACGCCAAATTCGATAAAAAAACCGTAAAACGTTTACAAGATATTGAAGCGCTGAACCCATCTATAAAAGATAAACTTTTCTTTTTGATTGATACCGTTATCCGTGATACGAACGCGCAAAAAGCATATATACAATGAGAACCCAATACGTAACAGATAACAACGGTAATAAGCTCGCAATCATTCTGCCAATTAAAGAGTATAATAAAATGATTGACGATTTGGAAGAACTCGAAGACATAAAACTCTATGATAAAGCAAAGCAGCGAAAACAAGAATTTATAGATGCTCAACAGGCTTTTAATGAAATTGAACAAAGCCGTAAAAAAAATGTATAAAGTACAGATTGAGCGAACAGCACAGAAAAAACTGGCTAAAATTCCTGCTCCTTATTATACTAATATCAAAACAGCAATTTTAAACTTAGCCAACAACCCAAGACCTCAGAGTTGTAAAAAACTAAAGGGCAGAAAAGGCTACCGTATCCGTGTTGCCGATTACCGTATTATCTATGAAATTCACGATCATGTCCTAATCGTTCAAGTAATTGAACTTGGACACAGAAAAGATATTTATTAAAAAGCGCCACTCCCGCCACAGAGCAGCGCTATCATTATGAAAATGAAAAAAACTTTAAACTATTTTAACGAGGCGCAGGGAAATTATCAGTATTAAAAAACTGTTGAATTTTCAATACTTAAAGCTCTCAGTATTTCAGATATTCGTTTTAAATCATACGGTATTCCATCACCTTCAGCTTTTGATAGGCGATGTATTTCTGATAAATCATCTGATAATTGACCTAATGAAATATCTTTTGGTTCATCATAAGGATTGTATAATTCATCACTCGATATATCCCAATAAAAATCATTTTTTAATTCAATCTTATTTCCTTTCTTATCTTTTAGATTAGTAAGTAAAAGAGTTATTGTTTTCTGTATTTCTTCAATATTTACTACCATAACTACTGACTATTTAAAATCTTATCAATATTATTTTTAAAAGCTTTAATTTCTTTCTCTAAGTGTTTAATTCGAGAATTAATAATCCTATCTCTAACTTGTTCACTTGGAGCATTTTTTAAAAATTTCTTATTATCATACTTATCAGGATTCTTTTTAAAATTTTTCAGTTTTTTCTTATGCTTAGTAATTTGTTTTTTTAGAGACATAATAGCTTTTAATTGAGATTTAGTCAATTTAGCTTTTTTTAATTTAAATAATCTTTGTAGCCATGAACCTATTTTCACCAAACTTCCTCCACTTATATATTCAAAATACCAGGCCCGCCAACTACTGTTTCTGATTTGGTCAATTGCGCTGCTAAATAACCATCAATAAGGAAGAAACCTTCATTTAAATCTTCTTGCACAATTGTATTACCGGGTGTATAAGTAACTCCTTCTCTCTCTGTTCTTATAACAGCCAGACCATCAGATGTTCCGTCCCAATTATCAGGATCATTAACTAAATATATATTAGGGTCTCCATCATCAATATGCTTTATTATCTTTCCAGAAGGGTCAACGTAGGTTGAAGTTTGCGGAGTTGGTAAATTACTTGGTTTAAAATCAAAATTCTTTTCTTCATCCATATCACCCAAACCTATGGGCATCATTCCACCTGGGTCAATAAAATAAACCGGATTATCAAAGGCAAAATTATATGGAGAATACCTTCTCATTTCTTCCGCTAACGGGTCAATATTCATCCATCTTCCCAAAGAAGCGTCATAGCCCCTCCAGTTCATCTCATATACATTCAGCCCCAAAGATTCTTCTAATTCAATTCCATTGTATTTGAACTTATTAGCTATATGATTTCCGTTAGGGTTTATTGTACTATTGTATCCTCTCTGAAGCATACCAAAAGGATAATAATTTGATTCAGAAACAATAACAGTTCTTGCCGTATTGCCTTTTACAATTTTTACATCATCAAACCACACCTTCCCGGCATGTTGTTGTCTATTCGAATACCCACCTCTCTTACATCTGCCGCCACATGAACGGTTTTTGCTACATATACCCACCGGTTTTTCTCGGTAATCTTATCCGATGTATGATGTCCGCTGGGCCAGCCTGTCTCTCCTGATTTCCTGGTGGTCAGAAAAATCTCCGCACTGTTGTTTGTTACATCCTCTACAAATACCCACCCCGATACCGTAATAGTAAGTATCTTCCGGGTTGTTAACGGCTGTCCAACTATCATTATATACATAGTAATCACTAGTAGCAGCAATCGGGTCAATCCTTCCCGAATAACTTCCCGATTTCTTTTTACTGCTGTCCAGTGTAGTAAGCGCCCTACTCAAACCATTACTGCTATCCCAGTTAGCCATACTTTCAAATCCATCGGTAAACACGGTCTGTTGGCTGTTATTCGTATTTTTGGTATAACTCAGTCTCACGTTTCCTAAATGATCTTTTGCCTGGTAAATATAATCAAAACCTCCCGAATGATTGGGCGTAGCATAGCCTTCGGGTGTGGAAAAGAACTGCAAAACATCGTTTTCGTATACATAATTGCCGGCATACTGTGTGGTTATCAGGCTGTTGAGGTTTCTTACTTTTTTCTCCATTTTAGTTCCCATAGCATCGTACAGGTAATCAATAAACTTACCTGTACTAAAATATACCTGTGTCGGCAAATTCAGATGATTGTAGCTAATAGCTGTAATTCCTTTATTCTTGTCTTGTATCATATTACCATTGGTGTCATAAGCATAATCCTCATCCGTATTGATACCGTCTTTAAATCCGTAGTTTTTATTTCCGTTGTCGGTTACTTTGGTAAGTTGGTTTCCGTCATAGGTATAGCTTAGATAGTCCATAGTACCGTAGTGTCCGGCATTGGAGATGACAGGGTTGTTTACCACAGCTCCTCTTCTGAAAAGGCGTTGTATATTGCCGTTTTTATCATAACTGATACTACCTATGTTAAACCGAGACGTCTCATTCCAGGCATAGTAGTAGGCTCCGGTAATCCGGTTGAGGTCATCATAATAATAGCTGTATTGTCGTTTGGCATTGTCCGAGGCTGTTTTCCACAATATTTGTGAGATATTGCCATTATAGAGATAAGAGCCTGTGTCATTGTATTTGAGTTCCATAGAGAACAAATCGTCTGCCAGTCCTGCCGAAGGGTCGTTGATCTTTTTTAGCCAACCCCTGATATTGTAGGTATAGTCTACTTCCTGTAGCGGAGCAGCTTCCCTATCCCCTACCTTTTTTTGGATGAGCTGACCCAAATCATCGTAATGGTTCTTGACCACGAGTTCTTTCGCTGTACCGTTTACGGTTTGTTTTTGAGTGAGCAGCCGTTCTGCGTGGTCATAGGTAAATACATCTTCTACCACAATGGGCGTATTACCGGCTTTGGTATGCGTAGCTCTTGTGCTAAGGACGTTGCCTGTAAAATCTAGTTTGGTCTCCACAATGTCTGTGGTTTGCAAATAATCATTTTTGCTATACACATACACAGGTCTTGCCTTATCATCGTAATAACTGACCGTAGTAATCCAGTGGTTTGTATCCAATACTTTTATAAGACTTCCGGTGGCCAGTCCGGTAAGCCTGTCGGTAGTACTTACGCCATAGCTTGTAGCGGAAGTTGGTGCTCCTGCCCTGTTAAAGGTATAGTTGTCATAATAATTGACGGTTAAGACCTCTATATGGGTATTTGGAAAATCACTATTGCTATAATAGATTCCCAAAGCACCTTCATTGTTTTGTTTAACCTCATAGTTTTGTTCCATACTTTTATTGTCAAAAACCGTTTGCATGGCAGCTCTTGAACTACTGCTTGTTTCGCTATAGAACCCTGTATAGATAACCCTTCCCAAGACATCGTATTTGGAAAAGAGCCATTTGTTTCGTGCTTTTAAACCGGCATCTTGCGTCAGTACGGGCCTGTTTAGTTTGTCATAGACGATATGCTCCCAACCTTTGCCGGGAATCTTTTTTTCTATCAGCCGGTTTCTGTGGTCGTATTTATATTGGTAGCAGAGTTTGTCTAACAATTACCGGACTTTTTCTGCTGTTTCCGCTTCGGTATACCCTTGTATTCTATGATAAAAACAAGTAAAAGTTGAGATATTATTTTTACTAATTTATGCAGCAAATTTAAAAGTATCTACATAGGGTGTTTGTCGTTTGACAACGGCAAACACTCTTGCTATTAATTTGTTTCTAATAATGTTAACGGTACTCATTTTACTTTTGCCTTGTTTTATTCTTTTATGATAGTATAATTTCATTTCTGGGTTATGTTGTATAGCAGAAATAGCGCACATATTAATAATTGCTTTCAATTTTTTATTAGCCAAATGAGAGACTTTTGTACGTCCTTTAATACTAGTTCCAGATTGGTAAGGAAAAGGAGCAACACCACAATAAGAGGCAAACTTTCTCCAGTTTTCAAATTTTGAAAAATTGTCAGTAAACACAATCATCATTATAGCAGTTTGCATTCCTATACCTTTAACACTAGTAACAAGTTTATAGGTTTCTTTTAACATTATATTTTGGTCAATAATAGCTTGCATTTGAGTATTAATCTTGTGTATTTGTTTGGTTAGTTCTGCAATCATTTTTTGTTGAACGTCAAAGATTATTTTATACTCTTTTGCTTTATAAATTCTTTTTTGTTCTTTCAAAGTAACTTTAAAACCAGCTCTTTGTTTGTTAAGTTTTGTCCTTAAAGATAAGAGACTTTTTAGTTGTAATATACTTCTTTTAGGTAGCTTACTGGGTTTAAGTTCTTCTTTTAATCGATACCCATATAGAGCAATGCGTTTGGCATCAATTTGGTCATCCTTTCCACGAGCAATACCAATAGATCTTTTAATTTCTAAACCAGAAGCTATGAAAAAAGATAATTTTTGTTCAGTTAAAGACACAGATAATAAATGAGAGTACATTCCTGTATGTTCAAATACAAACATGGTTTCTTCTTTAGAGAAAGACGAATTTTTAAAACTCCACTTTAGCATTAATTTAAATCCAGATTTACTGTTCTCAAACTGTTGAACAATTTGTTTAGAATAGATACAAACATCAATTAATAATTTACTGACATCGATTCCGATAATTTCATTTGTTTTCATAATTTTGTAATTAGATATTAATAATAGTTACTTAAACTAAGACCTTTAATAAGGGCAGAAACTGAAATTCTATATGGTTCTAAGTAACTTTTAAAAAGAACGGAGACTAATACGGGGGATGGCTCTAAAAAGCTAGCTGGCCGCTAAAGTTCACTCCGTTCTTTTGTGTTTTTGGTTATCAACAAAATAAGAGTTATTAACAAAGAAAAAAAGAAGCAAAAAAAGAAATTTCATCATAACTATTATGTTTTTATTTTAAGTAATTATTTCTATTTGCTAATCTAAAGGCAGGTTCTGAGGCAGGCTGACTCTTGTCGTCCTGTCAAAATCCGAAATCACCAAGGTATTGACACCGTTGGAACTATATCCGCCGCATAGGCGTATAATTTACCATCTCTTGCATAGTAGCTCACATACCTGTAGGCAAACACCCCACCCGAAGATTCCGAAACCGATGCACCGCCCAAATAGGTATGGCTACCCATAGCCGGATGAGTGTGAGGCAAATCCATAATATACCCTGTTTTAAAGGTACTGTTTGCCAGGTTTTGCAAATCAAAGTCGGCAACAAATTCAAAAGTTCCCGGTGCGGTTTGTTCTATACCAAAGGTAACGGTACCTGTTGGGCTCCCTCCTGTGAGGAAAGTACCGGCAGTATAGCTTTGCATGCCTGTCTGGTATACATTGGTTTTTGCTGATGCCAGCGGAGGCAATACGTAGGTCAGATTACCAAAATCGTCATATACATAATAGGTATCATGAAGCTGTTGGTTGTTATAGGTACGTTTTAGCAACACTCTGCCCATCAGGTCTTTAAATTCTTCGGTAGTACGGTCTTTTCCGTCGCTTGCTCTCCAATTTTCATCTTTGGTAATGGTTTTGTAGCCTTCGCCGGCAGGGTAATAACCGGTGGCTATGACGAGTTCCGGCGATGCGGTGCCTGCGTTAACCTGTACTCCAAAACGCAACACTTCATGGGCTGAATTGGTACTGTAGTCATAGGCTATGGTATGTCCGTTTCCTACTTTCCAATCCTTGCCGGGCGCAGCCTGCTCTAAAATCAGGTTTAACGGAGAGTTGTCAAACACTTTCTCGGAATAGGCATTTACCTCAGCCGGTGCCATTCCCGTAAAATCCTCCGGGTATTTGCTTTTATAAAACGCATTGATTGCTACGGACATATCTCCGCTTCTTATATTTTCATTATTGCTCCCCTTAGCATAAGGCAGGTATTGTTTTATCTGTCTGCCATACGCATCATAGGTCGTATGGATAATGATATCCTCTTTATTGCCTCCTGCTTGTTTGGCAATATTTTGTACGGGTCTTCCCAAACCGTCATAGTACGTAATGCGTTCTGCTTTTTGGTCATGAGTCAGGGCTGCTGCGTTGGCAGCACTTGTATTTCCGTCTGTGGTTCTTACTTTAAAGATCGTATTTTTAACATAATTTTCCGTACCGGTTTGTGCCCATACTGCCATGGGAATAAACCATAAGATATAAAGTAGCTTTTTCATCGTCTTTAGTTTTTATAGTGGTATTGATTTTTACTTAATATATTGCCCTGAGTGTCTTTTATATATTCCAACCTGTTAAAAGTGCCATAGGTATAGTATAGGGTTTCTCCTCTTGCGTCTGTCATACTGGTGATTCCTATCAAAGGGTCGTAGGTATAGGTAGTTATCTGCGCATTTACAAGATTGGGAAAATAGGCGGGGTTTCTGAGCTTTGCCAGTGCTACTCTCAGCTGCCCTTCATTGCCTGCATCTCCAAAAGTGCTGTCATCATCTGCATTGGATTTGGAAATAATCTCCAAAAGCGTACTGCCGGAAACATCGTCAAAGGTGGCATTTTCTATCTTTGCCAGTAATTGACTGCCCTGATAACCCCATATCAAAACCGTATGTGCTGCATCGGCACTTGAAGAAACCTCTATCGGGTTGGCATGGTCATCATACAAATGAATCTGATATGCTGTCAGGTCTTTATCAAGAGTACAATGGTAATCATTGCTCCACTGGGAAGCTTTTGTGAGTATTTCCCGGGTATTGCTAATAGAGCTTTCAACAATAGGGATTCCACCGGCAATAAGCCTGGGAGGCATTCCCTCTTTTGGGGTGTACTGATACGTTTTATATAAAAGCAACTGATTGCTGACCAGATTACGGTCTTTATATTCTTTTACATAAAAAGGAGTGGCGATCTTGTTGTTTTGGGTAAGTTCCAAAAGCGGCAGCCTGATATCACTTTCTCCTTCACAGGGAAGTGCTGCGGGTTTTGGACCGGTAGTGTATTGAATATCAAACTGCGGATTGCTATAAGGGTAATGATACCTTGTTTTATAAGTGCTGCCTGTCGAATTTGCCACATTTTTCTCGCTGACAAACGGATAGTTGTCTTCATAAGCGTAAGCGGTAGTAGTGCTTATTTGACTGCCGTCTAAATGATAAGAGATGCTTTGAGTCTCTTTAAGCAGGTTTCTTTCGATATGTATAGAAGCAGATTCCGACATAAATACCGGCGCATAATCACATCCTTCGGCGGCGTCTAATCCTCTGGAGTTGATCACCGAATTGCTGATAGGGACCGATGTATATCTTTTATGCTGGTAGGTGTTGATGGTTCTGGCCACATAATGACCGGCCTGATTGTAAACAGCTTCTTCTTTTAGACTGCCTCTAAAGAGGTCTGCATCTGTCATCATATCGGGGAAAGTGCCGTTGTTTATACGGAGCACTGCCCTGTTGTGAGGGTTTGACGGCAAGCTGACGATTGCATCCGTATTCGGGTAGTCTGCTGCAGATGTATACTCTTTAAGGGTATATCCGTTGCCTGTTTCATATACTTTTACTCTGGAATAGCCTACAAAAGACGATTGTGTCAGTTTTAAGTTTGCCAGCTGGGTCTGATAGATTCTAAGACCGTCATACGAGCCGCTATATCCCGGAGTTTCCATTACGTAGTCATTGAATCGGGTAGGTTGATGATAGTCCCCGAGCTTTGTCCGTTGCTTTTTTTGTACTGATAGGAAATCTCTCTTTCCAGGGAATGGTCATGGCCGTAGATGCGTTGTTTTTTTATTCTAAGCCCGCCTCCCTGTATGGTTTTCCCAGTAAGATAAAGTTGTTAGACTCACTCTCCAGGAGGGTATACCCTCCTGTGGGGTAGGTTATTTTCTCCAGAAGCGCTGCCCTGACATACGCTTCATTAGAGGCCAGTGAGAAATTACCCGGTAGTTGGGTATAGTTTGAATTTCCGATATCAAAAGGTAAAAACGAATATTTTCCACTATTAGGATAATGGTAGGTCTTTGGAATATAATGACCTGATGTCGTCGGAGCAGGGGAGGCTACTTCTCCGTTATGATATCCTAAAAAATCAGAAACCCATGAATTTCTTTTAGGAAGTTTTGTTGTATTGTATTCTAAGGTATAGCCCGGAATACTATTTGTCCCACCGGGTTGTGCAAAATAGACTTCATCCAAAACCAATCGGTAACATTCGGGCTGGGAACAGTTTTCTACAGAACGAATATGAGAGTACACAAACCGAATGTCTTTGATAACGGTTCCATGTACATCTTTTACAATAATTTTTGATAACGCTTTGTTGTCCAGAGCAATATTGCCTGAATAATCGGGTAAGTCCAAACGGGTAAACTCATAAAAGAATACGATCTCTCCCTGGTCAAAACGAATTTTTTTAAGCGTTCTTTTTTTATGAAAGTTTGTCTGAACATTTTTAGAGCCCAGCGTTTGGTCGGGCCTAAAAATTCCTTTTGTTTTCCAAAACTCATTTTGCTGATAAGGCAGGTGATAGTCAAAGTGAACCGAACTATTGGTTATGGGGTCAAACAGGGTAGTGAGTTTTTGAGTATCTATAAAACGATTGACACGCAGGGGTTGTAAGGGTGAGAAATTACTTTCGTCCCAACTGGTAACCTGATTGCTGTTTACATTTAGGGAAAAATCGCTAAAGGTATATACAAATCCGTGGGTGTTGGTAATTTTTGTACTGACAAGGCCCTGAGCGTATGCTATAACATCACCGCTACCCGGGTGTAGATCTAAGTTTGAATTATATAGCCAGGCTTTCATTTTTATCATGTTGCCTTGTTTGTTCAGCTCCAAACCATTGAGTTTGTACTGGTCTTTATCCAGAAAATTATAGTTATAATTGGGATTGAGCTCGGGAATAAACCGGGTATTTAAACCGGGAGCACTTGCAAAAAAGTAATCCGGCTCTCCGTCTCTGGTGATATATGACGAGCAATCTGCTCCCTGTGTATCCGAGAGATATCCTTGATTCCAAAGCCGGACGGTGAGTCGGCAGGCTTTAGATCATGTAATCCGTTGACTTGACGAACGACACTTCCTCCGGCGTTTAGACTCTAACCCAATCCTACACTTGAAGCGACCTCGTCTACTTTGATGCCTCCGCAATTATAAGCTATGGAAATGGGGATAGACATGCTTCCCAGTTTTATTTCATATAAGGGAATGGAAATAGCGGGTTTTCCGGTGTATTCACTGACAGGTAAAAAATGAATCTTACTAAAAGCAGCAACATCGGGTGTTTGTGAGGGGATAAACTGCTAGATACCGTTTTTTTCTTGTGACCAGATAGTTAAGGTCATCCATAATAAGGTGTTAAAAAAAGCTCTTTTATTTTTTATTTGAATATTTTTTAATCAGAAATATAGTAAATGTACTTGTTTTAGCATACTATGCACCAAAAACTTTCAACAGGGTTAAAAACCATTGTTGTCCAATTAAAAAATGCCGGTCACTTGTGAATTGATAAGAAGCATCATCAGCACATTTTAGAAATCTTTCAATCTTTTAATTTTTTAATCTCTCAATCAATTGCTATTGAGAAGATAAAGATTTATAATTGTGAATTTAAAATTTGTAACCTATATAAAATAGTATCATACGTGTTTTTCTCTCAAAAATACCGGTCAATTACAGCTATTATTGTTAGTGTTGCGCTGTACTTTTTGTTTGCCTATGACCTGGACAGAACCAACTTTTATCAACTAACAACACTCTATATAAGTCTCCTTATTCCTTTTTTCTATTTTATAAGAAAGGAGAACAATCATTTTTCTTTTTTGGTGGCAATTGCTATTTTATTTCGATTGACTTTTTTGTTTGCCATTCCAAATTTGTCGCAAGATTTCTACCGGTTTATCTGGGACGGGAGAATGATTTTGGAAGGATTGAATCCGTATATTTCATTGCCGCAAACATATATAGAGCAAAGAAGCTTTCCAATTCCTCAAGCAGTTGAACTATACGCCGGAATGGGTGATCTAAACGGTAGTCATTATACCAATTATCCGCCTGTAAACCAACTGTGCTTTTTAATGGCTGCCATCTTTTCAAATTCCAGTATTTTGGGAGCGGTTATCGTAATGCGACTGCAAATCATTTTAGCAGATATTGGAATTATCTATTTTGGGAAAAAGATTTTAGAGCAATTACACTTGCCTGTTCATTATATCTTTTTATATATCTTACATCCGTTTATCATTATTGAACTAACGGGAAATCTCCACTTTGAACCTGTCATGCTGTTTTTCTTAGTATGGAGTTTGCATTTATTACTACAAAAAAAATGGATCTGGGCAGCAGTTGTTTTAGGACTTTCTGTTTCCGTGAAATTAATTCCGCTTTTATTTCTGCCCTTATTTTTTCAGTGGTTTACTACAACTCCGGCTTATCAGGCTCAGGGTAACAAAGCTATTAACATAATAAAAGGCTTTCTTCGATTTATTTCTTTTGGAATGCTTGTTATAATAATTAATATGCTATTATTCCTTCCTTTTCTTTCCTCCGAATTGATAAGTAGTTATACGAACTCTGTGGGGCTATGGTTTCGAAATTTTGAATTTAATGCAAGCCTGTACTATATTGCCAGAGAAATAGGGTATTTATTTAGAGGTTGGAATGAAATTGCTATCATAGGGAAGATCATGCCCGGTATTGCAGTCATTTTTCTGGCAATGATTACGTTTTTCAGGAATAATACATCACCACAGCAATTGATTACAGCTTTACTCCTAGGACTCACTTTTTATTACTTTACCACCACCACCATGCACCCCTGGTATTTAGCCACTTTGGTTTTGCTGTCGGTTTTTACCAAATATCGATATCCGATCGTTTGGAGTGTAGCGATTATCTTAAGTTATCAGGCATATGCCAATGATCCGTGGAAAGAAAATTTATGGTTTGTGGGTATAGAATATATGATTGTTTTTGGCATGTTGTTTTGGGAACTAAGGCCATTAAAAAAACAAGAGAGGCTAAAATAGCAGGAAACAGATTATTTTTACTATGTTCGTAATTGTAAAAGTTCAACTAATTTGAAAATAAATTTAGCGTTCCTTCTCAATCTTTCAATTTTTTAATCAATTAATATTGTGAATTTAAAATTTATAACTTATTTCATTTCATGGAGCTATCAAAAGTGAAACTTATTGTTTCAGACATGGACGGAACCTTATTAAACTCACAAGAAAAAGTTAGTGAACTGTTTTTTGAGCTATTTTATCAACTTCAAAAACTGGGGGTTCATTTTGTAGCAGCAAGCGGGAGGCAATACAATAGTATTATCCATAAATTAAACCCTGTAAAAAACGACATTACTGTTATTGCCGAAAATGGAGGAATGGCAAAAAGGAAAGATGACGTATGGGTTTTACAAACACTGAATCCCAAAAAAATAGCAGCTATTATTCCCACTCTTAGAAGTATTGAGAACATTTTTATTATTTTATGCGGAAAAGATACTGCCTATGTTGAATCTACGGACGAACATCTTATTGCGATGTTTAAAGAATATTACGGGAATCATAAGATGGTGGAGGATTTAACCAAAGTTGTATATAATACCGATTTTTTGAAAATTGCCTTGTATCATTCCGAATGCTCTGAGAAAAATATATACCCCAAAGTACGGCACCTGAAAGATGAACTGCTCTTAAAAATTTCAGGTAAAAATTGGCTGGATATCTCTAACCCTGAAGCAAATAAAGGAAATGCCTTACAGGTTGTTCAGGAAAAGTTGAATATTACTCAAAATGAAACACTGGCTTTTGGAGATTATCTAAATGATATTGAGATGTTACAACGAGCATCTTTCAGTTATGCCATGAAAAACGCACATGATGATGTCAAAAAAACAGCTCGCTTCACAACGGAAAGCAACAATGATTTTGGTGTGGAAAAAGTGTTACAGCAAGTGATTCGGGCAAAATTAACCTAATCTTCTAAAAAGGTTCTATAGCGACTGCCCCAATGGTTATTTTCATGATCATTTGCAGTATCTTCATTTGTCAATAACGCATTTTTATCTTCGCTATTCTTATTCCAAAGCCAAGTTATATCAGTATTACGGTAGATATTCTTAAAAGTGATACCGATTCGTCATTCTTTTTTTTAGTTCTTTTAAAAACGTTTTCTTTATCTTAAATTCTTTTCCCATTATAGACAGTTGATTGCCATTTGTACGACCGTCCAATATATTGGGAGAAATATTAGCAATCGTTGTATCGCTAATCCTTACAAAGTAAGGTGGTAATTCTGTCAGTAATTTTTTCTACTTTATTTGCTGTTAATAGGATTAATGAGGTTGGCCCTGTAACCAGCAATACTATACTGTCGTTACCTACAGGATGGCTATAGGTGTGAGACAGGTTATTGGTATTATTGTATGAGTTTTAAAAGGGTGAGGTTGCCGTACTTAAATGTACCATTGTAGATATACTTTAAAAAAAAATGTGTAACTTACGGATGTAAAAACCTAACTACCGACATCATGACTGTTTTGCAAAAAAGCTTTAAAAGCACTACAGGAGGGGATATTCAAGGACTCCGGCAAGTCATAAGTCAGTCAAAATATCCTACGGTTACCAGCGGTATTTTTGAGATCAATACAAAAAACATCTTAAGAAAAACTTCAATCAGTCCATAATTTCACCTACATATTTATTATAAACTTACCTACCTACCATGACCCCTAAAACACACCTAAAGATTCAATTAAAACTTGAGAACCAACAAACCATCACAGGATTACAAAATGCCGGCTATCAAAATATCTTCGATATTGCAGGCACCAGTAGAATTGCCTTTAAACAAAGCGTAGATTTTTTATCTGCGGAAGAGGCAAAAGTGCTGTACGAAAAAGCCGAGCAACGCGTACACAACCTTCAGGCATTGTTTCGTGCGTATCAACTACGGAACGATCCGGCCATTGCAAATAATCCCAAACTGGCAGTAAACCCAATACTCAAAAGTTTTAACGATGCCCTTGCCCGTTCTTTGGGTAATAATGCTGGATTTGAAGACTTCTTCCCTGAACGTTCCGAAGATGGCTATGCCGATGTCTCATCCATTCAATCGCTGTTTTCTTCGGGCCGTTACCTTACTTCATTGTATTATATTGCTCAAACCTTGCACCCGGCGAGTCATAAGCTAAACATCAACAATCGCAGACCCGACCTGCAAAACCTTATATTGAGTAATGAGCAAATGAACAAAGAGGTCACTTCTTTGGATATTTTACTGGAGGTACTGCAAGGTTCTATGGGCGATCTTCAAGAAACCTATTACCCCGTCAACCTACCGTATGATGACAGCCTTACCCAAATTCGTTCGGTATTGGAAGCGCAGGATATGAACCTGCCTGTTGTCTGGGACATCCTGTATGACCACGAAAAGGAAGCCTTTGATGCTTGTGATATAGTATCCGCTAACCGTTTAGGTCCGAACAACTACGGACGGGAATATCTCAACTTGATGCCTGAAAATTATGATTTTATCATTACGGAACAAGATTCCGGTTATTTGGATGACTTAAAAGCGCTTTATAATGAACCAAATGTAAATAACTTTACTGACTTCCAAGATGCGGTAAGTCCTGTGGATACATTTTGCGCCAAAACAGGCATCACTTTTAACAAGCTCATCGATTTGACAGGGCAGAAAAATTATCGGGCTAGTGGATATGGCCTTTATATCAGCCGTTTTTTAGCCTATAACAAACCAAACCTATCCAATGCTGTAAACATTGAGGAATATGGTTCCAAATACATAGGAATCAGTGATGTAAGAAGACTGTACGTTAAAGAAGATACAGACACTGAACCCAATGAGTTAAAAGTATTTACAGGTACGGAGGGCGAAGAAACCTATCGTAGGGTACAGAAACTGTTACGCCTGGTAAACAGTATGTCCATGGCATACCACGAATTGGACTGGGTGATTCAAAGTCTTAACGAAGGACTTTTGGGCTATTCATCAGACCTTCCTGTTTTGGATGCTACCATTATGGAGGCACTTGGAGAGTTTGTCCGGTTACGGGACCGTTATGCCATTACCGCCGATCAGTTTGCAGCTTTTACAGGTCGGGTAAGTATCTACCACGAAGCTGAAAAGGAGAGTTTCTTTCAGCAATTATTTTCCAATGCAGATCAAAGCCTGATACTTTCCGTGGGAGAAAAACTTATCTTTACCGATACAAGTGCAAAGCAGTTGAATAAAAATGCCATTTTGTGCAGTGCTTTGCAAGTGACCAATGACGAATTGCTGCGTATTGCTACATTTTGCTACGACAAGGATCCCTACGTACAACTTACGGAACAAGAAGCTGCAAAGCTGTATCGTATGGGCTTTATCCCAAGCATGTTGGGCTTATCTTACAGTGAAGCCGAATACTTATGGAGAATGATGTCTCCTGAAGACAACTCCATACTTGATACTATTAAAGACCCGACTGATAGCCAAATTTTCCACATTATCCGGGATACGGAATATATACTCTCCTGGTTGGATCGCAATAAGATACCGATTGTGCAACTGCCTTTTTATATTACTTCCGATTACAGTGCGGTGGCCACACCCAAAATGTTTAATTTCTTGTCAAACTTATTTCATTCGATACCTGTGGCTACAGAGACATTGGACGCGGAAGGGTTGAACGAACAGGCTCTTTACAAGGGCATTGCGGCAGGATATAGCACCTTAAACCTAAAAGCCAATCAAGTACCTTTTATCATCAATTGGATTGAAAACAGTAATGATATATTTACACTGGCTGATTTTTGGAAAAACATATATACCTTGTTTCAATCAGGAGACGCCACCTTTGATGACCTGAACACCGACACCAATAGCGTTTTGATACAACAATGCCAAATTTTAAGCCAATATACCCTGATTACTCAAAAGTGGCGTTTAACGGAACAAGACTTGCATTTATTCAATGCGTCTTCTGATCAGCTACTATCTGCAAGAAATGCGGTGGGTACATTTCCCGCGCCTAGTTTGCCTTTTCTCCTGATGATTTCAAGACTCAAAGAATGGCAGCAACGTCTGGTAGTATCCTCAGACGAGGGCATGCAGTATTTTACAATGGCAAATAAAGCAGATTTAGAGGAACCATCAGAAGTAGAAACGCTACAAAGCTATTTGGCAGAAATCCATGGGTGGGCTACCTACTTGACCACTTCGGTATCTACTGACCTGTTTCCCGATACACAAGTACCTTTCGCCTTTGAAGAGGTATTTACTTTGGAAACATACGTACGCCTTGCCCTACAACTGGAAACCGACGGAACAACTCTGGGAAGTCTGAATCAAATGGCAACAGACAGTTCCGTGGATACAGGGACGGTTGCAGAACATCTGATAGCGGCACATCAATCGGATCAGGTAAAAAGTACTGTAAAAGAGAGACGTAGAGATGCCTATGTGGCGTATTATATTGCTAATTGTGTCCCTGATGCCTATAAAGATCAAATCCAAACTCCGGATGATCTGTATGAATACCTTTTGCTGGATACCCAAATTACGGATGCGGTAACCAGTGCTTCCATAGCAGAAGCCATTGCCAGTCTGCAACTCTATATTCATCGTTGTGTAGAAGGATATGACCCCGAGGTAGATCAAACGGCTATGAGTACCTTGTATGCACCCAATAAGTTTCTGTACAATTGGAATGATTACAACAAACGTTATGCCACCTGGGCGGGTAAAGAACGCTTAGTATACTATGCAGGGAGCTATATAGACCCGACGTTACGTTATGGTAAAACCGAGTTATTTCAGCAACTGGAACAGACCCTCAACCAGGGCAAGCTCAATGAAAATCAGGTACTCCAAGCAGTACAAAAATACCTGGTAGATTATGATGTTTTGGCGCGACTCACCACCATCTCCGGACATAAAAACGGAGATACCGTATTTTTTGTAGGACGTAGCGAAGAAGCACCTTTTCAGTATTACTGGCGAAGTATGAATACCACGGTAGTGGACGATACCGGCAAAACCACAGCCGGCTCCTTGACGGAATGGAAAAAAATAGGAGCCTCCATAGACGAGACCGCCGAATACATCACACCGTTTTGGTATCACGGACGTTTGCATGTCAGTTGGCGCAGCCAAGAGGAGCAACGAAAAGACGATACGGATATAACGGTGTATTTCTTTAATATCTGGTATTTGGACGAAGAAGGCAAATGGCAATCGTATCGTAAGATGGATAATCTGATCAGTGATAGTTTAAAAATTGTAGAACAGCAACGTAAAGACACAGAGGTATCGGGCAGTATGGAAGAAAAATTTCATAAACGCTTCCATCGGGGGCTTGCCATGATTACGGTGGATGACTCGGATCAGTTAGTCCTTTGTGACAAAGCAGGACTGGGCTTTGAACTAAATGATGAGTTTAAAGTAACCCAAATGAGACCCAAACCAGTAAAGATTGTCGGAGAAGAAAGTCTATGGAGTCAAGCTCCTATTCAATATGATAGTTTTAAATTCTATCAGGAGGCTCAAAATGCTAAAGTTAGTCAATGTATTGTCGATGGTTGTCTGTTTAATTCCTTGGTATTATCATCTGGGGGTATTACAAAAGTTGAAACGAAAAAAGACGGTTATGGTATCTTGTTTTCGTTGCAAGATTCAGAAGCCAGTTACGCATTTATTGGAGATTTTATAGAGGAGTATGAGGGAAGTAAATATTTTTTAAATTGGTATGGATCAGGAAAGTACAGAGAGCAATATATGAATGGAAATTTATCAGCTACCTACTCTGGTTACCTACAAGGAAACTTTACTTTGTATTCAGATACGAATTATTCTCAACCCCAAAACGTCAACCTAACCGCTCCAAAACTTCCCCCTTCTATACTGGCATTGGGAATCAGTAGCTTGTTTAACTACGATACCCAAACCGATCTTACCGATGATTTTGGGGAAGACATCTTTAACTGCTCTTACGGCATCTATATCTGGGAACTCTTTTTCCATTTACCGTTTTTAATTGCCAACCGCTTTGCCACCGAACAACGTTTTGAAGAAGCCGAAGCATGGTACAAATACATTTTCTCCAGTACAGGCTATCGGGATGAAGATGGCAATCTACAGACAGACGGCAATGGAAATCCTCGCTATTGGAATGTCATCCCCTTACAGGAAGATACGAGTTGGAACAGCGAGATTCCGGAAACCACCGATCCGGATGTGATTGCCATGAACGATCCCATGCAGTACAAACTGGCCATCTTTCAACACACCATTCAACTCTTGATCGATCGGGGAGATGCCGCCTATCGTCAATTGGAACGAGACACACTGGTAGAAGCCAAGATGTTTTACATTCAGGCAAGTCAACTAATGGGACCTTATCCTGAAATCCGTATCAACAACAGTTGGTCCAATCCCACATTGTCTGAGGAGGCTGGTAATATTACTGAACCCTCAAGTGCTACAGACCTTACGCTGGTAGTGTCTTTTCAAGCCAGTCTAAGCGAACAGTACGGTCATTTTCTACCTCCTTACAACGAAGACCTGCTAATCTATTGGGATACACTAGAGTTGCGACTTTACAACCTACGTCATGGTTTGACCATAGACGGGCAACCCATGTCATTGCCCCTATATGCTACCCCTGTATCACCCAAAGACTTACAAGTACGACAAGTCTCAGGAGATGGTTTTGGAAGTAGTACGGGAGGTACCGGGCTACTGAGCGAATATCGCTTCTCCATACTGATTGAAAAGGCACGAACCGCCGTTTCTGCCCTGATGCAGTTTGGAAGCAGCCTCTTAACTGCTATCGAAAAACAAGATAATGAAGCCCTGACCCTGTTAATGCAAACCCAGCAAAATGCCATCACAAAACAACAAATTGAGATTCAGCAAAACAACTTAAATGCCATTGGGTATAGTATTGACAACACTACGGAAGCCAAAAACGGTGCCGAAAATCGCAAAACTCATTATACCAACTTGGTAAACAATTGGATCTCTACGGGAGAACAAGCTGCTTTGGGATTGCGTTCTACGGCAGCAGCACTCAATATTGCTTCTTCAATCTCCGAATCCATTGCAGGCGGTGCAGATACCGTACCCAATGTGTATGGTTTTGCCGTAGGAGGTTCCAAATACGGTGCCATTCCAAGGTCTATTGCCAAAGGGATGCAATTAACAGCTATGGCAACGGAACAATCCGCTGTTATTACCGATATCACCGAAAACTATCGAAGAAGACGTGAAGACTGGATGTTGCAGAAAGACATTGCCGAAAACGAAATTGCGCAGTTGGATGCCCAGCTGGAAAATTTGGAAGAACAACGATTGATGGCGCAAAAACAACTCACACTGGCCGAAACGGAAGCCGCCAATGCCCAAGCCCTTTATGAATTTCAAACTACCAAATTTACCGGACAGGAATTGTATAACTGGATAGTAGGCCGCTTGTCATCCTTGTATTACCAATTGTACGATGCAACACTACCTATCTGTATCATGTGCAAAGAAGCACTCATCAAAGAAACAAGCACAGACAAAGCTACCAGTGCCTTTACCACTCCTGCATGGAATGATTTGTACCAAGGGCTATTGGCAGGAGAAAGTTTACAATTGGAATTGCAAAAACTCGATCGATTGTGGTTAGAAGAAAGCAAACGAGGATTAGAGGCTACCAAAACCGTTTCCGTAGATCAAATCTGTAGAAGCAACGATACTACTTTAGTTGCTGAAATTCAAAAATTGATCAATGGTGAGGAACTTACTCCCATAGAAGGTTTAGAACTTGCATTGTCAACAGATGAAAATCCAATTTTTACAGCAACCATTACACTAAACCTATTAAGTCTTGGTAGTTCTTACAATACCACAGGGAATCGGGTGATCAAAAATGTAGCCATTAGTTTACCTGCTCTTCTGGGACCTTATCAAGATGTAGAAGCTACCCTTATGGATAACAACGGAAACTTTGTGACCCTATCTCATGGGCAAAACGACAGTGGAATGTGGGTACTCAACTACAATGACGAACGCTTTTTGCCTTTTGAAGGGGTGGATCCCACAGCAGAGAATAGCACCCTTGGTTTTAACGTGTTTAACGTAGGCGAAGATCAAGCTCAGGAAGCTTTATTCAAAAGCATTAGTGATGTCGTGTTCCATATTGATTATAATATTTTTATATAATGGAGTTGAAAAGTTTGGAAAGTTATAAAGTTGGAAAGTTCAAAGTGGAAAGTGGGAAGTGGGAAGCCAAATGATGACTGAGGATTTATGATGAGCTTAGTCGAACTATCTCGAAATCATCTTTAATGAAAATATATTTACTGGACATGAAGCAATAGTTTAACAATAAAACAGTCTTATATTTCATTTTGGAAAGTTGAGGTTTTAAAGAAAATAGAGATGAGAGGTGAGAGATTAGAAATGAGGATTTTGAAAATGTATTTACGAATTTCAAAATAGCAATTGAACTACAAAACAGTCTTACGTCAAAAAGCCCTACTTCTTACTTAATGAATAAATCAAGATGAACAAATACCTACTATATACTTAATACTACATACTTAATACTTAATACTTAATACTCAATACTAAGTACTAAAAAAACACTCCCTATGCAACAACAATCACAAAAAGGTGTAAAAACCGTCTCTAGTGTTTTACCCAAAGGAGGAGGCACCATCCAGGGTATGGGCGAAGCGTTGAGTGGCATCGGTTCTGATGGCATGGCTCATTATACTTTACCCCTGCCTGTTTCTTCCGGGCGTGGTGTTGCACCTCAGTTAAGCCTTTCATATACAAGCGGTAATGGAAACAGTCCGTTCGGATTGGGTTGGCAGTTGCCGCTTCTTGCCATACGGCGCCAAACCAACAAAGGTACTCCTCAGTATGCTGGCAACGATCATTTTATAGGTACTGAAGGCGAAGTTTTGGTGATGGAACTGGATACAGACGGAAATCCGCTGACAGACCAAAAAGACACATTGCAAGGTAGCTCTTTGGCAGACACCTACACCGTTACCCGATACCGTCCCAGAATAGAAAGTAGTTTTCATTGCCTTGAATATTGGCTATCATCCAATGCTACAGACGCCTTTTGGCTGTTATATGCCTCCGACGGCAACCAACACCTGTTAGGGAAAAACAGTCACACACGCATTACCAATCCTGGTGAGTCCAATCAAATTGCCGAGTGGCTGATAGAAGAAACCCTTACCCCTACACAGGAACATATTTATTACCAATATCAGGCAGAAGACGACACCGGGCTTGAAGAGAATGATCGAACGGATACTGCTCAACGTTACATTAGTACGGTATATTATGGGAACAAAACCCCACAAAGCACTTTTTATGCACTGGAGGCCTCCGGTATTTCGGAAGACGACTGGCTCTTTATGGTGGTGTTTGACTATGGTGAGCGCAATGCCACGGATCTACCCGCATTTGACACATCAGGCAATTGGACAAAACGCTCCGATCCGTTTTCTACCTTTCATTACGGATTTGAAGTACGCAGCTATCGCCTGTGCCGCCAGGTACTGCTGTTTCATAGAATTGAGGAACTGGCAGGGGCAGCTACCGGATCGGAATCGCCCACATTGATTACCGCACTTAGACTTTGCTATGATGAAAGCCCCGTCGTTTCCTGTTTGGCCATGGCGGAGCAATCGGCATGGGAAACAGACGGTTCTCAGGTATTGCTTCCTCCTCTGGAATTCGATTACCGGGATTATTCCATTAACACAGATGCAACTACATGGGAAGAATTGGAAGGCTTTACGGGGATAGATAATGGTACAAACTATCAACTGGTAGACCTCTATGGAGAAGGCATTCCGGGCATTTTATACCGAGATGGAAAAGGCTGGCAGTACCGTTCCGTGGAACGTTCCGATGCTTCCAAAGACAATGACTCCAACGCGGTACAGTATGGAGCTACCGAGTGGTTGCGGCAAATCCCCACACTCCGGGAAGGAGGAACCTTGATGGATTTGAACGGAGACGGAAAACTCAACTGGGTCATAAGCCAACATAGCTATGCAGGGTACTACAGCAGCAACCCGGATCATACGTGGACATCCTTTACCCCGTTGTCTGCCATACCCGTTGAATTTGCATATCCTAATGTACAACTGGGCAATATGGCGGGTGCCGGTTTTCCCGATGTGGCTTTGATCGGCCCGGAAAGCGTTCGTTGGTACCCCAACAAACGTGACGGTTTTGGTGCTGCCATCACCGTATTACACGATGGTGAAGCGTTGCCGGCCTTTGATGCCAATCAGCATGAACTGGTAGCCTTTGCTGACGTACTGGGTTCGGGACAACAACATTTGGTACGCGTCACACAAGATGGCGTGGAATGCTTTCCGAATCTTGGACACGGCCGCTTTGGAGAAGCCATCAGCATTCCGGGGTTTCAGTTAGGCGAAGGCATCGCCTTTCAGCCTCATCGTGTCCATTTTGCCGATTTGGATGGATCCGGAGCTATGGACATCTTATATGCAACTTCTGATGCCTTGCTTTGTTTTACCAATCAAAGCGGCAATGGTTTTGATACTCCCATCGCAATTCCCTTCCCCGAAGGCATACATTTTGACGATACCTGCCGTCTCAGTATTGGCGATATGCAAGGATTGGGCATCAGCAGTATTTTATTCAGTATTCCACATATCGTACCACGTCATTTCCAACTCAATCCGGTAACAGCAAAGCCTTATCTGCTTACTGAGATCAACAACAACAGAGGGGGTGCCTATACATTACAATACCGCAGTTCGGTACAATTTTGGCTGGATGAAAAAGCAAGGGGTAACCAAACAGTGAGTTTTTTACCATTTCCCGTACATCTGGTGGCAGAAATTCAAACCCTGGATGAGATTACAGGAAACCGGTTGACTCAAACCGCTGGCTACTATCACGGATTTTACGATGGTGTAGAAAGAGAATTCCGAGGCTTTGGCCGGGTAGATATCACAGATACGAATGACAACGCTGCCGGCACACAAGACGAAGTAACTTCCTTTCCAAGTCTTACGAAAAGTTGGTATCATACAGGCCAACAAGAAGACGAATCCCGATATACAGCAGCCTACTGGCAAGGCGATGACGATGCATATACATTAGGGAGTACCTACCTGACCGAATTTAATACCGAAGATATACCTTTAACAGATGAATCCAACTCCTATTGGCTGTTTAGAGCCTTAAAAGGCAGTCCTTTACGTACAGAAGTATATGGTTTGGATGGATCAGCAGCACAAGAAAACCCCTACACTGTACAAAGCTTTCGTTATCAGGTACGCCTCGTTCAGAATGCTTCCGACAGTCCATCGCAAGCTCCGGTGGTGGTACCTTTCACCTTAGAACAACTCAGCTACCATTACGAACGTATTCCGGAAGATCCGAAATGTACACAACAAATACAAGTACAAACGGATGCCTGCGGATTTCCGTTACAACAGATTGCCATTCAATATCCCAGAAGATCGAAGCCCGGTACCAACCCATATCCAAGTGTAGTACCACAAAGTGCCTGGAGTAGCAGTTATGATGCACAACAGAATGTGTTACGCATTACCGAAACATTGAGTGCAGTCAATCACATTACCGATATTGAGAATGAGCAATGGCGATTGGGATTGCCCACAGAACAACGGGTTAATATGTTACACCCGGATGCATCAGGTTCGATCAGCTTTGAATCGGTAACGGATATATTGGGTGCAGACGCTGAGCGAATTTATGCCGGACAGCAGAAAACCTATTATACCGAACCCGATTCGGAAGACATCAATGAAACCCCTACCATACTGGGATTGGTAGCCTGTACCGAAACTGCTGAGTTTGACGATCAGGCACTCACCGCTTTTGATAACGTACTTAGCACAGAGGCACTTGAAGATAAATTAACTGATGGCGGCTATCAAAAAACACCACGACTACTGTCGTATGGTGATGAAGAAGACGTCTGGGCAGCTCAACTGGGATTTACAAAATACGCAGCTCAAAGTGGATTTTGTCGCCCCGTTGAAACCCGGAATTCCCAACTTGTCGGACGTACAACGCTCGTTTATGACACCTACACCTGTGCTGTCATTCAATCAGACGACCCCATGGGTAACAGCGAAAATATGGAGTATAACTATCGTTTCTTAGTACCTTGTAAACAAATAGACATACACGGCAATGTACACCTGGTGGAATTGGATGCTTTGGGAAGAGTCACTGCCTCTCGGTTTTGGGGAATGGAAAATGGAAGCAATGTAGGATTCCCTACACCTGATGATCAACCTTTTGCACCCCCTGTAACCATTCAAGATGCTGTTGACTTAGAAGACAATATTCCTGTGGCAGGATTTGCCGTATACGATCCTTTTAGTTGGATGCCTGAATTTGACCTTAGCAAGATACCCGAAGCATTAGTTCAAGAACTCAATGCTACCAACGTACTCACAGTACAAGGCAGGCAATGCCGTCTCGCCTCCAGGCGTTGGCTTCGCAGAGGTGGTACTGTTGAACAATTAAAGGAATTGGAATCTGACAATCCACCTGAACCGCCACACACCATTCAGGTAAATGCGGATGCCTATTTTGAGGATACGAACCAACAATTACAAAAGCAAGTAGTTTTTAGTGATGGATTCGGCCGTACTTTACAGGCAAGTCAAAAAGTAGAAACGGGTACTGCTTACGTTCGCCTGCCCACAGGGAATTTACAAGTGGGTGATGACGATCAAGCTGTTCAGGAGGAATCCGACGAACGCTGGGCAGTAACCGGCAAAACCGAATACGACAACAAGGGACAAGCGATTCGAAGCTACCAGCCCTATTTTTTAAATAGTTGGCAGTATGTTATTGATGACAGTACTCGTGAAGATATGTATGCCGACGTTCATCTCTATGATCCGACTGGGCGAGAATACAAGGTGGTGACTGCCAAGGGCTATGAAAAGCGCGTTCACTTTTTTCCCTGGTTTAACGTTTCCGAAGACGAAAATGACACGTTTAACCCCGAATCATAATACAATCAATTTATGACAACTAACACCAACATACACGCCAACACCCCTACCATTTCGGTAACAGATAATCGTGGATTGGGAATTCGACAATTGGTCTATTATCGAAAAGATGTAAATACTGACCCCGAAGAACGTATCAGCTTTACCCAATACAATGCATTGGGCCATCAGCAAAATATACAGGATGCTCGTCTGACGAGCCCTAACTTTCAGTATATCAATTCGCTTAGTGGTCAGGTATTAAAAACCGAAGGGGTAGATAATGGCTCACTTGTTCAGCTATCCGATATCGAAGGGCGTCCACTATGGCAACAAGACGGACGGGATACCATACAACGTTTTGAATATGAAGAAGGAGGTTTGGGACGCATTACCACTATGATAGAACACAGTAGCGGAGATACCGAACAAATTAGAGAACGTTTTGTCTATGATGACAATGCCACAGCTGGCTACAATCTACAAAGTCAACTCGTAAAGCATTACGATACTGCCGGACTGCTAACCATAGAAAGTCGTTCTATCAGCGGTCAAACATTACAGCAAAGCCGAAACCTGCTCAAGAATCTCTCTCAAGAAACTGATTGGCAAGGAGACGAAACAAATTGGGAATCATTATTAGATATCTCCACAACCTATACCACAGAAGAAACCTACGATGTACTGGATAACCCGCTCAACTTGTCAGATGCCAAAGACAACTTACGGGAAATGACGTACAACATAGCCGGACAATTGAAAAGTACTTCGTTGACTCCAAAAAATGGCTCAAAAACAACCGTTTTGGAAAGCATTTCCTATAGTCCAGCCGGTCAGGTACTGCAAGAAAACGCAGGCAACGGAGTCCGTACCGGCTACCAATACGAACCCGAAACGCAACGGTTGATTCGACTTTCAGCAATGAGACCAGACACTGATGAAGGATCTTTTGATACCCTTCAGGACTTTTCCTATACCTACGATCCTGTGGGTAACATTACCTCCGTTAAAGACGAAGCCGTTGCTACGAGTTACTATAAAAATCAACAAATAGATGCGCTACGTACCTTTACATATGATACGATTTATCAACTGACACAAGCAACAGGCAGGGAAAATGACTCTAACAGTACATCTTCAGTCATCCCTGATGATCCTACTATTCCGATCAATACCAATCAAATGGTGAATTATACCCGGAACTACGCTTACGATGCCGGAGGAAACTTGGAACAAATCAAACATACCGGAGCTGCTTCTTATACCACCAACATCTTGGTTTCAGGTACTTCCAACCGTGCCATAAAAGATTGGGAAACCGGGCAAACCGATATAGAAGGGCAATTTGATGCCAATGGCAACCTATTAGCCTTGCAACCGGGTCAACCATTGCAATGGAATAAACGCAATCAATTGGAATCAGTCACCATTATTGAACGAGAGGGAGATACCAATGATGCGGAATATTACCGCTATACAGGTGATGGCATGCGGTTGGTAAAGTATGCAGAACAATTGGCTTCCGGAAGTACAACCAGTCAACAGGTCATCTACTTGCCTGGTTTGGAATTGCGCATCAAGAAAAACGGAGCTACAGTAAAAGAAGAACTGCATGTATTAACCATGGAAAAGGCAGGACGTGCCGGAGTACGAATGTTGCACTGGGAATCGGGGAAACCCACAGATATTACAGACGATCAGGTACGCTATAGCTTTGACGATCATCTGGGATCTTCGTTATTGGAATTGGATGAAGATGCAGAAGTTATTAGCCAGGAAGAGTATTTTCCTTACGGAGGTACAGCGGTATGGGCTGCCAGAAGCCAAGTAGAAGCAGATTACAAAACCATCAAATACTCGGGTAAGGAACGGGATACTACCGGACTCTACTATTATGGGTATCGTTACTACCAGTCCTGGATAGGCAGGTGGTTGAATACAGACCCTGAGGAAAGTGCGGATGGATTGAATTTATATCGAATGGTTCAAAACAATCCCGTTACGCTGGTTGATCCTGATGGCACTCGTTCGTATCGTTTTTATACCGCCGTTGAAGCGACATTGGAATTTATGCAGGAACAAGACTCCGCAGCAGATGCAATTCGGCGTGGTTCACGTCTAACCTATTTAAAGGCGGCTGGAAAAAGCTTGGCAAAAGGTATTTTCACCTCCTCGTTACAGGGAAATCCTCTTCCCTTTCTATATAGATTTGTGCCTACCCTTACTTTTCTTGGTATTGCCATCCTCGGACCAGAACGATTTGGTAAATGGATGATTGGTAAGATGCAAAAATACCTAAGTAAAATCGCAGCAAGACACCCGTACATTACTGGTGCTGCCCTGGGAGGTATTACTGCCACAGCGTTTGGTGGCGATACAGCTATTGGAGCTGCGGTAGGTACAGGTGCGGGTATGATAGAATCTGCACTGGGGCGTCCTGAACATACTACTCTGTCAGCACCTGCAGGTGGTATGGCAGTAGGTATTGCCAATCAACACGGAGCAACGCGAATGGGACGTTTGGGTGCCGGTATTGGCGGAGCGATCGGTGGTTTGATAGCAAGTAATTCAGGGGAAGCATCGCGAGCGGGTTACTGGGCTGGTATCGGAGGTGCATTAGGCTCACAACTGGGAAGAAGATTGGATAATCTGGTTAGGATAGGTAATATTGGTAGGATAGCCGCTCGATTGACAGGTTCAACGCGCTTGCGATTGCTTAGTATGATATTACGCCACGTACCACAAAATACAGGTACTGCTGAAGCCAGCCTCTCTATAGGTGGTGGTATTGCCGGTGGCGTAGGAGGAGTCGTTGGACCAGGTTCGGTAACTGGTGGTATTATTGCTGGCGCGGCGTCAGTTTTATTGGGTGGTGCAGCATTGTCAAGTGGCTTGGCATTAGGTGCAGCAGTCACAGCTCTTGGTCATATCACAGGTGTGGGATCGACCATGGATGATACTGTGAGCAGTTTGGCAAGCAGTGGAATACACGCATTACGTCAAAGTAGTACTGTGATGTCTTGGGCAAGATGGGGTACTGCAAGAGCTGTGGGGAGTAGTGCCTTTAGTGCCTTACGTAGTTATTTTTCTCCTGTTTAATATATCGTAGGATTTTTACAGGGTATACGACAAATTTCACTAAGCTATTTAATAACAAAATGAATATTTAAACAGTATGCTGATGACTAAGTAGGTCTATGGTATTAGCAAATAGGATTGTAGATTGACCTTATTTGTTTTTTTGCTATTCAGGCGTATGTATTTTGTTGAAGTTCTGAGGTAGTAGTTCGGTTAGTTTAGAGACCTTATAGTCCGCATGCTGATGGGCCATTAGGTATTTCCCACTGATGCTTTGCGTACAGGGAATAGAACTGAGAGACCTTTGCAAAATAGTGATATATTCCGTATTTGATTTCAAATTTCTTCCTTCTCGAAAATTTTAAATCCTCAAAACCAACAGGTTATTCCGGTTGAAAATTTTCTTCGGGCATCGAACTTTTTTGTCAAATCAATTTTTCAAAGGTCTCACTGAATTAATAATAGATACCTACTTGCTCAGCGGGATACGTATACTCTGGTTTTTCGGATTTAATGCGTACATTACAAATGGGTAACATACCATATATGGTGTGGTATTTACCCCTTCATTGCCTGTCAATGTTTCCTGCTTACAATCAAAAATGAGAAAAACAGATAGAAGTACTGTCAAATAATAAGATTGCTTTGCACTTTTGGTATTTTCCCCTGTGAGAACCACTGTTTATTTACTCAAATTGTACCGTACTTTGACGTTCTCTGTTTACCTGTAACTTTGTTACATCCGGCCTTGAATAATGACCGGCTACGTCAAAGTTTTGACACTCTTGCAATACTTTGGAAAAATCCAGTGTTTCATAGAGCAATCCTGCCTTTCCGACAACCGGTTCCAGAATCCATTCACCATCGGGCCCTGCAATACACGAACCTCCGTTTGCTAAAATTTCAGGGGCATTTTCTATAATCTTATCTGCATGCGGGGTATTGGAAGGTACATCATTTTTCGACATTAAACCCGACACGGAAATAACATAAGAACGAGATTCTCTTGCAATAAAACGCGTAATGTCTTTGGTATTATGATCACTTCCCGGCCAAACGGCAATATGTACGTTTTCCCCCAAACCGTACAGTGCCGCCCGGGGCAGTGGCATCCAGTTTTCCCAGCAATTCAATCCTCCTACGGTAAAATTTTTCAGTGCGTGTACCTGTAGGCCATTTCCGTCGCCGGAGGCCCAAGTCAGTCTTTCTTCATAAGTGGGTTGTAATTTTCTATGTACGGATTGAATGGTTCCGTTCCGATCTATATACACTAGAGAAGCATAGATACTATGTCCGCCTCTATCAGTTGCACGTTCTATAATTCCCAAATAAACAACGAGCCGGTTTTCTTTTGCCAACCGGCAAATAGAATCCAACTCTCCTTTTCCAATAATAACAGCATTTTGTATATAATGTGCGTGCACTTCTTTTTGCACTGTTGCGTTAAACTGCGCTCCGTTTGTCAATGCTATCCAAAAAGGATATCCGGGCAATAAAGCTTCTCCAAAAACAATCAGTTCCGCATTTTCTTTTACTGCTTCTTTCATTGCGTTTTCAATTTTTTGAATGGTTTGTTCTTTGTGTAGCCAAACCGGAGCTATTTGTGCCAAGGCAACTTTTAAAAAATCAGAATCGGACATCTTTAAGTGATAAAGTTAAAAGCGATACCATTTCAAAACAATTCTCAAATTAATTCATCGCTACATCAGTTCATTGTTACATTAATTCATTGTTACATTTTCAAATTAATCACAAGCCCTTCATTAGCTCTTATATTAAAAACCGTTTGGTCTTCAAAAATCAAGTACTGTCCTTTCATCCCAACTAATTTTCCCGTATATGTTTGCTCTTTAACCAAATTTAAACTTTTAGGTTTTTCCGGATATTGATGTACCGGAAAATGAAGTTCGATTTCCGTATTATTTTCAATAATGTACTCTTGAGCCTCTTCGGGGATAAAAGGTCGTAATTTTTGTTGCCAATCTGCTAAGTTAACATCTTTCGTATCATTTCGTAACATTTTTCTCCAATTTGTTTTATCCGCGACATGTTCTTTTAAAGCTACCTCTGTGATACCGGCCAAATACCTGTTTGGAGCTTCTACAATTTCCATAGCTTCGTGTGCTCCTTGGTCTATCCATCTTGTGGGGATTTGTGTTTTTCTTGTTACCCCTACTTTTACATTACTGGAATTAGCTAAATATACAACATGAGGCTGTAGTTGCACTGATTTTTCATATGCCAGATCTCTATCCTCTATATCCAAATGCGCGGTACTTAATTCGGGTTTCATAATCCAATCTCCCGCATCAGGAGTTTCAAAAAAACAAGTTTTACAAAACCCTTGTCTGTATATCTCTCTTTCCAGATGGCAATGTAAACATTCGTACGTAATAAAACGCATTTTTATATGGCTGCCCAGTAACTGATTCATGTTTAAAAAATCAGTTTTCATATCTAAATAATATTGAATCTCAGCACCATTTTCCGCTGCCATTTTTTTTAATACTCCCTGATATTCCATATAAAAGATTTTACTATTTTTAGCTTCGTAAAATGCTATAACAAACTTAGCATAAAATTATAGTAACTAAATAAAAAATGCCAGTTCCTTTTGTAAATTCTATCATTTCCTGGTTTCTTAAAAAAAGAAAGCATCAAATAGAATTATTTATTAAATCCCCTAATGATGTACAACAAGAATTGTTGTCGGGTTTAATAGATCGGGCAAAAAATACGGAATTTGGTAAACAATATGATTATGCTTCAATGAAAGGCTATGTCGATTTTGCCGGTAGCGTACCTGTTCAGCAATATGAAAGTATAGAACCTCTGATTGAACGTTGTAGAAAAGGTGAGCAGCATCTTTTTTGGCCAACGCCTATTAAGTGGTTTGCAAAGTCCAGCGGAACCACTAATGCAAAAAGTAAATTTATTCCCGTAAGCGATGAAGCCATTGAATATTGTCATTTGAAAGCAGGGAAAGATATGTTGTGTTTGTATATTAACAGCAATGAAGATGCAAAACTTTTTACCGGAAAAGGACTGCGGTTAGGTGGCAGTTCTGCAATTTATAAGGATAACAATTCTTATTTTGGAGATTTATCAGCCATTATTATAGAGAATATGCCTTTTTGGGCCGACTTTAGTTCGGCACCAAGTCAGGAAACAGCATTGATGAGTGAGTGGGAAGCTAAAATGGAAGCCATTGTGAATGAAACGATACATGAGAATATTACAAGCTTGGTAGGGGTTCCTTCCTGGATGCTGGTTTTGCTAAACAGGGTATTGAAAAAAACGGGGAAAAATAATATTTTGGAAGTTTGGCCAAATCTGGAAGTATATTTTCACGGAGGTGTAAACTTTAGCCCCTATAGAGAGCAGTATTATAAATTGATTCCGAAAAAAGATTTTAGGTATTATGAAATTTACAATGCTTCCGAAGGGTTCTTTGCTATTCAGGACAGAAATACCTCTGACGAGTTACTGTTGATGTTAGATTACGGTATTTTTTATGAGTTTATTCCCATGAGTGCCTATGACGGTGAAAACTCAGATGCGATTCCATTATCAGAAGTAAAAGAGAATATCAATTATGCAGTGGTGATTACTACCAATAGCGGGCTTTGGCGCTACTTAGTTGGAGATACCGTAAAATTTACTTCCTTACGCCCGCATCGTATAAAAATAACGGGGCGTACCAAGCATTTCATCAATGTTTTTGGGGAAGAGCTGATTATTGAAAATGCCGAAGAAGCATTAAAACAGGCTTGTAAAAAGACCAATGCTTCCATTACGGATTATACGGTGGCTCCTGTTTTTATGAAAGATGATCGGGAAGGGGGGCATGAATGGCTGATTGAATTTAATGAAACGCCGGAAAACATGGCTTATTTTACCGAAGCGTTAGACAATGCTTTACAGGCTGTTAACTCTGACTATAAAGCAAAACGTTATCAAAACATGACATTGGCAATGCCTGTAATTCATCAAGCAAAAACGGGGTTGTTTTACTCCTGGTTAGAACAGAAAGGAAAATTAGGAGGACAACACAAAGTGCCGAGATTATCTAACAAACGCGATTTTATTGAAGAGTTGTTGCGGTTGTAAAAGGTTATATATCGTTCTTTAAAAACCTCTCTTCAAGACAGGAGGTTGTGAATTGCTTGCAGAATTGTATTTTTACATAGCATTCACAGTAATTACAAAATAAATAAGTCCGGCTAATGCGTTGTGAATTGCTTGCAGAATTGTATTTTTACATAGCATTCACAGTCCTGCTTCTTTTAGCATTTTCATTTGTCCTGTTGTGAATTGCTTGCAGAATTGTATTTTTACATAGCATTCACAGTCAAGTTCCTTAACTAAATCAGATTTGGAGAGTTGTGAATTGCTTGCAGAATTGTATTTTTACATAGCATTCACAGTTGAAGATTTAAAAACCAATTACGGGTATAAGTTGTGAATTGCTTGCAGAATTGTATTTTTACATAGCATTCACAGTACTATGGAATACACAAAATCCTACTTAAAGTTGTGAATTGCTTGCAGAATTGTATTTTTACATAGCATTCACAGTTATTGGCAGAAAATACTACTGGAATTAACGGTTGTGAATTGCTTGCAGAATTGTATTTTTACATAGCATTCACAGTTAGGATCTAATTCAATCTCAGAAACAACTTGTTGTGAATTGCTTGCAGAATTGTATTTTTACATAGCATTCACAGTCCATTATATATAATTTATAAAAGTATATGCGTTGTGAATTGCTTGCAGAATTGTATTTTTACATAGCATTCACAGTAAACATCTACTTGATGTATGATGGGAGTTAGTTGTGAATTGCTTGCAGAATTGTATTTTTACATAGCATTCACAGTGAGTGTTATTGACAATATCATCGCGACAATGTTGTGAATTGCTTGCAGAATTGTATTTTTACATAGCATTCACAGTAAAACTCGGTGATTTAGCAAAAACAGGATTGTTGTGAATTGCTTGCAGAATTGTATTTTTACATAGCATTCACAGTATTTAGGTGGTGATGTTTTGAGCCATCAAAGTTGTGAATTGCTTGCAGAATTGTATTTTTACATAGCATTCACAGTTTATCAGAGGTTAATTCTCTGATATACTGGATGTTATTTTTAAAATTAAATAAAAAAACAATAGCGGGTTTAGAATAATTCTAATTGTTGAGCAGGTTTTTCTAATGCTGTAGGTTTTTTTCCGTAAAAGAGTTGTATCATTCCAAATTGCTTATCCGTAATTTGTAGTATTCCTACTTTCCCATATTCCGGTAAACTTCGTTTTACTCGCTTGGTATGTACTTCGGCATTTTCTCTACTGGCGCAAAAGCGCATATAAATTGAAAACTGAAACATTGTAAATCCGTCAGTCAGGAGCTTCTTTCGAAAATTCCCGGCCGCTTTTCTGTCTTTTTTTGTTTCCGTCGGAAGGTCAAAGAATACCAAAACCCACATACTTCTATATTGGTTTAATCGTGAAAAATAATTCGTTCCCATATTTTATTTATTCAAATATCGGATATAACAATTTCCTGCTTACACCTGTAAAGCAATCATATAAAGAATTGGTAGTTCTGCTCATAGCGACCATCAGGAGACTTTTCTTCCCATCAATTACAACATCCGTAACGGGCAATTTCAATAATTGCGTTTTTAACGATGTATCCAATTCATGATAAGGATTTCCGGATTGTAAAATATTGTCAACCAATACATCCACATAAATGCGGTAAGGCTCCATAATATCATCAGCCAGACAAAACGCATTATATTTATTACGATGAAATATGCCAATTGCAGGTAACATTCCCGATCCGGTCAAAGCTCTGGCTGTAATGGCTCTTAAAATGGCATAACCGTAATTGAGCAAATTGTTTGGAGGTTCGCCTTGTGCATATCTGATAAACCCGTCTATTCCAAAAATATGCTTCCAATAATACACGGCAGCTCTACTTTCATGATTCTCAATGTCTCCGCTTTTAACTTCAGTTACCCATTTAAATAATTTCCTGGCCGGAATGTGTTTCTTAACAAGGAAATTAGCCTGATTTAAAATTTTTGCACTAATGGTTTGTTGCCAAAGATTCTTTTTTAAAGGCAAACTGGCATTTAATTGATACTTCATACGTTCCGTTTGCTCACTATGCCCAACCAGAGGTTGCTGCAAACTAACAGGTAAGTGGAACTCATCGCAACTGATAACTGCTGCTTTGTTTTTGATCAGTTTACTTAAAAGCCCGTTTGTAATGTTAATTTGCGGGTGTTCAATGACTACTATTCCAATATCTTCTATAGGAATGGTTTTAACAGGTTTTTCTTCCCCGGGGTAGCATATAACCAACTGTTGATTTTTGGTACTTAAATAGGTTGGGTTTCCAAAAAATAAAGTTCGCTTTATCATCCTTTAATATTCACCGATCTTTATAATTTTACCCAAAGAGTTTACCTGCACTTTCTGACATTTGCCTATTAAATTTGCATAGGTAGTGATCCGTTTATAGTTTGCAGGATTTTTCTTATCAATCTCAGTTGCATATTGATGTGTAAATTCAAGGTAAGGCGTACCACTTCCAAGTATAGATAAGGATTGTACCTTCCACAGCTTAGGGACTATCAGAGAATATTTATTTTCATCCAGTAAGTCTGTGTCAGATGTCAATTTTTCATCAAAAAAAACAAAATAATCATTTATCTGAAGATGGTATAGATATTTCCATTTTGACTCATGCTGTTTTTTTACTATGGGAAGATTTTGTTTTACCCTTTCCACAGCTTCCAAATAGGTGATTTTCTCTCCGTGAATTTTACCCTCTTTATCTTCATATAATGCTATATGGTGATTTTTACCCTGGTTGACGTATCCTCTTCCAATATCGATCAAATCAGAATACCTGGATTTGACTCTTATCCGCTTTATTTGAATATTTTGATCCTTATTCATATAGATCGGGTTTTGTTCCAGGTTAGAGAACGCTTTTTTCTTATTTCCTTCAAATTGATCAAGCCGTTGTTCTAAAATTCGCTTAATGCCCTTGTCAATTACATTTTCAATATTTAGCTGATCATCAACCTCTTTTCTTACTACATATATGTTTTCATAACATTGCACTTTTTCCAGGATATTTCCTTTGTAAATTACAGGGGTTGTTTTTAACGATTTTGCCGAAAATGCTTTTTTGGGGTCATTATCAAATTTTTCCAAATGTAATTCAACCAAATTCTTAACTTTACTATTGACAATAAGCTGAGTTTGTTCCGTATCAAAACGGCTATTTAACTTCACTGCTGTTTCTTTTATTCTTTTGATATTTCCATAGACAGTTTCTTTATGGAGTTGCCCTCTGGGGGTTAGAGTGATTTGTATATTTTCTTGCCATTTAATTTTTGTTTTTGTCCTGTTTTTGTTGCTGGTAACTACTTTATTTTTCCGTTTGAAAGAGATCAGTGTTTGTGACAAAGACTTCAAAATATCCTGTCGCAGGTGTTGCCGGGGCGGATCAAAAGACTGTGCAGCTATTGCTAACAGATCTTTTCCTCCCTGATAACGCTCTTCAAAAGTAGCATTAAGCGTATTGAGGTGCCGTATGTATTTTGGCCTGGTAAAAGCAACGATAATAGCATCCAAAGCATGATGACGATGATCATCTCTTTTACTCCAAAAAATTTTGTTTCCGGATTTATCGATACGGAAAATCCGCTCCACAGATTTAAACTGTCCTCCATTGGTTTTAATATCCCGATGTTCCGTTTGGCCTATATTTCGATATTTTTCAAGGTTTAGTTCCTCCAATACATATTTTAAACCCCATTGCTCTTTTAAGAGATTTGTAATAGTTCCCGAGGTTACCGTAACATTCCTGCATGTGGACAACAGCAGATCTTTTGCTTTTTTTGTAATATAATGAGTTTCACTTAGTTGTCTGTTAATAAAATCATCAGGTATTCTATCAGCTCCCATTAATAGTTTCTCTTGTTTGGGTTTGGGTATCTTTTTATTGTCCTTGATACTACTCACATACTTGTTGAAAGCTTCATCGCCTTTACTCTTTAGATAATCATAAGCGGTTTGATTGGATTTTTCCCTATTAAGCCTTGATTCACATAATGTTTTATTCATAAAAGAATCATCATACATTCTGGATTTCGGAATAATGTGTTCAATTTCGTAAGCATTCGTAAATAATTCGGAAGATTTAATCTGTTTACCCGAATATAAGGACTGCCAATTGGTCTCTTCTGCCAGTTTGTATTTAATAATATCGTTCCTGCCTGGGCGGGGAATGTGATATTCTTCTTTTAGTCGTTTTCTTATTGTTTCATTTTTCCTGGTAGCATCAGCTATTTTTTTGGTTGACTCCTTTCGTTTTTTGGCATTCATTCTGAGACCTCTGGCCAGCTCTATACGAATTTTATCAGGCCTTCCCAAATGCTGATCTTCCGTAATTTTATTGACAAGGTTGATTAATTGATTTAGGATTTTTTCAACTACCGGATTCCGTAAACTATTTTTTTTGAGTAGTTCCAGTCTGTCCTAAAGTATCCGGCTTTCGTTTTCTTCTTTTGTTAATGCCTTTGAATGATTGTATCCGGCCTCCTTACAAGCATCCGAATAATTCAACCCTCTCTCCATATGTGGCAGAATTTTTCTAATGGCTCTCGATGACAGGCTTCCGTAGCGCAATGTATAATTAATCTTACTGACAATTTCACTGGCCTGTTCTTCGTTAAAAGCAAATTTCAGTTTTAGATTTTTAATTAGATTTTCGTTGCTTTTTGCCGAATAAATCAAGTGCCATAATTGCATAACCGGCTGTTTATCAAAATCATTCCCTTTTTGATAAATATCGAGATCTAAAACATCAAGGGTGTCGTAACCTAAACGATTAAAAATACTCACAAGCTCAAATCTGGTGGTATTTCCGTCTATCTTGTCAAAATTTATACTGTATTCTTTTGTGTTAAGCCCTAACGCTCTTAAGATTTGAGTACTTGTCATTTTTGGGACTTCCTGCAACTTATCAAACAGCACTTTTTTTTGCTCATGAGTAAGTATATGTTTATTAGAAGACCTGTCTTTGATATCGATATCATGCAAACGCTGCCAGATACGAAATTCCTGAAATAACGGTGATGAAACCGGAATAACTTTATGATTTTTTTCAAACTCACATTCTGACAGTAATCCTTTTTGAGATTTTAAATCCCGTTGATAGAAAATAATAGTATCTCTAATAATCTCTTTTAAACTTTCGGTAAGTTCCGGATAATGTTTGGCTTGTTCTTTCCATATGGTTTCAAATTCATTCAAATAGCTGCTTCTTGAGTAAATCCTCCCCCTCAAACGTGCTAACGGGTTTATCCGTAAAAGTTCATATAATTTCTGTCCTACGGTAATACCTCTATCCGATAGTTCTTGATCTCTTTCGGTTATTCCGGCTAAATAGTTTGAATCGGTAGCTTCACTGTTCGCTTTTCTATTACTTTTGAAACCTCTTTTACCATTTAAAAGAAACAGAACTTTTGCCAACTCCTTCTTTTCAATCTTAGATGTGGCAGCCATTGCTCTATTTTGATATAAATCCAAAGAATTGGTACTTAGCAAATCATTCGTATTTTTAATGAAACCAATATCTTTTAAGATACTTATTAATTTGTCTCTTCTTTGCTTAAAACGTTGATTGTTACGTCTTGCTCCCCTTTTTTGGGTTCTGGACAGATTTGTTGACAAAGCATTTCCTTTGGAAAACTCATCTTTTTCTTCCTTTGTCAAAGGGACAATGCGTACACCTGTTTTTATAATTTTTGACGTTTCCTGATCATTTTCAGCCTCATGGATAAAAGCCCATCCAATTGAAGCAGTTCCTAAGTCTAGTCCGAGAGTTTTTTTCATTTAATTTATATTTAAAAAATTAAACCATAACCGGGTTTCAATTATTTTTCTTAATTTTGAGCTACATTTCTGTAAGATTTCACAATAACGGATGATTCCGTTGTGAAAACATTTATAAGCGGCTATTTGGTCGCTTTTTTATGAGTGGTATATTTTGAATCTTAAAGATACAAGTTTTTCAAATGAATTTGATTTTTTTATAAAAGTTTACTCAAAAACCCTCTTTTAGTTGGCTATAATTCAAAATAATGCTAAGGCAAAAATAAAATATGCATCAAGGAAATCCTTATAGAAACTATTCCTATTTTGTTTGATAAAGGTATCTTCTATTAAGGTATTGAAATAATCCGGAAGTTATAGCACATTTTCAGAAGCCATTTTATAAACACAAAGATTCATTACTCTTTATCACAGTTCTCACAATAAGTTTTTCTTAAGTATTCGTTTTCCAGCAACTGGAAAGTTACACCACCGTCAAAAATGGAATTAAAGAGTTTGCAGAACCGTTGCCGGTTACTATTAATTGAATTTAACATGACGGTTCTATAATCAGGGGACTGTATTAATTTTTTGTTGATCAGTGTTAGGTTTAAATAGTAGAATAATAAGTTCTCATCAATTGTAATGCTTCTCTTGCTTTTTCGTCTAATAGCACTATGGCAGCATCTACATTTCCATAATACGAGAAAAATTGCGCTAAACTTAAGTAATCATAATTTGTAAGCGGAAACTTGCGGTAATTATTCCGTATGTATTTTATGGAAATATCTTTCTTTGCATAGTTTCTTTTTTGCATCCATTTTCCGGCTTTTATAATATGAAAATTAACAAGCATCCGGTCTATTAAAGGTTGCGCAATATCATAATTTTTGAGATTTCCAATATACGTTTCTATTTCCTGTTCACTAGTCGATTTATGATGGTATCTCCACAGCCTGAACTTTAATACGGCAAGATTATATTTTATCTTTTTGTCTTTTGGTGCGAGTTTCTCTAATTGCAATAGCTCATTCGTTACGATGAGCACCTGACGAGGATTCATTTTAAACTTAAAAATGCTATTCTTATTTAAAACAGAAATGTATTTTAACTGTTTGGGAACTGCCATTTTAGTTAAAACATCCGGAGATGTTTCTTTGCCTTTTATTTTTTCAAAAATCGAATTCTGTATTGCCAGTGCTTCTTCTATTTTATCATCTGTTATCGCATTGTTGAAAAGTGTTACCAGTGTCGACGGAGTCATTTCTTTGTATTTGTCTTTTTTATCTAATTCCAGAGTAACAACAGCTTTTCTGTGGTTTTTCAAATACAACTCCAATGCATCGGAGAGTTTTCCTACTATTTTTTTTCGAACTTGCTTTTTACTAAGTGTTTTTAAGTTTTCGTATTTTGTGCCGGAAATGTCATTCAAAAATTCTACCCAGTTCTCCGATGATTCTATGTCATTTATAATGACAGGTTTTTGAAAAGATTGTAATGCTTTTACAATGCTTTCTGCTCTTTGCTCCTGTAGTTCTATATTCCTTTTCAAAGTTCCCTCTACAGATGAATAAGCCCTGATTTTTACTTTCTTAATATTAAAATCCGTAAGTCGTAGTGAATCATATAAAGGTCTTATATCTTCCGGGGCATACTCGGATTTATCTTTTTCAAAAGAAATGGTAAACGTCAGAGTTTTGTATTTCATTACAAATTTGTCCTGTATGCTCGCTACTTTTTTAACATCATAGGTAAGAGAATCCAAATACATTCCCATATCTAATAAATCCAGAGGGTATGATTCAAAATCATATACCCAATAGTATTGACAGAGTGTTTTGTTATTTAAGAATAAAATATTAAACTCTGTTTCTTTTACATTAGTATTTGCAGGTAATGTTCCTACCCTGACCCTGTATGATTTACCTTTTGTCGGTCTTAATCCTTTTCGCAATTTTTTTGCATATACGGGTTTTAACAGTTTTCCTTTTATTTGTTGTTTTGGAACCGTCTCAATACCACAATCATATCTTTGCTTTGATACCACATCAATAGCCATTCCGTCTCCGGATTTTTTAAACAACTGATCGAACCACTTTTTATCATTCACTTCAAAATACAACCGATTGTCTACCACTTTAATCCCAAAGCGGACTTCTTTGGGTTTTTGCTTAAAAACCCGGGTAAAATAACTGCATTTTTGTATTCGTTGTGTAGGTGTTGGAAATAAAATTCCAAAATTATTTTGTGCTATAAGTAGCGGTGTATTTGTTATAAATAACAAGAGGATTCCTATTTTTTTCATTTCCTTTTAGATAAAGAAATTCTAAGTTACATAATTAATTTAATTAACTATTTGAGATCTTTGCAAAATTGATTTGGCGAAAAAGTTCGACGCCCGAAGAACATTTTCAACTGGAATAACCTGTTGATTTTGAGGATTTAAAATTTTCGAGAAGGAAGAAATTTGAAGCCAAATCAATTTCAATACGGAATATATTACTATTTTGTGACTAATTACTATTTTTAACTTCATAGAAGCGACCTCTATGTTTTAATTGTTGAGAGAGAGTACAACAACGATTTGAATAACCCCCTGTTTAATGAGGCTTATTTTTTGTTGATGTTCGTTTATTTCTTTATAATGTAAGAGGGGATATGATAATATTTTGGTTTATTTAATACTACGCTTTTATTTTGAAAATATTCATCTACCGCCTTAGTTTCACCTTCAACAGTTCCATAATCATCGATCATTAAAACCCCTCCCGGGACAATTTTATCCCAAAGATTTTCTAATATTATTTTAGTTGGTTCATATACATCTACATCAATATGAAGTAATGCAATTTTTAATGATGAATTATTTTTTATGTAGGTTGGTAATGAATCTTTAATGTCTCCCTCTACAAGTTCATAATTCTTGGTTTTTTTATTTTCAAAATGAAATTCTAATTCTTGTTTACTAATACCAAACCCGCCTGTATTCTCAAAAGATTCAACAAAATCCTTATCATTTTTAAGAGATAAATCTTGAGGAAATTTTCCAAAAGCATCAAAGCCTACAACTTTTCTGGAACTACTATGTTCTAATAAATCTCTGAATGAAATTAATCTAACAATAGAGCTTCCTTTATACACGCCAAACTCCAACACATCTCCGGGAAGGTCAATTATTTTTTTATAGATCTCCAGATGATTTAAAAACTTACCTAACCTACCCGTTTCACAAGTCAAGTAGAATACATTTTCATAATCCCATCTTTTATTTAAGTCGGCTTTGTAATTTTCCATTTTCATTATTTTTTTTAATAAATACTAATTTTTACTACCCGGTTACTAAGTAAACCCTAGCTCCTTTTTTCTTTAATTCTGGCTTTTTTACCTGTTAGCTCTCTAAAGTAGTATATACGTGCTCTGCGTACCCGGCCTTTTTTGTTCACTTCTATTTTCTGAATAGCAGGTAGATTTACGGGAAAGATTCTCTCGACTCCTATAGTACCGGACATTTTTCTGATAGTAAATGTTTCTGACGAACCGCTACCTCTTTTCTGAATGACTACTCCTTTAAAATACTGGGTACGTGTCTTGTTTCCTTCTTTAATTTCATAGTATACCGTAATGGTATCTCCGGAGGAAAATTCCGGTAAATCCTTTTTTGTTACAAATTCTTCTTGAACAAACGTTACTAAAGATTCCATTTTTTTGAATTTATGGTTTAAGTAAAACTAACATTCACGGTTATCGTCATCGGTTAATTTTGTGAGTGCAAATTTAGGAATTAATTTTAGTATATAAAATTATTTTTCCGGTTGATAATTAGTACAATAAAAAACCCAGAATTTTCTGGCTTTTGCAGTTCCTTCATTAACAATAATAGGTGTCAACTCTTGGATTGATGCAAAATGCTTTCTAATATCAGGATTTATTGTACCATTTTGAAGTTTGTTTTTAAATCGTTTATCAGAGTCGATAAAGAGTGCATTTTTGCCTTCCAAAACCTTTAAATCATCGTCCATATAATCAAAATGCAACGCTTCGATACCAGCAATATTCTGAGCGTATACTTTTTGATTTAAATAAAATCGCAGTACGGCGGATGTTTTATAACCATCCATAGAAAATAAGAACGGTTGGTGATACTTATTTTGTAATTTTTTTATTTCAACGGAAAGTTCTCTCCACCCTACCCAGGTATCATCGCTTTTTATGGGAACAAAAAAGAAAATCACCTGACCTGCCAAAGCGAGATGAAAAATAATGGAAATGATCATTTGAGCCTTTATTAACTTTTTACTGATATACATTCCGGCAATAATGATTCCTGTAATATAGGAGGGCATCATCCAGTTTAGTTTTACCCAGTAAATTGGCGTGATTAAAAAGAATCCGAAAAATGTAGGAATAAAAAACGCCAGTAGAAAAAGGGTTTTTTGAGAGGGTAGTTTAAACTTTGTAATCGCTTTTTTTACATGTTTATATGAAAAAATAATGAACACACTAAATAGAACAGGGAGCAATAAAAATAACTGGTGTCCGACAGCTCCAAAAAATAATTTTGGTTTTATCCGGAACCTGCTGATAGAGTCAGTTCTGACTGAAGATTGAAAAGCAAAAGATACAAACTCGTTCTGATAGTTCCACCACCAAACAGGAAATGTCATGATAGCAGAAATGATTAAGCAAATATATAACCAGGGTGATAATAAAAGCTTTCTGTATGAGTTGGAAAAAATAAGAAAAACTAATAGGCCAAACGGTAGTAGCAGAGCTGTGTATTTACTATCAAAAGCCAGTCCCATGACGATTCCACCTAGAACCCAAAACCACTTTTTACGGTCAAAAACGGCTTTGTACAAGCAAAGGATGCTTAATGTCCAGAACAGAAGTAGCGGTACGTCGGGCGTTGAATTGAAAGAGAGTATTGAGATAAAAATAGTAGAAACCAATAATACCGTGCTTCGCCATAGTTTCTGCTGCGATAGGAAAAAGGATGCTAATTTGTAAAAGCAGAAGATAGTCAATGAAGTTATCGAAAAGTCGGCAAATTTTATAGTAAAAACAGATGGACCAAAAATATTGGTAAAGATCCTTAATAGATAGCCGATCATGCCCGGATGGTCAAAGTAAGAGAGTGATAAATTTTGACCATACATATAATAGTAGGCATCTTGCGGCATTAAACCCATAAACGGTAAAAGGAAAAAACGAAACAGTTGAAATCCTAAAACCCAACTCAACGCAGGATGTTTTTTTATAAGCATCAAAAATTTATTCATCTAGCAGATCCGGTCTTATTTGTTGTGTTCGTTCATGTGCTTTGTTTGAGCGCCATTCTTCAATTTTAGGGAAATTTCCCGACAATAAGATTTTAGGAACTTTCATACCCTTATAATCTGCAGGTCTTGTATATACGGGGGGCGACAATAAACTGTCTTGAAAAGAATCTGTAAGCGCAGAGGTTTCGTCATTGATGACTCCCGGAATCAGCCGTACCACACTGTCAACCAAAACCGCAGCAGCCAATTCGCCACCTGTCAGCACATAGTCGCCAATAGAGATTTCTTTGGTAATATAACTGTCTCGAATACGTTGGTCAACTCCTTTATAATGTCCTGTAAGAATTAAGATGTTTTCTTTTAAGGAAAGGGTATTTGAAGTGAGTTGATCTAATGTTTTTGCGTCCGGAGTCATATAGATGATCTCATCATAATTTCGCTTTGCCAGTAAGGCATCCATACATTTTGAAACGGGTTCTATCATCAAAACCATGCCGGCACCACCTCCAAATTGAGTATCGTCAATTTGTTTGTAATTTCCCAGCCCATAATCTCTTAAATTATGAATATGGATTTCTGCCAACCCTTTATCTTTTGCTCGTTGGATGATGGAATGATTAAAAGGACTTTCCAGTAATGCCAGTGCTACGGTAATGATATCAATTCGCATATTACAAATGTAAAAGATTTGCAGGGTTTGAAAAGGCTTTTTTAAGGTTCGTTAAAAGACCAGGTATCTGCATAAACTCCATAGATGGCATCCATTTCATATTTTGTGACGTATTTTTCATCTTTTCCGGGGCTGAAATTCAAATGATATGCATATACTTTGATGTTATGGGCTTTCAATCTTTTTAATACATCCATATTTCCGGCAATAAAAGTCCGTGAAACCGCTATATGACGGATATTATTTTTTTTGAGTTTTTCAACTGCACCACTTCCTAAATTTTCTAACACACTTTGTGACACAACAGGTTTTATGCCTGCGGCTATACCTTCCTTAACGGCCTCCCAACTAAAAAGCTCCATCATTAATCTTTTTTTATCCGTAAATTGTTCGGAAAATTCTTTGGGCGTATTTATTTTATCAGTTACCAAAATAGCGTCGGGGTGTTCTAAAAACCATTTATTGATACGCTCCATATTCATCGGGGTGTATTTCCCCCTGAGAGGATGTTTTAAAAATTCACTTTCCGTAACAGGAAGACTGCCTTTATAGTTTGTGATTTCTGCCCAATGATCCCAATCGTGAGCAGCTACAAATTTTTGATCTTTTGTTTTAATGATATCCAATTCAAAAAGGCGCAAGCCGTTTTGATAACTACTGTTTAAAGCTTCCAAAGCGTTTGTATAGGTGTAATTTCCAATTTTCCCTCCGGCATGTGCTATATATCTTGTGGTATCTTTTTTATAGTACTCATAGTTTTTACTGATTTTTAACGGGGTGAATTGAGAAGCGTGAAATCGTTTTATTCCGGCAATGTTTAATGCAGTTAATTCTTGAATGTGATCTTTTATGAACAGGGATTTATTCCCTGAGATATAGTCTGCTAAAAAGCTGGCATTGTGTGATATGTTTGCTCCGTCCAAAATAATATTCGGTAAATCCATTTGGTAAAGATTGTCCGTTTTTGTAAGGCTTTTGCCATCTGCATTAGTAAGTATATAAAGCCCTCTTTTGCTGTGATCGTCAAAAATAACAGGGCTGCCCATTTTCAGATGATCCGGAAAAATATAGATTACAGTGTCAGACAGCAGGTTTTCTTGTTCCAGGTAGTTAATAAAATCTTCAATCATATAATCTAACGAAGCCACCATAAATTGCAAATCTGTTGCTTTTGGAGAAATGTATTTTTCCATACGCTCATCATAAATTCCATTTGGAAAATGGGTATCTACGGTAGCTAAAAAAAGTACATATGGTTCGTTAATAGAAGTGTGATGTCGGATTTGTTTTTTAGCTTCTTCAAACAAATCTTTATCTCTGAATTTTTCCCCCAGGAAAGATTGATCTATCACTCGCTTGATTTGAAACGTATGTAGCAATTCCTGTGTCCCTGAAAATTCGGCATCAGAAGAAGATATATAAGTCATTTTATATCCTGCTTTTTGAAAAATATGACTGATTCCCGTAATATTCGAATGATATGCCTTTTGGAATATATCATTTCCGTGAATGCCGAAATGGGCAGGAAATCCTGTCAGGTATGTATATAAGGAACCACTGGTCCATCCGCTTCCCGAGTTTTGTTCCATAGGATAATAATTCCATTTTTTCTTTAATGCATTAAGGTTTGGAGTAAGATGTGACAAGCTTCCTTCCAAATAACCTCTCTCTAATGACTCTAATGAAAGTACAATGATATTTTTACCTTTTTTTACTTCCAAATCTTTAGGAAAGGTATATGCGGTAATTCCGAGTTTATTTAGTGTGGTATGTATTTCTTGTTCTTTCACGGTAAGCATGGAAATGAGTTCTGCGCTGGTATGAATAATTCCTCCTTTACTACTCATAAAATACAAAGAAAGAACGGATATAAAAATAAAAATGAATTTAAAACTGACGGCTGCGTGTATTTTTTTGAACCTAAGCGTTTTTCGAATAAAGAATCGAATAAGTTTTTTTGAATCATAAAAAAGAAAAAAAATGGTGAAAAAAATAAAGGACAAAACAATAATTTGCAGGTTGTAGACTCCCAGCATTGCAGTAATATCTCTTACATTAAAATGTACATAAAACTGATAGCCTATAAAAGTGTTTACAAAATACAGTGAAATCAGCTGTAACGAGAGAAATACACTCCATAAAAATCCAATAAAAACCCTGAGCTTTTTAGATGTTAATATGCTACAGATGCAGAACCCTATCATGAAAAGCAACAGCAGGTTTATGATTTCTATTCGCAATTCGAACAGGTACTTAAGTATTTTGATAATGGTCTCCATTTACACAATTATATTTACATGAGTTCATTATGTATGATAGTAGAAACGGAAAAAATAGCTAATTCGAATGATTTAGAAAAGTATACGTGAAGGCATGTTTATAAGTAGCGTTTGGAACAAATTCAATGATACCCTTAGTGTCTAAGTAATTGGTAACATTATAACTGATTTTTTGAGGATCATCATCACCTATAATAGTTGCGGTTATTGTACGTCTTTTTTTTGAAATTTTAAAACGAATTTCCGAATGAAGATTATTTGAATTTTCATATGAAAATGTATAAATACCTTCTTGTTTACTGATAATTAGCGTACAATTATCCCCAATGTTTTCTTCTCCGGTTACAGCTCCATTGACAAGATTCTTTTTTTGAACTTTTTTAAAGCTATACGTAGATTTTAGCTGACCATGCGATAGTGCAGACGTTAGTACAATGACCAGTAATAAAGTAAATTTTTGTAGTTTCAAAAGGTTGATTTTAGTATTTATATAATGAACTTATCTTGATTTTTTTAAAAAATAATGCTATTCCTCAGTGTTTTCCTTTTACACTTTACAACTTTCCACTTTCAAACTATCTAACTTATTTCTTGAAAATTAATGGTATAAAAATAAGTATTCTATTTTTATTACGGTAAGTTCAAATAGGCGAATACCATTATTTTCCGGCAAAAACCCTTTTCTTTTTAGACGTGGGAGTCATACAATAGCTTTTATCATCCTGTCATTTCCAAATATATCTTTGCGCAGCACTATGGTTGAAAAACCTTTTTCTTTTAGTAATTCAATAATTTCTTTTCCTAAGTATTGATTAATTTCAAAATACAAAATTCCGCTTTCAGATAAATGACATATTGCCAAATCCGCAATTTTATCATAAAAAAGGAGCGGATTATCATTGGCAACAAATAAGGCGAGATGAGGTTCATTTTGCAATACATTATTTTTCATTTTTTCCATTTCCGAGATTCTCACATAAGGAGGGTTTGAAATCATAATATCGTATTTTTCGGGAAGCTCCCGGGTCGTCAGAATATCCGATACTAAAAAATGAATGTAAACATCGTTTAATTTTGCATTTTTTGTAGCGGTGATAATGGCTTCTTTGGAAATATCAATGGCAGAAACGGCAGCATTTGGTAAGTGTTTTTTTAATGTAATGGCAATACAGCCGCTTCCGGTTCCGATATCCAGAACAGACATATTCTTACCTGTTCTTTTTTCACTTTCCACTTTCCAACTTTCTGCTTTCTGACTTTCTGACGTTCCGCTTTCAACCTCATGGATTACCCATTCAACCAATTCTTCAGTTTCAGGCCTTGGAATCAATACCTGTCTGTTGACCAAAAAAGGGAATCCGTAAAAATGTGTTTTGCCTACAATATACTGAACAGGATTTTCTTTTTGTAATCTTTTCAGTGCATTATTTAATGTATTTAGTTGCTTGTTATTTATTTGAAAATCAGGCCGGAGACTTGTGTCAATTCGTTGTAATCCCAAATAATTTTCTGTCAATAAAAAGAAAAAAGTGTCAATTTCCGTTGACGGATATATGTGGCGTAATGATTCGGAGAATTTTTTTCTGTAATCTCTTAAAATCATAACTGTTTAATCATCCAGACATTGCAAGAATAATGCCCTGTATTTCCCATGGGGCCATCTATAAAAGCAAAGCCGTTTTTTTTATATAATTTCTGTGCGGCTTTCATATATGGCATGGTCTCCAGGTAACACTGCTCAAAACCAAAATCTTTTGCTTTCGTCAGGCAGATAGCAATCATTTTGGCTCCCAATCCCTTTCCTCTTGCTTCCGGTAAGAAATACATTTTCTGTAATTCACAGGTATTGCTGCCAAAATCATCGAGCTGTGCAATTCCACAGCCTCCTATAATGGTGTCATTATGAACGATAACAAAATATGCTGCCCTATCGATAGTATAGGCTTCAAACATATCATCCAATGATGTATCTTCATATGCCGTACCTACTTTGGGAACCCCCATTTCTATTAGAACTTGTCTAATTACCGCAGCTATTTGGCGATTATCTTCAAGCTTAATTTCTCTGATAATATAGGCTTCAGGTGTCATTTATTAATGTACTTTTGCAAGGGCAATGTAGCCAATTTTTAATGAAAAAAATGATGAAAAAAACACTTATTTTGTTTGGGGTGTTACTGTTGATTTTTAGCTGTGCCATAAAAAAGAAGCCTGTTTTTCTAAAGGTAGATAATGTGAAGCTTATTGCTATAGATTCAAAAACAGTAACTTTGGGAGCCGATGCTTTTTTTGAAAACCCAAACCACATCGGTGGGAAATTTTATACGGATAGTATTCAGGTTTGGGTGAATGGGGCAAGATTGGCAAAAGTGTCTTCAAGACCGTTCAAAGTTCCGGCAAGAAAAAAATTTGCAATACCGATGGTTGTGGAAATTCCTGTTAAACGTGTATTTGAGAATAATAAAAATGGTATTCTGGGCGGATTGGTAGATTCTTTTTTAAATAAATCCATAAAGGTTCGATACAAGGGGAATCTATATTTTAAAACACTAGGATTTGCTAAAACATTTCCTATTGATGTTACTCAACAGATAAAAATCAACTAATTCGTGCAACATAAAAAATACATGCGGCGCTGTTTGGAGTTGGCTGCAAATGGAATAGGAACCACAAAGCCCAACCCGTCAGTAGGAGCTGTTATTGTGCTGAATGACAGTATTATAGGAGAAGGATATACCAGTCCGTACGGAGGAAATCATGCGGAGGTAAATGCCATTCATTCCGTAAAAGATTTATCATCTTTACGCAAAGCTACTTTGTATGTTACCTTAGAACCTTGTGTACATTTTGGAAAAACCCCACCGTGTACCGATCTGATTATCCGTCATCAAATACCCAATATAGTCATTGGGTGTTTGGATACGAATGAATTGGTTGCCGGAAAAGGGATTGAAAAACTGAAGCAAGCCGGATGTAATGTTCTTGCAGGTGTTTTGGAAAATGAGTGTAAAGCTCATCATAGCAGATTTTTTACTTTTCATACTAAAAAACACCCTTATATTATATTAAAGTGGGCAGAAACTAAAAATGGTTTTATAGCTCCCTTACATAAAGATATACAAAAACCAGTCTGGATTACGAATACATATTCCAGACAATTGGTACATAAATTGAGGGCAAAAGAGCACGCTATTTTAGTAGGTACGAATACGGTACTGGCAGATAATCCAAAGTTGAATGTAAGAGATTGGGAAGGCATAAACCCTATAAGAATTGTTTTGGATAAGCAATTAAAGCTGCCCGGAGCATTACAGGTATTTGATCAGTCCGTGCGAACTATTGTCATTACGGATATGGTTAATGAAACAAATAGTAGTAAGAGCACATTTTTAGAATACAGTTATATCAATTTTTCGGGAGATGTGCCGAGGCAAATTTGTGAGGCCCTGTATGGAAAGGATATACAATCCGTCCTTATAGAAGGAGGAGCTAAAACCTTACGATCATTTATTGAAGCCGATTTTTGGAATACAGTATATGTATTTGTAGGAGATATTACTTTTAAAGAGGGAATAAAAGCACCTGTATTTTCCGGGAATTTAGTATCAGAAGAACACATAGGTAATGATGTTTTAAGAATATATAAGAATGATTAAGAATATTATTTTTGATTTTGGTGATGTATTTATCAATTTGGATAAACAGGCCACTACTAAGGCACTTGGACAATTTGGAGTTTTGGAATTTACAGATGAAATGTATACAATATACTTTGATTATGAAATGGGCCTGATTACTACTTCCGAATTTGTAACTGCATTTCATGATTTATATCCGTATATATCAAAAGCACATTTTATCAATGCCTGGAATGCAGTATTACTGGATTTTCCGGAGCGGCGGATGAAATTCATTAAAGAATTAGCTGCTTCAAAAAAGTATAGGTTGTTTTTACTGAGCAATACGAACGATTTACATATACAATGGATTCAAGATAACTGGGGTATGGAATTGTACACTGAGTTTAAAAACTGTTTTGAACAGTTTTACCTGTCTTATGAGATTCATTTAAGAAAACCCAATCCGGATATTTATAAGTTTGTGTTAAATGAGAATAATTTACTTGTCAAAGAAACCCTGTTTATAGATGATACGATTGAAAATACGGATGCTGCTCAAGCACTGGGGATGTGTGTCTGGAACCTTAATCCGGAGACAGAAGATATTGTTACTTTGATAAAGAAAAACCCATTTTGAGATGATTTATTTACTAATTAGTATAGGCATTTCAAGTTGTTTATTTGTCATTTTCAAACTTTTCAATATATATAAAATAAATACTTTACAGGCAATAGTTGTTAATTACCTAGTTGCTTTTACATGTGGTATACATACCTCAGGTCTTACATTGAATTTTTCAGAAGTTACTTCACAGCCTTGGTTTATAAGTGCTTTATTCTTAGGGATTCTGTTTGTTACCATTTTTAATGTAATGGCAGTAACCTCTCAAAGAAACGGATTGTCGGTAGCTTCTGTGGCAAGTAAAATGTCTGTAGCGATTCCGATTATTTTCGGATTTGTTTTATATAGTGAAGTTATTGGTTATGTAAAAATTCTGGGAATAATACTGGCATTGCTGGCAGTATATTTATCAACAACTTCTAACATTAATGCCTGCACTGTAAAAGGAAAAGGTTTTGTATTTCCTTTCCTTCTTTTTTTAGGTTCTGGAATTATAGATACTGTATTGAAATATACTGAGGCAAAATTTGTTTCGGCAGCAACAATACCTGCTTTTTCTATTACCACTTTTTTATTTGCATTTATTTTTGGATGCCTGTTTTTATCGGTACAAATTTTTCAGGGTAGATTTCAATTTCAGTTAAAAAGTATACTGGGAGGTATCTTGTTAGGAGTTCCTAACTATTACTCAATAGTGTATCTGTTGAAAGCATTGCAAACAGAAGGCCTGGAAAGTGCAGTAGCATTTACCATAAATAATGTCGGGATTGTTGTCCTGACCACAATATTTGGGTTATTATTATTTAAGGAGAAGTTAACTACAAAAAACTGGATGGGTATGGTATTGGCTGTTATCAGTATTCTATTAGTTGGCAGTTTTTTTTAATATAAGCAAAAATTAGAAAATCAATTTTTTAGAAATATAATCCGGGCACTTTATAGGTTTTCCGGTTTGCATATCCATAAAAGCCAAAACGGAGTTTCCGGTGGTCAATAATGTTCCCTGTTCATTAATGATTTCATAATCAAATGTGATCTTGACCAGAGGTGGTTTTTTTATGAAAACATGAATAGTGATCAAATCATCGTATTTTGCAGGCCGTAAAAAGGTAAAAGACAATTTAACGACAGGAAGCATAATCCCTTTTTTTTCCATGTCTTTGTACGTAACACCTATGCTCCTCAACCATTCTGTTCTGGCCAATTCAAAATAATGTGCATAGTTACCGTGGTGTACCACGCCCATCTGATCTGTTTCACCGTATCTAACCCTAGCTTTTGTTGAAAAATTCACCAAAATTTTTGAACATTACGGTTCCCATGTTACGGAAAAAATAATTAAAAATCAATAGCAATTTCATTTTTTTATACTAAAATTTATTTACATTTTTGTGGAGCTATTTGAGAGATGCTGTTATATAGTGTTAAACCACCTCTAACAATTAATTTTTCAATATATCTAAATGATTAAAACTGCTCAATCAGTTTGGAACGAGTGCTTGTCTTTTATTAAAGATAATATTAAACCACAGGCATATAAAACTTGGTTTGAGCCTATTAAGCCTGCAAAATTATCAGGGGAAGCATTAACCATACAGGTTCCCAGTAAATTTTTCTATGAATGGTTAGAGGAACATTATATAAAACTGCTAAGAGTAGCGCTGGTCAGAGAATTGGGTCAGGAAGCCAAATTGATTTACGATGTGCGTATGGAAAATACGTATAGCAGCAGCAAACCTCAGATCGTTAAAATTCCAAGCTCGAACAGAGATCCGTTACAATCGCAAAAAGTAGAGGTTGCCTTTGATATAGATAAGAGGAAGTTGAGAAACCCATTTGTAATTCCCGGCTTGCAAAAAGTAAAGATAGAATCTCAATTAAACCCCAATTACAATTTTAAGAATTTTGTTGAGGGTGATTCAAACAGGTTAGCAAGATCTGCCGGAATGGCAGTTGCAAATAAACCCGGAGGGACATCATTTAATCCGTTACTCATTTATGGCGGAGTAGGTTTGGGTAAAACGCATTTGGTACATGCTATTGGAGTTGACATAAAAGATAAATACCCTGAAAAAACCGTTCTATATATTTCTTCGGAAAAATTTACACAGCAATTTATTGATTCCGTAAAGTCAAATACAAGAAATGATTTTATTCATTTCTATCAAATGATTGACGTCTTAGTGATCGATGATGTGCAATTTTTATCCGGAAAAGCAGGAACACAGGATGTGTTTTTCCATATTTTCAACCATTTACACCAAAATGGGAAACAAGTTATTCTTACATCGGATAAGGCACCGGTTGATATGCAAGATATTGAACAACGGTTGTTATCTCGTTTCAAATGGGGGTTGTCTGCCGAATTACAAGCACCGGATTATGAAACCAGAATTTCCATACTTCAAAACAAGCTGTTTAGAGATGGTGTGGAGATGAAAGATGAAATTATAGAATATATAGCTAAAAATATAAAATCGAATGTTAGGGAATTAGAAGGAGTTATTATTTCCATGATTGCCCAGGCATCTTTTAACAGAAAGGAGTTTTCATTGGAGTTGGCAAAGCAAATTATAGATAAATTTGTTAAGAATACTAAAAAAGAAGTGTCTATTGACTACATTCAAAAAGTAGTTTCTAAGTATTTTGATATGGATGTGGTAACCCTGCAATCTAAAACCCGGAAAAGGCATATTGTTCAGGCAAGACAATTAGCGATGTATTTTGCCAAAAGAATGACAAAAACTTCTTTGGCAAGTATAGGGTCTCAAATAGGACAACGAGATCACGCTACCGTATTACATGCGTGTAAAACGGTTGATAACCTTACGGAAACAGATAAGCAATTTAGAAAATACGTAGAGGAACTTACTAAAAAACTAACTTTTTAATTACGTATCATTCGAACAAGTGAAAAAAATATTGATGGTTTGCTTGGGAAATATTTGTCGTTCTCCACTGGCAGAAGGCATATTAAAATCTAAAATAGACCCTGAAAAAATATTTGTAGACTCGGCAGGTACAGCCGGATACCACATAGGAGAATTGCCGGATCCAAGATCAGTAGAAATAGCCGGAAAATATCATATAGATATAACTGGTCAGCGAGCAAGAAATAAAGAAGATATGGCAAAAGTAAGTTTGATTTTAAATCAATCTTACCCAAATCAAAATAGAGAAGTGCCAGATTCGTGCTACGGAGGAAGTCAAGGTTTTGAACATGTCTATATCATGTTAGACGAAGCATGTGAAATACTAAAACTCCATCTCAAAGATGAAAGGTAACTTATACTTAATTCCGACTACCTTGGGAGATACGGAACCTCTGGAAGTAATACCTTATGCCGTAAAAAAAATTATTGAGCAAATTGACTTCTATATTGTAGAAAATGAAAAATCAGCCAGGCGATTTATAAAAAAAATTACACCTAAAAAATCCCAGCCCGGTTTACATTTTATGTTGTTAGATAAATATGCAGAGGAAATAGAGACCAGTGAGTATTTAAATGTTTGTGAAGAGGGAATTCATATAGGACTACTTTCCGAAGCCGGAGTTCCGGCCGTAGCAGACCCCGGTGCAACCATTGTAAAATTAGCACATGAAAAAGAAATACAAGTGATTCCTTTGGTTGGGCCATCCTCTATTTTAATGGCATTAATGGCTTCGGGAATGAATGGGCAGAATTTTGCTTTTAACGGGTACTTACCGATAGATAAAAACGAAAGAAAAAAAGCGATAAAAACATTGGAGCTCTTGTCCAAGGAGAAAAATCAATCTCAATTATTTATAGAGACTCCTTACAGAAATGAAAAAATCTTTTCGGATTTGAAAACGACGTTAGCTCCAAATACAAGGTTGTGTATTGCAGTAGATATTACGTTACCGTCAGAATATATAAAAACCTTTACCGTAAAAGAATGGAAGCAGCATCAGCCTGATTTGCATAAGAGACCGGCTATCTTTATTATTCAGAGATCATAATACCAATTTATCACTTGAAATTACCGGTATAAAACTTAAAAAAGCGATGTTGTTTTCTCAAAAAAATACAGTTGAAAAGTTAGAAAGTTTAAAAGTTTAAACGTGTAAAGCCTACCTTATTTGGTATGTTTAGCTTTTTAAATAGGAACTTTCAAACTTGAAACTATATTAAACTTTAGCTTTTCTATTTGCTTCAATGTCAGAAACATGAAAACCTGCAAATTTTTTCATATAGGAAGCAATAGAGGTGCCGTAGGCATCAGAAAAATCAAGAGTTCCATTATTTCTCAAATATTTTTTTACATTGCCGGCTCCACCCAAATGTGCAGCAGCCAAAATACCGGATTCGGTAATGGTAATACCATTAATGGTCTTACCCACACATCTTTTAATATCTCTTCGTAAAATCCACTTATTTACCTTACAGTAGGCTAAAAATACACTTTCCTGCAATTTGGGATTTTTTAAGAATTGAGCCGTATCATAAATTTTAAAACGCTTTAAAGTAGCTTTTCCAAATTGGTACTTTCCTAAATATCCCAAAGTATTTACAACTTCATACTTTCCTTGTGATTCTTTAAAAGCAATGGCTTCTTTAAATGCGGTAAAATCATTCAAACGGTAAGGAACTTCTATGGTACTTACTACAGGAAACAACACAGCAACAGGAGGATTTTCGCGGTGCGTTGTTGTTGCTCTTTTTGGAATTTTAACCGTACCGGTATATAATAAAAGTACGGTTATTAAAATTAAAAACTTTCTGATAAAAGAATACTTTCTGTTTTGCAGGCGCAAAATTACAACATGTTTTTAATATATTGACAGTCAATTTGTTAATATTTTCAAAAAATGTAAATAATGAAATTTTATACCCTTTTGATTGAGAATTTTTAATATTGCGAGAAAAAATTTTGCAAAGTTGATAACAAAAAAGCATATTTTTAAAAGTATCTTCAATGAACTCATTTATTCAATGAGTATGCTTTTTGTTATTATGAGAGCCTTCAACTATTATTTTAATAAAATAGAGACCTGAGTTCAACTCTTCTACATTAATGATTTGCTCATAGGTTGTGGTATGATATAATAAGGAAGCATTTGAAGTATAAATTTTTATATCGGAAATTTTTGAAATATCAAAACGGTTATCTATAGTAATATTAAAAGATTTTTTTACAGGATTCGGATATATAGTTACGGCAGTTGCTGCATTAAAAAAATCTTCATTACTAAGTGCTCCTTCATTTACATAAGGGTCAGTTCCGTTTATAAATTCTTGCATATTGGAATAACTGTCATTATCGGGGTCATCATTTGGACCGTAGGTATACGAGAGTAACTCCCGAAACTCCCAGACATCATCTAATCCGTCCCTATCTACATCCGGAGATGTCCCGGAAAAACAGTATGTGCAGGGTCTAATGTCGGCATAGAAGCATTGACTTCTTTAAGGTGATCGCGTAATTGAATGGTCAAGTTTCCGGTTAAAGTAGCTTGCATAGTCGACAGATCGTTATTTTCTCCTATATCCGTAGCAAGATCATATAGATGGATACTCCCATTTTCATATTCCACAATGAGTTTATATGTACCATTTATGACGGCAGAACGAGGTGTTTTATTGGGATTATTGTCGTAATGAGGAGAATGAAAATAAATGGGTTTTGTCCTGCTAAAAGGAGTGGGTCCTGTAAGCAAAGGAACGATGCTTTGGCCATCTGAATTAGGAGGTAAAGCAATAGTACTCCCTGTTAACTCTGCAATGGTAGGAAATAGATCGTAACCGACAACAGCTTCTGCATAATAGCTATTTTGCATGATGTTGGGGCCTTTAACAATAAATGGTACACGAATTCCTCCCTCTTTTATAAAAGTTTTCCCAAAAGATAAAGGGGTATTGCTAGTTAAATTTAGTTGTTCTCCGTTATCAGAAATAAAAATAACATAAGTATTATTATCTAAGCCTAAGGTTGTTATTTCGGCTAACAATTGACCGATACCGTCATCCGTATCTTCGGTCATTACTCCGTATTCGGCATTATTATGACGGGTACCGGGAGGTCTTTGTGATGCATCATTATAAATATCAATAGTGGCCTGCCCGGCTTCCACATCACTGTGTACTGCGTAATGAGACAACTGTAATAAAAAAGGAACATTATCGGCTACTGCATCTCTGATAAACTGTATAGCCCTATTCGTTAGATCAAATATTTTTTTCGGATCGGTTTGTACCGTCCCTCCCTGATTTCCATCATTATTATTTGTATTCCCGTCATTAAAATCAAATCCATTATTCGTCGGGCTGGAAGTATTATTATTTCCTAAATGCCATTTGCCAAAATGCGCTGTCCTATAGCTCATTCCCGTAGATTTTAACCATTCCGCATAGTTAATATCATTACTATTTATAGAAGTTTCAGTTGTGGGTTCTATTAAAATTTTACCGGTGGCAATATTATTATCGGTGTTGGTAAAATGATTACGGGAAGTTGTTTTACCGGTCAAAATATTACAGCGCGACGGTGAGCATTTGGGAGCCGGAGCATATCCCTGTGAAAAAGTCATTCCTTTAGAAGCGAAAGATGGATCAATCCGAAAACTTGTGGGATTTTAAAGATATTATTGAAAACATTTAAGTTGAGTCAATCGCAAAAGCATCATTCAATAGAGGAAACCTTTGCAAAATAGTGATATACTCCATATTAAAATTGATTTGGCTTCAAATTTCTTCCTTCTCGAAAATTTTAAATCCTCAAAAACAACAGGTTATTCCGGTTCAAAATTTTCTTCGAGCGTCGAACTTTTTTGCCAAATCAATTCTGCAAAGGTCTCTAGAGTTTAAAAACTTAATAAGCAGTTATTTAATGGATATTCATTTAAAAAAAATCTGAAATGATAAAATTTTTATTCAAGTCTTCCCCACAACTTTTTTGCTTGATCCTGAAAGATTCCTGTTCAGAGGTAATATAATAATCACTTTTAGAATCAGGCAGGGTAGGATTCATCTGAACAGAAGAACCGGTCCAGCCTTGATCATCCAGAACAATGATAACAAAATTAGATTGAGCAATTGTTTTAGAGCAAAGAAAAAATCCTAGAATGAATATATAAAACTGCAGTTAGAAATGTTCATTTAGTGAACTCATTTAAGCTTTTATTCTCTAATTGATAGTTTTGTCTAACTTTTAGGAAACAGATTTCAATTTATCTAGCGCCAAATACCTTTCTTTTCCAGCCAACGCTGATATTTTTTGGCATTTCTATTATGCTGCCTTAGCGTACGGGCAAAAACATGAAAACCTATTTTATCCGTATTTACACACATATAATAATAAGGATGTTTTTCATAGTTTAACACCGCATCAATAGACGAAACATCCGGCATGGCAATCAAAGCAGGTGGCAACCCTCTATGCAAATAAGTATTATAAGGAGATTTAATTTTTAGGTCTTTATGTAACACTCTTTTGATTACAAAATCAGGTCCTTTTTGTTGTTTTAATACATAAATAACGGTAGGATCAGCTTGCAGAGGCCATCCTTTTTTTAATCTGTTTATGTATAATCCGGCAACTACAGGCCTTTCGGGTTTTTGAGCAGTTTCTTTTTGTACAATGGAAGCTAACGTTATCACTTCTTCTTTTTTTAAACCTGTTTTTTTTGCTTTGTTGATACGATCCTGATTCCAAAATTTTGCAAACTCTTTCTTCATTTTATCCCGAAAACCTTCAGCAGAAGTATTCCAGTAAAACTGATAACTATTTGGAATGTACATGCCTAATGCTGATGCTCTTGTAAATCCGTTTTTTTTTAAAAAAACCGAATCAAGCATCGCCTTTATAATTGTAGTAGAATCCGCTTCTATTTGGGTAGCTACCCTACCGGCTAATTTTTCCAAAGTATCCCGGTTATTAAAAGAAAGGATCACCGGCGTTTGATTGCCGCTTCGCAAAAGATTGATGACGTCATTTAAAGACATGTCTTTTTCTAAAAGGTATTTTCCGGCTTTAGGCCTTATAAATGTTTTCTTTTTGGCAAGCCAGGTAAAATGATTTTTCTCAGGTAAAAATGGAGTAAGCTCTTTTTCCAGATTCGCCATATTACTATTTGTTTGGATAAAAATAACTCCGTCTTTGGAAATGGTCTTTCCGAAAATAATTTGATAATAATGAAAACCAACACCACCTATAAGAAGTATGAGTAATACACCAATACTGATTTTTTTAATCATGAATACGTTGATATAAAATTTCGTCTTTAAATGTTTGATTGTGAACTAACCAATCTTTTTTTACTCCTACTTTTTTGAATGAAAGTTTTTCAAATAAACGGATACTGGCTTTATTATCTGAAGTGATATTAGCATACAGTTGATGTATATCCAAATGATGAAAAGAATATGCAATTAATAGTCCCAAAGCTTCGGAAGCAATTCCTTTTTGCTGGTATTTCGGATGCACTAAAATACCGACGCCTGCTCTTTTATGTTGGGGGTTAAAATCGAAAAGATCAATCATACCAACAGCATTGTTACTACTATTTTCTTCAATAACAAGCCGCAATTGTTTTGCTTCGTATACATCTTGATGTGCATTTTCTATATATTTCTTTAATATGTATTTAGAAAAAGGTGCCTGTATATTACTTATTTCCCAAAAAAGCTCATTATTTTCTATTTCAAATAAAAAATCCAGATCTTCCGGTTCTAATGCACGTAGTATAATATGAGTTCCTGTTAATGTAACCATTATAATTTGATAATCCCTTCAAATACAAATGTTGCAGGTCCGGAGAGCATAATATTTTTATAAGACGAATGGTCCACATCAAAAGTAACCTCAAGTTTACCACCTGTTACAAATAGTTGTATGTTTTTGTCGGTTGTTATATTGCATTTGTGCATCGCAATGGCCACAGCAGTAACACCTGTTCCACAAGCTAAAGTTTCATCTTCAACCCCTCTCTCATAAGTCCTGACCCTAAAGGAATTTTGAGATTCCGGTTCTACAAAATTTATATTACTGCCTTCTTTGGCATATAATTTATTTCTAATAGCTTTTCCTCTTTTAAAAACGGGGTAGTTAGCTAAATCGTTTACCATTTCTACATGATGCGGAGAACCGGTATTTAAAAAAACAAAATCTTCTTTTACGTTTACAGTATCAACATCTTTCATTTTTAAGGAGACCATATCATTGCTGATAGTAGCTTCATGCAAACCGTCAATAGCATTGAAAATGGTTTTATCGGTAATTATATTTAGTTTTTTGGCAAAGGCAACAATACATCGACCTCCATTTCCACACATGCTACTCTCAGCACCGTCGGAATTGTAATATGTCATTCCAAAATCCGAAGAAGTATCATTTTCCAGTAATATTATCCCGTCTGCCCCAATTCCAAAATGCCTGTCACAGATATTTGCTATTATATTCGTTTTTTCTTTGGGAAATGTATTTTTTCTGTTATCGAAAATGACAAAATCATTACCTGCTCCCTGATATTTGTAAAAGGTGAAATACATGATGGCAAAGATAGGGAAAAGCCATATAAGTAAAGACTGTTAAAAGAGGGTTAAAAAAAAGAATACGTTTGAAAAAAATGCTAAAATGTTTAAATTTGAGGGATAAAATTTTTAAGAAATGAAAAAAGTTATAGGATTATTAAGTATAGCCATAATTGGAGGTATTATAGCTTTAAGCGGATATAAACTCTTCTTTAATCAACCTGTTGTTATTGAAAGAACTGTAAAAAATCAAATTCCTACGATTCAATCAAATTATAAAAATATTTTAAATGTCAATTCGGAAACTTCATCAGGATTAGATTTTACAGTCGCTGCCGAAAGAACAATAAACTCGGTAGTACATGTAAAGAATACGGCAGTAAAATCCGGAATCAATTCCTGGAGCGATTTGTTTAATGGCCCGAGAAAGTACGAGCAAGTAGGTACGGGAAGCGGTGTTATTATTTCACCTGACGGATATATTGTAACTAACAATCACGTAATAGATGATGCAACAGATATAGAAATTACGTTGAATAACAGGAAAAAGTATAAAGCAAAGCTTATCGGCACAGATGAAAAGAATGATATAGCACTGTTAAAAATAGATGAGGAAAATATGGAGCTGACCTATATTCCTTTTGCAGATTCCGACAATGCAAAGATAGGAGAATGGGTATTGGCAATAGGAAATCCGTATAATTTAAATTCCACGGTAACGGCAGGAATTATCAGTGCTAAGGGAAGAGATTTACAAGGAAATTCAAATGTAGATGCATTTATTCAAACAGATGCTGCGGTAAACCCCGGAAATAGCGGAGGGGCGTTAGTAAATACAAGAGGTGAACTCATTGGTATTAATACGGCCATTTCTTCAAGAACAGGTTCTTATGTAGGCTATTCTTTTGCAGTGCCTTCCAATATTGCCAAAAAAATTGTTGATGATATACTAGAGTTTGGTAGCGTACAAGAAGCTATTTTAGGAATTAGTGTGGATGTTAGGGATACTAATATACAAGGAGTGAAGATAGGTTCATTAGATGCTAAAAGTGAAGCTAGAAAATCAGGATTAGAACAAGGAGATATTATTGTGATGATTAATAATATGAAGATTACCAAGTTTTCGGAACTTACAGGCCAGTTAACAGCAAAAAGACCTGGAGAATATGTAGATGTTACTGTAAACAGAAATGGAAACCGGTTGACAAAAAAAGTAAAATTGAGTAAGCGGAATACTTATGTTTCACGATCATTTGGTTGGGCATTAAAAAATTTAAGTAAAAAAGAATTAAAACAACTTGATATTAAAGGCGGAGCTAAGATTTATGAGACCAATAGCAGAGATGGAGACAATAGTCTGAAAAACTTTATTATAACTAAAATAAATGATAAAAAGATTTTTAATGCTTCGGAAGCTGCAAGATTATTGGATGAAGCTGGAAAAAGCCGGTATTCTATTGTTATTGAGATGATTAACACGGAAGGAGAGAAAGAACGATACCGATTTAGATAAGTTCAACGCATAAATAGTAAAGAAAACCTGGGTAGAAGTCAGGTTTTTTTTATGATTTATCACTTGAACTTACGGTAATATAACTATGGAAAGATAATACCTAAACTTCGAAGTTGCTTTTACAACTATAAGGGCTAAATCAACGTAACTTGACATAAATTAAGGTTTGCGGATACATTTTAAAGCAAGAGCGCTTACACTACCAGAATTGAGAACCAAAACAGTCATGGTTCTTGGTTCCAGAGTCAAGAAATCTTTTTTGCTTTCTTACTTGCTATAAAAAAACATAATTGATGAACTCATTTAAACTTTTTGGATGTAAGCGAACATTAGAAGTTTTTAGATATGTTGAAAGCTTTTTTGAGTTGCATAGCAGCACTACGGAAGGAAAAAAAGATAAAAACAGAGCTAAAAACACCCATTTTTTAGCAAATTGAAAAAGTTTAAATGAGTTCGATGTCAAAAAAGCAGTTGAAACTCTGAAAAGCTTCAGTAGAGCTTTACACTTTACACTTTTCAACTTTCTAACTGATTATGGAGAAAATTTACCTATAGATATGATTAGTGATATATCACTTGAACGTTTTTATTTTTCCATTGATCTATAAAAAAGGTTGATTAGCAGAAAAAGGAATTTTTGATTTGGATTATCGTCAGAGATTTGCAGCATAACTTTAAAATTTTATATATCATGAAAAAATTAAATGTATTAGTAGCCATCGTATTTGGATGTGTAAGTATGACTTCATTTGGTCAGGTGTTTTCTGGAAGCGGAACCATGAATGTGGAAGCAGAATTAGTAATTCCATTGACTGTGTCCGGTACTTTACTAGATTTTCAAAAAGTAGCCATTCCTGCTACAGGTAACCGTTACTATCATGTACAAGGAGATGGTAGCATGTATTCTGCGGCTACTTCAACAGCTACAACAGCAGACGGAGCACAGACAGATTTCGAAGGTTCTCCAACAGTAAGTACCGTTACGATAAAAGGAACTCCAAGTACTGCAATTCAGTTAACAGCAGCAGCTAGCTCTAACTTGACCAATGCAGGTGGTTCTACTATTGAGTTTGTTCCAAAATACTATTCATTTGGTGCTACAACAGCAGCAGCGATGACTACTTCATTAAATAGTAGTGGAGAGTTAAAGTTAAGTTTAGGTGGAAACATTAAAGTAGTAGGTCAGGATGATTCATCTCCAAGTACTCCGGGAGTATATACAGGTACTACAACATTATCAGCTCAGTACTAAGATAATAGCTATACAATAGCTTTCCTCAAAAGAATCATATAGGTTTTTTGATACTCAACACCTCGCCCTTGGGCGAGGTGTTGGGTTATGATACTATTTAAGAAGTTTGGAAGTCCTGGGTTTCAACTCTTTTAATACCAGTTCTAATACAATAGGTTAAACTCAATCTTATAGAAGATGGATTCAGCGCTCTTTTATTCAAAATAATGGTAATTTCCTGTTTGTCGTAGGAAAAGTTCATTTCGTCTACAGATAAGAGTACTTTGGTGTTTAAACAGGTAATTAATCTATTTATATGTAGATATTTACACCGTAAAACTTTTAAATTTTTAAATTATGTCATTAACAAACAATACTAGAAACAGCGTTTTATTACTTTTTTTACTACTAAACATTTTTACTTGTTTTGGACAAGGAAGTGTTCGATTGACCAAAAAGAAATTATTCTTTAACAGAGCTTCTACCCACAAAGAATTAGGAGTTTGGAATGTATCAAATAGAGAGCAGGAGTATACCGTCTTTTTGCGAAAAAGTACTATGGATGAAAATGGAATATACAAAGTAGATACAGTAAATGTAGATGAGCTTGATAAGCATATTCGCTTCTTTCCAAGATCTTTTAAAATAGGACCAGGTGAAATACAAAAAGTTCGTGTTCAAGTAAGAGATTGGCAAGGATTGACAAAAAATGATAATTATACTCACATTTTTGTAAAGGAAGCCTTATCGTTTGGTACCGGCGAAAACACTACCTTGATAAATAAAAAGTTAGGAACAGATGTAAAAGTTGTGGTAGAAGTAGGTATTCCTCTTATTTTGCAAAAATCAGGAATTAAAGAATCTAATTTTACTATTAATGAATTTGAACTTGTAGATAATAATAAGTTTCGTTTAGGCCTGGGAAGAACAGGAGACAAGACCAAGTATTGCAAAATTAAAATTTTTCATACAGATCCGGAAACAAATAAAAGAACCAATGTTGGAACGCTAAATAATGTAGCTGTATTTTCTAATATGAAAAAGAGAGACATTCTGATTAATCTGACAGAAGAGATTACTTCAGGAAATGTAGAAGTGTTCATTATTGAAGACAGTGATAGTAGAAAAGCTCAGGTTTATATACAAGAAAATTTAAAAGTATAACGCGATATCAATTTATATGCTATTTTGAATAGTAAAGAAAACCCGGAAAAAAGCCGGGTTTTCAAGCATTTGAATATTAGTATTTTTACACTATGAGTAGAAAAAAGAAAAATGTCATCTTTGAAAATATTAAAGTAATAGATGCCGGCACCAAAGGAAAAGCAGTAGCAAAAGCACCGGATGGCAGTATTATTTTTATGTCCAATGCAGTCCCCGGGGATGTTGTTGACATACAGGTAAACAAAAAGAGAAAGTCATATTATGAAGGAAAAGTCATTCAATTTCATACCTATTCGGATAAAAGAACTGATCCTGTATGTGAGCATTTCGAATATTGCGGCGGTTGTAAATGGCAACACATGAAATATGTGGCACAATTGGTGTATAAAGAAAAAGAGGTGATTCACAATTTACAGCGAATAGGTGGCCTGGACTTACCTGAGATGGCTCCTATCCTACCCTGTGAAAAAAACTATTTTTACCGCAACAAAATGGAATTTTCTTTTTCTTCTAATCGTTGGTTGACCCCGGAAGAAATCAAATCGGGCCGGAAAATCAACGATAAAAATGCTTTGGGTTTCCACATTGCGGGAATGTGGGATAAAGTTTTGGACATCCATTACTGTCACCTGCAGGAAGATCCTTCCAATTCCATACGAAATGCTATTAAAGCCTTTGCCGTTAAAAATGATATTGCATTTTTTAACCCCAAAAACCGGGATGGTTTGTTAAGAACTGTGATGTTACGTATCACATCTACCCGGGAAATAATGGTCGTCATTCAATTCTATAAAGAAAATACAAAGAAAAGAGCGTTGCTCTTGAATTATCTTTCGGAAACTTTTCCTGAAATCACATCGTTACAATATACCATCAATACAAAAGCAAATGATACTATTTATGACCAAAAGGTGATATTATTCAAAGGAAGAGATCATATTTTTGAAGAAATGGAAGGTTTGCATTTTAAAATCAATGCAAAATCTTTTTATCAGACAAACTCAAGTCAGGCATATGAATTGTATAAGATTATACGCAATTTTGCGAATCTTTCCGGTACAGAGCTAGTATATGATTTATATACGGGAATAGGTACCATTGCTCAATTTATTGCTAAAAAAGCAAAAAAAGTAATTGGAATTGAATCTGTTCCGGAAGCTATAGAAGATGCAAAAAACAACGCACGTCTTAATAAAATTAATAATGTAGCATTCTATGTAGGTGATATCAAAAAAATATTTACATCGGACTTTATTAATCAACACGGAAAACCGGATGTGATTATCACCGATCCGCCAAGAGATGGGATGCATAAAGACGTTGTATCGCAAATCGTACAGATAGCTCCAAAGAGAATTGTGTACATAAGCTGTAATTCAGCAACGCAGGCAAGAGATTTGGCTTTTATGAAAAAATCTTATAAAATTGTTAAAACACAAGCAGTAGATATGTTTCCGCAAACACATCATGTGGAAAATGTTGTACTTTTGGAGCTGATATAAAAAAATGAAGAAATGTATCCTTTTATTGCTAGCTGCCATTACTTTTTCTTTTTGTAAAAAGGATGATTTTTGTGTAGAACCTGTTACGCCAAATTTAATATTACGCCTGTATAACAGCACAAACCCAACCGAACTTAAAAGTGGTGAGCGTTTATCTATTTGGGCAGATGGAAGAGATACCTTACCTCAATACACTTCGGTGACGTTAGATTCTGTTGTTATTCCTCTAAACCTTATTTCGAATCAGACGGTTTATAATTTTAAAATAAACACGGTAGACGGAAATATTGCGAACAATCGGGTAGACCAATTAACCGTTAACTATACTACGGAAGAAGTATATATTTCAAGATCTTGTGGTTTTAGGGTTATCTTTAACAATGTAACTGTTACTTCAAATAATGGTTGGATATTGTCGTTGAGTCCGTCGTCCATTGCTACTATTAACAATGAATCTTCAGCACATGTACAAATATTTCATTAGCATTGTAGTAACGCTCTTTACGATTTCAATGTATACTCAAAATCCTTTGAATGTAAACGTGGAAAAAGACACTATTGTATATAAAACGGCCTATGGTTTGCGCTTGGGAATAGATATCAGTAAACCTGTAAAAGCGTTATTTGACAGTAGTTATAAGGGGTATGAAATTGCAGGAGATTACAGACTTTCTAAAAATTTTTATATTGCTGCAGAACTTGGTTATGAAGAAGAAACTACCCATGAAGATTTTACCAATTCTTTTGCAAAAGGAAGTTATATTCGCTTGGGAGGAAATATCAACCTCTATAAAAACTGGCTGGATATGAATAATGAAATTTTCTTCGGCTTTCGATATGGCTTCAGTATTTTTGATCAGACATTAAACTCTTACACGATCAATACAGGTACTGAATACTTTCCAGCAACATTGATGAATTCCAGAACAGCAAGCGGTTTAAATGCTCATTGGGCAGAATTTATGTTGGGAATTAAGGTTGAGACCATTAAAAACTTATATATTTCTGCCAGCTTCTCATATAAAGTAATGGTGAACGCGGAAGATCCTGATAATTTTAAAACGCTTTTTGCACCGGGGTTTAACAGGGTGTTTTTGAATAATACCGGTTTTGGGTTCAATTATACCATTTCTTATCTCATTCCATTCCGTAAAAAATAATGCTATAAACTCATCATTATTTTACTAATTTTATGGTGAACTTATTTTAATCCCATTAATAATGAATAAAATACCAAGTGTAGATCTATCGGATTTTTTATCAAACGATAAAAATCGTAAACAGAAATTTGTTGACGAAATAGGACATGCATATGAAAATATAGGGTTTGTAGCACTGAAAGGGCATTTTCTGAACGATGATCTGGTAGCGGACTTATACAAAGAAATCAAAAAGTTTTTCGAACTGCCCGTAAACGTAAAAAAGAAATATGAAATTGAGGGTATTGCAGGACAACGCGGTTATGTTTCTTTCGGTAAAGAAAGTGCCAAAGGGAAAAAAGAAGGGGACTTAAAAGAATTTTGGCATTTTGGTCAATATGTTGAAAACGATCCCGTGCCAGAAGCCGAATACCCAAAAAATGTATATGTTGAAGAACTTCCGGAATTTAATGAAGTTGGGAAAAAAGCATATAAAATGCTGGAAAAAACAGCAAAATATGTACTACGCTCACTAGCTATTCACTTACATTTGGAAGAAACTTATTTTGATACGTTCATTAAAAACGGAAATAGTATTTTAAGGCCCATACACTACCCTCCTATTACTACCGAACCTAAAAACGCGGTGAGAGCTGCTGCTCATGGAGATATCAACCTGATTACTTTATTAATGGGAGCTCAGGGGAAAGGACTGCAAGTACAAAATCATCGCGGAGAATGGATTGATGCTGTTGCCGAGCCTGATGAATTGATGATTAATGTCGGAGATATGCTGTCCAGGCACAGCAATAATAAGTTAAAATCTACCATCCACAGGGTAACCAACCCACCAAAAGAGTTATGGGGAACTTCTCGTTATTCAATCCCATTTTTTATGCACCCGATAAGTAGTATGAAATTAAATGTTTTGGAAGGCTGTATCGATGAAAAAAATCCCAAACTGTTTGATGATATTACGGCAGGAGCATTTTTAGAAGAAAGGCTTAAAGAGTTAGGTTTAAAAAAATAACGAATAGCTAAAATAAGCATGGACTTACAAGATCAGTTACGGAATTTATTTCCCGATCATATATCGGGAACTCCCAAAAAAGAAGAAAATAAAAGTGATATATGGTTGCAAGATGAACCTATACTTTGTAAATATGAAAAACGTAAAGGAAAACCCATAACCGTACTGGATGGTTATAATGGTGCCCCTTCAGATTTTAAAAAACTAGCCAAAGAAATAAAAACCAGTCTGAATGTTGGTGGGAGTGTTAAAAATGACACCATTATTATCCAGGGAGATTACAGAGATCAAATAATGAAAATACTCAAAGAAAAAGGGTTTTCCGTGAAAAGAATCGGCGGGTAATTTTATGGACAATATCTTGCATATCACCAATGGGGACAGCCTTACTGATTATCTCAAAAAATCAGACTATAAAGGGACGTATCTGACCTGGCGGGAGATGCTATGCGAGGGTCCTTTAGTTGCTATCATAGATTCCGAGGAGTTTTTTAACTTGAGAAGCACATTTTTAAAAGAGTTTTACAACGTAGAATCAAACAACTATTCTTTCAAAAATGAACTCAATACATTAAACCATACAGAAACATATGCTGCTATTGTTTTATGGTTTGAATACGATTTGTTTTGCCATATCAATATGTTGGGTGCCATTAATCTTTTACAGCAAAAGAACATACAAAAACCCATTTATATTGTTATCAGCGGATTTGTTGGCGATGAAAAATCGTTAAAAGGTTTGTGCGAATTAAATCCGGACCAGCTACAAACACATTATAATCAACGAGTTGAATTGACTCCAAAAGATAAAAAGCTAGCGATGGATTTGTGGAAAATATATTGCGGTACAGATCACCACCTTCTCGCCTCTTATCCGGTACATACATTCTCTTTTAAATATTTAAATAACTGTTTAAAAGCACATATAGAACGATTTCCAAATCAAAAGACAGGGTTAAATGTACTGGAAACAACTATTTTAAAAACCATTCGCAACAAGGAGGTAAAATCCGAGCGTCAATTATTGAGATATATGCTAAATGATCAGGGGTATTACGGATTTGGAGATATTCAACTTAGACGAATGATACATAAACTGGATATCTTTTTTGAACTTTCAAATGGCATATTCAAATTAAACAGCAAAGGACATGGGATTTTGTCAGAGCAGCAAAACTTCATGAATGAAATGGATGACCATATGGTTTACGGAGGAGCGCAACAAATGGATTTCCGGTTTCATTTGGGAAAAAACCAACTTGTTAAATCAGTATCAAATGCCAATTAAACATTCAGAATTAATTCTTAATCCGGACGGAAGCATTTATCATTTAAGTTTAAAACCGGAACACATCTCAAAAGATCTTATTTTTGTAGGTGATCCTGACAGAGTAGATAAAGTTACCAAACATTTCGATACCATCGAATTTACCGCTCAAAAAAGAGAATTCAAAACCACCACCGGGATATATAAAGGCAAAAGAATCAGTGTTCTCTCAACCGGAATCGGATCAGGGAACATAGATATTGTTTTAAATGAATTAGATGCATTGGTAAATATCGACTTAACAAACAGAAAAATAAAAGAAAAACATACATCGTTAAATATTATTCGTATTGGTACGTCCGGATCGTTACAAGCGAATATTCCTGTTGATAGTTTTTTGATGAGTACTCATGCTTTAGATACCGGTGGAATGCTTCATTCCTATATTCTTGATACCATTTCTCATTCTGAAATGGAAAAAGCATTTATTCATCATACGGACTGGAGTTCAAAAAGAGCGACTCCTATCATTATAGGTAGTAGTCAACAGTTAGATAAAAAAATGTCTTCAAAAATACTTTATAAAGGAATAACGGCAACTGCAGACGGGTTTTATGGCCCCCAGGGGAGAGTTTTAAGGTTACCCGTTCAAGATCCGAAATTAAATAATAAAATTAATTCGTTTAACTATAAAGGAATGAGGATTACTAACCTGGAAATGGAAACTTCGGCTATTTACGGGTTATCCAAACTACTGGGCCACCATGCCTGTTCTATGAATGCCATTATAGCCAATAGAGCATTGGGGATGTTTAGTACTCATCCGAATAAGACAGTTGAAGACCTTATTCTTTATGTTTTGAATAAGTTTGCCGAACCATAAGAACTTACTTTAACCCGGATTTTAAGAAACTAATTACACTTTGACAGTTAAGAGCTAACTTGCCAAGGAGTTCGATAATTAAGCCTATTGTATAAATGGTGATTAAGATCCTCGCCCGAATTTTGGTTAGAATGCAAAAAAGACTTTCTGTATAGAAAGCCCTTTGAGGCAAAAAATGATGAAACATCTGTTATCTCGCATAGAATAATGCTCAAAGATAAAGCATTCACCAGAACTCTTTTTATTAATTCATTAAATTTCAATTATGAAAACATTCGAGAAAATGCAAGTGAGCAACCCCTATGCTGAGCGTATAGTGTAGGTTCTCGATCTCATTTTGTTGCTGTAGGACAGCAAAAAAATCAAGTTAAAGAGTTCTCTGTACACCATTGAGGTAGTTTGAAGATGATAAGCTATTTACAAGAACACACCATAGATATCGTACTAAGCGAACAGGAAAAGAAAAAACTTGTTATTAAGCAAATCAAAGGAAAAAATCAACCCGGAATAGCTGTTCAAGAATACTTCTACAAATTATTTGGTACCGATATTATGGCTATTGAATCGGTAAGTGTAAGCACTGTTCTAAGCTTTTTATCAGAAATAGGCACCGATATCTATAAATTTGATAGTGCCAAAAAATTTACAAATTGGTTAAGACTAGCAACCAATAACAAAGTTTCAGGCAGTAAAACCCTAAGTAGTAGAACTCCTAAGGGTAAAAATAAATTTGCAATAGCTTTGCCTAATGCAGCTAATACCATAGAAAATAAAAAAGAAGGTTATTTGGCTCAGTTCTTTAAACGTATCGCCTATAAAAAAGGAAGAGCAGCAGCTATAACAGCTATAGCCAGAAAAATAGCAATACTTATATGGAATATGATTATCAAAAAACAAGCCTATCATCCCATAGATTCAGAACAAGACAAAGAAAAATTAAAACAAATCAAAACAAGACAAATTCAAAAAAATTATGAAACAACATAAAATCGATATTAGCACATTATCAGTGTGTTAGGAATTAAATTAGGTAGAATGATATTACCGACACCTTTGGAAAATTGATTTGACAAAAAAGTTCGACGCCCGAAGAAAATTTTCAACCGGAATAACTTGTTGGTTTTGAGGATTTAAAATTTTCGAGAAGGAAGAAATTTGAAGCCAAATCAATTTTAATATGGAGTATATCACTATTTTGCAAAGGTCTCTTACCTTTAAAAAATAATTACCCCATTTTTCCGTTATTTAATAAAATGTGTACATTTATACCTTTTAAAAAGAAATCCATGAAAAAAATCGTATGTATTGCTATTTGTGTTATAGGACTTGCTTGCTTATCGTCATGTAGAAGTACATCCAAAAGTTGTGGTTTGGCTACAACTCTTCAACATCAGGATATGCAGCAGTTATTGAGTTTTGATAATACGGTAAAGTACTCACATTATGGTTATTATCATATTATAAAAGCGGTCTTAGATGCTCGCACTTTTACAGACGTGGTGGGAACATAGCAACAGGCATGGTGATTGTAAAGGGCGGTATTCATTCAAGCTATAAATTTTCCTTATAGTGCTATAAAAAAATTTATGGTGATAAAAATCCTGGCATTATTTGGGCTTTTAAATTGCTAATGCTGTTCAAATACCGGAAAAACAGAAGTTAATACAGTATAGCGTGTCATTATTTATTCCAACATACTTCTCTCCTGTTTCTCAGTTTTCGGAAATCGTAAGAGCCGATAGGGTTACATTTGAAACAGAGGATAACTTTCAAAAGCAAAGCTACCGGAATCGTTGTTATATATATGGGGCTAATGGCAGGCAGTTATTAAATATCCACGTCTCACATACGAATAGCCCGGAAAGAAAAAAAACAAAAGATACCATTATAAGTGGAGAGTTTCCCTGGCAAAGACATCATTATAAGTCTTTAAAAATTGCTTATAATTCCTCGCCTTTTTTTGAATTCTACGAAGATGACCTTATGGCTATATTCAACAAAAAATACAAGTTCCTGCTAGATGTAAATTTAGATACCTTTTCTTTTTTTAACGAAGCTTTGGATTTGAATATATCATATGCTAAAACAACAACATATATAATAAACGCTGATGTAACAGATTTTCGGTTTTTAGCAAATGCCAAACAGCATATTAACGATTCCTTTAAACCATATGTTCAGGTTTTTGACAACAAATACGGGTTTATAGAAAATCTGTCTATGTTAGATCTTCTCTTTATGGAAGGACCCAATGCAGTAAGTTACCTTTAAACCGAAATTTGACATAAGATACCTTTACAACATTGATAGATTATAAATTCCTCATTCATTACGGTCTGCATTATATTTTTCCTCTCCTGATTGCTTTTTTGTTTTACAGGAGTCACTGGAAAAAAGTATACGTCATCTTCTTATTAACCATGTTGATTAATACGGATCATCTTCTGGCAGATCCAATATATGATCCTCTTAGATGCAGTATTCATTTTCACCCGCTTCATACATATTATGCATGTATTGTATACGTTGGTTTTTTATGCTTTAAAAAACCAAGAGTTCTCGGAATTGGGCTTGTTTTTCACTTAGTTACAGATGCTATTGATTGTTTTTTGTAAATGAGTTGAACCTAAACAGTTTTCTTAAAAACACATTCATATCATTCGATATTTTCAATTGCACTACTAAAATCAAATAAATACCGGTAATTAACATTCCTTTTAACAGCATATTAAGTATAGGATGAAAACCAAAATTTATAAAATAAAAAATAAGGTATAAGATAGCAATGATGAAAATTAAAATCATTGTTTTAGAAGTAAAGGGAGTCATCCGAAACTTATGATACACATACCACATTTTAAGCGTATTAAAAAAAGTAATGACTATTAACGTGGACAATGCTGCTCCATAGATACCCATCTCGTCAATGAGCCATGCATTCAAAAAATAGACAGAAAGCGCCATGGCAATTCCGTATGGGAGCAAAATCTTATAATATTTGGAGTTTGAAACAATAGCTCCGTTATTTCCTAAAAACATACTGTATAACTTTGCCAAAGAGATTACCAGTACGATTAAAATTCCACCGGAATATTTTTCGGGAAGAATTTTATATAACTCAATTACGTTTGCATTGATCAATAAAAAAATAAATCCACATACCAATATCAAATTTATAGAGCTTCTTTTGTACAAATTTGCTACTTCCGGCATATTATTTTCATTCAACGCTTTGGCTGTCAATGGTTGTAAAATATGTGACATGGCCCTACCCGGAGCTTCTATTACCGAACCAATGTACACTGCTACACTGTAATATGCCGTATATTCAATGGCTTTTTTAGCGGGAATCATTACCTTATCAATATCCAGTAATATGGCTCCTGCACTTCCTGCCAGGATAATGTATATCGAATAGCTAATAAGTTCTTTATAATTATCCGGAAATGAAAAACTAAATTTCGGTCTGTACAGCTTAAAGGCATACAGCATCATAATAAACATTCTCAAAAAATAAGCAGCCGTTAAACAATAGATAAATGCTACTTGATTTATCACTTTATAAAATACTAAGAATAATAGTATCATGACGGCAATTCTATTATAAAGCTCTTTTAAAACGTTTCCGAAGACTGATTTTAGTTGAACTTTAGACCAGGAATAAAAAATCTCAAAATAAGCAGTTGTAACAGCCACCAGATATATGATAAACGTATAGTCTCTTATGATGGCATTCTTTTTTGATAAATACGTTGCAATTTCATTATAAAAAAGGTTTCCAAAAAAAGCAATAGGAGTGGCTATAAACAAGGGTACAAACAGTGCAGTACTTAAAAATCGGTCTCGTTGAATTTTTGAAGTATAACTGCTATAAAACTTAACAATGGTATACTGTACTCCAAAAGCTGTCAGTGGCATTAATAAATTTGCCATAGATAGTAAATAGGTAACCAGTCCATAGTATTCCTCCTTTAAGAAACGAGTATATAAAAAAAGTGCATTTATCCCTCCAAAAAAGAAAGCAGCATAAATAATGATTGTATTCCTTGATGATTGTTTTAAAACAATTCCCATCTAATTTTGTAATAAACGAATAATTGATTTATACATCTTTTCTCCAACATTATTATTACCATATAACGGCATTTCAAAATTTGATTTTTTAGTTAAGAAATATTGATAAGCTGCCGTTATCTCTTGCGAATCACATCCGGTAACTCTTGCAATATTACAGGTAATCAATTCTACCCACTCTGTTTCATCGCGTATAACAATGCAATGCTTTTTATTAAAAAATGCTTCTTTTTGCAAACCTCCGCTATCTGTAATTACCATAATACAGTTTTTTAATAACTCCAGCATAGAAAAATATCCTACCGGTTCTATCAGCGTAATGGTTGGTTTTATATCAAACTTCATCAGCATTTTTTTGGTTCCGGGGTGTAGTGGTAAAATTACTTGTCTATTTTGATGTATTTTTTCCAAACCGGAAAAAATAGCTTGTAACCTCTTCCGGTTCTCCGTATTCTCCTGCCTGTGAATGGTTGCCAATACAAACGCTGAATGTTGTAATTTTAAATCTTCCAAAATAGATGATCTTTCTTTTGAAAACTTACTATAAAATGCAACAGCATCTTTCATAATATCTCCCGCTTTCTCAATAATTACGGGAAAATGATCAAACCCTTCTTTTTTCAGGTTTTGTAAGGCAATATCCGTAGGGCAAAGAAGCATATCGGAAATCCTGTCCGTAAGAATCCTGTTAATTTCTTCAGGTATTTTCATATTAAAAGACCTCAATCCCGCTTCTATATGGATCACCTTTATCCCTATTTTTTTAGCAGCTAAAGCCCCGGCTAAGGTAGAGTTTGTATCTCCATATACAATGACTGCCAAAGGCTGCTCTTTTAGAAGAATAGCTTCTATTTCTTCGAGCATTTTACCTGTCATAGCCCCATGATTCATTCTGTTGATATGTAAGTTATAGACAGGTTTGGGAATTTGCATTTCATCAAAAAAAACCGAACTCATATTGTTATCAAAGTGCTGACCCGTATGCACAATAACTTCTTCTATTTCCCGATATTTCCTTATCAGTCTACTTAAAACAGCAGCTTTTACAAATTGAGGTCTCGCTCCCAGAATGGTAACTACCTTCTTCATTTTTCGAGTACAAATTGATTTATAGTATGTTAGATTTTATGTTATTTCTCCGGTATTTAAAAAACGTTGAATAAAAAACTTTCCAATTTTCAACTTTTCAACTTTCCAACTATATTTATAACTTCAGCTAATTTTCTTGTCAAATTTTTTCTATGATATTTTTGTATATCTGTACTTTTTATCACTAGTTTTTTCATTTTAAAATCACGATAATAGTGGAGGATGGTTGTTTTGAGTTTTTGCTTGTCATCAAAATCTACCATAGTACCTGATCCTGTTTCATTAATAATGCTTGCGGCATCTCCGTCTTTGGGGCCAATGGCTAATATAGGGCGATTTGCTTGTAAATACTCAAATATCTTTCCTGTTATGATTCCTTTTGCACCGGGCACCTTATTGATTACCAACAATAATAATTGCGATTTTTGCTGATATAACTGTATCTCACCATGATTCAAATAATCAATAATACGTACATTATTATCATTAAAAATAGCAATATCTTCTATTACTTCCGGTGCTATTTTGCCTATTAGTTGTATGCGAAGCTCTTTTTTAAAGTCAGGGTTTTCATCACTTATTTCTTTTAAGGCAGTCCATAGTATTTTGGGATTTCTATCGGTATTCATCATCCCGATATGAGTAATGCTAAAAGTGGAATCAGTATCACTTGTTCTACATAGGTTTTCAGTATCAAATCCGTTTGTAATTACGTGAATATTTTTTGTAAACTTCCGAAAGCGTTCCTTCATAGTTGCACCCACAACAATCACTGCATCCGATGTAGCGAGTACTTCTTTCTCCAGTTCATAATGGCGTTTTTTTGATTTTTTTGTCAGTGGTAGTTGATGAAAATAGTCTATTTCTGTCCATGGATCTCTAAAATCCGATATCCATTTAATTCCTAATTTGGCTTTAAGCTCCATAGCTATTAAATGTATGCTGTGTGGTGGGCCGGTACTAATGATAAGGTCAATTTTGGTAGTACGGATGTATTTTATCAGGTATTTTACAGATGGTTTGACCCAGTATTTTCTGGCATCCGGGATAAAATAATTGGCACGAACGTATTGTAAAAACCTGCCGAAAACGCTTGGGTTCGGATGTAAAAAACCACTGCTTTGCTTCTTGTTTTTTTTTCCGAAAAAAGAAAAAATAGTATTGGGTTCAAAAATAGGTTGCCGTATTACTTCCACTCCCTTGGGTACCTGATTAAAGAGGCTTTTATCTTCAATAGCATATCGTGGGTTTTCTACGGTATACACAACAGGTTCTATGTCGAAATCACGTAAGTATTTTACAAACTTTAACCAACGTTGTACGCCCGATCCTCCGGATGGTGGCCAGTAATATGTAATAATGAGTACTTTCATCCGGATAAAGTATCATATAAATTAAGGAGTTCTTTTGAGGTGTGTTCCCAGGAAAATTCATTTTTTACAAATTCCGATCCATTTTTTCCTAATTGCTCTCTCAATTCCGGTTGAGTGTAAAGTTCTAATACTTTAGTAGCAAAATCTACCACATCTTTTTCTTTATGAATCAACCCTGCTTTAATTCTGTTAATGAGCTTTTTCTGCGCAATAGCATCACTAACCAAAAGAGGTTTTGAAAAGCTCATATACTGAAACAACTTATTGGCATATGCAACATCGTGTTGTATATTTCTATGTAATGGAGAAATACAAAGATCACTAGCCATTATATATGACGGAAACAAAGAAAGGTTTTGCCATCCTTCGAAATCTACAAATGCTGTTACTTTTGCATCTTTTACTTGCTGTTTTAAAATGGCATCCGTCGTATTTTTCCCAACAATGACCAATTTAATAGTTGGGATTTCTTTTGCTATTATTTCTAACGCGCTAATAGCTGTTTGTAAACCTCTTCTTAAATGAGTATCTCCCAAATACAATAAGGTAAAATAATCTTTATATCTGTTAATGATAGTGTCATTTAATTTTGCATTTTTATAAAAAGATGCAGCAACCGTATTTGGAGCTACTATTATTTTTTGAGCAGCTATTTTGGTTCTTTCAATTACCTCATCTGCAAACTCTTGAGAAACCGTAACTATTTTAGTTGACTTAGCTATAAATGCTTCTTCTTTTCTTTTCCATTTTTTCGGAGATATGATATATTTCCCCGGAAACTTCTGTAAATGAGGATACAATTTCATAATTTCAGGCATGTTGTCATGTAGATCCAGAACTGTAGGAAGGTTATATTGGTTGTTTGCTAAAAATACGGCCTCAGCTATTCGAATATCGTGAATGTGGAGTGCATTAACTTTATTTTTATAAATAAAATCTGAAATTTTCCTTTTCATCAACCACGAATATAAAGGAATTGTATATGCCAAAGCAGATAATTTGTATTCCAGTTTGTTGGAATGATATCTTTTGATTTTTATTCCTCTAATTTCTTCTTCGAATAACTGGTTTCCATAGTTTAAACAAAATAAAAATACTTCATGCCCTTTTTTGATTAGCTCAACTGCTTCATTTTCCACTCTGGGATCAGTAGGAAAATCGGAATCCAAAATCATTCCTATTCTCAAAATAATTTATTTTTTGCGTTCTGCATATACCGCATAATATCTCGGCATAAATGTTCTCAATAGGGGTCTAATCCCCAATTTCTTTACAGGACTGGTCCATTTTTCGGTTTGTATCATTTTCCACCCGGTTTTTTCCAATAGCCAATTAAACTGCCAGTCTTCAAATTCGTGATAATGCCTGTCCCACATATCTGTTTTACTCCTGTAAGCTTTGGCAAACCAGAGGTTTAGCGGAATGGTGGCAATGAGTTTTGCAGATGGCAATTCTTTTAATACGTTATAGGGTGCCACCAGGTGTTCCAGGATTTCAAAAGCAGTTACGGCATCTGCTTTGTATTTTTTTACTGTTTCCGGTAGTACATCCAAATCTTCTCCATTCGTATTCAAAACGGTATAACCGTGATCTTCCATGATTTTGCAAAACGGGTTCCTCGTACCCAAATCCAGTACAGTAGCAGGAGGGGGTACTACTCTTAGTAAAAAATCAATCGTATGTTGGTATCTTTTTTTTGGGTAGTAATTATCCATATTTATTGATTTTATACGGTTTAAAGGTTAAAGATTCCAAGTTAGTTCACTCAATTCTTTTGAAATAAAACTATCATTTATATTTCTTTTTCACTAAAAACCACCCAATAGGTAGTAAAAACAGCAGTACATAAGAAGTTAATGTAATTGTATTCCCTTTGGCAATTACAGTCGGTTCAAATTTGAACTCGATGATATGATTTCCGGCAGGGATGGGCATTCCTCTCAACACATAATTTACCCTATAGTGGGGAACCTGTTTTCCATTTATATAGGCATTCCAGCCAGCTTTGTAGTAGATTTCCGAAAAAACCGCAAACTGTTCAACGGTAGTTTTAGATTCGTATTTCAGATGGATAAGATCATAAGAAGTTAATGTAATGGTAGCAGTAGTATCTTTTTCTCTGGTCAAATTAAATTTTACTTTATACCCTTTTTTATTAATAACTGCTTCTTGTTTTGTTTGCAAACTATCCAATGCCTTGATCTCTTCATTTGCAGAATCCACTGTTTTTAAAGCATTTACAAACCAAGCATTTCCATTAGCATCCGGATTTATCTGTACCTCTTCTTTATCTTCATTATTGAAAATAAAGTACTTTACATTTAGCATATTAAATATTTCCACATTATTATTAGCTATTTGAAAATCAAATAATTCCTGATAACGTCCCAATTTGGCGGCATGATAGCCTCCAATAGACTTATGAAAATACGATGTTCTTCCATCTTGTAAAGGGTTTACGGTAAAATTAGCCACTCTGTAATGACTCTTATCTTTTAAAATTTGCTGGTCGCCAACAGAAGCTATAAAAGGTTTTTCAATCTTTTCAGCAGGCTTAAAATCGTCCTGATTAACATATCTTTTCGCTACGGATATCAAGTCGAAAAGAATAAAGGCTCCCAAACCTATCATCACTTTTGTTTGATTCAACTTCTTTTTTAATAATGCCCAGAGCAATCCAAATGAAGCTATAATTAAAATCGCAGATTTCAAACTGTCCCATAATACCAAGTATTGTCTGTCTGCTTTTAAGGCATCTACCAATCCGTCAACTTTATATTGCTTTTCAATATTCGTATAATAAGCATCATTCGGGCCTTCAAAAGTGGTAAACGAATAAGCATAAAACAAAGCAAAAAGTAGTATCCCGATAACCACATACAGTGCTTTTTTAAGTGCTTTTGTTTTTTCTTCCTGAGGTATTTTATTTGAAAAAAATGCTTTTAAAGCCAATATTCCCAGCAGTGGAACACACAATTCGGCAATAATCTGTATAGAGGAGACGGCTCTAAACTTATTATATAGCGGTACATAATCTATAAAGAAATCGGTCAGGAACTCTAAATTTTTTCCCCAGCTCATCAACAGTGAAAATATAGTTGCTGCTACCAGCCAGTATTTATACTTCCCCTTTACCAGGAAGGTTCCTAAAAAAAATAAAAAGAAAACAACAGCTCCTATGTATGCCGGTGCTTCTACAATAGGTTGATGACCCCAATATACGTATGCGTTTTCAGTAAATATATCCGCATTTTTCTTTCCAAATACCGATTCGACTTTTTTATATAAATTAGAGTTCTTTCCAAGTTTTTCAACTGTACCTCCACCCATATAACGAGCAATTAGTAAATTAAACGTTTCCGCTTTTCCATAGCTATACTCGGTAATATAATTTTTGTCCAATCCGGTCCGGGCAATTTTGCTGGTTCCGTCCGGATTAATAGTCAACTCTGATTTCCCTCTCGTACTGTAATCCGTATACTGCTTCATAGAAAGCAACCTGGTCGAATTTACTCCCAATCCTAATAGCATAGCAATCATAATTAGTGCTACCTGCTTTAAAAATGACTTCGTTTCTTTTTTCTTAATAGCATCTACTAATTCTACAATTCCTAGAATAAGGATCATAAAAACCATATAATAAGTCATCTGAGGATGATTTGCATATACCTCCAATGCCGTAGCTATTCCGGTAACCATAAATCCTGTTAAATATTTTCGTCTAAAAAGCCAAATGACTCCTGCCAAGACCATCGGTATGTATCCGATAGCATGTGCTTTTGCATTATGACCGGCTCCAAAAATGATAATTAAGTAGGTAGAAAAACCGAAAACCAAAGCTCCTAATATGGAAAGTTTCCAATGTGTGTTTAACGCTGTCAGCAATAAAAAAAAGCTTAGAAAATAAAGAAACAGATAATCTGCCGGTCTTGGTAAAAAACGTATTATCTTATCTATATACCTTATAAAATCATTAGGATAATAAGCACTTAATTGAAATGCCGGCATTCCGCTGAACGCACTTCCTGTCCAGTAGGGTTCTATTCCTTTATCGGCCCTAAAATCCTGAATCTCTTTTGCCATTCCGGTAAACTGAGTAATGTCTGATTGAGAAATTTTATCGCCTTTTAAAACCGGATAAAAATATATCAAAGAGATCGCAACAAATAATACAAATGCAATAAGATATGGTGTTTCTTTTTTTAAATTCATTCGTCTAGTTCTTCAAAATCTATATATTCACCAACCGATGAATTGCTTTCTTTTTGTGTATTCGGTTTTTTATCAATAACCGTTTCTCCTTCTTTGACTTTTGTTGTATACTGATAAGGCTGTTCTTGTGACTTCCTTTGTATATTGTGCGCAACTTTTTTTAGTACTATGGGAGCCAGAATTCTCATCAAAAATTTTAAGATGTAATAACCCAATACCAAGATCAGTATAGTTCTTATAAATCCGATTAATTCTGCCTGTTGCATTTGTTTTTCTAAATTTAAATTCAAAAATAACAATTTGGCTATAATTGTAACGTTAAATAGTTTACAAAAACCTTAGCGTGTGTAAAAATATAGATATCGGATTTGACAAATCGTTATTTTCAGCTATGTTTGTAAAACACATAAAGTTATTTTTTCGTTGAAATTATTTTTATCTATCACAAAGTTTACTGCCTTCTTACTCCTTTTAAATGGTAGTTTTATTGCCTCTTTGCAGGCTCAATATACAGAAGTTATCAACTCTAATCGTCCCGGGTTTTCCGAGAGTCCATATAGTGTTGGTACCGGGATTTATCAATTTGAAACCAATCTTTTTTTTAGAAATACCTCTGCAGAATCCACCTTTTCGAGGCCTCAATCTTTAGGGATTAATTTTGCTTTTCGATCTGGTTTTTTTCTCGAACGTTTGGAACTTAATCTAAATGCCGGTTATCAAAGAGATAAAATTATCTCTAATACTCCCTCTTCACATTATTTTGGATCGGGTTTAAGTGAATTTACGGTTGGAGCCAAGTATTTGGTCTATCAACAAGAATATGAAGATAAAAGTAAAGAAATCAGGAGTTGGAGAAGAAGAAATGCCTTTGATTGGAAAAGAGTTATTCCGTCTGTTGCTGTTTATGCAGGTGTAAATACCGATTTTTTAGGAGACATTTATAAAACAGGAAAACTTTCTTATAAAGCAGGCATCTTATTACAAAATGATTTTTCCGAAAGATTCAATTTAATAACCAATGTATTTTACGACAAAATTGGAACCGATCTTCCCGAACTCTCTTATATTGTAACAGCTACCATAAGCCTCAATGACAGATGGTCTACATTTCTTGAAAATCAGGGAGCCAGAACAAAACTTCTATCAAGAGGAAATATAGGTAGCGGTTTGGCCTACTTGTACAGCAGGAATTTACAATTTAACAGTTCTCTACGATTTGTTACAGAAGGCAAAGCTGTGGGATTCTATGGTTCTTTTGGAATTTCTTATCGATTAGATAAGCACAAAGATAAACTGATTTCCGGTGGTAATCCGGAACTCATACTTGGTAAGCAAACCCGATATGCTTCCAAAGGTTTCTTCGGTAGAGTTTTTAGTAAAATAACAGGTATATTCAGAAAGAAAAACAGGGTTCCAAAGGTTAACACAAATAACTAGACTACAGGTGAAACAGGTAAAGCCAGGAAAAAGCCTAAAAGGGTTCGTAAAAAAGCAACAAAAATAAAACGTCCAAAGAAAAAGAAGAAAAAAAATAAAGACGATGATAAAGAAGAAGGTGTATAACTCATATTAATCATTTATTTTTTAATATGATAACGCTAAAAGAATGTCATACAAAAAGAGAAATGAAACAATTTGTTACTTTTCCTTTTTCCATATATAAAAATAATCACTATTGGGTACCTCCTATAATTAAAGCCGAACTGGAAACTTTTGATAAAAAAGCGAACCCTGTTTTTAATGATGCTGATGCCCGATTTTTTATTGCTAAAAGAGGACAAAAAATAGTAGGTAGGATTGTTGCTATCATCAATTGGTTTGAAGTTGAAAAGCAACAAATAAAAAAAATGCGTTTCGGATGGTTTGATGTGATAGATGATATCGAAGTAACAAAAGTTTTGATTGATAAGGTAAAGGAAATAGGTAAAGAAAATAAACTAACCTATATCGAAGGACCTATCGGGTTTAACAATCTTGATAAGACAGGTGTTTTAATTGAGGGGTTTGATCATATCGGAACGATGATCACCTGGTATAACCACCCTTATTATAAAGAACATCTGGAACAACTAGGATTTGTAAAGGAAAAAGAATATCTGGAAAATAAGTTTATATTTAAGAAATCTTATGTTGAATATTACGGTAGAATCAGTAGTTTAATCAAACGTAGGTTTCAACTAACTCCTTTAAATTTTACAAAAACAAAAGACATTATACCCTATGTAGGTGAAATGTTTGAATTATTTAATAAAACTTATTCAAAGCTTTCTACATTTATTCCTATTTCCGATGCACAAATTGCATTTTTTAAAAAAAAATATATTCATTTTATTAATCCGGAGTATATAAAATTTGTACTGGATGAGCATAAAAAAATAATTGCTTTTGCTATTGTAATGCCTTCTTTTTCAAAAGCATTGCAAAAAGCAAAAGGCAGGTTATTTCCATTTGGTATCTTTCATTTGTTATATGCAAAAAAGCATGCAAAAGATGTTATCTTTTATTTGATTGGAATAGATCCCAGCTATCAAAACAAAGGAGTAAATGCCATTATTTTTGAAGAGTTTGCTAAAGTATTTATAAAAAAAGGGATTGAAAATTGTATCAGAACACCGGAATTAGAAGATAATACAGCTATTAAGGCCATTTGGAAAATTTTTCATCCTGTAACACACAAAAGAAGAAGAACGTATCGTATCGATATATGAGATTAATTGAGGGGCTGTTGTTATAATTTTCCGCCTTTGAAATAAATCTCCTCATATATTTGGATATTAAGAATTATTTTTATAGGTTTGACTTGATAAACGAAATAAAAGGGCTATGGCTTAAAAAAATTGAAAGCAGTTAAATTTTAATAACCCCCATACCTTTTCAGACGTCTTGTTTTGTTGTACGATTTTTAACACCGCCTTTTTTTGAATAAAACAAAAAGGCATAAACCGGGCAGTACATAAATATTTATTGTTCCGGTATGAAACAGAGGCATACTAAGAAATGTCTGTAAAAAAATATCCGGTAGTTGTGGTTTATATGAAACACAGCAAAACCGGTGCGTATTAACTAATTTAAACAATTTTAAATCATGAAAATGAAAAAAACTTCATGTATCAAAATCGGGGTATTCGTCTTTAGTCTATCTTTGTTCTTATGGAACTGTATCCGAGAAGACTTTATGAATCCTCAAAACACCGTTACCTCTAACAAGCTCAAGTATTCCTTAACGAAAATAACTTACCGGGAACTACTTGCAGACAAGGAAATAAAACCCTCTTTACCTCTGATTGAAAGACGATTTTCTAAGCACTCGCTACAAAGCATCTACAGCAGAAGTGCTACTGAGGTTGCAGCAGGCCTCACCATTTTTACCGATGAGATTAACAGAATTGTCATAGACGATGTCATTACCTGGACATTTCAGACAGAAAGCCCTGTTTTGGAAACTTCTGATTTTGAAAACTTTTTGGTAAAAAAACACAATGGTGTGTTTACCTATTTTTTGGTTTCCTATGAGTTCACTGACCTTACCGATTCCGAAACATTGTATGAAAAAGCCACTTCGTATGTGATTTCCGAAGAATACCTAAGCCTGGAAGGCCTCAACCTGTCTTCCAGAGATGCTTTTGATTGGGTTTTTCCGAATGACGGTGGTGGTACGGGTAGCGGTCCTTGTGACGGTATTTTGGTATATGACCGGTGTAATTTGGGAGGCAATGCGGACGGACACTGGCCGGTTTTGCAAAACGATGGGTTTACCTATTGTAGCGGTAGTCCGCTGTTATATATAGATTTTTCACATTGTGAGAACTACGGTGTTCCGGACAGTCCTGTGGGAGGCCCGTTGGGAGGAGATGATGGCTCCGGAGGAGATCAGCTTATTGGAGGCGGTAGCGGAGGAGGAAGCTCCGGTGGTGATGGAGATACAACGCTTACGGCTCCTGTTGAGTTGGCAGACCCCAGATGTCCTGAGGGAAGTGGAAAGGTGATGATAAATGAAGTATGCGTATGTCCTCCCGACACCAACAAAGTAGAAGATGCGGACGGAAATTGTGTATGCCCGGAAGGCAAGATAGAAACCTATCAGGGAGTATGTGTGGATATACCTTGTGAAGGGGACCCGGTTCCTAATCCTGAAATTGCACCGCAATATGGGCCTTCGGGTACTCAAGGGGCTATGTTTGGAAATGCTTCTAGTGGAGGGTGTAAAAGATATGGAGGAAACCATTGTACTACCCTTAGAAACAAAAAACACGATGGTTTAGATATTAAAAACGCCATAGGAAATCCTGTACATGTGATGTATGATGGTTTTATTTATTCTACCGGATATAGTGATGATTTAGGATACTATATAACAATACAAAGTACCGTAAATGGCAATACGATTTTAATTACTTATGCTCATATGCAGAAGGATAATAGAATTACTCATACTTCCGGTACACCATTAGTATATGTAAAAGCAGGAGATATTATGGGATATCAAGGAGATACAGGAAATATTAAAGGAGCTATCGCCAGAGATGATGTTGATCCTCATGTACATATAGAGGTAAGAAAACACGATGGAAGTGATTCATGGAACTATAAAAATAACTTCAATGTTGTAGACCCAAGAGCTTATCTTTCTACCGTTATTGATAACCAAGGGATATCGCAACCAAATACTAACTGTAATTAAAAAACACAAAAAATGAAAAACACACTATTTATAATAGCTATTATTTTTACAAACATAGCTCAATGCCAATCAAATATTATCTCCGAAACAGAATACAACAATATCAAAATCAATAATATTACACTGGCCGATATTAAAGCAACAGAAGGGGATGAAACACAAATCAGGGATTTAATACCTGCTATTATTGAGGAAAAAGATATCAATACCGGAGAAAGGGGCCCTTCAAATTATTGGTTTAAATATAACGGGTTTGAAATTGCATTTACTGATAATGCAGGGAAACCTAATCATCCGGGAATATCGTCTTTTACAATAACTAAAAACAATTGGTCAATTACTATTCAAAATAAAACAGTAACCATTGGAGATAATATTAATATTTTAGGGAATGTGTTTTTTAATGATGATAGAAATGGAGATAAGAGCATTATATATAGATATTGTAATGGCTGTAATAACTTTATTTTTATAGAGTTTAACCAAAATACTAATAAAATTACCAAAATTGGCTATATAGAAATTCCCTAATTTTTAAATGAAAAATATATTATTCATTTTAACGCTAATACTAACAAGTAGTTTAGTAAGATGTCAAGTAACGTCAAATATTATATCTAAAACGGAATTTTATAATATTAAAATAAATAACATCACATTAGATGATATTCAGGCTACTGAAGGAAATCAAATAGAACTTATAAACCTAATACCTGCAACTATTCAAGAAAGTAATATAGATCCGAACGGAGAGTTTTGTTACTATACTTATGATGGGTTTGAGATTGGCTTTTCAGGAAATTTAGGTACAGAACACCTTATTTTAGGAGGGTTTGAAATTACCAAAAATAATTGGAATATAACTATACAAGGAGTTACCGTAACTATTGGAGATAATATAAGTGTTTTAGGCAATGTTATATTTAATACACAAACAAATGGGAGTAGAAGTGACCCGTCCTGAAATATGTATACAAAAAACAACAAGTATATGTATAAAAATGATGGATATGTAAGACGTTATAGTGAGAGTTTTAAACTCAAAGTATTAGCAGAACTTACCAAAGGAAACCATTCCAAAAGACAAATTGCCTTAACTTACGGCATACAATCTAGTACGATAAACGTATGGATTAAAAAATATGACCGTAAAGATTTAATGAACACCCGTGTAACCGTGCAAACAGACGACGAATTATCCCGTATTAAAGCCCTTCAAAAAGAGCTAAAACAACTCAAAGATCTTCTTATTAAAAAGGATCTAGATAAACTTGTGAATGATAGTTATCTTGAAGTAGCTGCTGAAAATCTTGGCTATAAAAATGTTGAAGAATTAAAAAAAAACTTAAACATAAAGCCTTAATGAAAATAGCACCGATTAATAGAAAAAAAAGAAGGTACGCCATCGCTACTATTTGTAATGCTTTCGAGTTAAAAAGAGATGCTTATTACAAATATCAAAAAAGGTTTGTTCTTAAAAAACAAATAGAACAAAATGTAATAATGCTTGTTAAAAAAAGCAGGAAAACATTACCCAGATAAGGTACTAGAAAGCTAATGAAATCCTTACATAATGATTTTAGGAAACAGAATATAAATATAGGTAGAGACCAGTTATTTAGAATCTTAAAAGAAAATAATTTGTTAATTAGAAGGAAAAAATATTCTTCTAAAACAACCAACTCTTACCATCGTTTTTATAAATATAAAAATATCATAAAAGACCTGATCATTAATAGACCTAACCAAGTTTGGGCTTCGGATATTACCTATATAAGAACTATAAATGGATTTTGTTATTTAGCACTTATTACTGATATGTATTCAAGAAAAATAGTAGGCTATGATATTAGTGATAGTTTAGAACTTAAAGGCTGTGTTAGAGCTTTAAATAAAGCTATTTATCAAACTAAAAATACCGAAGAAATCATACATCATTCTGATAGAGGAATACAATATTGTAGCAATGTTTATACTCAAATTTTGAAAAGAAAAAAGATACAAATCAGTATGACCCAAGAAAATCATTGCTACGAAAACGCAATGGCCGAAAGAGTTAACGGAATTTTAAAAGATGAATTCTTCCTCGACCAAACATTTACAAATATCAATCACGCCAAAAAAGCAACAAAAAATGCAATCAAATTATATAATAATAAAAGATTACATTTATCTTTAGATTATAAAACACCTAATTACGTGCACAAAAATGTAGCATAAATTTTAATAATTAACTGTAGCCCTATTTTAGGACGAGACAAAGTATTGTCTATCAATATTGTGATGGATGCAACAATTTTATATCTATATATATTAATGCATCTAATGAAATAACAAAAATCATATATATAGAACAAACATAAATACGAAACTACTGGCCGATTTTAAAAAAGTATTTACGGATACGGATGAAGATATTTTAGAAGAAATAGCAGATGCTATTAACAAACACGGAAAAGACTATGGTATTGACACTGATGAAAAACTACAACACTTTCTGGCACAGGTTGCTCATGAAGCCACAAACCCCATAAACGGAATAGCATTTGATACGTTTGAAGAAAATCTGAATTTCAGGTGGGCCAAGTTAGGAACTCAGGATTATTGGGAGAAATACTTTAATACTATTGCCAGTCCTACGACAGATTCCACAAAAGCAAACCCTAATGATTATAAGCGAGATTCTACATCTGTATATGTAAACAAACAAAAATTTGCAAATAGGGTGTATAATGATACTTACAGAAGCGCAAAAACTAAATTAGGAAACGTAAATACCGGAGATGGTTATAAATTTAGAGGGCGCGGTATTTTTCAGCTAACAGGAAGATATAACTACCAACAGTTTACTACATACTACCAAAACAGGTATAGCAGCACACTGGATTTTACTACCAATCCGGACTTGGTTGTTTCTGATAAAGAAATTGCCGTAATTAGTGCTTTATGGTTCTTCAAAAATAAGGTAATGGGCAAAGTTTCTATAAATAATAATACATCGGTAAAAAAAGTTACTTACTATATTAATTCGAAACGTAAAGGATTACCGCATAGAAAAAGCTTATTCAATAAAACAAAAGATTCGATACAATGTAACTAAAATCAAAATCATGAAAACAAAAAAACAAATTTTAAAAATAACGGCAATAGGAGTGCTTTTTATTAGTACTGCAGGGTTTTTATTTTTTCAACAATCTACTTTAGTACAGGAAGAAAAACAACTAATTATAGGTACTTGGGTTATAGATAAATTAAACCCATAATATATCTTTGCTTAGTACTTGATACATAGGGTTGTGTTTTTATGTTTAGCAACACAAATATCCACAACCCTTATTTTTTCTCAAAAAAGTCAAGGTGACTTCTATAATATTATAAATAAAATCTATTAATCATTATAAAAACTTTTATAACTTTTCAAACTTTCAAACCACATAATGCAGCTATTTTACAATTCTGAGATTACAAAAAACACCTCTCCATTTACTTTCGATAAAATTGAAAGCAGGCATATCATAAAAGTTTTGCGAAAAAAAGAAGGAGACATGATCTATCTTACGAATGGTAAGGGAATGTTATTTACCTGTAAAATTACGGATGCTAATGATAAAAAATGTACGGCTTCCATTATAAAATTCGAGGAAAAGCAAGGTTCCAGAGATTATTATTTACATATAGCTATTGCACCTACAAAAAATCTTAGCAGAATGGAGTGGTTTTTAGAAAAAGCAACGGAAATTGGTATTGATGAGATCACCCCAATTATTTGTGATCATTCCGAGAGACAAATGATAAAGCCGGAACGTTTTCATAAAATTATACAATCAGCTATGAAGCAGTCATTACAATTCAGATTGCCAAAGCTAAATGATACCATTACTTTTTCTACACTTATAAAAAAAGGTACCCATAAAAAAATGTTGTATTACCCATTGCCAAAAAGGAGAGAAAAAAAAGCTACAAAACAGTATTTTGCCAAAAGAAGATGTTGTGATACTGATTGGGCCGGAAGGCGATTTTTCTAACTCGGAAATAACTATTGCTATAGAAAAAGGGTGCATTCCGGTTACCTTAGGTAAAAACAGGCTCAGAACAGAAACAGCAGGTATGGTAGCAGTACAAAGCATGGCTTTTATCAATCAATAAAATAAGAATTCTTATTTTGCATAAAATAAACCCAATGAATTTTAGTAAAACGTTTATTTTAATACATGTCGCTTTAGCTGTATTTCTTCTCTTAAATGTGAAAACAACAGCACAAGAGGTAGCCATTTTAAAGTATAGCGGAGGTGGCGACTGGTATGCAAACCCTACTGCAGTGCCTAACCTTATTAAGTTCTCTAATATGTATTGTGATACACAAATTAACGAAAACCCAAAAACAGTAGCCGTTGGTGATATCGATATATTTAATTATCCTGTCCTCTTTATGACCGGTCACGGAAATGTGTATTTCTCTGAAAATGATGCTAAAAATTTGCGTTCTTATCTGATCGCCGGCGGATTTTTACACATTTCTGACAATTACGGATTGGATCCGTTTATTCGCCGTGAATTAAAAAAGGTATTTCCTACTTTAGAACTACAAGAAATTCCAACAAATCATCCCATATACCATCAACCCTATATTTTTGAAAACGGGCTACCCAAAATTCATGAACATGATAAAAAAATAGCACAGGGGTTTGGTCTTTTTTATGAAGGCAGATTGGTTTGTTTTTATGATTATGAATCCGATCTAAGCGATGGTTGGGAAGATGCATCCGTGCATAATAACCCAAAAGAGGTACGCGAAAAAGCACTAAAAATGGGCGCAAATATCATCGTATATGCTTTTAAAAATTAATGCCAAAATTATACCAAAAAGAATTGCCACTAAGAAAAAAGGTGTTTTTTGAATGATCCGTTTTTTTGAGAATATCGGTTTTTTACAGAGATAATCTACTAAAAGCAAAACTCCTGCAAAAGGAATAACCTGCACTTTACAAAAACAACCGATAAAGAAAAAAATAAAACTTAAAAAATAATAATTCTTGTTTTCCGATTGTACGAATTTCAGATAGCTAAACAATGCTACCAGAAAGAAAAACGAAAATAGTAAAGTACTTGTAGCTGACACCCATGCAACCGCTTCAACAGCCAGCGGATGCAGTGCAAAAAATAATGAGAGAAAAACAGCAATTTTTTAGCAAATTGAAAAAGTTTAAATGAGTTCAATTTCATACCCGATAAAATAAACCAAAAGGAGGTTTATCAAATGCAGTAAAAAGCTAAACATATGGAAAGGCATTGCGAATGTAACTCCAAAAATACTGGCAATAGCCATATACCAGATACCTGTTAAAGGAGTATACATACTCACCATATCAGTAGTAAATAATACTTTTATATTCTCAAAATGAAGATGTTGAATAACAGGATTTTCGTAAACTTGTAAATGATCACCAAGATGTACAAAATCATTGCTTAAACTATCAAAATAGATAGCTGTCGAAATGCTGATAAGCAGTAAAATAGAACCAATATGCTTTCTCATATAGGTTTTTTTACACAAAACTACCTTTTGCTAAGATAAATAATAATACAAAAAATAATAAAGTGATTTTTTGCTTTCTGCTTCAACATAAAAAGAAATCATGACAAAGAACTCATCTTGACTTTTTCTATTCCCTAAAAAATGACTGAAATTCACCTATATTTCTTTACTTTTCTTACCTGTAGCGCTGCTATAGCTCTCAAAAAGCGCCTTATCTAGTTCATTTTCGGTTAAAAACAAAAAGTCAAGACGAGTTCAAAGACTATGTTTTAATTTTATATTTTAGCAAAAATCAAACAAAATGGAACAACCTTTATTTACAAATGATGCCATTGTATTTGGCGTTTTAATGCTCTCTCTTGGATTTGTATTTTTTACCGAATCAAGGACATCGGGATTCTGGTTCAAATTTTATAAAATAGTCCCGGGAATATTCATGGCATACTTTATCCCTGCAATTTTTACCACTCTTGGTATCATTGCTCCGGAATGGGAAACGGTTGACATTACCGGTAAAGTAATAAAAGAAAAATCTCAATTGTATTATGTTTCGAGTAGATTTTTACTCCCTGCAGCATTGGTTTTAATGACCTTGAGTATTGATTTAAAAACTGTTTTTAATTTGGGATCCAAAGCATTGATTATGTTTTTTACAGGTACCATAGGAATCATTATCGGAGGGCCAATAGCTATTTTATTAGTAGCCTTAGTTGCTCCCGAAACAGTAGGTGGCGAAGGTTTTGATGCAGTATGGCGGGGACTTTCCACAGTAGCGGGTAGTTGGATTGGTGGTGGAGCCAACCAAACCGCAATGCTGGAGATATATCAATACAATCCTGCCAAATACGGAGGAATGGTATTTGTTGATATTGTAATTGCCAATATATGGATGGCTATCTTGTTAATAGGTATCGGTAAAAAAGATAAAATCAATAAATGGTTAAAAGCAGATACTTCTGCCATTGAAGAATTGAAAGAGAAAGTTACTACATTTATGGAGAAAGTAAAAAGAAATCCTACATTAACTGACCTAATCATTATACTTGCTCTTGCTTTTGGAGCAGTTGGTTTTGGCCACTTTGCCGCAAAGTACTTAAGTACCTTTTTTAATACGATGATCAGTACTATTGATTCCGGCATTATTAAAAATATGTTTACTTTCTTAACATCTCAATTCTTTTGGCTTGTCAGTATTTCAACCGCCATAGCAATTCTATTATCTTTTACAAAAGCAAAAAATTATGAAGGTGCCGGTGCTAGCAAACTTGGCAGTATATTCATCTATATTCTGGTTGCCTCCATTGGAATGAAAATGGATTTAAGTTTGATCTTCGATAATTGGAGTCTTATTTTTATAGGCATTATCTGGATGACTATTCATACCGGATTATTAATTATAGTTGCCAAACTAATCAGAGCACCTTACTTCTTTTTAGCCATAGGCAGTCAGGCTAATGTGGGAGGTGCCGCCTCCGCTCCGGTAGTAGCATCTGCATTTCACCCGTCATTGGCAACCGTAGGTGTACTGTTGGCTGTATTTGGTTATGCAATAGGTACTATTGCTGCCATTGGCTGTACCATACTATTAGAATTAGCAGCATCTGTTGTTTAAATAAAATTCAGCATATTTGTCGCTCTAATATCAATATAGATCATGAAAAAAATTTTTATCTCCTGTCTGTTTATCACGCTTGCTTCCTGCTCTTCTAAAAAAGAAGGAAATATGATCGTTCAAGGTACTATCAAAAGGTTGCAAAAAGGAACTTTATATCTACAAAAAATGAACGATTCTATTTTGTTTTCCGTAGACTCGGTAACGATATATGGAAAAGATATGTTTAAGTTATCAGACAATGTTGATTCTCCCGAAATGTATTTTCTAACCTTTGATGGAAATACTACAGAGAAAAGAATTATGTTTTTTGGTGAACAAGGCACTATTACCATAAATGATCATATAGAAAAATTTGGCCTTAGCCCTGTTATTACAAGCTCTGAAAATCAGAAAGTAATGGACGATTATTTTAAAATGACCACACAATTCCAGAATAAACGTCTGAGTTTAATAGAAGAAGATTTCCTTGCAAGAAAAGAAAAAGATACTCAAAAAATAATTGAAATTCAAGAAAAATCAATGAATTTAATAAAACGCAGATATCTGTTTGCAACTAATTATGCCATTAATAATGCTCATTATGAAGCTGCTCCCTATATTGCTTTAACAGATTTGGCAGATGCCAATACAAAATTGCTGGATACTATTCACTCGTCTTTAAGCCCGGAAATAAAGCAATCTATGTATGGTAAAAAGCTGACTCGTTTCATAAAGAGGATCAAAGAAAATGAGAGGTATGACAGCATAACTAAATAAATAGAATCAGACTTAAAAGTTAGTTTGAAAGTTGCAAAGTATAAAAATTATACCATTTCTAATTTAAATAAAGTGATTGCCTTATTTGAGTACGATCAAACTATAATTTTCAGGCTTGAAGCTCTATAGCTGAACCAATATAAAATGTCATCATTTAAAGATCTATTGATCCTAAGGTCAAGAACTATAGCTGTCCTGATTCTTAATTCCAGTAGCGAAGCGGTCTTGTTTTAAAATGTGTCTACAGCTCTTATTTATGTCAAGTTATTTTGATTTGGCTATATAAATTAAAGATAGAGTCCTTTGCAAAATATGGATATATTCCGTATTTGAATTGATTTGACTTCAAATTTCTTCCTTCTCTAAAATATTAAATCCTCAAAACCAGCAGGTTACTCGGTTCAAAATTGTTCTTCGAGCGTCGAACTTTTTTGACAAATCAATGCTGCAAAGGTCTCAGGTAAATAACAATTCCCAGTCCATATCAGATAGAGAATAATGTTAAAAAATGTTAAATTTAGTACTATGCTTTGCATAATACTATTTTTTATATATATATTTGCATAGTAAAGTATTATATAAATAAAAAAGATGAAACATAATAGTGAAAATACAAATGCTTCTTTAATCCATATTTCTGCATTCGCAGGATTCATTTTTCCATTTGGAAGCATCATACTCCCATTGGTTTTATGGCAATCACTCAAAGACAGAAGTTCGTTTTTAGATGAACAAGGAAAAGAGGCTGTCAACTTTAATATTAGCTATGCACTTTATATGTTGCTTATCTCAATTACTACTATTCCGTTTTTTATAGGAAGCCTATTTAGAGATTATTGGCATTTTGATGAAAACTTCCGGAATCTGGATATAGATCTGGGTTTTGGAAATTTATTTGGATTATTTGCATTCGGATCCTTTGCAGGAATTATAGGACTCATTCGGATTGCATTGATCATATTAGCCACCATAAAGGTAAATAAAGGTGAACCTTATAAATACCCTCTTACCATTAAATTTATCAAATAGATATGATGATGTATTTCGATTTTAAAAAAACATATAGCTATTTAAATGCGTATCTTATTAAATATTTAATAATGAAGCCGGGACATCATTAGAACTGATAAGTTCTCTTAAAATACATAACAATTATATAAACATATTATAAACGACAATACATGAAGATAGAAAATACCAAAGCACAAATGCGTAAAGGCGTTTTAGAGTATTGCATTTTATCTATTTTGCAAAATGGCGATGCCTATACTTCTGAAATACTATCTGCCTTAAAAAGTGCAGAAATGATCGTAGTAGAAGGTACGATATACCCGCTACTCACCAGGCTCAAAAATGCAGGCCTGCTATCTTACAGGTGGGAAGAATCTACCTCAGGTCCGCCACGTAAATACTATGTACTCACGGAAAACGGAGGCATGTTTTTAAAAGAATTAAACAAAACATGGAACAATTTAATTAAAGCAGTTAACCAAGTAACCAGTAAAAAGAATAAAGATGAATAAAACCATAAATATAAACCTAGGAGGGTATTTTTTTCATATAGATGAATTGGCTTATCAAAAATTACGAAGATATTTAGATGCTATTGCCAAATCTTTAAGTAATGATGACCAGGGAAAGAATGAAATTATTTCCGATATAGAAATGCGTATCAGCGAACTGCTGTCAGAAAAAATTACAGATGTAAGGCAGGTTGTAAATGAGCAGGATATCAATGATATTATAAAAATCATGGGAGCACCTGAAGATTATGCCGAGACCGAAGAGACATATACGGAATCCGGAAGTGCATATAGAAGAAAACAGTCCGGTTACAAAAAACTATATAGAGATGGAGAGGACAGGCTCATAGGAGGGGTTGCATCCGGAATAGCACACTACTTTGATGTAGATGTCATTTGGATTCGACTGGCCTTTATTCTGTTCTTTATCGGAGGCGGATTTAGCTTGCTCTTATACATTATTCTATGGATTTTGCTTCCGGAAGCAAGAACTACAGCCGAAAAATTACAAATGGAGGGAACGCCTGTAAATATTGATAATATTGAAAAAAAAATTCGTAAAGAATTCCAGTCAATGACAGAAACCATTAAAGACGGTGCCAGTGAAGTGACCAGGAAAGTAAATGAAGGGTTAAAAAAAAACACAAGTAATGCCAGGTCGGGGTTCCAGGAATTTTTAGATACCATAGGTAATATCATTGTTACTTTTTTTAAAATCATCGGGAAGTTTATAGGAGTTATTTTAATTATTGTATCCGCAGCAATTTTAATTTCATTTATCATTGCACTCTTTTCAATTGGTAGTTTCGAAATTTTAGGAATAGAAGAAGATTTTGTACATATTCCACCTTTTTTAGACAGCTCCTTCTTTCCGGATTGGCTACTGGCTCTATGTCTTTTTATTCTTGTAGGGTTTCCCTTTCTCATTCTTTTTGTTTTAGGTTTAAGAATCCTTTCCAGTAATGTAAAGCAATTTAGCAAAACAACTTCGTTAAGCCTATTCGGAGTGTGGGTGGTAGCCTTATTAATGATCATTTTCACAGGTATAGAACACGGTACGTCTTATGCCGTTGACGGAAGCTCAATAGAAACCAAAACCTTACAAATTCAATCCGGAGATACACTAAGAATAGCCCTTGTAAATAACGACGGCCTGTATTACCAAAACAAGCTCAGGAGAAATTCAAGAACAGAGGAAGTATATGATAACGGCGTTCTGAAAACATATTCCAACTACATAAAAGTAGATGTGGAAAAAAGCAAATCCGATACGTATACACTAAGGCTCAGAAAAACTTCCAGAGGGAGAAATCGAAAAAACGCCAAGGAAAATGCACATGCTATGGAGTACAATTTTAAAATTGAAGAAAATTCACTAACCCTGGATGCTTATTTTCTTTCCAATATCAAAAATAGGTATAAAGACGAAAAAGTGTATGCAACCATATACATTCCGGAAAACAGTACTGTTTATTTCGACACATCCACCGAAGGTTTTTTACACGGAATTTACGATGCGGACAACAGATATGACAGCGATATGGCCACTCATTATTTCCTGATGACACCGGACGGACTGGACTGTACGGATTGTGAAGAAGAAGAAGACAATGAATAATATAGTTTTAAAGTTAGAAAGTGCCAAGTTTACAAGGTAGCTCAACTCAGGCTTTTACACTTTTCAACTTTCTAACTTTTGCATTGTATTTTTTTTTTAGAAAAATAAACGTTAAAATGATATAAAACGATTCAACCATAAAAAATGACAATTCAGTAAATTCCCTTTTGATTAAAGAACTTATTAAAAGACCTTTGACATATAAAATATAAAACCATGAAAACAACAACCATCAAAAAACTAAGTATTATTCTATTTATATCAGTATGTATATCCTCTTGTGGTATGGATATGTTCAACCGAATAGACGGAAACCGAAACGTAGTTACCCAAAAAAGAAAAATTAGCGACGATTTTACAAAAGTGAAAGTAAGCAGTGGAATTGACTTATATCTTACTCAGGGAAGCAAAAACGAGTTAGTGGTAGAAGCCGATGAAAACTTACACGACATCATTATCACCGAAGTAGAAAACGGAAGGTTAACTATTTATTCCGAAAAAAATATTTGGAGAGCAAAAGCAAAAAAAGTATACCTGACCGTAACCGCTATAGAAGCATTAAAAGCGACCAGTGGCAGCGATGTTTATTCCAAAAATATGCTAAAAGTAAAAGATTTTGACTTATCCGTAAATAGCGGAGCAGATGTCAATATTACTGTAGAAGCAGATACGATAACCACCAGTGCCAGTAGCGGTGCAGATTTAAAAGTTTCCGGAGAAGCGCATACTCATTTCAGTAGCGCAAGTAGCGGAAGTTCTATAAATGCCTATGCCCTAAAAAGTAAAAATGTAACCGTAAAAGTAAGCAGTGGTGCAGATATCAATATTTATGCATCGGAAACTATTAATGCAAGAGCAAGTAGTGGCGGAGATATTGATTATAAAGGTAATCCGGAAATAGTCAATAAGAAAACATCTTCCGGAGGAAGTGTCTCTAAAAGGTAATTATCATACCTTAATTGGAAAAATAGATTGATTATCTGCTATCATACCTAATGGTGTTTTTTGAATCGATGGTAAGATATTATAAAGACTAAAAGATTCAGGTTGACCTTGGAACTTTTAAAATTTCAAACTCAAAACTATACTTGGTTTTATTAGTTTACTCCGTAAAAGCTGTCCTTACTATAGGCGGCTTTTACTTTTAATCCAAAATGCTTTGAATAACATTTCAAATATTCCTTTGCATTACTTTTTATAGCAAATTTCCTTGTTATTTGAGTAAAAAATTACCTTTGTAATCCATTAAAAGTTTAAATGAGTTCAGTAACTAAATTAAAGGGAAAAATAATAAGAAACGTTATTTCATCAACATTTTTTTCTTTACTTAATCAAAAAATGGTACAGCTTGAAACTTTCTAACTTTCCAACTTTATAACTATATCATAAATTTTAACACTATCTAAACAGCTATATAAAACAACGGCACTATATTTGTGGCCTTGGTGTCTGATTTAATATTGATGTAATGCCCAAAAAAACATACTATATCTGCTTTTTCGTCTGCTTTTTATGCAGTTTTGCCATAAGTGCTCAAATAGACGAATCAAAAGGAGAAATAAAAAAAGGAGTTAAAAAAAGCATTACTGCCGTATCCGGGAAAGAAGTCAAAAAGCCTACTGTTCTGGAATCAAAAGATAAAAAAAGCGGTTTTAAGAATGCATACGATAAATCACAGCAAGAAAAAGAAAAAAAACAAAGAGAAAAAGATTTGGAAGAAAAAGGCATCTTGTCCAAAGCAAAAATTGCCGAAGAACGTTTTTTAAATTCATATACAAAAATAAATGCCAGATATTCAAAAATAGATCAAGATCTGGGGAGCTTCAGAACTCAATCAAAAAATATAAAAATCGTTTGCAGAGATTTTCAATACCCGGACGGAGATCGCGTTACCATTCTGGTAAATAATATTCCCGTTGTTTATAATATTACCTTAAGAAGAGCCTATCAGGTTTTTACCATTCCGTTACAAAAAGGCATCAATAAAATTGCATTTAAAGCACTCAATCAAGGTACATCCGGGCCTAATACTGCAGGGTTTAAAGTATATGACGAGTCCGGTAATTTAATTTCTTCCAATGAATGGAACCTTGCAACCGGAGCAAAAGCTACTTTACTCATAGCTAAAGATAAGTAATATACAAACAAAGTATCCGTAAATTGGTATTACTCTTTTTTATTTTATATAAAACAATTATTTTTGTTCAACCTATTACGAATACAAAAAGTGCATTATATAATAATAAATCATAATAGGCTATAGTAATGAAAAAAGTCACAAAACAAACCTATCTGAATTGGTATAAAGACATGCTTTTTTGGCGTAAATTTGAAGATAAGCTGGCATCGGTATACATTCAACAAAAAGTAAGGGGTTTTTTACATCTTTACAATGGACAGGAAGCAGTATTGGCAGGTTCTTTGCATGCAATGGACTTATCTAAAGACAAAATGATTACGGCCTATAGAAATCACGTACAACCCATTGGCATGGGCGAAGATCCTAAAAGAGTAATGGCAGAACTCTATGGTAAGGTTACGGGTACTTCCAAAGGCATGGGAGGCTCCATGCATATTTTCTCTAAAGAATTTGGGTTTTACGGTGGACACGGTATTGTAGGCGGTCAGATTCCTTTAGGTGCCGGATTAGCTTTTGCTGATAAATATAAAGGCAGTGACGGTGTTACACTTACTTATTTTGGAGACGGTGCTGCAAGACAGGGTTCTTTGCATGAAACGCTTAATATGGCCATGCTGTGGAAACTGCCTGTTGTGTTTATTGTTGAAAATAATGGCTATGCTATGGGAACTTCCGTTGAAAGAACCGCTAATCATACGGACATTTGGAAGTTAGGTTTGGGATATGAAATGCCCTGTGGTCCCGTAGATGGTATGAACCCGGTAAAAGTTGCCGAAGCCGTAGATGAAGCCATTCAAAGAGCAAGACGTGGTGACGGACCTACTTTTCTGGAAATGAAAACCTACCGCTACAGGGGACATTCCATGTCCGATGCGCAACACTACAGAACAAAAGACGAAGTGGAAGGGTATAAAAAAATAGACCCTATTACTCAAGTACTGGATATTATCAATGAAAAAAAATATGCTACCGATGAAGAGATTGAAACAATCAACCAAGAAGTAAAAGAGTTGGTAAAGGAATGTGAGCAATTTGCAGAAAATTCTCCATATCCCGAACCAAATCAATTATACGATGTAGTATATAAACAGGAAAATTACCCTTTTATCAAATAAATTATGGCAGTAATTGTAAATATGCCCAGATTAAGCGACACTATGGAAGAAGGTGTTGTAGCAAAATGGTTAAAAAGTATCGGAGATACAGTAGAAGAAGGGGATATTTTAGCCGAAATTGAAACCGATAAAGCCACTATGGAATTTGAATCTTTCAATGAAGGAGTGTTATTGCATATTGGTATCCGGGAAGGGGAAACTGCTCCTGTAGACACACTGTTGGCCATTATTGGCGAGGAAGGAGAAGATATCTCCGCCTTGTTGAACAACGACACAAACGATACAAAAGAAGTTCCCGAAAAAACCACTGAAGAGGTGAAACCAACGGAAACAATTGCATCCAATGCTACCACATCAGGTGTAGGATCAGTAGATATCCCCGATGGAGTGCAGGTAATTACCATGCCCAGATTGAGTGATACGATGACAGAAGGAACCGTAGCTTCGTGGTTAAAAAATATCGGAGATACAGTAGAAGAAGGGGATATTTTAGCCGAAATTGAAACCGATAAAGCCACTATGGAATTTGAATCTTTCTATGAGGGAACGCTGTTACATATTGGTGTCCGGGAAGGAGGTAGTGCGCTTGTTGACCATCTCTTAGCTATTATCGGTCCTGAAGGAACAGATGTTTCCGGTATGATTGCTGCTCATAAAAATAGTGCTTTACCAACAACAGAAAAAACCGATACGGATATTGCAAATACCCTGCAACAAGAAACAGTTAAAACAGCTACCGCTAAAGAAGTTCCGGTAATATCTAATAAGAATGATAGAATATTTGCCTCTCCCTTGGCAAAAAAAATAGCGAAAGACAAGGGTATTAACTTAGCAGATATCATAGGTTCCGGCGAAAATGGAAGAATTTTAAAGAGAGATGTCGAAAATTATACACCGGCAGCCATAACTTCGTCAGATATTAGTGCAACACCTGTCTCAAGTTTTACTCCGGCCGGTGAAGAACGTCTTGAGGAAGTAAAAAATTCTCAAATGCGTAAAGTAATTGCCAGGCGTTTAGGTGAATCTAAATTTACAGCACCTCATTATTATTTAACTGTTGAGTTAGATATGGACAACGCTATTGCTTCGCGTAAAACCATTAATGCCCTTCCGGATACGAAAGTATCCTTTAATGATATGGTAGTAAAAGCCTGTGCAATGGCATTAAAAAAACACCCTCAGGTGAATACCACCTGGAATGGCGATACTACTTTATATCATCATCATATTCATATAGGTGTTGCGGTCGCTGTGGATGAAGGGCTATTGGTTCCTGTCCTAAAACATACGGATCAGATGAGTTTGACTCAAATCGGCAGTGCCGTCAGAGAGTTGGCAGGAAAAGCTAAAAATAAAAAAATAGCCTCAAATGAAATGGAAGGAAGCACCTTTACGATCTCTAACTTAGGAATGTTTGGAATTCAAGAATTTACTTCCATTATCAATCAGCCTAACTCAGCCATTTTATCTGTTGGAACCATTCAAGAAAAACCTGTGGTAAAAAACGGTCAAATTGTTGTTGGCAATACGATGAAGATAACTTTGGCCTGTGATCACAGAACCGTAGACGGTGCTACCGGAGCTCAGTTTTTACAAACATTGAAAGCTTATTTGGAAAATCCCGTTGTCATGTTGGCCTAATTTTTCGGGTATAAAAAAACTTCGCATTGCTACGAAGTTATTGATATTGTGAAGTCAGATTTTAACTTTTATTTTCCTAAATACACAGTTGAAAATTTAGAAAGTTGAAAAGAACCTCATTTAGTTAACCCTTAAAAATAGGCTATTTGTTGGTTAGGTTTTATTATTAGAGTCCGATTTTTCTCTAACAAATTTTTGCACAGGTAACCAAAGGTATTAAGAACAAGCCAAAGAATTTCTTGTTTGAGTTTTCTCATTAATTTTTTGAAGTTGAACCCAGCGGCGGCCATCATAAAGTTGATACTATCTCCCATCTGACCTTTTAGGAAGTTGTTTGCTACCCTATGGTCTTGTTTAAGATGGGATATTGTTCATTCTTGCCCAATACGCTGACGAAAGTGAACTAGATCGCTGGCAGCGAAAGGTTGGCCACAACGTTGAACGGTAGCACCACCTAAATACTGAAAATAAGCGTTCACCTCCCAGTGTTCTTCTACCAAACGCTCATCGGATAAATTGTAAATGGACTTCAAAATCAAAAGTGAAATCATCAAACGAATCGGACGAGCAGGGAGACCTTTATCCGAATAGAACTTTGAAAACTCTTTATCAAAATAATACCAGTCTATCTCGTCTGCTAACAGATAAAGCTCATGCTTGGCATTCAATTGTTCCTGTAAGGTTGGAGCTAGAAAAGTTAACTGATTTTGAGGATTATTTTTTGAACGCATTTGACAAGGTTTTACAATACAATTTAAAAAACGTTGTCTTTTTTACAATAGTTCTCCAGGCTTTTTTGTATGAACTCATCTTGACTTTTTGTTTTTAACCGAAAATGAACTGAAATTTAACTAGATAAGGCACTTTTTGAAAGCTATAGCAGTGCTACAGGTAAGAAAAGTAACGAAATATAGGTGAATTTCAGTCATTTTTTAGGAAATAGAAAAAGTCAAGATGAGTTCTATATTAATAACTGAAATTCAATATGTTAAAATTTTTTTAAAGGTTGACTATTTAGGCATTGACTACTTTAAATTCAGAACTTTCAAACTTTAAACTAACCTACAGTTTCCTCACTTGTTGATTTGTAAAAATTTTCATTTCCAGTCCTCCGGCATCTATAGAAGCTTCCATATCGTTTTTTGATTGCACTCCTGTCACTCGGTCTATTTCGACTTTGCCTGTAATTTTTCCTGTACCTCCTCCGGAAACATCTCCTGATACTTCAACAAAAACCGTTTCTTTAGTAATTTCAGTAACCTTATACGTCATTTTCATTTTCATACCCTGTTCGTTTTTTTCAGTTGACCAAGTAGAGTCTACCGCTACTTTTTCTTCAGGATATTCTATACTGTTGGATTGCTCTTTAAACTGGGTTAAAGCCGGAACATTAGGTTCAACAGTACTTTCCGAAACCTCACCTAAGCTATTTGATGTACTCATAATAGTTGCTTTCATAAACGGTTCAAATTGAGCTTTCATTTGTTTACCCATTTCATCTAATTCATCATCACTTTTGGTGGAATCATAACTCATTACATTTCCTCCCTGCAGCATGTCCATACTAATGTTTTTTACTTTAATTGTAGAAGTATAAATACCTCCTTTAGCCTCCGAGATATTCATTGCCATTTGAATCTTCATATTCATTCCTCCGGCAGCGCCCATTTCCTGCTTCATATTCATGGTCATTTCATACTGATCTCCTTTATTGTATTTATATCTTAACAGTACGGATTCCTGAGCCATACACATCATATGAGATGCTATTAAAAATACTACGATTGATAATTTTTTCATTATTTGTTTCATTTAAGTTTATAGTTATGCTAATGTATATATTTTTTAGGAAATCTTAATTATATAAACTCCGGTCTACATCCCAAGCTTCCAAAGTATCTTTTAAGGTTTTAATAAACATCCCTCCCAATGCACCATTGACCACTCGGTGGTCATACGAATGAGATACAAACATTTTCTGGCGGATTCCTATAAAATCACCTTCGGAAGTTTCAATTACAGCAGGCATTTTTCTAATGGCTCCCAAAGCTAAAATAGCCACCTGAGGTTGATTAATAATGGGAGTTCCCATTACAGAGCCAAAACTACCAACATTCGTAACCGTATAGGTTCCTCCCTGTATCTCATCCGGTTTTAACTGGTTATTTCTTGCTCTATGAGCCAGGTCATTCACTTGTTTAGTCATCCCAACCAAATTCAACTGGTCTGCATTTTTAATAACAGGTACAATTAAATTGCCGTCCGGCAAAGCAGTAGCCATTCCTAAATGGATGCTTTTCTTTTTGATAATAGTATCACCCTGAACAGCAATATTGATCATAGGGAATTTCTTAATAGTTGACGCAACTGCCTGCATCAGAATAGGTGTAAATGTCAATTTTTCACCTTCTCTTTCCAGGAAAGCATTTTTTACCTTATTCTTCCACTTCACGATCCTGGTAACATCAATTTCAATAAAAGATTGTACGTGAACTGATGTTTGTACGGAAGCTACCATATGCTTTGCTATGAGTTTTCCCATTCGAGACATTGCTATCGTTTCATCTTCCGTATTGACAGTTAGCGGTGCTGCTTCGAATGTAGTTTCCTCAGTATCAGAGACTACTCTGACAGGTTCCGTTTGATTTGCCTGAAGCGGCTGAATATCTTCTTTTACAGCGGCAGGTGGTGTAATGGTCCTGTTTTTTATATGGGCTAGTATATCTTTTTTGGTAACTCTACCTTCTTTTCCCGTACCGCTAATCGTCTCCAGTTCCTGCATGGAAATACCTTCTGCCAGAGCTATATTCCTTACTAATGGCGAAAAGAATTTTCCGGATTCCGAGGTCTTCATCACCTGAAGACGTGTACTTTCTTTAGCAGCTGCTACCATTTTTTCGATCTCTTTTACTTCTTCCGTAATTGCTTCTTTTTCTACCGAAGTAACTTCAACTGCGTCTTCTCCTTCGGTATCAATCACTGCCATAGTTTGCCCGACTTTTACTACTGCCTCTTTATCTAATAAAATTTCAATAAGCTTTCCTGCTACTTCACTGGGCACCTCGGAATCTACCTTATCCGTTGCAATTTCTACAACGGCTTCATCTAACGCTACGGTATCACCCACTTCTTTTAACCAGTTGGTAATGGTTGCTTCTGCAACGCTTTCACCCATTCTAGGTAATTTCAGTTCAAATCTGGCCATTGATTGTTTTTATTTGTTTGCTACAAAAATAAGAAAATATCACGACTTTTATTTCATTTTACGGCATGAATTACTTTTCCTAAAAAACAATATGTTGAATTATTCTTAATAAATAAACAAATTATTGGTTTTTATACATATTTATCTTTAATAAGCATCCTTTTTTTATTAACTTAATAATTCACTAAATCCATGCTTTTGGATGAGAGAGCACCTCTAAAAGAGCCGCTTCTTTAGAATTTTCTGCAGGGCGGTCATTGTATTTCCACTGTACAGTGGGGGGCAAACTCATTAGAATACTTTCTATCCTGCCATTTGTTTTTAGCCCGAAAAGAGTACCTCTGTCATGTACTAAATTGAATTCTGCATAACGGCCTCTCCTAATTTCCTGCCAGTCTTTCTGAGCTTTTGTATACGTGTGATTTCTTCTTTTTTCTACAATAGGAATATAACTCTCCAAAAAGCTATTGCCCGCCTGAGTAACAAATTCATAACGGTTTTGTATGGAAAATACGGAAGTTTCTTTTAGGTAATCAAAAAACAACCCTCCTACCCCACGCGCTTCATTTCTATGAGCATTCCAAAAATAATGATCACATGCTTCTTTAAATGAGGGATAAAATGACGGGTGATGTGCATCACATGTTTTTTTACAAATCGTATGAAAATAAATGACATCTTCTTCAAAAAGATAATAAGGGGTCATATCCTGACCTCCGCCAAACCACTGTGTAACCCTATTTCCTGAGGCATCATACATTTCAAAATAGCGCCAATTGCCATGCACTGTAGGAATAAAAGGGTTTTCAGGGTGTAATACCAAACTCAATCCGCAGGCAAAAAAATCGCCTTCCTTTACCTTAAATTGTTTGCGCAATGAATCCGGTAATCTACCATAAACGGCAGAAATATTGACACCTCCTTTTTCAAAAACAGCACCGTTTTCCATAACACGTGTTCTTCCGCCGCCGCCTTTTCGTTCCCACAGATCTTCCTGAAAAACAACCTTTTCATCAACAGCTTCTAATCTTGATGTAATGATGTCTTGTAGTTCTAATATGTATTGATAAAATTGTTCTTTCATGGATTATTTTTCAGGATTTTACAGGTAAAATATATTTCATATAATCTGTTATAATATCATTTTAAAGCTGAGAACTTTAAACCCGAAACTTTCTAACTTGAAACGGTGTAAAAATATCATCCGTATAATTCATATAATTCCATATCCATCGGAGTACCTCCCGGAGGTGTGTATGCATTTATCAACTTTTTTTGCCATACAAAATGACATTTTTGAGCAACTCTGATACTGGCAATATTACTTTTATGAACTATGATTTGCAGTGTTTTCAGGTTTAATTTTTGAAAAGCGTAGCTTGATAATATGCTCACCACTTTTGTCGTTAGGCCTTTTCTTTCCCAATTATAATCAATACAGTATGCTAATTCTCCCTGCTGTTTTTGCCAATCTAACTCTTTAATATATACCAAAGCAATCATTTGTGAGTTATCCTCTTTTTTTACCGTAAACAAGTATTCTTCATCAGTTTCAAACGCTTTTGATTTTACTTCTGCAAATATTTTAGATGCAGGTAGTGTTCGGTTTTGTGCAAGCATTAATGGAAAAAATAATCTCATTCTATCTTCATTTGCGATGGCAAAATTGTACAAAACACTATCGTCTTTTTTGGTTATTTTATGTATGATAAACGAATCAAAAACCATCAACTTTATATTCTTTTACTGCATCTACAAAGGCTTTGGCATTCTCAATCGGGATGTTAGGTAAAATCCCATGACCGAGATTTACAATGTACCTGTCTTTTCCGAAGGCATCAATCATTTGATGCACCATTTTTTTGATGTCTGCCGGCGGAGATAACAATCTTGAGGGGTCAAAATTCCCTTGCAATGTTATTTGCCCTCCAGTAAGGTACCGAGCATTTATGGCTGTACACGTCCAATCTATACCCAAAGCGGCTGCTCCGGATTTCGACATCTCATGTAGTGCAAACCAACATCCTTTTCCAAAAGCAATTACGGGGGTCTCATCTTTTAATGCATCGATAATTTGCTGAATATATTGCCAGGAAAACTCCTGGTAATCAGCTGGGGATAGCATGCCCCCCCAAGAATCAAAAATCTGTACCGCATTGACTCCTGCAACAACTTTTCCTTTTAAGTAGGCAATGGTGGTATCTGTAATTTTTTGTAATAACTGATGTGCCGCAACAGGATTTGTAAAACAAAACCCTTTTGCTTTGTCAAAATTCTTAGAGCCCTGACCTTGTACAATATAACATAAAATAGTCCAAGGAGAACCGGCAAAACCAATTAATGGAATTTCATGGTTTAATTTTTCTTTGGTAGCTTTTACGGCCTGATAGACATAGTCCAGTGTTTCATATACATCAGGAATAACCACATTATCTACTCCTTTTTGATCTCTTACCGGATTTGGTAAATAGGGACCAAAATCAGGTTTCATTTCTACTTCAATATTCATTGCCTGCGGGACTACCAGAATGTCTGAAAATAAAATGGCAGCATCCATTTCATATCTGCGAATAGGTTGTACGGTAATTTCCGAGGCCAATTCCGGAGTTCTGCAACGCGTAAAAAAATCATACTTTTTTTTGATTTCCATAAACTCGGGCAAATAACGTCCGGCCTGGCGCATCATCCATACAGGGGGTCTTTCCACTACCTCTCCTTTTAAGGCTTTTAGAAATAAATCGTTTTTTACCATGATATCTTATTGTTTGAGACCTTTGCAAAATAGTGATATATTCCGTATTGAAATTGATTTGGCTTCAAATTTCTTCCTTCTCGAAAATTTTAAATCCTCAAAACCAACAGGTTATTCCGGTTTAAAATTTTCTTCGGGTGTCGAACTTTTTTGCCAAATCAATTTTGCAAAGGTCTCTGTTCTTCTTTAATAAATACAAAATGACCTTCTTTTTTCTCAATTTTTATCAAGTGATAAGGTTGTGTAATGACCGTGGTTACAAATTCACCCGGAGCAGGTTTTTTAATACGATATATCACTGTAGTCGTATCATTTTTCTGAACTACCTTATTTATTTCCGCCCGGATTCCTCCTGTATTTCTGATAGTATCAAAAACACCTATAACGGTTTCTTTGGAAAAAGACACAGGCATTTCCTGAAAATCAGAAGAAACCGTATTTACGGAATTCATCTTATTTAATAAAGAATCCCATTTTTTTTGGTCAGAAATAACAATAGTATACTTGTTAATATTTTCCGCTCCGTTGCCGTATAAAACTCCCTGAGAAATGGTTACAAAATTGACATTGTTGCTCTCAGTATTTGTTGTGTTTACGATTGCAGTTTTACACTTCATCAACCCCACAAAAAATACAAGTATTACTATACGAATCATCCTATTTTAGTTTTGTAATTTCTCAAATGATTTTTCAACCGCTTTTTCAATGACTCTAATATCCTCTTCTGTGAGAGCAGAGGACAAAAACCATGATTCGAATTGAGAGGGCGGTAAAAACACTCCGTTCCTAATCATTCCCCAAAAGAATATTCCAAATTTTTCCATATCCGAAGTTTGTGCCTCTTCAAAATGGGTTATCTTAACTTTTGTAAAAAACGGATTCAACATGGAACCAAATCTGTTCACTGTCACATCAACACTATACTTCTCTGCAGTATTTAATAGAATCGTTTCTATCTGCTGACCATTCTTTTCAAACTGAGCATACGGGTTTTGCCTTTTTAACTCGGTTAAAGTTGAAATTCCTGCTGCCATAGCCACCGGATTTCCACTTAAGGTTCCTGCCTGATACATTTCTCCCAAAGGTGCTACCATCTCCATAATTTCATTTCTTGCACCGTAAGCTCCTACGGGAAAGCCTCCGCCAATTACTTTCCCTAAGCAGGTAATATCTGCCACTACATCAAACAATTGCTGTGTCCCTCCAAATGTAGCACGAAAGCCTGTCATTACCTCATCAGCAATTAAAAGAGCTCCTTTTGATGTTAGATACTCTTTCAGTTCTTTTAAAAAGTCATTTTGAGGAATTACCACTCCCATATTTCCTGCTACCGGTTCAATAATTACTCCTGCAATATCATGGTGGTCTTCAAAATGTTTTTTTACACTATCCAAGTCATTATAGGTAGCAAGTAACGTATTTTTTACAGCTTCTTCCGGGACTCCTTTACTTCCCGGCAAACTTAAGGTAGCCAAACCGGAACCTGCTGCCACTAACAGTGCATCCTGATGACCGTGATAGCAACCGGAAAATTTGATAATCTTATTCTTTCCGGTATATGCCCGTGCCAGGCGAATGGCACTTAATACAGCCTCTGTCCCCGAATTTACAAAACGAATTTTATCTATTCCAAAAAAGGCATCACAAATAATTTTAGCCAATTTAATTTCATTTTGAGTAGAGGCTCCAAACGAATATCCGTTTTTCAGTGCTTTGGTGATTGCTCTTTGTACTTTTCTATGTCGATGCCCTAAAATCATTGGGCCATAAGACAGTACCAAATCCACATACCGGTTGCTGTCCACATCCATAATGGTTGATCCTTTCGCCCTTTTAATAAATAACGGGTTCCCTCCTACCGAAGCAAAGGCCCTTACCGGTGAATTTACAGCCCCTACTAAATGAGTAAGCCCTGTTTTATATAATCTTTGTGATTTTTGAAAATCCATTCTTTACTAATTATTCATGGTTACACTAACCCACTGCTACATTGTTACATTAATTCATTATTACATTGCTACATTAAACCCCGTGCCACTTCTTTTGCAAAATACGTAATGATAATATCTGCACCTGCCCGCTTCATAGATAATAAGCTTTCCAGCATTACTTTTTCTCCGTCAATCCATCCTCTTTCTGCTGCTGCTTTTATCATCGAATATTCTCCGCTTACATTATAGCAGGCAATTGGTCTATCGAAAGTTTCTTTTAAATCACGAATGATGTCTAAATATGACAATGCCGGTTTTACCATCAAAATATCGGCCCCTTCCAGGTCATCAACATAAGCTTCCCGAAGGCTTTCTCGCCTATTTGCAGGATCTATTTGATAAGTACTTCTATCTCCAAATGCCGGAACTGAATCTGCCGCATCTCTAAAAGGGCCATAAAATGCCGAGGCATATTTTACCGAATACCCCATAATTGGTAAATCTCCAAATCCGGTATTATCTAACGCTTCTCGGATTACCCGGATGGTTTCGTCCATCATCCCCGAAGGAGCCAGCATATCAACTCCTGCCCTGGCATGAGAAACAGCCTGCTTTGCTATATTTACAAGAGTCATATCATTATCTACATCGTTGTTATGGATCACTCCGCAATGGCCATGTGATGTATATTCACAAAAACAAACATCTGTAATTACATACAAATCCGGATAGTTCTTTTTGATAAAACGAATGGCTTGTTGTATGATTCCGTTATCATTCCATGTTTCTGTTCCTTCGTCATCTTTATTCAACGGTACTCCAAATAACAACACTGCCGGAATATTCAATGTTACCACTTCATTCAGTTCTTTGGAAATCGTGTCTAAAGAATAACGTTTGATTCCCGGCATGGAAAGAACTTCAGACTCGATATTTTTTCCTTCTTCTATAAATAAAGGGTAAATAAAATCGTCTACGTACAACTTAGTTTCCTGTACCAATCGTCTGATTCCTTCTGATTTTCTTAGTCTTCGAGTCCTATTGTACATAATGAAGATTTACGAGTTCTATCACACTTTCTACCGTAGGTACTTTTGCCACTTCTACGATAGAAAAATATTTTCTTGCTGCTTTTGCAGTAGACTCTCCAATGCAAAATGCCACTTTATCCGTATTGTTTTTTTGAACATAACTCTCTACCGTAGACGGACTGTAAAATAAAACCCCACTTACATTATCCCTGACATCCGAAGGACTATACACTGTTTTATAAGCCTCTATTTCATTCACTGTGATTCCGTTTTCGGACAAAATAGCCGGTAACGTATCCAACCGAAGATCACTACAGAAATACGTTACTTCCTGTCCTTTCAATTCTTTTGAAAGATATGCAGCCAATTTTTCGGCATTTTTTTCAGAATGCTTTACCGGGCCTATTTTTTGTTCAATTAATTTCCTAGTTCTTCTCCCTACACAAAAGATATTTTTAAATTTTAACTCACTTTTAGTAAAGCTATTTAGAATCGCTTCCACTCCATTTTTACTGGTGATGATACTATTTTCAATTTCATTTTTCATCACTTTCATAGCAATTCTGTTAAATCGTATTTTGATGAAGTCTGAACTATCAGAAGCAATATCATCATGAAATAGTTTTGCCTGACTTTCAGAGAGCGATTTGGTAGCATACACAACGACTTTCTTTTCCGTCATATTGTCCATATCCTCCATTATTAATTGCCTTCCGCCTCTATTTAAAATATAGTCAGCGCAATCTTTCGCCAGATATTTATGTTGATTCAAAGGAACATTTTTAGAAACCCGAATTTTTTTAGTTCCATCTTTACTTAATAAAATCCCTTTAAAATTTATTTCTTCTGCTTTCTCATTTATATATGCCAAAGCACCTATAGGTGCTGTACAGCCTCCTTCCAACCGGTTTAAAAATGCTCTTTCTATCCCGGTACATAGTTCTGTTTCTCTGTGATTTAACTGCTTGCATATATCTTTTATATGCATATCTTCTTCTAAAGAAGTAATCATAATAGCCCCTTGAGCCGGTGCGGGAATCATCCAGGAGAGGTTAACAGCTCCCTTTGACCTCATTCCTAAACGTTCTAAACCGGCTGCTGCAAATATGGCCCCATTCCAGTTATTATCTGCTAACTTTTCCAGTCGTGTATTCACATTCCCTCTTATATCTACAACTTTGTGTGTGGGATATCTATTTAACCATTGCGCCTTTCTTCTCAAACTTCCCGTGGCAATGGTTGCTTCTTTTTGTGCAAAAAACTCTTCATTATCTTTTAAAACCAGAATATCATTATAATTTGCACGCTTTAATACTGCAACCTGAATAATTCCTTTTGGTAATACGGTTGGTACATCTTTCATAGAATGTACTGCAATATCTATTTCATTATTCAGTAAAGCAATATCCAAATTACGGGTAAATACCCCGGAAATTCCTATGGTATATATCGGTTTATCCACTATCATATCTCCGGCAGATTTTACGGGTACCACTTCGGTTTGATATCCTAGTTCTTCGAGCAGCTCCCGGACTTTTTTTGCCTGCCACAAGGCTAGCTTGCTATCGCGAGTTCCTATTTTAATGATTTTTTGCATCGATGAGTTAGTTCGCTCCAAAGATCCTGGACATTATCTGTATGCTCTCATTCACGGAAGTTTTTTCTTCTTTCAGATGCTGTACAAATCGTGTAGTTATTTTTTGAATAAACCTTGAAGTCACTAATTCCGCCTGATCTTCATCGAAATCTTCCATTTTCTTCTTATGAAAATTAATCTCATCTTTTTTTATTATTTCCAAAGATTCTTTTAATGCGTTAATAGCGGGCATTAACTTTCTGTGATGCAACCAATCATGAAACTCTTTTTTATACGTTTCAATAATAGCCTCTGCAACAGGAATTTCTTTTTGTCGAAGTGCTAAAGTTTTATCCGTAATTTTTGAAAGCTGATCTATATTGATCAATGAAATATTAGTACGTTCTTTGACAGTTACAGCCACATTTTCCGGTATTGATAAATCCAATATCATTAAGGGATTATCCGAAGAGATATGTTACCCGGTAATGGTGGGTTTGTTAGCACTAGTAGCAACAATCAGTACATCTGCCGTAGCAATTTCAGATCTCAAATGCACTATGGCAGATTTGTGAATTGAAGGATATTCTTTTACAAAGGTTTCTGTCTTTTTTTCTGTTCTGTTAATTAAGGTAATTGATTTATTTTTGGTATATTCGACAAGATTCTTACATATACTCTTACCTATCTTGCCTAAACCAAAGACTACTATTTTCCTGGAATTATAATCCGGTAAATTATGAATAACGTATTGAACGGCAGCATAAGAAACCGAAGTGGTTCCCGAGCTCAATTTGGTATTATTCTTTACTTTTTTACTGGCTTGAAATACTAAGTTCAGCAATCGTTCCAGATATGCATTAGTGGTCTTTGCTGTTTTTGAAAGTTTGAAGGCTGCTTTTAACTGCCCTACAATCTCATAATCACCCAAAATCTGGCTTTCCAAACCACAACCAATTCTAAACAAGTGTGCTATTGCATCTTTATTTTTATAAACATTAGATATTTTAGCAAATTCTTCCACATTACCCTCGGAATACTTACACAACAATTTAATTAGTTGATAAGGATGCTCCACAAAACCGATAATTTCCGTTCTGTTACATGTAGCCAATACTAAAACACCTTCATAACCCAAAGATTTTGCTTCTTTCAATAAAGCAATTTGATTTTCTTTAGTCAAATTATACTTTCCTCTAATATGTGCATCGGCTTTTCCATAGTTGACACCTGCATTGTACAAATTAAGATGGAAGTCTTTTAAAGGCATATTCTTAAAACGTTCACAAAAATAACAACATAAACCAGATAAAAATGTCGCTAAAAGTACTTTTTATGTCGTTCGATGTTTTTTATGTATGAATCTTATTATTCATTTTTAAAAATGATTTACTTTTGTAGTTATAACAGTAGGTTATTTATTTGTTATTTGGAATAATTCTAAATAAAAATTTTAAAAACAGTATTGTATTCATGTTTAAAAGTGTCGTTGAAAGTACGGTTGAAGAAATATATGTAGAGGACGGTTTTTATCTGCTTTATTTCCAAAATGAGAGTACTGAAAATCAGTTATTTCAAAAAGATATAGACAGTACGTATATACAATTACATTTCTGTCTAAAAGGGGCTTCTAAATTTTTATTTAACAATGGAGCGTACACTTTTGATGTATTAGACAAAAGGTCCATTCTCTTGTATAATCCTCAAAGAAGATTACCTATTAATTTAGTCATAAATCCTAAAACAACTTTAGTCTCTCTGTTAATCTCCATAGAAAAATTTCACTCTTTATTCACCAAAGAAGCCGGATATATTCATTTTTTGAGCAATGACAATGCTAATAAGAAGTATTACAATGACGAAAGCATAAAACCTACGGTTTTAATTGTCTTACAACAAATAATTAACACCGGTGTCAATAGCTCAGTAAGAGACTTATACGTTAAAGGTAAAATCTATGAATTATTGAGTCTTCATTTTCAAAAAGACGATATGTATACCGGAGAATACTGCCCGTTTTTAGTTGATGAGCAAAATGTTTTAAAAATCAGAAAAGCCAAAGATATGATTATTGCAAAGATGGTGGATCCTCCCGGTTTACAGGAATTAGCTAATGAGACAGGTCTAAATATTAAGAAATTGAAAGAAGGCTTTAAACAAATTTACGGTGATACCGTGTATGGTTTTTTATTTAATTACAAAATGGAACACGCGAGAAGATTATTAGAGAGCAATCAACATAATGTGAATGAAGTGGGATTAAAAATCGGGTACAGTACTGCCAGTCATTTCATAGCTGCCTTTAAGAAAAAGTTTGGTACAACACCGAAGAAATATATCATGAGTTTGCATCAATAGTTGATGATTGATGGTAAAATTAAAAATTTTGAAAAAGTTTAAACGAGTTCATTATCTAAATAAATAATATATGAAAGGAGTTTTATTAGTTAACCTGGGATCGCCTGATAGTACAAAAACAAAAGATGTACGGAAGTATCTGGGTGAGTTTTTAATGGATGAACGGGTTATAGATATTCCTTACTGGAAACGTTTTTTATTAATTAAAGGAATTATTTTAAATGTTCGCCCCAAGAAATCTGCAGCTGCTTATAAAAAGATTTGGCAGAAAGGAGGATCTCCTTTGATTGTGATTTCCAAACGCTTTTCTAAAAAAGTAGCCGATAAAACAGATATTCCCGTTGCACTTGCTATGCGTTATGGATCTATGAGTATTGAAAAAGGATTGAAAGAACTGACAAATAAAGGTGTAACTGAGGTTTTATTAGTACCTCTTTACCCACATTATGCCATGTCTTCTTATGAGACCGTTGTAGCAAAAGCGGAGGATGTGATTGCTAAAAATAACCTGAAAGTAACAATGGATATACTTCCTGTTTTTTATAATGATAAAGAATATATCAAAGTCATGAGTGTTACTATTCGGGAGCATTTAAACGGTTTCGAGTATGATCATATTTTGTTTTCATACCACGGCATTCCCGAACGTCATATTTTAAAATCAGATACCACCGGGAACCATTGCAAAATTGATGGCAGTTGTTGCGAAACTCCTTCCGAAGCTCATAAAACTTGCTATAGACATCAGTGTTTTGAGACCACAAAAGAAATCGTCAAAGCATTGGGGTTAAAAGAAGGAACTTATAGTAATTCTTTTCAGTCCCGTTTACTAAAAGACCCCTGGTTAAAACCCTATACAGATCTCGAATTGGAAAAATTACCAGGTGTAGGAAAGAAAAAATTGGCTGTGGTTACACCTGCTTTTGTTGCTGATTGCCTGGAGACTCTGGAAGAAATTGCCATGGAAGGGAAAAAAGATTTTTTACAAGCCGGAGGAACTGCTTATAAATATATTCCGTGTATGAATGATAATGATGATTGGGTAGATGTAATGGTAAACTGGGTGAACAACTGGAAAAATAATACATAGAACTCATTTAAACTTTTTGGATGTAAGCGAAAATTAGAAGTTTTTAGGGCTGTTGAAAGCTTTTTTGAGTTGCAAGGCAGCGCTACGGAAGGAAAAAAAGACAAAAACAGAGCGGAAAACAGTAATTTTTTAGCAAATTGAAAAAGTTTAAATGAGTTCATTAAAAACTTTTTAATGGAATGGTAAACGTAAGAAAATATTTTAACATTTCGCTAAACATTAAACAGTAAAATGATTTTGATTTTTTTGTATCTTTGGTGTTGGTAATGCAAATATCTCATAAGATTTGCAAACCCTTATAAATATTTTATATGTTATATTTAGTTAAAGAAATATTTAAAAGTCCCGCAGGAAGTTTTGGATCAATGTTTGCTTTATGTTGTCTAATATTTTTCCTTGTTTATAAAGCAGGGAAAATTGTAGAAAGATTCAGAGTTGTAGATGTACTAAAAGGAAGTATTGATAAAATCAAAGAAGACATATCTGAAATAAAAGCATTTATTCAAGTATTCAAACAATCTAATAATCCATTTGCACAAGCACAAAGCCCAATATCTCTTACAGAAGTAGGGAGTAGAGTTTCTGATGATATTAACGTGAAAAGAATTATTGACAAAAATTGGGGAGCCTTAGAAAAGAGAATAAAATCTGAATTAAAAAAAGATTTTAATCCTTACAATATTCAAGAAATCTGTTTTGAGATTGGAGAAAAATATTCAAAAATTACATCAGAAGAAGAATTTGATTTTATTAAAAACTATGCTTTTAAAAAAGGATATAACTTATCGGATTTTGACCTTTTATTTGGCGTAATGATAAGGGATAATTTTTTTGAAAAAGAAAGGATTAATATTAAAAATATTGATACTTACGACCCAAATAAAAAGTAATAATTGATGCAGGAATGAAGTATAAAGCCAATTCTTTAGCAACAAAAGAGGGTTTACAAAAAGTAAAACTTGAGATGATAAAATGGTATGTTGCTTTGTTTGTAATGTTTACATTAATGATAGCCGGATTGTATTTGAAGTAATAAGTACGTATTGAGTGTTAGATTTAATTAGTTAACCCTTAAAAATAGGCTATTTGTTGATTAGGTTTTATTATTAGAGTCCGATTTTTCTCTAACAAATTTTTGCACAGGTAACCAAAGGTATTAAGAATAATCCAAAGAACATCTTCTTTGAGTTTTCTCATTAATTTTTTGAAGTTGAACCCAGCGGCGGCCATCATAAAGTTGATACTATCTCCCATCTGACATTTTAGGAAGTTGTTTGCTACCCTATGGTCTTGTTTAAGATGGGATATTGTTCATTCTTGCCCAATACGCTGACGAAAGTGAACTAGATCACTGGCAGCGAAAGGTTGGCCACAACGTTGAACGGTAGCACCACCTAAATACTGAAAATAAGCGTTCACCTCCCAGTGTTCTTCTACCAAACGCTCATCGGATAAATTGTAAATGGACTTCAAAATTAAAAGTGAAGTCATCAAACGAATCGGACGAGCAGGGAGACCTTTATCCGAATAGAACTTTGAAAACTCTTTATCAAAATAATACCAGTCTATCTCGTCTGCTAACAGATAAAGCTCATGCTTGACATTCAATTGTTCCTGTAAGGTTGGAGCTAGAAAAGTTAACTGATTTTGAGGCTTATTTTTTGAACGCATTTGACAAGGTTTTACAATACAATTTAAAAAAACGTTGTCTTTTTTACAATAGTTCTCCAGGCTTTTTTGTATATTAATAACTGAAATTCAATATGTTAAAATTTTTTTAAGGGTTGACTAATTAAGTTTAATTATTTTTTCCAAATTTGATTTTTTTCTTGGAATTATCTAAAGTAAAATAGACCTGAAAATTTCACTTAAAATATTTAAAAATAAAGGTAAATCCCTTATAAGTAAAGGGTTTGTTTAACTTTTAAGTGATTGCTCAAATGGTATCCGGTTCAATATACTCCTCCCTAATGTAACTTCGTCTGCGTACTCCAACTCGTCTCCTACCGAAATTCCTCTTGCTATAGTTGAAATAACAATATCATATGCTTCAATTTGTTTGAATACATAAAAGTTAGTAGTATCTCCTTCCATAGTAGAACTCATAGCAAAAATTAATTCTTTAATTTCTTTATTTTTTATTTTCTCTACCAAACTATCTATTTCCAGATCTTGTGGCCCAACTCCTTCAATAGGTGAGATTCTTCCTCCCAGTACATGGTATAAACCCTTATATTGAGAGGTACTTTCAATGGCCATTACATCACGAATATCTTCTACTACGCAAACCATTTCAGGGTTTCTATTTGAGTTAGTACAGATATCACATAATACAGTATCAGAAATATTATGACATTTCCGGCATGATTTTATATCTGACCTTAAACATTGCAAAGATGCTGTCAGAGAATGAGTGTCTTCAACAGGCTGTTTTAGCAAATGTAATACCAAACGTAATGCCGTACGCTTTCCTATTCCCGGTAAACGAGCTACTTCTTCCACAGCATTTTCAAGAAGCTTTGAAGAAAAATTCATAGTGGACAAAATTACGAATTATGAATAATGAATGGTCAAAAGTTCCAGATAAAATAATACTCGTTATATAAATTTTCCTGTACTATTCTTTTCTCTTTAACCCGGATTTTAATCACCATTTATACAATAGGCTTAATTATCGAACTCCTTGGCAAGTTAGCTCTTAGCTGTCAAAGTGTAATCAGTTTCTTAAAATTCGGGTTTAATTCTATTTTCTTTTAACCCAAGTAATCTTATATTCGTAATTCCAATTAAACATTTATAAGCATATAAAGTGGAACCCTTTTATATTTTACTTCTCATTTTCGCATATTTCAGTCTGCTCATTTTTATTTCTTATCGTACAGGAAAAAAAGCAGATAACAATACTTTTTTTAAAGCGAACAATTCATCTCCATGGTATTTAGTAGCTTTCGGAATGATTGGCACCTCTCTTTCCGGAGTTACTTTCATTTCTGTTCCCGGCTGGGTAGAAAGTCAAAGCATGAGTTATATGCAGATGGTATTGGGATATATTTTAGGTTATGCCATGATTGGTTTCATTTTACTTCCACTCTATTATCGCCTAAATCTAACCTCTATTTATACCTATTTAGACGATCGGTTTGGAAGGTATGCATACAAAACCGGAGCTTCTTTTTTCTTATTGTCCCGGGCCGTCGGCGCTGCTTTTCGCTTGTTTTTAGTTGCTAATGTGTTGCAATTACTATTGTTTGATGAATTTGGAATTCCATTTTGGGTTACCGTTACCATTACTATTTTACTCATTTGGTTGTATACGTTTAAAGGCGGGATTAAGACCATTGTTTGGACAGATACTTTACAAACAATGTGTATGTTAATTGCCATTGGAGTCTGCATTTATGCAATTTCCGATAAGATGCATATCTCCAATATTTTTAGCTATGTTGCCGATAGTGAGTTTTCCAGAACTTTCTTTTTTGAAGATTATAAAGCAGGGAACTATTTTTGGAAACGATTTTTTTCAGGTGCGTTTATAGCGGTGGTAATGACAGGTTTGGATCAAGACATGATGCAAAAGAACTTGACATGTAGGAACCTGAAAGATGCGCGGAAAAATATGTTTTGGTTTACTATTGTGTTAGTGATTGTTAATTTTTTCTTTTTAGTATTAGGTGTTTTATTAACAGGTTATGCTCAGGAAAATGGAATTGATGTCCACAGAGATGAATTATTTCCTGTTATAGCAACCAAAGGCAGTTTAGGTTTGGCAACTGTTATATTTTTTATACTTGGCTTAATAGCTGCTGCCTATTCAAGTGCCGATTCTGCATTGACTTCTTTAACTACTTCATTTAGTATTGATATACTGGAAGTAGAAAAGACAAAAAAGAAAAATGAGCAAGAGAAAATAAGAAAGAAAGTTCATATACTATTTTCTTTTATTTTAATTGCTACCATTTTAACTTTTAGATATCTCATTAGAGACAGTAGTGTTATTTCTGACATTTTTAAAGCCGCAGGTTACACTTACGGCCCCTTATTAGGCTTGTACGCTTTCGGGTTGTTTACCAAACTCAAGACAAAAGACAACGCAATTCCTTATATTTGTATTATTGCTCCAATCCTGACTTTCTTAACCAATTACCTAACCGTAAAACTCTTTAGTTTTGATTTTGATTTTTTTGTATTGGTCATAAATGGTTTCTATACGTTTATGGGACTGTTTTTGTTCAAGAAAAGTTATAAAAATTATTATAAAATAAGTAATCCATAAAAATTAAAAAAATGAAATTAGGCGCTTTTTCAATCAGTTTAACTGTAAAAAACTTAGAAGTTTCCAGAAAATTCTATGAAACCCTTGGTTTTTCTGTTTTTGCAGGCGACAAAAAACACAATTATTATATCTTAAAAAATGACAATGCACTGATTGGTATCTTTCAGGGAAGGTTTGACAAGAATATCCTTACCTTTAATCCGGGTTGGGACGAAAATGCCAATAAGTTCAATGAATTTGACGATATTCGAACTATTCAAAAACACTTAAAACATAAAGGTTTTGCTTTTTCCTCGGAAGCAGATGAAAGTACAACCGGCCCCGCTAGTTTTGTCATTACAGACCCTGATGGAAATACCATATTGGTTGATCAACACGTATAATGTTTATCCGTATCAAAAAATCGTTAAGATTCGTATTTTTGCTGTCTAATTTTCTTTTATGTCTCAAGACCTCAGTAACTATCGAAAATCTTACAAAAAACAAGAGCTTTTAGAAGTCAATTGCCCGGAAAATCCGATGGAATTGTTCCAAAAATGGTTTTTGAATGCAGATCAATCTGAAATGGCAAAAGAAACCAATGCGATGACTATAAGTACTATTGGAGAAGACGGTTTTCCTAAAAACAGAGTGGTTTTACTAAAGAAATATACTTGGGAGGGTTTTATCTTTTATACAAACTATGACTCGGAAAAAGGAATAGCCATTTTAAAAAATAATCGTGTATGCCTTTCTTTCTTTTGGCCTGCATTAGAGCAGCAAATTATTATTAAAGGAGGCGCCAAAAAAATTCCGGAAAACCTCTCTGACGGCTATTTTGAATCTCGCCCGGAAGGAAGTAAGCTGGGAGCCTGGGCGTCTAACCAAAGTCAAATAGTTTCTTCAAGGAAAACACTAGACAATGCCTTAAAAACATATCAACAACAATTTAAAGAAAAAGAAATTCCCAGACCCTCATACTGGGGAGGTTTTTTAGTAAAACCTGTTTCTATGGAATTTTGGCAGGGAAGACCCAACCGAATGCATGACAGGATTCGCTATACACTGGAAAAGGATTTTTTATGGAACATCGAACGATTAGCTCCTTAATTTTTATATTTACAACCCAATCTTAAAATCATTAGTGTAAGGTGAAAACACTTTATATTGTAAGACATGCCAAATCTTCCTGGGAATATGATAAAATAGAGGATATCAACAGGCCTCTAAAACAACGTGGCATTAAAGATGCACATCTGCTTTCCAAATTCTTATCTAAAGAAATAGCCAAACCGGATGTATTTGTTTCCAGCAGTGCAAACAGAGCATTACATACTGCTGTTATTTTCTGTGAGAATTTTGAGTATCCTCTTTCGAATCTGAAAATTAAACGACAGCTCTATAGTTTTAGCGATGGTTATTTGGTAAAAACGGTTAAGGCTTTGGATGACAGTTTTAATTCGGCAATCATTTTTAGTCACGATCACGGTATCAATACGTTTGTTAATAAATTTGGTGATAAGCCCATTGCTCATGTGCCAACTTGTGGTGTTATAGGTATTACATTTGCAGAGAAACACTGGAAGGATATTAAAAAAGGAAAAACTATTTTGGCAGAATTTCCTAAAGATCATAAATAATTCATTTTTGTTGCAGATAAAAAAATACGGAGCTATTGATATCGGATCTAATGCCATTCGATTACTGATTTCCAATATTGTCGAGGAAAAAAATAAAAAACCTCTTTTTAAAAAATCCTCCATAGTACGGGTTCCTATCCGATTAGGAGCCGATACTTTTGTAACCGGAAAAATCAGTGATGACAATATTCAAAGAATAATAGACGCATTACAGGCTTTTAAGCTCATTATGAAAGTAAACGGAGTTGAAAAGTATAAAGCTTGCGCCACGTCTGCTCTAAGAGAATCTAAAAACGGAATAGCTGTTACCGACACTATTTTTGAACAAACCGATATAAAAATCGACATTATTAGCGGGAAAGAAGAAGCCGCTATTATTTCTTTTACAGATTTAAATCAACTCATTAAAAGTGATAGCACTTATCTTTATGTTGACGTAGGTGGAGGAAGTACGGAATTTACTATTTTTTCCGAAGGTAAACTAATAAAATCCAAGTCCTTTAAGATGGGAACGGTTCGTTTATTGAATACCCCTAAAGATGTCAATAAAGCTATCTTTAAAAATGTTGAAAAATGGATCACTCAACATACTGCTCCGTATAAAAAAATAACACTCATCGGATCAGGAGGTAATATCAATAAACTTTTTAAACTCTCCGGCAGAACTGAAGGAAAACCCATCTCTTATATTTATTTAAATGCTCAATATCAGTTTTTAAAGAAATTGAGCTATGCCGACCGTATCTCCGAATTGAGTTTAAATCCCGATAGAGCAGATGTAATCATTCCTGCTACTAAAATTTATTTGTCAGCGATGAAATGGAGTGGTGCTCGTAAGATTTATGTTCCAAAAATCGGACTGGCAGATGGGATTATAAAAAGTTTGTATTATAGCAAATTTTAAAAATGAATTTTCCCAAGCTACTATACAAATAGCTATCTCAAAAATATTGAGGTATATTGGGGATATCGAACTAGATAGTAAGTCTAAACTGTTGGAGACCTTTGCAAAATAGTGATATATTCCGTATTGAAATTGATTTCGCTTTAAATTTCTTCCTTCTCGAAAATTTTAAATCCTCAAAACCAATAGGTTATTCCGGTTGAAAATTTTCTTCGGGCGTCGAACTTTTTTACCAAATCAATTTTGCAAAGGTCTCATATATTTAATAATAAGATTCCCAGTTTTGCTTTCCAAAAGCTATTTGGTTAACCCTTAAAAATAGGCTATTTGTTGGTTAGGTTTTATTATTAGAGTCCGATTTTTCTCTAACAAATTTTTGCACAGGTAACCAAAGGTATTAAGAACAAGCCAAAGAATTTCTTGTTTGAGTTTTCTCATTAATTTTTTGAAGTTGAACCCAGCGGCGGCCATCATAAAGTTGATACTATCTCCCATCTGACCTTTTAGGAAGTTGTTTGCTACCCTATGGTCTTGTTTAAGATGGGATATTGTTCATTCTTGCCCAATACGCTGACGAAAGTGAACTAGATCGCTGGCAGCGAAAGGTTGGCCACAACGTTGAACGGTAGCACCACCTAAATACTGAAAATAAGCGTTCACCTCCCAGTGTTCTTCTACCAAACGCTCATCGGATAAATTGTAAATGGACTTCAAAATCAAAAGTGAAATCATCAAACGAATCGGACGAGCAGGGAGACCTTTATCCGAATAGAACTTTGAAAACTCTTTATCAAAATAATACCAGTCTATCTCGTCTGCTAACAGATAAAGCTCATGCTTGGCATTCAATTGTTCCTGTAAGGTTGGAGCTAGAAAAGTTAACTGATTTTGAGGATTATTTTTTGAACGCATTTGACAAGGTTTTACAATACAATTTAAAAAACGTTGTCTTTTTTACAATAGTTCTCCAGGCTTTTTTGTATGAACTCATCTTGACTTTTTGTTTTTAACCGAAAATGAACTGAAATTCAATATGTTAAAATTTTTTTAAAGGTTGACTATTTAATTACGAATGTATCTAAATAACTTACCAAAGTTTCATAAATGAACAGTCTTTGGTAGCTCATCTAACTTAAAATACGTTTTATTTTACAATTATTTTCTTAGTAATACTCTGGTTGTTATTTGTAATTTGTACTAAATAAATTCCCTCTGAAAAGTTGCTTAGATCAACATTATTTAAATCATTACTGGTTTCAAAATGTTTCACAACACTTCCAATAATATTATATATCAATACGCTACTTTTTCCAGTCAAATTATTTAATTTTATATTAAAACTTTTATTGTTTGTTGGATTTGGAAATAAACTTACAGCATCTTCAGATAATGCATTTTCTTCAACTCCCAAGGCCGCTGAACTTATAGAAGCCTCCCAAGAGCCTCTTCCAAAGGTGGCAACTCTTATTTTTTCAGTACTGTAAAAAATGTTAATATCACGAACAATTACATTTGGAAGGCCATTGTCAAGTTTTACCCAATCTGCATTAGAGTTTCTCCAGTAATAGACTCCGAAATGTGTTGCTAGGAATAATTCACCGTCTGTAGTTCCGGTTCTATAATCAATATCATAAGCTGGAATATTAGGCAAGCTTCCTGAAATATTTTGCCAAGATATGCCTCCGTCTGTTGATTTATATACGTGAGCTGAAAGATATCCACCATAACAAATATAAACTTCATTAGGGTTAGTAGGATGGATAGCAATACCTGTTATTGTGAAATCCTGCGGGTTTGGTAATGTAGTCCAGGAAGCTCCTCCGTTTGTTGTTTTTTTTAAGCCGTTGAGTCCATAGACATAGATGATATTTCCATCAGAAGGAGCCAGAGCAATAGAAATAGGAATACCAGTTCCGGAATTCATATTTGTCCAACTATCTCCCCTATTTGTTGATTTGTAAATTTCATTAAAACCACCAAAAATTGTTGTTGGAACCGTAGGGTGAATTTCTAATTCCCATGTAAAAGGAGTAGGGACCATTGGTACATTTAATATTTCTGGTTCCGAAGCAAAACCGTCTGTAGTTCTTTTTAATAAACCATGTTGGCCACAGGCCCAAGCAATATTAGAATTCGAATAATCCCACAATCCTGCAACTCCGTCACCCACTCCCACTGAGGTAAAAGAGGTACCGTTATAAACAGCCGCGTCATTATCTTGAGCTCCTAAAATTAATTTTCCTTCATCCTGAGGGGTCCCTGATACATGATAAAATTGTGTGATTGCCAAGCCTGAAGACAAATCTGTCCAAGCAGTACTTGAAGAAGCATCTCCTTTATAAATTCCTCCGTCATTTCCAGAGAATGCCATATTAGTGCCGGAAACAAATACAAAATCATGGTGGTCAGCATGTACATAGAAATAAGGGTCGCCTGTCTGCCAAAAGCCATTCAAATAAGCTTCCCATGTAGAGCCACCATTTTGCGATCTCCAACCATTAATATCCCCCACAAAAATAAGATTTTTATTGATTGGAGAAATTGCAATAGTTAAATTGTACCCCCCTTGGGAGTTAAACATGGTGAAGGTATGGACAGTTGCCCAACTACTTCCCTGATTTGTTGACTTTCTAACAACACCACTCTGGTCAACAGATAGAATTAAATCTGGATCATTACTTGTTTGAGCTATTTCTAGTCTTCCTGAAGTAGTAGGGGCTGATGCCGTTGTCCAAGATACCCCATTATTTGTTGAAATGTAAAACTTACCACTATTAGAAGTTGCATAGATAATAGTATTACTACCTGTTTTATATTGAATATCATTGAAGTTGGCATTACTTTCAACAAAGACATCAGCCCAATTAGCACCGCCGTCTGTGCTTCTTTTGATGGAATTTGTTGTTGTTGCAAAAATAGTTTCTGTGTTATTAGGGTCAATTAATAAATTTCCAATCGTGTTCATTTCAGTTACATTAAAAGTCAGCCCTGTTGTATTCCATGTATCTCCGGCATCCGTAGATTTTAGAACACCTATAGAAAAATTATGTTGAGCATCGAAGTCTCCCGTTGCTAGATATAAAACATTTGGATTTGATGGATTAATAACAATATCAGAGACACCCATATTTGGAAAATTATCCCCTTTTGGAATCCATGTGTTCCCACCGTCAGTAGTTTTCCAAATGCCACCGCTAGGCGTTCCAATATACAGTGTATTTACATTGGTACCATTGAAAGCAATGCAATTGACTCTCCCCATTCCGGAATAATTTGGAGCAAGAAAAGTAGATATTGGTATTGTTGTTGGTCCTATTAATGACCACTCAGTACTACTCCTGACATGATCGGGTAGTTGAGCTTGACGAGCATTGTCTTTTAACCATTCACTATAATCATGATAAGGGGAAACAAAAGAACCATCAGGTTTAATTCTATTTCTCCAAAGGCTTGCCCAACGCTCAAATTGCTTGATTTTCTTTTTGCTTTCTATATCCGTCCTACCTCTTAAAAGATCTAACTCTTGTCTTGTAGAGTTTACAATTTCAAAATAATTCGCTTCTTCTTTTAATGCTGCAGTTCTCCAATTATTACTTTGTCCTGTGGAAGAATAATTAAAGAAAAGCATTAGGATTCCTATAAAGGAAAATGTCTGTTGTTTCATGTGTTTAAATTTTGATTTTCATTAAAGGTTTGGGTTACCCAGTTAAGTCTCATAAATATAAAACTCTGTCTTTCTTAGGCATTATGAACACTGGTTTAGAAGTTAACAGTACTAAAATCTTGAAAAATAATTTATGCTTCATTTTTAATACTTTGAGAACTAAATGGGCAAGCCTGTAAATTAATTTGTTTTGAATTATGTAGTAAAAAACCATAAAACTTTACACATTATTGCAATAAAAAAGTCCTATTGCTGTTATTCGGACTTATTCAATTGTTTTTGATATTGTTTTGGAGTATAATGCCCTCCGTGTTTTTAAAAACACTATAGAATGTTGATTTTGAATAGAATTCCATGTCTTGGGCTAATCCTAAAATAGATAATTGTTTTGACTTTGGAAAAGAGAGTAGTTTTTTTAAATTCATCTATTCGAAACCGGTCAATAAAATGATAAAAATTGTTTTTAGTGCTTTTATTGATATTCAATAGTTTATATATTTTTCTGCTAATCATTAGGCGCACGTTCCCACCATTTGCCTAGTGAGTTGAATTTTATAGAACATGTTGTAGGTAAGATTCATAAGTCCTATGGCGGTTTCTGCTCTTTTGATTCCTATTTTTCTAAAGAACATACTACCCGTAGAGTTTTTCATAAACCCAAAAACATGTTCAACTCTTGCTCTTGTCTCGGGTTTTTCTGTATTTGATGATTTTTGTTCTTTGGTTAATGGCTTATTCTTACACCCATTTTCATGGATTTGATCTTTCACTGAAGTTCCAAATCCTGTTGCTATCAGGAATGTCATCTGATATGGTAAGATTTAAAAAACGTATAAAACTCATACGATCATTGATCTGATAATCGGTTTGTTCACCCGAAAGATTATAATAATGTTGTAGGATTAGGGCGTGTTAACACTCCCTAGTATCTTGAACATCAATATATAATCATAGGGAGGTCCTCCTCCTTTACCTTTGGGTTCTTTGTGTAGTAAGGTTTCTAATAAATCTCTGAATATCTCAAAGTACCCATGATTTAATCGTTCCAAAGGATCGCCTAATTCACTTAGTTTACTCAATCGGATGTCTTGATCAAAAAAAGCCGTAATCTCTGTGTCGTTTGTATCTTTTTGCCATATCGAAATATCGCTATTTTTCTAATCAAAATCAAATTAAAGAGTTTTTGAAACAAAACCTGAAATTTTCAACTGTCTATATTTAGTAGGATCATCGGGAAGGAGATAATCCCTGTATACAAATGATATAATTCATGCCTAAAGAAGGTTGATTGATATCAACCGGTTTACTTCCTCCCGCAGGCTCTATGTTAATCTTAACCGGTGATGTCCCCATTTGCGCATTTGCCGTACTTTTATAATATTTATTGGGAGATGTACGCGACAAAAAATTCCCTTGCGGGTTATCACTATCTTCCGGACTGGCATTGTTACATAGCAGAGCAACCGTACTACCTGAAACCTTGTGGGTATGTGGGGGTAAGTTACCTAGAGTTAAAGTTACTGATGATTTGAACCACCCATATCTCTGCCCCTCTCTTACATAGCTCAAACCTTGACCTTTACCGGCACCCACAGGAACTCTGGACCTCAAATCGGGCAATGCAAAATTGGTTCTACCATCGCCACCATAGGTAGTACCTAAAAGTGAATACAGTTTTTCATTATCACTAATAGCTATTACCCGACCATCACAAAATGCCCAGTTTTCCGGGGCAAAAGTTCCTGCAAATAATCGGATTTCTGCTAAATAACTCTCCATAAAAATCAAATTTTAAGTTTAAAAATTGTCTTGAAAACCTGAATTTGTAAGATTACAAATTAAAATACATGTGTATTTAGGGGGTATCAAGTAGCACAAACTTACAATTAATTTACCATTTTACCAAATGATAAACTATTTTTTTGCTTATTTTAAATATACAAAATGTTATTATCTTGCTATCATTAAAGGTATCACAGCTTTTTATGGTATCAGGTCGGTTGCATCAATCTTTGGCTTTAAAAACATCCAGTTCTTCAAACTTTCAAACTTTTACACTATAAAAATTAGTAAAATCCCTACATTTGCTCCTTAAAAAATTTGAAATAACTCATATGAAGATATCGTACAATTGGTTACGACAATTTCTGCAAGTTGACAAGACTACGTCCGAAATAGGTGAACTGCTTACGGATTTGGGATTAGAAGTGGAGAGTATTGTATCCGTAAGCCCGGTAAAAGGAAATTTGGAAGGAGTGGTAGTTGGTGAAGTATTAACCTGTGAACAGCACTCAAATGCTGACAGGTTAAAAATAGCGGTGGTGGATTTGGGGCAGGGAACTCCGGTACAAATTGTTTGCGGTGCATCAAATATAGCTGCCGGTCAAAAAGTTCCGGTGGCTACCATAGGCACTGTCTTATATAATGATCAAGGTGAGGAATTTAAAATTAAAAAAGGGAAGATTAGAGGGGAGGAAAGCCACGGAATGATTTGTGCCGAGGATGAATTAGGACTGGGGACTAACCACGATGGTATTATGATATTGGATGTGTCGTTAGCTCCGGGAATCCCGGCTGCCGACGTCTTCAATATTGAAGAAGATACTGTCTTTGAAATTGGACTCACTCCTAACCGTTCGGACGCAATGAGTCATTTTGGAGTTGCAAGAGATCTGAGAGCCGGATTGATTCAAAAAGGAGTCCAGTTGGAATTGATCAAACCTTCCGTAAGTGATTTTCATGTAAATGAAAGAACCTTAAAAATTGATGTTGAAGTAGCAAACAAAAATTTAGCACCCAGATATTGTGGGATTACCATCACAAATATTGAGGTAAAGGAGGCTCCCGACCGGATTCAAAAACGATTAAAAACCATAGGCATTACGCCTAAAAATAATATTATAGACATCACAAATTATGTGTTGCATGAACTTGGGCAACCTTTGCATGCTTTTGATGCTCAAAAGATCAGAGGAAATAAGATTGTTGTTTCCACCTTGGAAGAAGGAATAAAGTTTACCACTTTAGATGGTGTAGAAAGAACTTTGCATAAAGATGATATTATGATTTGTGACGGCTATGCCAATCCTTTGTGCATTGCAGGAGTTTTTGGAGGCCTCAATTCCGGTATTACTCCAAATACAACATCTGTTTTTTTAGAAAGTGCTTATTTTGATCCGATATCCGTTAGAAAAACTGCTAAAAGACATGCACTAAATACAGATGCTTCTTTTAGATTTGAAAGAGGTATTGATATCCATACTACCGAGTATGCCCTAAAAAGAGCTGCTTTACTGATAGAGACATACGCAAATGGAAAAATATCTTCGGACATATCGGATTTTTATCCCGAAAAAATAGAAGGTTTTCAAGTATTTTTCTCCTATGAAAATGCGTATAAACTAATCGGACAGGAGATAGATAAGGAGAGCATTAAAAATATTCTGGTTTCACTGGAAATTAAAATTAATAATGAAACGGAAGTAGGTCTGGGATTAACGATTCCGCCTTACAGGACAGATGTCCAAAGAGAATCGGATATCATTGAAGAGGTTTTAAGAGTGTACGGCTATAATAATATCGAATTTTCACACAAATTAAATACTTCTATTTCTTTTGATAATAATGACCACATAAAATTAGAGAATCTGGTAGCAAACCAGTTGTCATCTCTTGGATTTTATGAAATAATGACCAATTCTCTTACCAAAGAAAAATATACTTCTTTTTCGGATGGCTTACATACACATTCTGATATAAAAATCCTCAATCCGTTAAGTAGTGATCTGGGAGTTATGCGTCAGTCGTTACTGTTTAGCGGTTTAACATCTGTTTCATACAACATCAACAGAAAAAATAATTCTCTGAAACTGTATGAATTTGGAAAGACATATCATAAGCGTGAAAGCGGGTACCGGGAAGCTAAACACATGGCACTATTCGTATCCGGAAATAAAAATAAAGAACGGTGGAATACCCATTCCGAAGTGTCGGGTTTCTTTTATATAAAAGGGGTTGTTGAAGCTGTTTTAGAAAGGTTGGGTTTTACTAATTTAAACACTTCTCCTTCAAAAATGAGTATTTTCAATGAGGGGGTAAGTCTAAGTTCCGGCAAAATTAAGCTGGTAGAATTTGGTACTGTAAACCATGCTGTTTTAAAAGCATTCGGAATTAAGCAAGGCGTTTTATTTGCTGATTTTAACTGGCAGACTATGCTAAATATAGTCGGGAGTAAAAAAACAGAGATAACAGAATTGCCTAAATTCCCCCCGGTAAAAAGAGATTTGGCATTACTAATCAATACAGAAGTTACTTTTGAAGAAATCTATCATTTAGCATTTCAATCCGAAAAGAAACGACTAAAAGAAGTGGATTTGTTTGATGTATATACAGGCGATACCTTGCCGGAAGGTAAAAAATCATATGCAGTGAGTTTTTTATTGCACGATGATAATAAAACACTGGAAGACAAACAGATAGATAAAATAATGCAAAAATTACAGCAAACCTTTGAAAAGCATTTAGGAGCTGTTTTAAGGTAGATACCATCTTTGCTTTTCATTATTCGGTAGCTTCGTAAAAATGTATCTTTTTTAAATTTAATTTTTGCTGTTTAAAGAAGTGTATCCTTTTATGTATAAACTAGTTATAAGACCCATTTTATTTCTATTTGACCCTGAAAAAGTACATTATTTTACTTTTTCAATGATTCGGTTTTTATGTAAAATTCCTTTGTTCCCGGAAATTTTCAGACAAATATATACGGTAAAAAACAAGCAACTGGAGCGTACCTTATTTGGACTTACATTTAAAAATCCTGTGGGCCTGGCTGCTGGTTTTGACAAGGATGCAAAACTGTATAACGAGCTTTCTAATTTTGGTTTTGGTTTTATCGAAATAGGAACATTAACCCCAAAACCTCAAACAGGGAATCCTAAAAAAAGGCTATTTCGCCTGGAGAAAGACAGTGGAATTATCAATAGAATGGGATTTAATAATGAAGGAGTAGCCAAAGCTGTAAAAAGGCTCAAACAAAATAAAGACGTTTTAATAGGTGGAAATATAGGAAAGAATAAAACTACTCTCAATGAAAATGCAGTAGCGGACTATATGAGTTGTTTTCACGCGTTATTTGATTATATAGATTACTTTGTAGTCAACGTAAGCTCTCCGAATACTCCAAACCTAAGAGCTTTACAAGATAAGGAGCCTCTAACAAATTTACTACATACACTGATGGCGGAGAATCAAAAAATGTCTGTTCGACCTACTAATACTACATCTGCTAATACAAGGTCGAAAATCAAAAAACCCATCCTTTTAAAAATAGCTCCGGATCTGACATATGAGCAGTTATCAGACATTATAGAGATTGTAAAGAGTACCCAAATAGATGGTGTTATTGCCGCCAATACAACCATTTCCAGAGATCATTTACAATCAAAAAATAAACTCGAGCAAGGGGGGGTAAGTGGTAAACCGCTTACTAATAGGTCTACCGAAGTAATTCGCTTTTTATCTGAAAAATCAAATAAAGCGTTTCCGATTATTGGCGTAGGAGGCATACATTCTGCCGAGGATGCGTTAGAAAAAATAGCAGCAGGTGCTGATTTGATACAACTTTATACAGGTTTTATTTATGAAGGCCCGCAGTTGGTTAAAAGTATTAATAAAGCCTTATTATACCAAAAAAAACAATAAAATAGTCCAATTTTGGTATTAAGAAGCAAATGATGCTTCTCTTGAATTTGGAAACATTTGCAGCATTGATTTCGCAAAAAAACTCAACGCCCGAAGAAGATTTTGAACCGGAGTAACCTGGTGGTTTTGAGGATTTAAAATTTTCGAGAAAGAAAAAGTTTGAAGTCAAATCAATCCAAATCGGAATATATCACTATTTTGCAAAGGTCTCTTGTTATTTTGATGAAAAGGTAATTATTGAATATAGAAATACTACTTTCATTTGTACTGGCAACTGCTGTACTGGCAGCCTCTACCGGTCCGGATAATCTATTTGTACTTGCTCAGAGTATGGTGCATGGCAAAAAACACGGATTAGCCACTGTAGCAGGGCTGATGTCAGGTTGTATTATTCATACAAGCTTTATTGCTTTTGGATTGTCAGCCATCATAAAAGAAAATGTATCTGTTTTTTTTATCATTAAATTACTTGGGGCTGCTTACTTATGCTATTTGGCTTTTCAGGTTTTTAAAAGCGATTCTAAAATTAGGATTTCAACGAACAATGTACCCAAAAAAACAACTATACAATTGTTTAAAACAGGTTTTTTAATGAATGTACTAAACCCTAAAGTTACCTTTTTCTTTTTAGCTTTTTTCCCGGAATTTTTATTTTCCGATATCCTTTCCACTGTAGTCCAATTTTACGTATTGGGCGGACTCTTTATCATTACATCTTTTATTATTTTTTCTTCAATAGCATTTTTGGGGAGTACTCTTTTTAAATACCTTACTAAGTATAAAAAAACAGGAGTCTATTTAAAATGGGGGCAAATTATTATATTTATCGGGATTGCTATTTTAGTTTTGATTTAATTCAAAGTTTCAAGTTTCACTTTTGACAAAAGCTTCGAGTTAGAAGTAATACAGGCTTTTACACTTTTTCAACTTTCAATCTTTCAATTTTTAGAAGATGAACTCATTTGGAAACACCAAGTTCAAAAGTGTATTATTGTATGAGATCTTTGCAGAATTGATTTGGCAAAAAAGTTCGACGCCCGAAGAAAATTTTAAACCGGAGTAACCTGTTGGTTTTGAGGATTTAGAATTTTCAAGAAGGAAGAAATTTGAAGTCAAATCAATTTCAATACGGAACATATCACTATTTTGCAAAGGTCTCTGTATATTTGACTAATGGATAAGGTTAAAATCATTGAGTGCCCCAGAGATGCAATGCAAGGAATTAAAAGTCATTTTATTCCTACCGATGTAAAAGCAGATTATATTAATGCACTACTTCAGGTAGGTTTTGATACTATTGATTTTGGGAGTTTTGTTTCGCCAAAAGCAATACCTCAAATGAAGGATACTGCCGAAGTGCTGGCTCAATTAGATATCGCTGCTACTCAAAGCAAACTGTTGGCAATTATTGCTAATGTCAGGGGAGCAAACGATGCTGTTCAGTTTGAAGTAATCGATTATTTGGGGTACCCTTTTTCTATTTCCGAAAATTTTCAAATGCGCAATACACACAAGACTATTGCAGAATCCGTAGATACATTACAAGAAATTTTAGCCATTGCAGATAAAGCCAATAAAGAAGTGGTAGCCTATTTAAGTATGGGCTTTGGAAATCCTTATGGAGATCCCTGGGATGTGGCTATTGTTGCCGAATGGACAGAAAAACTATCAACTATGGGTGTAAGAATTTTATCTTTATCCGACACCGTAGGCAGCTCAACTCCGGAAATTATAGGTTACCTATTTTCTAATCTAATCCCTATGTACCCAAAAATAGAGTTTGGCGCACATTTGCATACGACCCCCGATTCCTGGTATGAGAAAGTAGATGCAGCTTACAAAACGGGTTGCAAGCGTTTTGACGGGGCTATTAAAGGATATGGAGGCTGCCCTATGGCAAAAGACGATTTAACAGGTAATATGCCGACAGAAAAACTAATTTCTTATTTTGCAACACAAAAAGCCGAAACAAATATTAAACCTATGAGTTTTGAAAGTGCTTACAATCAAGTACTGCAAATTTTCTGATGAAGACAATTCTTATGAAATCATTCAAATTAATAGCATACTCATTACTGTTTTGTTTATTACTTTCATGTAATAGTAATGACCATAAAATCGATTTTACTTTTTTGCAAGTAAATGATGTATATGAAATTGCTCCGATACAGGGTGGAAAATACGGTGGAATGGCAAGGTTAGAAGCACTGCATCAGGAATTGGTAAAAGAAAACACGAATACCTTTTTATTTATAGCAGGTGATTTTTTGAATCCCTCCTTACTTGGAACGATAAAGTATAATGGAGAACACGTACAAGGAAAACAAATGGTAGAAATAATGAATGCTATGAATTTTGAACTGGCTGCTTTTGGCAATCATGAATTTGATTTGAGTCAAAAAGATCTGCAAAAACGATTGAATGAAAGTACTTTTCATTGGATCGGATCTAATGTTACATTAAATCTCAACGGAACTACCCAGCCTTTTTACAAGGAAAAAGAAGAGATCAAAATGCCTATTCCTAAAACATATATCAAAGAAATCGGAGATGAGGACGGTACAAAAATTAAAATAGGTTTTATCAGCGTTTGCATTCCTTCCAATCCAAAGAGTTATGTGTCTTATTCGGATATGTTTGAAGCTGCGAAATCTTCTTACGAAATGATAAAAGATAATGTAGATATTGTTTTTGGGTTGACACATGTAAAAATAGAGCATGATAAAAAAATTGCCGAATTGATTCCCGAAATTCCTTTGATTATGGGAGGGCACGAGCATACTCATATGAGACATCGGGTTGGAAATACAATCATAACCAAAGCAGATGCAAACGCAAAAACAGCTTATGTCCATAAAATATCGTTTGATAAAAAAACGAAAAAAATAACCATTGCATCGGAACTAAAAGAAATCAATACAAGCATAATACCCGAAAAGAAAATTGCAACTATTGTAAATAAGTGGCAGGATATTTTGAATGTTAAAGTAAAAGAAATCATTGCGAACCCTGATGAGACTATCTACCGATCAAAAGTGCCATTGGAAGGCAGAGATACGCCTATTCGATCCGAACAGACAAACCTGGGCAAACTGGTGGCCCGGTCCATGGCTTTTGCCTATAATGACGCCGTAGATTGTGCCATTGTTAATAGCGGATCTATCCGGATAGATGATACTTTGGAAGGAGCTGTCACCGGTATCGATATTTTTAGAGTATTGCCCTATGGAGGGGCAATATTAAAAATTGAGATAAAAGGAAGTTTACTGCAGGAAGTACTGGAATTTGGGGCAGCTGCCAAAGGCAGAGGGGCTTATTTGCAGCGATATCGGGCTGAGAAAAAAAATACTTATTGGACCATTTCCGGAAAACAGCTAGATTCTGACAAGATATATACGGTTGCGATAAGCGATTATTTAATAAAAGGATTTGATATTCCTGTTTTAAATGAAAAAAATAAGGATATTACTACTATTTACAGGCCTGCAAAAAATGAATTGGAGTATGATATCAGAAAAGCAATGGTTCATTATTTAAAAGTGCAATACAAAGAATCACAAGAGTAATACTGTTTTAACTTTTATTTTTCTCAAAAAAATACGGTTTAAAAGTTAGAAATGTAGCAATGTGATAATGTAGTACTGTTTCTGATTTACAAATATTCAACTAAAAAACAGTCATTTTTTTGATTAAACAACACTGCTGGCCGTAAGTTGAAAATAAGATCGCTTCCGCTTTTAGATGCAAAAATATAGATTCATTACTTTCATATTTCTAGCTTCTATTATCTTTCATCTAGTAGTAAAACGGTCTTATCTCAAAAGATTTGGGTAGTTATGATCAGACAAAAAAGAGCAACTTTTAATAAATTTAAAATCTAATGGGTATAAGATATCTTATTTTGATAAATGATTTTGTTTTCATAACGGTCTCATCTAAAATAGCAGAAAAAGAGTTAACCTTATGGTTTATTCTTTTCTGCTATTTTGTGTGTACTATGCTTAATTTTTCAGTGCATCTTTTAATTTACCTTTATACAGATAAAATAGCAATCCATAAAAAATTATCATCTGTAAAGCACCTGCATAAAGTAGTAAATTGGTAGTTTCCGAAGAAACCTTTTTTGTAACTAGAAAATAGCTTCCAAAAGCTAATAAAAGAATTCCATTAATTAAAAAGCCCCAAAAATAAAATTTAGCTAATTTTCTCATAATAATTATAATTAAAGTATTAACAAAATGTATTAGGCCCTGCTCCAATACAAGAAACTGCAAAAGCAGCTAACATTTCTCCGGGCGCAATACCAAATGCACCGGCACAAATCCAACTTGTTCCACAAGCAGAAACAATACAATCCATACATGCACTCCAAGAAGAAGCATGTCTACAACAATCTTCTTTAGTAGTTAAAATTTTATGCTTTTGCATATGTAATAAATAGACTTACTTGATTACTAAAGTTATTCATTTGAGAGTTTTTGCTCAAAACAAAATCTCCCATTTTATTCTCACTATCTACATTGATTGAATAAAAAAGCTTTTTATCTAATGTATTTAATTCAAATTTCTTTACCTCGTTATTTATTTCATAATAGTTTGCTACGCTTACTTGATAAATATCCTCATATTTATAGATAATCAAGCTTTTTTTCAAATCATTAAGTTGTAAAGAATACATTATAACTTGAGAATTGTTCAAATATAGTTTTCTAATATCGCTTTCAATAATACTAGTTTTTTCTATACCCTTTTCAATAGCAATATTGATGATTTCAGTTCGTTCATTATTTTTACCAAACTTTTCAATTAGATAAAAATGGTTATCATAAAAATTTGGGCTAATACTTAGTTTTTAATAATAGATCTTCAAAAATTACTTGATTTTGTGAATCATCTATAGTCAAATTGTTGTTGTCTCCGGTACAACTACATATGAGTACAGGAAGTAGTAAAATTAATAATGCCGGTATACTTAAATATTTTTTCATTTCTAATTGTTTTAAATTCATATTTTTTGCTACCTTTTTCGTAACTCGGTTTACTTTTTCTTTGATTTCGGTTTCTCAACTTTCACATTTCCGATTTTGGGTGGTCAGTCCATTTTTGACCGTTATTTTGATTTTATATGTGATATCAGCTTTCTACCGTTTAAATTGATTTATTGTTTACCCAATTTTTATGAGGTGAATAAAACACTCATAGCAACCAAACCTTTGAATAACGTAAACTTATAGTATAGAGTAATACGTGTCAATCCTATAAGACAATGAAATTTTGAAATCACTGTTTTCGATTAGCAACTATCCGGACAAAACCTTGCGGATTAAATATAAACTTGAACGAACCTCAAAATCAATAATAAATTGTAAATTTGCTTGCAATTAATTTTTAAGTTGATTGCACTATGATTGCTCACAATTCCAAATTCGTCGGTGAAGGCTTGGCTTATGATGATGTACTATTAGTTCCTGCATTTTCCGAAGTACTTCCCAGAGAGGTAAATATCCAAACAAAACTTACCAGAAATATTACTATCAATGTACCTGTCGTATCTGCTGCTATGGATACGGTGACAGAATCGGCCATGGCCATTGCTATGGCCAGAGAAGGAGGTATTGGCGTACTGCATAAAAACATGACCATTGAGCAACAGGCACAAGAAGTAAGGCGGGTAAAGCGTGCGGAAAGCGGTATGATCCAAGATCCGGTTACACTTCCTCTCGACGCCATTGTTACGGATGCCAAACAAAGCATGAAAGAACATAAAATCGGCGGAATCCCCGTTGTAGACAATACCGGTATATTAAAGGGAATTGTTACCAACAGAGATTTGCGTTTTGAGCATAAAGACGACCGTCCGATTGCTGAGGTGATGACGAGCAAGAATCTGGTAACTGCCCCCATAGGTACTTCCTTAAAAGATGCGGAATCTATTTTACAGCAAAATAAAATTGAAAAATTATTAATTGTTGACGACCACCAGAAATTAAAGGGATTGATCACTTTCAGAGATATTACCAAAGTTACTCAAAAGCCTATTGCAAATAAAGACACATACGGAAGACTGAGAGTGGCAGCAGCTCTTGGGGTAACCGAAGATGCTTTAGACAGGGCGAGAGCTTTGGTAAAAGCAGATGTAGATACTATTATTATAGATACGGCCCACGGGCATACAAAAGGGGTAACAACCGTATTAAAAAACATAAAATCCGCTTTTAAAGATCTGGAAGTAGTAGTAGGAAATATTGCTACGCCGGAAGCAGCAAAATACCTGGTACATGCCGGAGCTGATGCAGTAAAAGTAGGAATAGGCCCGGGATCTATATGCACTACCAGAGTGGTTGCCGGAGTTGGTTTTCCGCAATTTTCTGCTGTTTTAGAAGTCGCTAATGCCATTAAAGGCAGTGGGGTTCCGGTTATTGCCGACGGAGGCATCAGGTATACCGGAGATATTCCCAAAGCAATTGCTGCAGGTGCGGACAGCGTCATGTTAGGCTCTTTATTAGCCGGAACAAAAGAAAGCCCGGGAGAAACGATTATTTATGACGGAAGAAAATTCAAATCATACAGAGGAATGGGCTCCGTAGAAGCAATGAAAAAAGGTTCTAAAGACAGGTATTTTCAGGATGTAGAAGATGATATTAAAAAATTGGTCCCGGAAGGTATTGTAGGACGTGTTCCATATAAAGGAGAGTTATACGAAAGTATTCATCAATTTGTAGGAGGGCTTAGAGCAGGAATGGGATATTGTGGTGCCAAAGATATCGATACTTTAAAAGCATCCGGGAAATTTGTAAGAATTACCGCATCGGGAATCAACGAAAGTCATCCGCACGATGTAACCATTACCAAAGAAGCTCCCAATTACAGCAGAAGATAGCAGTACACCGTTTATTGTGTATAATAATTATAATCTTTAATAACCGTATCTATAAAATCTATCGGCTTCATAGTTGTTTTGATTCCGGTAATATCCGTAATTTTAATATGTAGCTTTAAAATAATTTTATGATCTCTTTTTCTTACTGACTTTCGGTATATTTCTTTAATAGTTCTTATATCTGTGTCCGATAATGTGGTTACCTGAGGGAATGTTGGCGTATGGTTTTCAACGATATCTCCGGCAAATGTATCATTCAAGCTTACTCGTTTTTTTTCGCTGATGACCGTAGTTCCTGCAGCCATATCTCCTAATCGTTGGCCTTTGGCACTTAGCAGAATGGCGAGAATAGCTAAAGAACCGCCAAACATAGAAAGCTCTATAAATCCCAATATCCACCTGATTATATAGCTGCCAAATGTAGGTTTGGAACCATCAAGCTTTACCACTCTTATTTTGTTCGCAACCTTGCCGGGCGTTTGACCATTCATCAAACTCTCAAAAATTAAAGAATAGAAAAACGGAGGGATACTAAACAGCACCACTACAGAAACATTGTCCCAGCTAAAACTATAATCCATAAGTCTCAGTATCAAAATAACCAGTATATAATATCCTATAATAATGAATCTGTCTATAAGATAAGATCCGGTTCTGGTAGTAAGATGTGCGGCATTTTGCCGAATCGTGATATTTTGAGCGGTTTCTATTTGAAAATTATCCATTTTTTGCGTTACTTTGTCGAATCTTTATCCATAAAAAGAGTTGCGAAGATAATGAGTTTAAATAATATGAATCTGAATTTTCACTTATAAAAAATCAAGTTATATTGCTATGAGAGAAGCTGCATTTGTAAAAATAAATAAAACAAAATGGAAGTTATTTGAAGATGTACTCTACAAAAAACGCCGGCTATCTCCGGGTAAATTAGCCGATCTGTATATTGAAATCACAGATGATCTAAGCTATGCCAAAACATTTTATCCAAATAGTACCACTCAAAATTACTTAAATGGAATAGCCTCTGCAGCACATCGGAAAATCTATAAAAACAAAAGAGAAAGTAAAAACCGATTCATTACTTTTTTTACCAAAGAATTTCCATTAGCATTTTATGCCTATCAAAAACACTTGCTCATTGCTTTTTTGGTTTTTGGTTTTTTTACCCTTGCAGGCATGTTTTCTTCTGCCAGTGATATTGATTTTGTTCAATTGATTTTGGGAGATGGTTATGTGAATATGACATTGGAAAATATAGACAAAGGAGATCCGATGGCAGTTTATAAAGAAGCAAACCAGATAGATATGTTTCTGGGAATCACTTTTAATAATATCAGAGTAGCTATGTATGCTTTTTTATTAGGAATACTCTTTTCCGTAGGCACTTTATACGTGATGATGCAAAACGGTATTATGCTGGGATCGTTTTTATATTTCTTCTATGACAAAGGGTTGCTTTGGGAATCTTCCAGGACTATCTGGATTCATGGGACTATAGAAATTTCCGTAATTATAATTGCATCAACTGCCGGAATGGTATTAGGCAACGGGCTGTTATTCCCAAAAACCTATACCCGATTAGAATCGTTTAAAAGAAGTACTATTGCAGGATTGAAAATTATGCTGAGCACCGTTCCGTTTTTTATTATTGCAGGGTTTTTAGAAGGATTTGTAACAAGGTACACACAAATGCCGGACACATTGGCAATCGCAATTATTTTTCTTTCCTTGTTTTTAATTGTATATTACTACATAATACTACCTATAAAACTAACCAAAAAAACAGCGTCATGAATACACCGAATGACTATGTAGAGTTTAAAAAAGAAAGGGATTTGGGAGCTACCATTACAGACGCTTTTAGATTTATACGATTAGAATGGAAGCCATTTTTTACCACCATACTTAAAGTAAGCATCATTCCATTAATGATTACTATTGGCGCATTGATTATGTATATATATGCTGCTTCCAATGTAGCAAATACATTGAATTACTATGATGATGAATCATCTTTATATGGTATAGGAACCATGTTTTTTTATGTAGCTGTCCTAATTATTACCGGTATCGTAACTTACGTCTTAATGCATCTGTCAGGGCTACATTATATCAAAGAATACATATATAACAAAGGTACCATACACTATTCGAACATTATCACAAATGTCAAAAAAGATTTTTGGGGGTTTACAGGGCTCTCTATATTAATAGTTCTCACCATAGCAGTAAGTTTTTTACTATGTGTGCTTCCGGCTTTTTACACCTGGCCCGTCATGGCACTATTACCGATGATCTATGTATTTGGAAATAAAGATGCTTTGGATTCTTATGGGTATTCTTTTTCTTTTGTTTCGGGAAAACACTGGGGAGACACTTTTGGGATTATGTTTGTAGTTGCCTTAATTGTTGGTGTATTAGGGTATGTCTTTAGTATTCCTTCAGCAATTTATCAACTCATACAAATGGGAACGCTTATGGGGTCTGACGACCCATCAGAGGTTCTTCAGATATTTTACGACCCTGTTTATATTTTACTTACGGTAGTTTCTTATGTAGGTCAGTTCTTTATGTACTCCATCACATTGATTACCAATGTTTTTATCTACTACGATATAAACGAACAAAAAAATGCATCCGGAACCATAGAAAAAATTGACAACCTCGGCCAATCTTAAGTTGAAAAAATTTATCGTTTACATAGTATACCTGTTGTGCACTGCTCATGGCTATTCTCAGAAAGAAGAGAACACCATAAAAGAAGATACGCTGTATATTGAACAAAAAAAAATTGATACGGATGCTATGGAAGCGTATAAAAAATCCGACGATTTCAAATATGAGACGGTAAAAAAAGAAGAAAATCTATTCCAAATATTTTGGAACTGGATAAAACGCAGCATAAAAAAAATACTCTCTTTCTTTTTTGACGATATTACCCCTGCTGTTGGTTTCCTTTCTCATTTATTAAAGATCATACCGTGGCTCATTGCTGTAATTGCACTTTATTTTATCATAAAGTTTTTCTTAAAAATAGATAGCAAAAATATTGTAGAAATTAAAAAAAATAAAGCTATAATACAATTACATGAAGATGAAGAAGTATTGCTAAAGCAAGATTTAAAAGCATTGATAAAAGAAGCTGTAGAAGCTAAAAATTTTCGATTAGCCATACGATATTACTATCTCTATAGCTTACAAAAACTATCCGATAAAGAATTTATCACCTGGCGACAGGAAAAAACAAATGAAGATTATATAAAAGAGATACGGCAACACAACATAAAACCCGAATTTATAGAAACAACCCGATTATATGATTTTGTCTGGTACGGAGGTTTTGCTATTAACGAATCGGAATTTAACCGGACTGAAGCATTGTTCCATCAATTAAACCAAAAAATCGTTGAATAAAAAAGTGAAGATATACATCGGAATCCTCCTGGCTGCCGTAGCTCTTATTATTTATATGGAAATGGCAAAGCCTGTACCGGTTAACTGGTTTCCGTCGTATGCGGCAAAGCATAAGATTCCTTACGGAACCTATATTCTCAAGAATGAACTGGCATCGATGTTTAAAAATATCAAAGAAATAAAAGTACCGCCTTTTATATATTTAAATGATACTACCACTGCAGGTACCTACTTTTTTTTAAACGAATACATACATTTTGACAAAGCAGAACAGAAAAAACTATTAGATTTTGTTGCCAGAGGAAATGATGTTTTTATTTCGTCAACACATATTCATATAGATACACTCAATATTGAAACAGACCCCATCGTTACTTTTGAGTATACGGAAAAGTTTAAGCTAAAAATTGTAAATAAGAACCTGAACAATGATGTATACGAATTTAACAGACCTGCACCTATTATTAATTTTTCCAAGGTAGATACCGCCAAAACAACAGCACTGGGCAACATATATGTCTATGACAAAGATGACAAACCGGTAGCAGAGGGGTTAAATTTTATAAAACACGTACATGGAAAAGGAGCCATTTACCTACACACATTTCCGTTGGCTTTTACAAATTATAATATGTTAACTGATGATAATTACCTGTATACAGCAAATTTGGTATCCTATATAAATGACGAAAAACCCTTGTTATGGGATGCTTATTACAAGGCCGGTAAAACTACCATACAGTCTCAAATGCATTATATATTAAGTTCAAAGAACTTAAAGTATGCCTATTATACGGCATTGATGGCTATCGTGTTTTTTATCATTTTCAAAGGAAAAAGAGATCAACGATTTATACGGGTGATAAAGCCGCTTCAAAATCAAACACTGGCGTTTACAAAAACAATAGCCGGTATGTATTACGAAAATGGAGATCACAAAAATATCGCCTATCAAAAGATCAATTATTTTTTGGAATATATACGAGAAAAACTACATATACCAACAGTTGTCATTAACGAATCATTTTATAAGCATTTAGCACAGAGAAGTAATAATACATACGACGCTACAGTTATGCTATTTACAAAAATAAAAACCATTCAGTCTCAAGAATACATCTCGAAAGAACAATTGATAGCGCTGAACACCTTAATAGAAAAATTTAAATCAATAAAAAAGTAAAATATATGGAAGATCAAGAACAACCCAAAACCGAACCAACAAATACATTTTCCAGCAGAATCGATTTATCCAAACTAAAAGAAGCCGTACTAGCAATAAAAGAGCAATTGCAACAGGTGATTGTCGGGCAAGATGATTTTGTAGAGCTATTAATCGTTTCTTTATTAGCAGACGGACATGTTTTAATAGAAGGAGTTCCCGGAGTTGCAAAAACGGTTACAGTCAAATTGCTGGCAAAAACAATTGATACGCAATTCAGCAGGTTGCAGTTTACCCCGGACTTAATGCCCTCGGATGTTCTAGGGACTTCCGTACTAAATATGAAAACTTCCGAATTTGAATTTAAACAAGGTCCCGTTTTTTCTAATTTGGTTTTGATTGATGAGATTAACAGGGCTCCCGCAAAAACACAGGCAGCACTGTTTGAAGTGATGGAGGAAAAACAAGTTACCATAGACGGAAAGCAATACCCAATGCAACTTCCTTTTATGGTTTTGGCAACTCAAAACCCCATAGAACAAGAGGGGACATATGCACTACCGGAAGCGCAATTGGATAGATTTTTATTTAAAATTACTGTTGGTTATCCCAACTTGGAAGAAGAAACCCTGATTATCAGTTCACACAATAACAGAAAAGGAACTTTACCTGAAAATTTGATAAAACCTGTAATTTCCGAATCCGAATTATTAGAATACAGAGGTAAAATATTTGAAATTGTAGTGGAAGAAAAAATTGTAAAATATATAGCCGAACTCATTACAAATACTCGAAATCACCCGCATTTGTATTTGGGAGGATCTCCAAGAGCCAGTATTGCAGTGCTCATGGCAGCAAAGACCTTTGCTGCTATTCAAGGTAGAGATTTTGTAATTCCGGAAGATGTTAAAAAAAGTTTGTACCCCGTATTAAGGCATCGTATTATACTGACACCGGAAAAAGAAATGGAAGGAATCACTACAGATACTGTCATAGAGATGATTGTTCAATCCATAGAAATACCCAGATAGTAGTTATCATGTTAATTCATAGAGATCTTTGTAAAATTGATTTGGCAAAGGTCTCTCATACTAATTTTACTAAATAGTTTAGTGTATGATATCTTTTTCCCGTTTATTTTTTTCAAAGCAACAATGCTATTTTTCCAATGTTTTAATAGAGAACTTTCAACTTTCACACTTTAAAACCACATCCTATTGAAATTCATCGGATCATTATACCTGCATAACACATTCTATGTTTATTTAAGCATGGTTTCTGCATTGTTTTTAATTTCGTTCTGGTATGCTATTGTATTCACAGTTGCTCAAATGGTATTGGTTTTTCTCGCTTTTTTATTTGTCTTCGATTTGTTGATTTTGTACCGATCTCAAGAAGGATTCCGCGGCCAACGATTAGCAGGAGATAAATTATCTAATTCCGATACCAATAGTATTACCATTTTTTTAGAAAACAGATATCCTTTCCAAGTCCATGTTCGAATCATAGATGAATTACCGGAACAATTTCAAAAAAGAGATTTTGAAAAGTTCAAAACGCTCGAAAAATTTGAAGAAATGAACTTCAACTACCTGGTAAGACCTGTGGAAAGAGGGCCCTATCACTTCGGATTTTTGAACCTTTTTGTTTCATCGCCGATAAGAATGGTGTCTAGGAAATACCGTTTTGATCATCAAAAAATGACGGCTGTTTATCCTTCGTATATCCAAATGAAAAAATATGAATTCCTGGCAATGAATAACAAGCTTACGGAATTCGGGTTAAAAAAAATACGGCGTATAGGGCATACTATGGAGTTTGAACAGATAAAAGAGTATATTTCAGGTGATGATGTACGGACCATTAACTGGAAAGCAACCGCTAAAAAAGGGAGTTTGATGGTCAATCAATATCAGGATGAAAAATCGCAACCCATTTATTCGTTGATCGATGTTGGCAGAGTTATGAAAATGCCTTTTGAATCTCTAAAACTACTGGACTATGCAATTAATGCCACATTGGCTTTCTCAAATATCGCTTTACTAAAAAATGATAAAGTGGGAATGCTTACTTTTTCAAAGAAAGTAAACAATCTGATTGCCTCAAGCAATAAAAAACCCCATTTATCTGTGTTAAACGAATCATTATATCGCATAGATACGGATTATTCCGATTCTGATTTTGCATTGTTATATGCTACTATAAAAGGCAAAATTAATCAAAGAAGCTTATTGATTTTATATACTAATTTTGAGCATATTTCCGCACTACGCAGGCAATTACCATATATGAGAGCCATATCCAAACAGCATTTACTGGTAGTTGTATTTTTTGAAAATACGGAATTAGATGATTTAATTGAGCAGCCGTCAGACAATTTGTTAGGTATATATAACAAAACCATTGCAGAAAAATTTTCTTACGAGAAGCGCTTAATTGTTAAAGAATTGGAGAGCAACGGGGTTTACGCCATTCTTACCCAACCCAAAAACTTATCTGTTACTATCATAAATAAGTATCTGGAGTTTAAAGCTAAAGGATTGATATAATATGGCTTTTGTATTTGTACAATAAAACGCAATAGGTAAATTATATTCATCAGTATCCAAAGCTTATACCAAAAACCAGATGAATTATTACCTTGACTACAAATTTAAATGTTCTATCGGGCTCATAAATTCAGATTTAGCTATATCAGGAATATGTGTATAAATTTCAGTAGTTTTAATTGAATTATGTCCAAGTAATTCTTTTACAAAACGTATATCTATACCATTTTCCACCAAGTGAGTTGCATAACTATGACGAAGCATATGTGGAGTAACTGTTTTTGTAATTTTAGCTTCAAGAGCATACTTTTTAATGAAATTTTGAATGCTTTTTGCAGCATAAAATGGTTTATTCTGCCCTTCAAACAAAAAATCTTTAGGTTTATACTTCTTGTAATAAACTCTTAAATCATAAAGAATTTTTTTAGGAAGTTTTACCGTTCTATCTTTATTCCCTTTTGCCATATTAATATGTAAAAGCATTTGATCAGAATTAACATCTTTTATTCGAAGTGCCAGCACTTCTCCAACTCTTAATCCACAACCGTAAAGGAGTTTTAATATACATTTATGCTTTATGTTTTTACAAGCAGAAATCAATCTGACAATTTCATTTCTTGTTAAATATTTAGGTAAAGATTTTTGTTTTCGTTTAGGATATAGATATTTGAGGTCTAATTTTTTGGAATGAAACAGCTCATAATATTTACCAATAGCGCTTAGGATTTGTTTTTGATATGCACTACTGATATTCTCTGTTTTTTGTAAATGGAATAGGAAATTTTCAATATTTTTTTCTTTGACTTTCTCTAACGGAGATCCTCCAAAGGCTATCAAAAATTTTGCTAACGCATTTGTGTATGATTTTATAGACGATGTTGCATAACGTTGTAAAGAAAGTTTCTTTTGAAATTCAAGCAATATTTTTTTGGTCAGTAACATAACATTCGTTTTGTGAAAATAATTATCACGCTAAATATAAAAAAACTAACTGAATTACAATTATTTATATATTTATACTATATTTGGATAACCGCCATAATTAAAATAAAGATAACCGCAATGCGTATATTTGGGTGTTGGGCGTAATTGGCAATAAAATGATAAAATCTGTTGGTTATCAAATAAAGTGGAATCATACATCTAAAGTAATACAGTAAAATTGAGCTATTTTAGAAGTACAGAAACCGAAATTTCTAATCCATCAGCAATTTTCATCAAAGTAAACAAACGAGGATTCGTTTTTCCGTTTTCAATCATATACAATTGAGTTCTTCCAATTCCACAATCAAAAGCAAAAGACTTTTGGTCAATCTCTTTTTCTTCTCTTAATTGCTTGATTTTAGCACCTAATTTTTTAAAATATTTTAATTCTTTTGTGTTCACTATACCGAATTTCGATAAATTATTTATATATTGTGTTCGTCATAACGAACAAGTTTTTAATGAGTCGATTTAGAAAGCTAAAAATTTATCAAAAATACCAATCTCGCGAATGGAGTAAATATGCTGTTGTTCCTGAAATTCGACTTGAAGGAAAATGGTTGAGAGAACTTGGATTTGAAATCGGAAAAGAAATTGAGATTGACCAACAAAAAAATAAACTGACTATTACACTAACTGACAAAAACGAATGAAAAGTAACATACGCCCAACACGGTATATAAAAAATAGCGGTTTAAGTGCTTCATTTAAAGTTAGTTTTGTAAATTTAGCATTAGGTATAAATTGAAAAGTCAGTGCTTTTAAGTCCGCTACTTTTCATATACTAAATCGTTGTGAATTGTTGACCCGTCCTGAAATATGTATACAAAAAACAACAAGTATATGTATAAAAATGATGGATATGTAAGACGTTATAGTGAGAGTTTTAAACTCAAAGTATTAGCAGAACTTACCAAAGGAAACCATTCCAAAAGACAAATTGCCTTAACTTACGGCATACAATCTAGTACGATAAACGTATGGATTAAAAAATATGACCGTAAAGATTTAATGAACACCCGTGTAACCGTGCAAACAGACGACGAATTATCCCGTATTAAAGCCCTTCAAAAAGAGCTAAAACAACTCAAAGATCTTCTTATTAAAAAGGATCTAGATAAACTTGTGAATGATAGTTATCTTGAAGTAGCTGCTGAAAATCTTGGCTATAAAAATGTTGAAGAATTAAAAAAAAACTTAAACATAAAGCCTTAATGAAAATAGCACCGATTAATAGAAAAAAAAGAAGGTACGCCATCGCTACTATTTGTAATGCTTTCGAGTTAAAAAGAGATGCTTATTACAAATATCAAAAAAGGTTTGTTCTTAAAAAACAAATAGAACAAAATGTAATAATGCTTGTTAAAAAAAGCAGGAAAACATTACCCAGAGAAGGTACTAGAAAGCTAATGAAATCCTTACATAATGATTTTAGGAAACAGAATATAAATATAGGTAGAGACCAGTTATTTAGAATCTTAAAAGAAAATAATTTGTTAATTAGAAGGAAAAAATATTCTTCTAAAACAACCAACTCTTACCATCGTTTTTATAAATATAAAAATATCATAAAAGACCTGATCATTAATAGACCTAACCAAGTTTGGGCTTCGGATATTACCTATATAAGAACTATAAATGGATTTTGTTATTTAGCACTTATTACTGATATGTATTCAAGAAAAATAGTAGGCTATGATATTAGTGATAGTTTAGAACTTAAAGGCTGTGTTAGAGCTTTAAATAAAGCTATTTATCAAACTAAAAATACCGAAGAAATCATACATCATTCTGATAGAGGAATACAATATTGTAGCAATGTTTATACTCAAATTTTGAAAAGAAAAAAGATACAAATCAGTATGACCCAAGAAAATCATTGCTACGAAAACGCAATGGCCGAAAGAGTTAACGGAATTTTAAAAGATGAATTCTTCCTCGACCAAACATTTACAAATATCAATCACGCCAAAAAAGCAACAAAAAATGCAATCAAATTATATAATAATAAAAGATTACATTTATCTTTAGATTATAAAACACCTAATTACGTGCACAAAAATGTAGCATAAATTTTAATAATTAACTGTAGCCCTATTTTAGGACGAGACATTTTGACACACAATGTGGACAGACAAAATTTGATTAAGAGAATAGAATATTATATTTGAAATATGTATCAAGAAAAACTCAAATTTATTGACCTTTTCTGTGGAATTGGTGGCTTTCGGATAGCATTTGAAGAAGCCTGTGAAGAAAATGACCTTGCAAGCGAATGCGTTTTTTCGTCTGATATAGATAAATACGCCCAAGATAGCTACGAAGAGAACTTTGGCGAAAGACCCGCGGGTGACATAACCCAAATCAATGAGAATAGTATCCCTGACCACGATATTCTTTTCGCTGGATTTCCTTGTCAACCATTTAGCATAATTGGTCAGATGAAAGGAATGAATGATACCCGTGGAACGTTATTTTTTGATATTGCCAGAATTATTAAAGCGAAAAAACCGAAAGCATTCATACTGGAAAATGTAAAACAACTTGTAGGACACGATAAAGGCAAGACTTTAAAAGTCATAATTAAATCTCTTGTTGATTTAGGTTATCACGTTCAATACAGTGTCTTAAATGCTTTGGATTATGGCTTGCCTCAAAAACGTGAACGAATTGTAATAATTGGACACCAAGAGCCAATAATGTTTACATTTCCTAGCCCAACCAAACCTTATAAAGAATTAAAGCAGATTTTAGAGAAGAAGGTTGCAAAGAAATATTATGCTTCCGAACATATAAGAACCAAAAGAAAAGCTAAACATAAATCGTCTTACTATCCTTCAATTTGGCACGAGAACAAGTCTGGCAACATTTGTTCATATCCTTATTCTTGCGCCCTTCGTTCAGGTGCTTCTCACAATTATCTTTTAGTAAATGGAGAAAGAAGGCTAACACCTAGAGAAATGTTTAGATTACAAGGTTTTCCTGATTGGTATAGAATTATTGTTAGTGATGCTCAGGCCAAAAAGCAAGCTGGAAATGCCGTTCCAGTAAATATGATAAAAGCTGTGGTGCAAAAAATACTGCCTTATGTTGCAATTACTTTAGACCAAACCGCAGTATTAAGAGAATATGAACTACAATACAACCCAAGTTAATGGCAAAACGAAGATCACCTAAATTAAGAACTGTAAATAAATCTGTTGCGGCATATCCTTTAAATGAATTCGGCTCTGAATTCCCTTATATTCTAGGTCAAGAAATAGTTTATCTGCTAGCAAGCAAAGGTAGGGCAAATTTAGAAGGTGATGAATGGGAACAAATTTTTGCAACTTGTATCGGAGTAGAATGGAAACCTTCCAATGTGGGACTAGATGATGTTGTTATGGGGAACACGGCTTGGGGTGCTAAAACAGTCAAAGCAACAACAAAAGATTTCAAAAAGCTCAAACACGTTCGACTTATCTCGGGAAGAAACTCACCTGTGTATTCTTATGGTAACACAATTGATACAACAGCTGACCCTAATGAAATTGGTGAACAAGTTTTAGAAATATGGAACGAACGAGTTTCGGCAGTTAGAGAAAAATTCAAAAACTTAAGAACAGTTGTCTTAGTTAAATCAAACGATTTATCTCAAATCGCTGTATTTGAATTTGATACTGTTCGATATGATGCTGAACTTTACGATTTTGTTTGGAATAAGAATGGTAACCTTGAAGGGTATGAAAAAGGAACTAAAGTAAAGAGATTTACTTGGCAACCGCACGGTTCTCAATTTACAATCACAGAGCAAGTCCCAGAACACACCTTAATTCTAAAGATTAGACCGCCCGAGAAATTAGATAAAACTAAAGTGCTTAAAACAATAGGATTTGACAAAACTTGGGTAACTATCGAAAGAAAATAAACTGGGCACAACAAAAGATATGAAGTAATAGGCTCGTACCTCACCTACTACTCATATCCAAACCGTTAGTGGCAATATCGCTGACCAACAAACTGAATTATTAACATTTAAAACAACGGTAAATTATGAAAATGAAAATTAACCACCTAAACAAAATCGGAATTCTAATATTAGGAATTTCACTCTTCTTTTTTACAGCATGTGAAACTGAAAATGAAGTTGTCGAGGAAAATTTGACAACTGAAAAGCAAGACTATTCTGTTGACAAAATCAGATTTTCAGAATTTGAAAACAACACAAAACTTGTACAGACACTATCTGAATTAAATGCTTCTTTTAAAACGAAAAAAAATGGTTTAGCCAATCGTTCAAATTCATCTGAACAAACTACTTATGAATTAAATACTGATGAAGCTATATATATTGAAAGTAATGACGGCACTCACCATTCCTATACATTTTCGATTGAAGCAGAAGAAGGGAATTATGACCTTGAAAACATTGTTTTGTCTTCCCAAGAAAATGGTACGTATAAAGCTTATTTAACTACTTATAACTTAACCGAACAAGAACGTACTGATTTAAATAACGGTGTTGATGTAGATTTAACAGATAAATCATCCATCCAAGAAATAGATTATAATCAAGTGAATTTATACAGCAGGTCAGGTTGTTCTTTTGAATTAGTAACTATTGAGGTAACTTATCAATGTACCATAGATGGTTGTTGGGACCCAGCTTGGACAACAACAGAGTATATTCACGTTTGGGCGGAAGTTTGCTCTGGTGGTGGCGGAGGTGGAAGTGGCGATGGTTCAGGAAGCGGTTCTGGCACTGGAGGTGGCGGAGGCGGAGGAACTTCTGGAGGAAGTGGAAATGACAATAATATTCCTACTATTCCAATGAACCCTGATGGAACTTCTGCTGCACCTTCTTTTTTAATAAATGCATTAGGTGGTGAAAGCCAACTTACTTCAAGACAAATAAGCTGGATAAATAATCATGATAATGATGCGTTAGTTAATCTATTATTAAATGCTTTTCCTACTAGTAATTCAAATGCCATTACAGCGGCTTTATCGGCATTAATGAATAATGCAGATATACCTTGGGAATTAATTGAAGATTGGTTTCTAAACACACCTGACTATACTGAACCTAATTTGAATATAGACCCAAATAACATAACTTATGATACGCCTTTAATACAACAAGAATTACCATCATTTGAGGATTTTGTTGATAATTTTCCAAAAAGAGGTACAGCAGGTAATTATTCTGAAATGCCAACAACTAATGTTTACCACATGGTTGGGGGTAGTTTATTAAATAGTCATTTAAATAATCCAAGTGCATATAGTAATGCTTGCTCAATTAGAGGTTCTAGAGGTTTACTTTATTCAGGTATTAGTATTCCCGTACTTAATTACCCAGGTGTTGGGCAGAGGACACAAAAAGGAGGTGACAATAACAACTACATACTTGATGCTGTATCATTTGATAAATATATGAGAGATAAATTTGGAGATGCTACTCATGAATTGACTGGTACTGATGCAAATGACCCAGTAAAAGTGGCAAATTTATTAAGTGGAAAAAATGGTATTTACGTCATAATAAATAATAGTCATATTCAAGCTGGATATTCTGGACATGTTGATGCAATAATTAACGGTGATTGTATTAGTAATGCATATACAACACCTACTGGCGGAGTGAAGTCGATTCGAATTTGGACATTGAACTAAAAAAGTATAATATTTATGTTAAAATTAGGTAAAATAATCATTATTACAATAGCTATGTTATTCAATTCTTGTAAAAGCCAAAAACATATAGGCAGTACTAAAAATGAATATATTATATCATATAAAAAAGCAGTACTATACGGTTGCATAAATGAAGCAACTAATGGAAGTTTCGCAGAGTTTAGTAGAGCAAATAATGACTTGGGAACTGCCATAGAAACTGCTGTTTTATATCATTCAGATGTTTTAAAAGCAAAAGAACTTGGCGCACAGCTATCGAAGAATATTAGAGAAATAAAATATTCAGATTATGGAGGTAAAAAACCAATTTTTAGTGACTGCATTAATTTTGCTTTTAGCAAATCAGTTGACTCAATCGCTAGATTGAAATATAAAAACTTAAAGAAAAGTAAAATAGAGTATAAAACTAAATAAAATACTGCCTACAACAACGTATAAGCATAATAAGGGTTAAGAGCATAAATTTAAAAGTAGTTTTGTGTTTGTAAAAGTAATTTTATAAACCGAAACTAATAGCTTACAAATCCCTTACTATGCTTATACAAACCGTTGTGTGTAATTTTGACCCGTCCTGAAATATGTATACAAAAAACAACAAGTATATGTATAAAAATGATGGATATGTAAGACGTTATAGTGAGAGTTTTAAACTCAAAGTATTAGCAGAACTTACCAAAGGAAACCATTCCAAAAGACAAATTGCCTTAACTTACGGCATACAATCTAGTACGATAAACGTATGGATTAAAAAATATGACCGTAAAGATTTAATGAACACCCGTGTAACCGTGCAAACAGACGACGAATTATCCCGTATTAAAGCCCTTCAAAAAGAGCTAAAACAACTCAAAGATCTTCTTATTAAAAAGGATCTAGATAAACTTGTGAATGATAGTTATCTTGAAGTAGCTGCTGAAAATCTTGGCTATAAAAATGTTGAAGAATTAAAAAAAAACTTAAACATAAAGCCTTAATGAAAATAGCACCGATTAATAGAAAAAAAAGAAGGTACGCCATCGCTACTATTTGTAATGCTTTCGAGTTAAAAAGAGATGCTTATTACAAATATCAAAAAAGGTTTGTTCTTAAAAAACAAATAGAACAAAATGTAATAATGCTTGTTAAAAAAAGCAGGAAAACATTACCCAGAGAAGGTACTAGAAAGCTAATGAAATCCTTACATAATGATTTTAGGAAACAGAATATAAATATAGGTAGAGACCAGTTATTTAGAATCTTAAAAGAAAATAATTTGTTAATTAGAAGGAAAAAATATTCTTCTAAAACAACCAACTCTTACCATCGTTTTTATAAATATAAAAATATCATAAAAGACCTGATCATTAATAGACCTAACCAAGTTTGGGCTTCGGATATTACCTATATAAGAACTATAAATGGATTTTGTTATTTAGCACTTATTACTGATATGTATTCAAGAAAAATAGTAGGCTATGATATTAGTGATAGTTTAGAACTTAAAGGCTGTGTTAGAGCTTTAAATAAAGCTATTTATCAAACTAAAAATACCGAAGAAATCATACATCATTCTGATAGAGGAATACAATATTGTAGCAATGTTTATACTCAAATTTTGAAAAGAAAAAAGATACAAATCAGTATGACCCAAGAAAATCATTGCTACGAAAACGCAATGGCCGAAAGAGTTAACGGAATTTTAAAAGATGAATTCTTCCTCGACCAAACATTTACAAATATCAATCACGCCAAAAAAGCAACAAAAAATGCAATCAAATTATATAATAATAAAAGATTACATTTATCTTTAGATTATAAAACACCTAATTACGTGCACAAAAATGTAGCATAAATTTTAATAATTAACTGTAGCCCTATTTTAGGACGAGACACTTCATATTCTATGACTTCAGTACCCGTAATTTGCCCTGATGGAGTGAAAACTATATAATCATCACTTGCATCGTCTACTGTTCCGTTATCATTAACTTCGGCATTGCCGTTAGTAGGCTGAGAGGTTATAGTAATTGTGAAGTCTGATCCGACTGATCCTGAACTATGGCTTATATTAAAATTAGTTGAAGGGTTAAATTTTAAGAAAAGGTGTGCTCTTACTTCATTAAAAGCTGTAACATCTCCGGCATCACCTGTACGGTTTGCCGCCTCAGCCTCAATCAGTTTCACTTCTTCATAAGAAATGAGGTTCATAGGTGCCGTTTCGGCAAAAACACCTGTATTTGATGTATTTGGTACATGGCCGCTACCATTGGCACTAAAATAAAAGGTAAACCTGTTAGCATCTCCGGGAGTAGCAATCCGTCTGGGAGTCATACCATTTAACAAGCGTACCAGGTGAGAGTTTGTAGCACCAAGATATCCGTCACGTCTGTCAACTATAAATTGATAATATAAGTTTTCAGTTCTTGTTGAAGTTGTGTGTTGGGTAACCAGGCTTTTTTGAGGTGTATTGATACCTCTTCGTGCATTGGTTAGTGCATTTGCATAATCTTTTGCAATTAAGTAATAACGCGCTTTTAAAGAATATGCAATTTCTGCCCAAGTTGCCTGGCTGGATAAACGATTTCCCGAATACAGTGAAGAACTGGCAGTACCTATATTAGAGATACCTTCATCCAGTAACGCTTGTACACCCGTAAACACAGCAGCCTGGCCATCATAAACCGGAGTAGGAAAATTGTCCGGATCACCTGCTTGTGTAAATGGAATATTGCCAAACAGCGCAGCCATTTCACCAAATAGGGCAGCTTCCGTTATTTGAGCAATTCCAACTAATTGTGTATTACCGGATTCAGTCGCCAGATTTTTTGTAAGTTGCGCCTGCTCAATACCACGAACATAAGCGTCAGCCCAGGTATCGTCATAATCTCCTGCAGTGGTTGAGTAGTTATTTACAGTCAAATACTGTCTGTCTTCTCCTGTAAAGTGGTTCATAAAGATCCCGGCATATCGGGCACTGTTTGATGTTACAAGTTGCATCCAGCCCAGTTGTGCCTGGCCGATTATCAATTCCGGAGGAGCACTTGAAAAAGCATTTGGATCCGTATTTAAATCTTCAGTATAGTTTTTACATGAAAAGGTAAAAAACGTAACTAATAAAATGCTGTATATGATTATTTTTTTCATTTTATATGTTTTAATTTATTTATTATTAAAAAGCAACACGCAATGTGGTTATAAACGATCGGGTTCCGGGATTGCTAAAATATTCCAAACCTCTTCCCTTGGACGCACCGGTTAAGTTATTGTCCGGATCAAAACCTTTTACTTTTGTCCATAAGGCAATATTTCTTCCGGAGACTCCTATTTGTACCGAATCCAAACCTATTTTATCAATGGCTTCTATGGGGAGTTCATAAAAAAGAGAGATTTCTCTCAGACGAGTCCAGGATGCATCTTCATAAAAAGGCTCCCCTACATCACCAAAACCACCTCCGTTGGTCGTCCACCATGCAGAGTCTACCGCTACGGGACCTGCACCAAAGTCGCGCTCATAACCTCTAAATGTAGTACCTGCAGGAATCATGGTGCCTGATGCATTTACCAAATTTTGAGAGGCTACTGTTTCTATGGCAGTGTCCTGATGAATTCCGAAAAAATACAGTACACCTCTGGTACCATTCCATACGTCATTACCCTGAGAAGTTTCCAGTAAAGCAGATAAAGTAAATCCTTTGTAGCTAAGGGTAGTACCTAAACTTCCTCTCCAGTCCGGATTAGGATCTCCTATATATTCTTCCGTAGTAGCTGCTGTTGGAAATCCGTTTGCATTTAAAACAAAAGATCCGTCGGCATTTCTGGCATATCTGGTACCTCTTAATACGGCAAATGGTTGCCCTTCTCCTACACCTGAAGAACTAGCGGTAAACCCATTTAGACCAAAATATGCACTCCCTGCCAAATCTTCCACAAGATTTCTATTTCTTGTAAAAGTAGCATTCATACTCCAGTTAAAATCTTCCTGTTGTATGATTCTGCCTGTAACATCTATTTCAAAACCTTTGTTGGATATTTTAGCAGCATTTCTTGACTCGGTTTCAAAACCTGTTGAAGAAGGCAGCGGTAAATCCAGTATGACATCATTCGAAGTCCTGTTATAATAAGTCGCCGAAACACTCAACCTGTTATCAAAGAAACGGGTATCAAAACCAACTTCAAATTCTTTGATACGTTCTTCTTTCAGGTTTGGGTTTCCTCTTGTAGGAGATTGTGTTAACGGGTTTCCATATAAAGCACCGTCATAACCGTCTCCCCACCCTGAAGTAACACCCCCTGTGGTAATTACCGTTTGTGTTCTGTATTAAGGAGCTTCAATACCTACTTCACCATAAGAAACTCTTAACTTACCAAAGGAAAATTTTTCAAAATTGCTTAGGTATTTGGTAAAGTTCCAACCGGCCGACGCACTGGGATAAAATATAAGCCCGGCATTTGGTAAGGTAGATACATATTCTCCTCTACCGGTTAACTCCAATAAAAACTCATCTTTATAGTCAAAATTTAATACGGCAAAAGCTCCTGATTTCCTGGTTTTTGAGCTAAAACTATCCGCATTTGAGTTTGCTGAAGTAGCATTGCCAATATTTAGAAAAATTTCGTCAGGATTGGTAAAATTAGTTTCGGTCCCGGATAATCTTCTGTAGGTATTTTGAACAAATTGCATCCCTGCCGTATAATCTAATTTTAAATCACCGGTAATATTATTATTTCCGATCAGTAAAGCCGTAAATGTTTGATTGGCTTCTGATATTCTGTCTTCATCATAAAGTCCATTGGCACCGCTACCTGCGGATCCCGATGGCCAAAAATTGACTCTGTTATCCTGATAATAATCCATACTGTAACGCCCTGTAAAGGATAAATTATCAAGTATTTCATAATTAATTTCAGGAGCTATGATAAACCTGTTAACATCGTTTAGGTTCTTTTGATTGTTCAACGTCCAAAGCGGGTTATTATAGGCGGGCGAATTATAACTAAAAGTACCGTCATTAGGGTTGAAAGTCCTTGCTGAGCCTAAATGCTGTCTGTAGCCTCTGTGAGAATTTGGTGTAGGAATACCTGCCGCATCAAAATGGGTTCCCACATAATCCCTGATATCAAAATCAGGAGAAGTTCGTAAATACCCTAAATACAAACCATTCAGGTTCGATCCTGTTTGTATACGATTGGATTCTATATTGATATACGAAGCAGACATTTTTAAAGTAAGCTTATCTGAAAAATCAGTATCGTTATTTAAACGAATGCTTGTTCTTCGGTAGTTGGAGGCTCCTCTGTAGATACCATCCTGATCCCAGTTAGAGATGCTTGCAAAAGTCCTGTTGTTTTCGCCGGAATGGCTAAAACTTACGTTATTTTCATAAGTAATACCGGTTTTAAAGACGGCATCTCTGTTCGCTTGATTAAATACTTCCCTGGAATTTTTTTGTGTAATAGGGTAGTAAAGTGTACCATCCTGAGCCTGAAAATATGCCCCGGTAGTATCTACCGTATCGGCACCACCTGATCTGTCAGCTATTTTGCCGCCGTAAGAAAATCCGATATTGGAAAGGTCTGATCCGGTTAGATGGTCAACACCTCCGGAACCCTGGCCAAAAATACCTTGTTTCTCCCACTCTCTGTTTACCTCATCGAGATAAACAGAAGATTTATAGTTGACATTCCAAATCCCTTTTCTGCCTCTTCCCCGTTTGGTTTTTATGACCAGTACTCCGTTAGCAGCCCCCGTACCATATACAGCAGCAGCAGATGCACCTTTTAAAACAGAGATAGATTCTATATCCTCCGGGTTGATATCGTTTAAACGAGATTGTTGCACCACTCCGGCCGTACCTCCGCCAATGGCAGCATTGGAGATAATGGCTCCGTCTAATACAATTAACGGGCTGCTATCACCTAAAATGGTGTTTTGCCCTCTGATCTGAATGTAAGCCCCTGCTCCCGGATCTCCGGAATTCCGGGTCACGTTAATACCGGATGTCTTACCGGATAATCCCTGTAAAACACCAGCTTCGCCTGACTTTTGAAGTTGGGCTACTTTCACTATGGAAGTAGAACTAAGATCGGCATCTTTTTTCTTTTCGATACCCAAAGCAGTCAGTACTACTTCTTCCAAAATATTAGCATCTTCAGCCATAGTTACATCAATGATACCGGAAATACCTACTGTTTTTTCCACGGTTTTGTAGCCTACATAACTAAATACAAGTACATCCCCGACCTTAACTTTAATGGAGTACTTTCCATCAAAATCTGTTTCAGTTCCGTTATTTGTATCTTTAACTAAAATACTTACTCCGGGTAAACCTCCTGAACTGTCAGAAACCGTACCAGAAACAGTTTTTTCTTGTGCAAATGATATGTGCACAGCCAACGCCAATAACAGCGTTAAAAATCCCTTGAAAATTGTTTTCATTATTTTTAAAGTTTGAATTAATTACATCAAATATCTTATATATAATGTTAAAAAAACAAATTTTATAGTTAAAAAATGTTAAATATGGTACAAAATTGTAAGGTTTTAATAAAAATGAGTTCAAAGTGTATTAAAGCTTGAAAGTATAAACTGTAGGTTTTTAGCGAGTATGCCTAAATAAGGTTGCCTTTTACACTTTTAACTTTCAAACTTTTCAACTGTATTTTTTCGAGAAAAATAAAAGTTAATATGATATAAATCAATTCAAATACAGAATATATCCCTTCAAAACTTGACTGTATCTGCTTACAAGCAATCTTACAGATACCAATCCAATGCGCTCCCGGAGTAATTTTTTTTGCCGCAAACATAAAATGTCCTTTATTGATAGAAACATAAGGGTTACAATCCCAGAATTGAGCGATAGCTATTTCTTCCGATGCATCTCCTTTTTGTCGGATTCCCATATTCACAGTATATACATCTATCAATTCTTTATAAAAGAGACTTCTTTTATCCATAGAAAACTGGGGAGGAGGTATGGGTTTGAATTGTGATGCGGAGTCTAAGGCAAATGCTCTTATTTTATTCCAATGAGGTTCTATAGCCTCCATATAGGCGGGTGGGGTAGGCTCCCATTTGGAAGGATCATCAGATAATATATTGTATTCGGGCATTGTCCGGGTTTCTTTATAATTGTCCTGATTCATCCAATGAATAACATGTTTGGATGTAGTCAGTGCATATTTCTTAGCTTGCAAAAAAACGTTAGGATTTTTAGATTTCCACTGTTTATATAAGCTATCTCCGTAGGAAGTAATTTTTTCTCTGGAAAAAACTAATTCTTTTGCTACATCCAAATAAGCAATCATGGCGGCTAATCTTATGTTTACATTCTCAAAACCTTCATCAAAAGAGATTTTGTGGAATGCATGTAGTTGTCCGGCCAGAGATTTGTACACCGTACTGTTTTGGTTCAAAGTTTCGTAAGCAGCTATATTAGGATACACATATATTCTGCTGGCAACCGGAGGGGAAAAAACATCATGGACCATTACCTCAGTTAACTTGTCGACTGTATGATGATAATCGTCAAGATGAGTTCATAAACAATTAAAATGGCGATTATTGTTTTTTGAAAGGTCATTTGTTAATTTTTGTAAGAATACAGTTTTAAACTGTCGTTATTAGACAAGACAAGAAGTATGTTTTTGTCTTTCATCGAAATAGAAGCTGTTTTTTTAATTTGACTATTAAAAGGTTCAATTCCCAAAGTAGAAGAAGGAATATAATCTGAATTTGTCTTAACTAACAAACCTTTTAGAGAGGTATACGCTCCATGATATGTATTCACTTTTTCCGAATTTCCGCTTACAAGTAATTGTTGCTCCCCGTTAATAGTAACCTCGGAAAAAGAGTTGACAGGCCCTAATTGAAAATCTTTAGGGAGCGGGACAAAATTTTTGAAATTGCCGTTTTTGTTTTCAATATAGCCGGAAACCAACGTATGAACTTCATATTTCCCCGAGTTTTCTACACCAAACTTAGTCAATACTTTTTCAACAGGCTGTAGCGCAAAATCTTTATATTTTATGTAACGTACATTGATGATGTTCATTTGAGAAGCCAATTCATCTTTGGAGTTAACAGGATAATATTTCCCATGAACAGGATATGCCAAAACGGTTTCATATTTTCCATTGGAGTCGAAATCATTATGATATAGAAGTAGCGGTTTATTGGCACTGGCATAGAATTTCGTATTCAATCCCCAGTTGCCCAAGACAATATCCTGATCACCGTCTTTATCTATATCATAGCCGGTAACGGATTGCCATAGCCCGTTTAGATTTTCCGGAATTTCGGCAGCTAAGAGCTTTCCTTTATGATTCATATATATTTTCGGGCTGTCCCATTCCGTAGAAATTAAAAGATCTTTATAACCATCTTCATTCATATCCTGCCAGATTGCTGACGTAACTTTGGAAATTAAAGTAAAATCAGTATCCTTTGAAAAGTTTCCTTTCCCGTCATTAACCAACAGGTAAGAGGCTACATGTAAACCAAAGTTATTGGGTTGTGATAGGTTTCCAACAAATAAATCCTCATCACCGTCATGGTCATAATCATAAGCAGCTACACAGGAAGTATTTAAGTTATTTGATGGAATTTGATAAGTCGCTTTTTTAAATACTCCGTCATTATTTATATACAATCTATCTGCTTTGGTAGTTTCCAAAGCACTGATTCCTGATGCGACGTATACATCCAAATCGTTATCATTATCCGCATCAAAAAAAACAGCAGCGTTATCTTCAAATACAGCATCTTTTTCAATTTCGGGAATTGCAGCTTTTGTAAAACCATGTCCGTTATTCATAAAAAGTACCGCTTTTTTACCCGAAGCATTCCCTATAAAAACATCTTCAAACCCATTACCATCCATATCTGCTATGGCAATTGCAGGCCCTAGTGTAGATACTTTATAAGGTATTAACCGTTCGATATTAAAATCGTTGTAAGTATCTTCCGAATGCACAAAATCCATCATGGCTACTTTTGTAAAGTAAGATGATGAATTGGTATTCGGTTTGCGGTAGCTATGGATTTGATTTTTTGGCAGGTACTTAACAGTGAGTTTTTGATTAGGAGCGGGATTTATAATTTTCTGAAAGGTACGATCCGGCCAGATAATCCGAATGGAATCGATATTTTTTATAGTATCTAAACCAAAATGAAGCGTATGACCTACGGAAGATAAAAAACCACGTGATTTAAATAACTGTTTTAGTTGCGAATTTGTTTGAGTATAGACAATGGCTTTTGTACCTATACCCTCCTGGTTTCCTTTTTTATAATCGAATTTTAGAGAAATATAATTTTTAGCATTATTACTTGTGTTTTCATAGATACCTGCAAAATCATTTAAATTGTTTAAAACCAAATCCAAATCTCCGTCCAGATCCAGATCTGCATATATTGCTCCGTTTGTTAAGGAGGGTTTTTCCTGGATCCAAGAACCTGTTTTGTTGGTAAACTTTTGGGAGTTTCCTTTAAAAATTTGATTTGCCACTTTGCCGCTAGGCATTTCATTAATTGAATTATATAACCATTTTAAACCTTCTTTTCCCGTACCTTTATTTTTAAAAGTACTCGCCACATATTTTTTAAAATCCAGATCATTAGGCCTTCTTAATATGCCATTGGTTATAAATAAATCCTGATGTCCGTCGTTGTCAAAGTCAGCGATCAAAGGTGCCCAACTCCAGTCAGTATCCGCAATATTATTAAATAAGGCTGATTCGTGAAAATATGCACCGCCATTATTTATCTGTAACATATTGCGAGAGTACTGATCTTTATATCCGAGTTTTTTCAGCCGCTCCTGAAGGTTAAACATAGCATCGTCTCCTTCGGATTCTTTAATTACCCGTTCGTTTTTCGGTAGCATATCCAGGGTGATGAGGTCCTGATAACTGTCTCCGTTAATATCCGCTACATCGCTGCCCATAGAAAATCTGCTGATGGTAGAGAATGCTCCTGACAAACTCTCTGCAAATGTCCCGTCCTGATTGTTGATATAATAATAATCATCCTCATGAAAGTCATTACAAACATAAATATCATCCCATCCGTCATTGTTGTAATCGGCTATAGCGGCACTTAATCCATATCCGTTAACCCCTCCGAAAATACCGGCTTTTTGACTGACATCCGTAAACGTTCCACCATTGTTTTGGATCAACACATCTCCAACCATAGGAGCTCGCTTATTCCTTTGGTGAGCGGGTCCGTGAGAGACAATTGTGTGTACCGCATGATTGACAATGTATACATCCAGATCATTGTCTTTATCATAATCAAAAAAGTAAGCCTGTGTAGAGTATCCTTTAAAATCGAGCCCATATTCTTTTGCTTTTTCCGTAAAAGTACCATCTCCGTTGTTTATAAATAATTCGTTATGTCCTTTAAAATCCAAAAGGCCGGAAACAGAACAAAGATAAATGTCCAAATACCCATCATTATTAATATCTACCATAGTAACTCCGGTATTCCAACTGGCATCGCTCTGGATATTAGCTTGTTGAGAAATATCCTCAAATGTTAAATTTCCTTTATTGAGATAGAGTTTATTTTCATTAGTATTTGATGCAAAATATAAATCCGGAAGTCCGTCATTATTCACATCCCCGGTAGCGACCCCACTTCCGTTATAATAATAAATATAATTGATAATACTGTGTTCTGCATCCTCTGTCAAGGTATTTTTGAAATCAATACCCGTTTGATCTTTTGAAAGCTCTTTAAATAAATAAGATATCTCTTCGGATTTTTTGGAGCACCCTAAAAAAAGCAAAGTCATTACTATTATTTCAACAGCTATTTTTCTGAAAAAAAGAATACTATTTCCCCACATATCTTAAAAGAATTGAATAAACCTGAAACTTTTCAACTTTGAACTTTAAACTATATAGTACACACCATATTCTCATAATTATACCCGAAACACATTAAGTTTGTCAGTTTCAAAGATAGAAAAAATTACATTTTGTTAAATAAAAGTTAAAGTAGTATTCTATTAATGGATTCATCTTGACTTTTTCTATTTCGTGAAACTTTTTAACTATGGATGTTCATTTTTTAAAATGAATTTCTTTTATTTGAATTTGTTTAAGCTCTTTGGATGTAAGCGAAAATTAGAAGTTTTTAGTACTGTTAAAAGCTTTTTTGAGTTATATGATGATGGCTATGCAAGGAAAAAAAACAAAAACAGAACAGAAAATACCCATTTTTAACAAATTGAAAAAGATTAAGCGAGTTCATTGCATAAAACTTAGTATAAAATGAAAAAATTACTCTTTTTTTTAATCATTGTCTGTACATATACTGCTTTTGGTCAACGGTTTATTACCAAAAAATATTCATCTGAATTTTTAGGGGGTACCAGAAATATAAAAATCTATTTACCGGAAGGTCATGACACCGATTCTATTTCTAATTACCCGTTAGCCATTGTGTTAGATGCCAAAAAATTATTTGATTTATATGTTGGCAATTCAAAATTATTTGCTGAAACCGACAAAGCACCTAAACAAATAGTTGTGGGTATTGATATGAAAGAGACAAGAGCGAAAGACGTTTCTTTTAGCCTCTTAAATAGTAACCTTACAAAAAATAGCTCGAATTTTTACCTGTTTATCAGAGATGAATTAATTCCGTTTGTAGAGGGGGCATATAAGACTTCTCCTTTTTTAACTATAGTAGGGCAGGGGGCTGCAAATTTCATTACACATTTCTTAAGAGAGGCTACCCCGATTTTTAATGCGTATATATGCTTAAGCCCTACATTTTCTCCTGATGTTAACAAAAAAGTAGAGACGTATAAACTCGGTCGGCTAAAAAGAGAAGATAATACTTTTTATTTCTATGTCACCAGGGATCCTTATAAGAATAAAAAAGGACAGGTTCTGATTGATCAATTTGGCCGGTATTTGCAGAGTTTTGGAGTTCCAAACTTTAATGTTGTTTTTGATGAATTTAGAACATCTGCTAACTCACCTTCTATTATAAGTGAAGGTATGGGAAGGGCTTTTGCTAAAATCTTTGAAATTTATTCCGGAATTTCCAAACTTGAATTTGAAGAAAAGATAAAAAATTTAACTCCCCCGTATTCTATGATAAAAACAAGTAAAAGTTGAGATATTATTTTTACTAATTTATGCAGCAAATTTAAAAGTATCTACATAGGGTGTTTGTCGTTTGACAACGGCAAACACTCTTGCTATTAATTTGTTTCTAATAATGTTAACGGTACTCATTTTACTTTTGCCTTGTTTTATTCTTTTATGATAGTATAATTTCATTTCTGGGTTATGTTGTATAGCAGAAATAGCGCACATATTAATAATTGCTTTCAATTTTTTATTAGCCAAATGAGAGACTTTTGTACGTCCTTTAATACTAGTTCCAGATTGGTAAGGAAAAGGAGCAACACCACAATAAGAGGCAAACTTTCTCCAGTTTTCAAATTTTGAAAAATTGTCAGTAAACACAATCATCATTATAGCAGTTTGCATTCCTATACCTTTAACACTAGTAACAAGTTTATAGGTTTCTTTTAACATTATATTTTGGTCAATAATAGCTTGCATTTGAGTATTAATCTTGTGTATTTGTTTGGTTAGTTCTGCAATCATTTTTTGTTGAACGTCAAAGATTATTTTATACTCTTTTGCTTTATAAATTCTTTTTTGTTCTTTCAAAGTAACTTTAAAACCAGCTCTTTGTTTGTTAAGTTTTGTCCTTAAAGATAAGAGACTTTTTAGTTGTAATATACTTCTTTTAGGTAGCTTACTGGGTTTAAGTTCTTCTTTTAATCGATACCCATATAGAGCAATGCGTTTGGCATCAATTTGGTCATCCTTTCCACGAGCAATACCAATAGATCTTTTAATTTCTAAACCAGAAGCTATGAAAAAAGATAATTTTTGTTCAGTTAAAGACACAGATAATAAATGAGAGTACATTCCTGTATGTTCAAATACAAACATGGTTTCTTCTTTAGAGAAAGACGAATTTTTAAAACTCCACTTTAGCATTAATTTAAATCCAGATTTACTGTTCTCAAACTGTTGAACAATTTGTTTAGAATAGATACAAACATCAATTAATAATTTACTGACATCGATTCCGATAATTTCATTTGTTTTCATAATTTTGTAATTAGATATTAATAATAGTTACTTAAACTAAGACCTTTAATAAGGGCAGAAACTGAAATTCTATATGGTTCTAAGTAACTTTTAAAAAGAACGGAGACTAATACGGGGGATGGCTCTAAAAAGCTAGCTGGCCGCTAAAGTTCACTCCGTTCTTTTGTGTTTTTGGTTATCAACAAAATAAGAGTTATTAACAAAGAAAAAAAGAAGCAAAAAAAGAAATTTCATCATAACTATTATGTTTTTATTTTAAGTAATTATTTCTATTTGCTAATCTAAAGGGATGCTATTACTTATCTGGAAACCAAATACTTAAATATTGAATTTTTATTTGGATCAAATATTGGAATTAGAGAGCAGGATATTTTTGCCATAGAAAATATTATTATCGATAAAGAGGATGGTGATTATTTGGATGATTTTGGTAAAATGATTTTAAATGTGTATCCAAAATCTCATTTGGGGGACTATTATATAGGCCTCTATTATGAAACAGGGAAAAATTATAAAAAAGCTTTGGAGATATACAGAAGGGCATATAATAAAATGAATCCTGATGATCCAAATGCAGATTTATTTTATCAAAATATAGAACGGGTTTTAGAAAAACGGTAAATTCCAACTCAAGGCAGGCTGACCTTCAATAGTTATATCTACCTTGTTTCGGGTTTAATACCAAAATGAATACTAAAATAACTCAAACTTTGAAATTTTCCTTACACAATCTTTAGACCATTTTAGTATTCATTTTGGTATAATGTAGTTGATGTACTCTTTTAATATTTTGTCATTGTCTTTATCGGGTGTAGCTATTTCCAGTAGTTTCGGGCGATCTGATTTCTGATAGAATTTTCTTAATTGAATATCAACAGATGCTATATCTGATGCAAAGCCATAGTTAAAATTAAACATTTTACATAGATGTGCTGCTGTTAAACAGTGTGGTGTTTCAAAAAAATGTAATGAGTTGGTTGCCGAAGGCCCGGGAATAATCCTAAATATTCCGCCTCCTGAATTATTTATCAGGATGATTCTAAAATCGTTTGGGATATATGCATTCCACAATGCATTACTATCATAGAAAAAACTTAAATCTCCGGTAATCAGTGTTGTGTTTCCACTATAGGCAACCGCCGCCCCGACAGCAGTGCTTGTACTTCCGTCTATTCCGCTGGTTCCTCTGTTGCAAAATACGTTCAGAGTGCTATTCATTTTAAATAATTGAGAATAACGAATAACGGCACTGTTGCTAAAATGTACTTGTGTGTTATCAGGAATTACAGCTAATACTCTCTCAAATACTTTTAAGTCCGAATAGGGCGCCGTTTGTAAATATTCTTTGTGCTTTTTATCAATATGATTTCTAAAATGCAGCCAATCTTTTTGATAATCACTTTCCAAGGACTGGGTTATTTTTAAAAACTGTTCAAAAAAAGTAACGGGTGCTGTTTGTATGTGTTCTGACAAACAAAAATAGGTATCCGGTGCTTTTAATTCGCTAACATGCCAATGGTGCTTTGGCTGATAATTTCTTAAAAACCGTTTGACTTTTTTAGAAACTACAAACCCTCCGAAGGAGAGCAAAATGTCCGGGCTTAAATTTGTAAATTGCTCATCGGTTAAAGAAAAAATAAGGTTGTCAATATCATTTATAAATCGGCTGTTGTGTACATTAGAGGTAGTTTCCGTAAATATCAGAACACTTGAATCTTCCACTATCTTGTTTAGCATTTTCTCCACCTCCTTATTTGGATAATGAACGCCTACTAAGATGAGTTTTTTGGAAGCTAAATTCCATATATTGACCAACTCGGCATAATCAATTTCGACCTCTTTTTTTTCTTTTAAAATAACTTTTGAGAATTGATTTTCCGGTAATTCCGGTACTGTTTCATATAGGGGCTCATCAAAAGGAATGTTGATATGTATCGGTCCCCTTTTCGTATACATATTTTGAAAAGCATTCTGTAATTCCCAAATATTGAACGTCATCGATTCATTATCATCCGCCAAATTAGCAGCATAAAGAATGTGGTTTTTAAACACATTTTCTTGCCTAATGGTTTGCCCGTCTCCGATATCTGTCAAATGTTTGGGCCTGTCTGCAGAAATAATTACCAGGGGAATATGACTATAAAATGCTTCGGCAATAGCAGGATAATAATTTAATAGTGCAGACCCTGAAGTACACAAAACAATAACAGGCTGTTGTTTTTGTTGTGCAATTCCCAATGCAAAAAAAGCTGCACAACGCTCATCCACAATACTGTAGGTTTCAATACCTGAGTGGTTAAAAAAGCCAATAGTTAGCGGAGCATTTCTGGATCCCGGAGAGATAACAGCAATGGTTGCTTTAAAATGATGGCAAGCAGAAAGTACTAATTGCGCAAGTTGTTTTTTAGGATACATTTTTTTAGTTGCAAAGTCGAAAAAGTTTGCAAATTATTAAGGCTAAAATACTATTAATGAGTCATTGTGAATACCACCACAGCAAATAAATAATACACTAGCTTTCACCATTTTCAATTTTGATGAATTCTATGTTAATTTCCTTTTTTGTAGTCTGCTAAAAATTTAGCCAAACCAATATCCGTAAGCGGATGCTTTAATAAACCCTCTATGGCACTTAAAGGTGCTGTCATTACATCAGCTCCCCGTTTGGCACAATCTATAATATGCATGGTATGGCGTACTGAAGCAGCGAGAATTTCCGTTTCGAACATATGGTTGTCGTAAATTTGACGTATTTCCGCAATCAAATTCAAACCACCGGTAGAGATATCATCTAACCTTCCGATAAATGGCGATACGTATGTTGCTCCTGCTTTGGCAGCCAACAACGCCTGACCTGCCGAAAAAACCAATGTTACATTGGTTTTAATCCCTTTATTAGAAAAATATTTACACACTTTTACCCCTTCTTTAATCATAGGTAGTTTTACCACAATCTGAGGGCTTAATGCTGCCAATACTTCCCCTTCTTTTACCATTCCTTCAAAATCCGTGGAAATAACCTCTGCTGATACATCGCCCTCAACAATATCGCAAATGGCTTTATAGTGATTGAGAATATTTTCCTTACCGGTAATACCCTCTTTAGCCATCAAAGAAGGGTTGGTCGTTACTCCATCTAAAATGCCTATGGTTTCAGCTTCCCGTATCTGATTTAAGTTTGCCGTATCAATAAAAAACTTCATCTGTTGTGCTTTATATTTTTCATAGCAAAAGTACATGAATTTTTTCATTTGAAAATTCATAAAAAACAATTAGCCATCCCCTGTTTTTTTTAGCTGAATAATAAATTGGTTTGCCCGCTATTATCTTTAGGCGGGTTGGTGTTTATTTTCCATCTAATTCTAGTAGGCATCAATAAAATTGAGACTACTTTTGATATTTTATAGTATATAAAGTTTGTAAGTTCTCTAATAGTATACTTGTTAAGGTAGTTGTATCCAGCGTCTAGTAACAAATTAAAATGTAATGCTTTCATTTTTTTGTAAATCATAAACATGGCCACTGTAAGTGTAGCGAGCATAGATTGTACTCCATCAAAAGTTTTCATTTGTATGTCTTCCAATTTGTATTCTTGTTTTATGTGTCTGTGATATTCTTCTATTTTCTAACGTAATCCATACCCTTTAAAAGCCCATTTAGCTACTTCTATAGCACTAGATAGATTACTTTTTACCATTAAATAACAAAGACCTCCATGTTTTTTGTTTCTTGAAATTACTAGCCATAATGGATAACTAGTTCCTTTTATACTATAGCCTATTGGAACAACTCCTAATTCATAATCAACAAGAACAGGTTTGTCTTTCTTTATTTTGACTACTGTCTGAGTTATTGAAAAATTCACTTTCTTGACTAGTTGATTTACTTGATATTGTTCTTGTTTGTATAATAGAGATGTATTTTTTTTTAAGCGAATAATAGCTTGTGAAGAGTTACTGATAAAGAAATCTTTCAAAATAGTAGTATCTGCTCCTCTATCAAAAACCCAACAGCCTTTATCTTCTAGATGTTCTTTAACAGATCTAACAGCTTTCTTTATCTCATTATTACTACTTAATGCTCCCATTTCATAGCTATATGCTTTACTATAAAGAGGAGTTATCTCATTATGAATGTTAATTGCATTGATGTTCAGAACATTGTACCCAAGACCTATTGTTCCTGTATCTCCATTTTTCACAAACTCTAAACCCTCCATATATTTGGCGTGTTTCTTGCTAATATCAGTACCACCAATCAATATAAAATCATCTTTTGAAATACTAGAACTTGCTAATCTAAGATGAGAATCAAGAACTTTATCTGCGTAATCAAACTTTAAATATTGAGCTGAAAGACGTTTGCAAACATCTTTTAGCTTTAAGGACTCTCTAAGCGAAGCTGCTATTTGATTGACAAAGACAGTTTTGGATTTTAGAACCCCTAAAACCATATCTCTTAAACAACGCCTTTCTGGTTTTGTCATTGCCATATCTGCTGAAAAATAATTACTCAATTGGGTTTGTATCTTTTTTGTTAGTATATTGTCCATCTAAACTGTTTTTTAAGTCAATTTTGATTTTTTTGCAATAACAAAATACAACTTTTTAAACAGTTTTCCGTTTTTATTTGACTTGAAAACACTAGTGAAATTAATACATCGTAGAAATATCAATCAAGTTTTCAGGGGATGGCTAATTTATGAGTATACTCGATGTGTAATAAAAAATATTCTCCTTCTTCAACTTCAACTTCAACTTCTTTATATAATGGAACTGTAGATATCGGCATTAAAGTATCAGTACTATAAAAATTGATATTTTTTGCAAATTGAACAATGGAAGACAGACGTACACAATTTAATTTTTCTGAAATTGTTGCTTTTAATCTAATTGTTTTTTTTAATATCAACAGGGTTCGTCTTTTTTAAATTAATAGTATTAACAACTTTTGACTCTGTAGCAACCCGAGCAGCTTTAATTCCAGAAAATTCTGCTATTGAAGTTTTGATCTCTATACCATCATGAACATAATCTGTATTTGCAACTTGAACAAGATTAACTACTTTATTAGGTATCACTGTAGCTTTTTTATTTAAAAATTGAAGAATGTTATTCATCACGATTACTTGTGGTTCTGCAATTAACCATATAGACATCATTTCACAATAAACCACATCTACTTTTTCTGGTAATTTCACATTAATTGCATCTGCAAGTATAAATTCTATTTTATCCAAAACACCATTCTTTTTAGCTATCTCCATCATTTTTTTATCATACTCAATAGCATAAACTTTTTTACATTTTTTTGCTGCATAAATAGAAAATATTCCTGTTCCACAGCCAAGTTCACAAAATACAGCATCTGGAAAAATCGAAGCATCAATAGCTGCTTTTGATTTAGAAACTCTTTCTGGATCGCTTATCATCTCAAGATGATAACTCAGGTCAAAATCCCCATTTTGATAATTAGGGTCATGATGATTAGTTCTTGTCATTTTTTTTAGTCTTATTTTTTATCTGTCGTTTTATCATCATAGTTTAATTGTACATACCCCCAATGCTCATATGGTCTTGGGGATCATAAATAACAACTTCTGCGAATGGCATTATAGTATTGTACTCATCTAGAAAAACAAATCGTTCTTCAATATTTTTTTGTTCATTTGCTTTTTGATATATCTTGGTATATTCTTCAATACGTGTTCTAATAAGTTTGGTATCAGGAACAAAATACTTATACTCAATGGGTTTTTCTAAATTCTCCTTGATGCTCTCTTGTATTTCTTTATCATATACATCATTATTTAAATGTGTACTTATCACCCAAATACTATCATTAGCAGTTTTTTCAGCCTCTGCAATAGCTTCTAAAGTCATAATCCTTTCACTTGCTTGACTTAGTTTTCTCAACATATTTACATCCCTTCTCATAGGCTTAAAATGCTGAATTAAGTTCTCCTCCAATGCATGTTGAACTATATTTTTCAGTCTAACAACTTCAATATTTGGATCTATAGATAAATTGTAAATAAGTCTTTGGATTTTTTCTTTGTATTTAAGGCTTATTTTCTCATCTGTAATAAAAATACTTTTCAACAATTTATCCATTTGCTTCAGGAAGCTTTGAGGACTGCGAAAATCCGCATACTTATGCTTTCGGATATCAACCGACACCATACTCTTAACTTCATTTGTTAAATCTTCAATTAAAATGGGTATAAAAACTTTTTTTTCTTCTTCATTTATAGTCTTATTTAGTTCAATAACATATTCATATTTAACCCACTCTGACACCATAGAATTATTAGAAAGAATTAATAAAAACACATCACATTGATTTATCCTTCTATAAAATAAATCAGGGACTATTTTGTCTCCATCTTTTACAATTTTATTATCAAACAATAACTCAATATTTATAAAGCTATCATTACTTATACCATTTTTAAGGCTTAATGATTTAGTCAAAACATCTACAAATTCTTTGTCTCTTGAAGAATAACTTATAAATATTTTTTTTGAATTACTCATTAGATGAATTTTTATCGAATTTTATTTTTTAACTGGCTATTCTTTACCTGAGTTAAATAATATATGACGATAAGCACCAATAAATTGCGATAACTGTCTAAATATTTGAGCTAATAAATGATCTGCAATTTCCTGACTATCAACCTCTAAATCTTCAAATTGCTGTAACCTTTTAAATATTGAATTAAATTCATTAATTGAATTTTCATCTGATATTTTCTGTGAAAATTTCTCTACAATTTGTTTCAAATATTTGGTAGTAGTAATATCAACAAAACTCTGCTTTTTATTATACCCTTTAGATATGTATAAATCATAATCTTCTAATTCTAAAGGAACTGTAATCTTCCCTAAAAACCGAACTGTTTAAAATTAGAAAGATTAATTTTAACTTTCAATAGACAAACAAAGCGAAAGAGTAAATTTTCACCTTCACATCTTGCAAAGATTTTGAAAGAGTTTGATCAAGGGAAAACAGTTGTAGAGATTAGCAGGGAACATGGGTTTATTTCAGCAACTTTTTACAAGTGGCGTTCTAAATATGCCGGGATGAGTTCCGGAGAGTTACGTTGCGTCAAAGAGCTTGAGGGTGAGAACCGGATGCTCAACCAGATGTATGCTTCTCTAGCCTTAGATCATCAAATGGCAAAAGAGGTTATTGCAAAAAAGCTTTAAAGCCTTGCCGTAAGAGAACGATAAGTAAAACACTTGCACATTATGGTATTAGCAGGGCGTGCCGAGTCTTAAATATGAGCAAGAGTGTTTATTATTATAAACCGTTACCCAAAGCCGATACTGAGATAGAGCTCGCTTTACAAGAAAAAGCAGTTCAACATTGAGAAGAAGGTTTTTGGAAGGCTTATAGTCGTTTACGTAATCAAGGCAAACCATGGAATCATAAACGATTGTATAGGGTTTACAAAGCATTAGGACTTCCTCTACGTGGTAAAGTAAAAAAACGATTACCATCTAGAGTGAAAGAACCATTAGAGGTTCCGGAAAATCTTAATGATACATGGAGTATGGATTTTGTTACCGATACCCTTGAGAACAAAAGACGTTTTAGAGCCTTTACTATTATCGATAACTGTAATAGAGAGGCATTACATATAGAAGTAGATTTTTCTTTACCAAGTAATCGTGTGTTTTGGGTACTTAACGATCTTGTTAATAGAAGAGGAAAGCCCAATAAGATACGTATGGATAATGGCCCGGAGTTCATTGCTAATATCACCGCTGTATGGAGCCAAATGCATGACATAGAGTTTACCTATATTCACCCTGTCAAACCAACTCAAAATGCATTTGTAGAGAGATTTAATGGAACTTATAGGCGAGGAGTTATTGATAAATATATTTTTGAGAACATTAACCAAGTAAGAGAACAAACCCAAGATTGGATGTATGATTATAATCATCATCGACCCCATGACGGGCTTGGTAGATTATCGCCAATAAAATACGCAGAAATTAATTCTCTTGGGGCTAACTCCAAGAGAATTAAAACAATAAATTTATCAAATATTAGAAATTTAAACAGTTCTAATTAGGGGAAGCTTACACTCCTTTTTCATAAATTTGATATTCGTCATTATCTTGAAAATAATCAGATCCCAAAGATCCTTCACTTAAATTCTTTACGATAGAATCTTTTTTAAAAATAGATTCCAGTTCTTTTATGGTAGTTTTTGAGGTAAGATAACCCACTTTTCCTTTGGCAATTTGGTATTTGCTATTATCCCTACAACTAAAAGAAACTGCCAATAGTAAGCATGCTACGCTAGAAAATAGTACTTTCTTCATATGTTATTTTATTGTTTTTTGAATGATACAAATCATAAATAGTTCAGATAGTTTTTGTATGAATATAAAATGTTTTCATGAAGTTACGCTGTTCATTTTGGTAACAAAAGATATTTTATAAACGTGATTTTTACAGAAATGTTATACGTATTCTATTTTTAAATTTATAGAGTATAATGTTGAAACATTTATATTAATAACGTTAAGTAAATGTAAAATTAATTGATCCAGTTTTTAAAATCTTTTACACGCTCTCTACTCACAATAACCTCAGCTTCGTTATAAGAATGCAATAGTAATTTTAGGCGGCTGTTTGTATAAGATATAATATCTTTAATAGCATTTATATGTATAATAAAAGTTCTGTTTACTCTAAAGAATTGCTCCGGATCCAATTGCTCATACCAATACTCCAAGGAACCGTCTATCAGATAGTTTCTTTTGTGATTTGTATACATATAGGTGGCTTTATTTTCGCTGTAGAAACATGCTATTTCATCTACATGAACTATTTTTATACGTTGACCGATTTTAATAGTGAACCGTTTTTTGAACTTTCTATCCACAGGGTTGATTAACAACTTTTTTATATCATCAATATGAACTCGTAGATCTGTTTCTCTGGGTTGTTGATTTTTATATTTTTCTACGGCTATTTTCAGTTCATCTACATCTATCGGCTTCAGCAAATAATCAACACTGTTTAGCTTGAATGCTTTCAACGCAAATTCATCGTACGCCGTTGTAAAAATAATGGCACTTTTTACTGGAATTTCTTCAAATATTTCAAATGATAAGCCATCAGACAGTTGAATATCCAAAAATATTAAATCCGGATGTTCATTATTCTGAAACCAATGCAAAGATTCTTCTACGGAATGTAGCATTGTTTTCACTTCAATACCTAACTCTTTGAGTATTCTGGACAACCTTCTTGCTGCCGGCTTCTCATCTTCTATAATAATCACATTCACGGATGTACATTTTTGAGACCTTTGCAAAATAGGGATATATTCCGTATTTGAATTGATTTGGCTTCAAATTTATTCCTTCTCGAAAATTTTAAATCCTCAAAACCAACAGGTTACTCCGGTTCAAAATTTTCTTCGGGCGTCGAACTTTTTTGCCAAATCAATTTTGCAAAGATATCTTTTTACTTGTTTTTTTATTGAATTCGTTTAAACTTTTATTCCTCTCAAAAAAATACAGTTGGAAAGTTAGAAAGTTGAAAAGTATAAAAGTGATTTAAGTATCAATAACTTTTTAACTTTAAACTATATACATTTCACCGTTTTCTTTGATCATCCATATACTTCTTAATTTTTCTATCTTCCCAGTCTTTGTTCATAAACAGTAAATTTGCTCCAAAAGCATGGTAGGCGTGAAACGCCAGACCAATCCCCCACCATAGCCATAAAGAAAAATTGCCGGAATCAAAAAATGCTTCTTCAAAAGTAGTCCCATCTCTTATATCATTTACTATCCTGTAAGCAGAAAGTAAGGTGTTCACTATAACGTATGCGGTTAGATGCTTATAGTATTTCTTTAATTCCTCAACACGTTTTCTGGCACGTATGTACCTTTTTTCTTCTTGATTAGGTTCTCTATTCATTGTTAGATTTTTAGATATTATCGCCTTAATTTTCTCGAAAAAGGACAGTTGAAAAGTTAGAAGGTATAAAAGTGAATTTAAATATCATTTAACTCATAACTTTTTAACTCATAACTTTTCAACTTAAAACTATATCACTGCCTTCTTCTTTCATCTTTTTTCATGAGTTCTTTAATTTTTTTGTCTTCCCAGGATTTTCCTAATATGTTTTTAAATCCAAATACTCCCAGCCAGTGAAAAAACAAGCCAATCCCCCAAAAGAGCCATGTAGAATACACTCCAAAATGGGTTATGACCTCCAAAAAATCACTACCACTGTCATATGATAATCCGTATACAATTATTCCGCTAATAAAGGTATTAATGATGATATAAACTACTAAATGAGAATAAAACCCTTTGATATCTTTTACTCTTTTTTTAGCTTTTAAATATTGCTGTTCTTTTAAATAATTTTTTTCCATTTTATCGTGTTTTTTAAATGTCCGTTTAGACACCCAAGAAGTATTATCAGAACATTTTTTAAATCTTTTAGTTTTTTAATTTTTCAATCTTTCAACCCATTACATCCCAATTAGGTATCATAACGGAAAATTATTTGTGTCTTAATTTAGCATCTTTTTCCATTAATTCTTTGATTTTCTTTTCTTCCCAGTTCTTTCCTAATCCGATTTTATCGAAGCCAAAAACTCCTAGCCAATGAAAGAAAATTCCGACTGACATTCCGATAGTTGCATACCAAAACCAGTGAAAACCAGGTGAAAATTCCAAATTCACCCAAATGATAAGCGGAATCGTAAATAGCGTTATAAAGAGATGAATATAAAACCCTTTGATCTCTTTTACTTTCTTCTTAGCTTTTAGATATTGCTCTTCCTGTATATAATTTTTTTCCATTTTAATGCTGTTTTTAATGCCTGCTTAAATATTTAGTAATGAACTCATTTAAACTTTTTCAATCTTTTAATCCTTCAATCTCTTCATTCAGTATCCTCTCTCATTAATTCTTTAATTTTCTTTTCCTCCCAGTTTTTTCCCAGTCCGATTTTGTCAAAGCCAAAAACTCTCAACCAATGAAAAAACAACCCGAACGACATTCCGAAAGCAGGAAACCAAAACCAATGGAAAACAGGAATAAATTCTAAATTTATCCAAATTAAGAAAGGAATTATAAATATGGTTACTATCAAATGAGTATAAAAGCCTTTGATCTCTTTTACTTTCTTTTGTGCTTTTACATATCGGTATTCTTCAGAATAATTGTGTTCCATCATTTTAAAATTTAGATCTGTTATTCTCATTCATAATTTCTTTAATTTTTCTTTCTTCCCAATTCTTTCCTAAGAATATATTATAATTATTGGCTTCTAACCAATGAAAAATAATTCCTATTCCCCATCCTATCATCGGGAACCAAAACCAATAAAAATTCGGTGAAAAATAAATATTGATAAAGACCAAACAAGGAATTACAAGAATGTAAGACGCTAAGTTTTGATAAAACTCTTTTAATTTTTCAACGCGCTCAACAGCACGTATATATTTGCTGTTTTCTAATTCTTCCGGTTGCATAATTGTATTTATTTTACTTAAGAGTGGTAAACACACTCTAAACATTTTATTATTATTTTCTATTTTAATCCCCTCAGATGTCAGTAATCCGTAACGATCCGCGATATTTTGCAAACCTACTTTGGTACTTTTACCAATGGTTTCTTTAGGGTTTATATTATTTTGTATAATTAAATAATGGTCTTTCTCATAAATGGTAACCTCCAATGGCTTTAGAGAAGATACTACATTGTGTTTTACTGCATTTTCCAGTAGTAATTGTAAGGAAAGCGGTACAATTTTCAGTTCTTCATTACTAACCGTATCCGGAATTGTAAATTTAATCGCATCTTCAAATCGCATTTCCAACAGTTCCATATAGGTTTTTGCAAATGCCAGTTCTTCCGACAGCGGGGTTAAATCTTTATTTCTTTGTTCTAAGACATATCTGTATACTTTAGATAGTTTAGTGGTAAACTTTTCTGCCTGATTAGGGTTTTCTCCTATTAAAGAGGTCAACACATTTAAGCTGTTAAACAAAAAATGGGGATCTAACTGATTTTTAAGAGATTCAAATTTTGCCGTTTCTGTTTTTGCTACAATCTCTTGTTTGGTCGTTTCCTGAGAGGTGGCTGCTTTCCAGTTTTTCATAAAGTCTCTTGCATGCAAAAAAGTGGAAACTCCCAGAGAGAGCACTATATAAAAAAGGTGAACCCATAAATTGTTTCCTCTGAAAAACATTGCAAGGTCCGTCTCTCCTAAAACAATAAGTACTACATAATTGATTGCCAAAACCACTACCACCGTATATATAACAGTTGTAATGATGCCCGCGGTAACTCTTTGATTGGTTTGTGTTACCCAATCCCACTTGGAGCTTAAATAAATATTAATTAAACCATTACCAAAACCCAAACCAAAACAAAACATTGCCGAAATTAAAAAGGTGGTAGTAATTCCTTCGAAAGTTAATTGCTGGTAAATAACCCCAAAAATAATGGTAAATGCAATGGTCAGCTTTAAACAAATCAGCAAACCGCTTTTTAAACCTTTTATTGTTAATAATTCTCGGGTTTTCATGGTGCTATATGCTCTTAGGAAATAAGAAACTATAAATTTAATTAAACTTTATGAGATGTCTTTCCATTAACACATTAAAACTTAATTTCAAATGTCAGATCTTTATCTGTAACCGTAAACTTTGCATCCTGATACCTGGGAGGGCCAAAGTTCATAACATTGTTTGTAGCACCAAAATCTTCCATAGGCATTCCATTAGATTCGAAGTCCATTCTATCATTATCATTTTTATCGTGATAACAAAGAATTGCGTATTCCCCCGGAGCTATATTTTCAAAAGTTACGGTACTTTTTCCATCTACAATTTTACCTTCTTTAGATTGCAAAGGCTGTCTCATAAAATTTGCTTCATCATAAATAGCAAAACTTACTTTGCCATTATCACCCGAAGCATTGGTCACTGTAACTGTAATACTTTGCTTATTTGTCATGAGACTTGAAGAAATCATCATTACTGTTACAAATAAAGTTGCTAAAATTTTCATCATTGTTGTTTTATTGGTACTGGAACGATTCAGTACGAGTTATTAATGGAACAAATATCCGGTACGCACATCATTCCGAAAACTAAAAAGAACCGAGTTGTATTTTTTTCAGGATGAATTGTAAAAACAAAAGCAGAAAATGACAAACCTAACAATCAATTGAGTATGCTTAAATAAAACGGACTTGTTTTATTTACCTTATTAGGTGTCATTTTGTTTTTATATACTTGAGAGCTATCATTCCAAGAGGCGGAAGATTTAACGCAACAGAATTCTTTCTATGATGCCATTTGATAGCATTTGTTTTTACCTTTTTATGATGATAATTGCCCGTTCCTTTAAACTCCTTATGATCTGAATTAAACACCTCTTTTAATACTCCTGGCTTTGGAACCCCTATTCGATAATTTTCTCTTGGAACGGGAGTCATATTGCAAATGACAATGATATGGTCTTTTTCATTTTTTCCTTTTCTTATATAAGAAATAACAGAGTTTTCGTGATCGCCGTGGTCAATCCATTCAAAACCTTCGGCAGTAAATTGATTTTGAAATAGCGCATTTTCTTTTTTGTAGAATGTATTTAATGCTTTTACACAGTTTTGTACTCCTTTATGTACATCGTATTGTAGCAAATGCCAATCTAAACTTTGCTCAAAGTTCCATTCTGCAATCTGCCCAAATTCACCTCCCTGGAAAATTAATTTTACACCGGGATGGGTATACATAAAACCGTATAGCAAGCGTAAATTTGCAAACCGCTGCCATTCATTGCCTGGCATTTTATCCAGAATAGATTTTTTGCCATAGACGACTTCGTCATGTGAAAGAGGGAGCATAAAATTTTCCGTAAAAGCATAGTTTAAGCTGAAAGTGAGCTCGTTTTGATGATGTTTTCTATAGATAGGTTCTTTTGCAAAATAGTGTAACGTATCGTGCATCCACCCCATCATCCATTTCATTCCAAACCCTAATCCGTCAGAGAAAACAGGGCTGGATACTTTTGGAAAAGAGGTCGACTCTTCTGCAATGGTTTGTACATCCGGAAAGTTTTCATACACAGCCGTATTCATTTCTTTCAGAAAACGAATGGCTTCTAAATTTTCCCTCCCTCCGTACAGGTTAGGTTCCCATTCGCCATCTTCTCTTGAATAATCTAAAAACAGCATAGATGCAACGGCGTCTACCCGTAAACCGTCTGCATGAAATTGATCTAGCCAAAAAATAGCATTACTAATTAAAAACGATTTTACTTCATTACGACCATAATTAAAAATAAGACTTTTCCAATCCTGATGATATCCTTTTCTGGGATCCGGATGTTCGTATACATGCGATCCGTCAAAGAGACCCAAGCCATGATCGTCTGAAGGGAAGTGTGATGGTACCCAATCCAGAATAACACCGATTTCTTTTTCGTGAAATCGGTCAATCAGTAATTTTAGTTCATTAGGGTAGCCAAAACGGGAAGTAGGAGCAAAGTACCCTGTTTGCTGGTATCCCCAACTGGGATCATACGGATACTCCATAACCGGCATAAATTCTACATGGGTGAAGTTCATTTCCGCTACATAATTTACCAATTCATCTGCCAGTTCCGTATAGCTTAAAAATCGATTTTCCTCAACGTGTTGTTTCCAAGACCCTATATGAACTTCATAAACCGAATATGGTGCGTTTAGTGTATTATTTTTTTTACGGGTTTTCATCCATTTTTCATCAGTCCATTTATAGTCATCCTGCCAAACTATTGAAGCGGTTTTTGGTGGGTGTTCATATCTTCTTGCATAAGGATCTGATTTTTCGGTAACGATATCGCTATGATGACTTTGTATTTTGTATTTGTAAAGATTTCCTTTTCCTACATGAGGGATAAACCCTTCCCAGATTCCGCTTCCGTCCCAGCGAACATTTAAAAGATGCTCGTCAGGGTTCCAAAAATTAAAATCTCCAACAACAGAAACCGTTTTTGCACTTGGTGCCCAAACGGCGAAATAGGTGCCATTTAGATTATTTACCGTTGTAATATGAGAACCAAACTTTTCGTATAACCTGTAGTGTTTTCCGGATTTGAATAAATCAATATCGAAATCCGAAAATAAACTATATGCTATAACTTTAGACATTTTATATTGTTTTAACTTTTATGCTCCTCTAAAAAGAATGCTGTTTTTTTGAGTGTTTTAGAAAAGTTGAGTGAGCTTCCAACTCGGAACTTTCTAATTTTACATCGTATTCATTTAACAAGCGAAAAAATCAATTGATTAAATAACAGTTCCTTTAGGAATTACCGCTCCTTTTTTTATGACAACGATTCCATCTTTTATCACATACGAATCGGTTTCCGAATTTTTTAAATGTGTGCCACCATTGATCTTTACATCATCTCCAATGCTACAATTTTTATCTATTATACAATTGTTAATATAGCATCTAGCTCCAATTCCTAATGGATTTTCAATTTTATTTACTTCAATATCTTTAAAAGATTCGTAATAATCGCTTCCCATCATATACGTATTAAGGATAGTAGATTCTTTACCAATTCTGGAACGAATACCAATGACACATTTTTCTATTTTTGCTGCATGAATAATACACCCGTCGGCAATTACCGCTTTATTTAGGATGGTTCCCGAAATTTTAGATGTTGGCAATATTCTTGCTCTGGTAAAAATTCTATTATCGTCATACAAATTGAATTTGGGAATATCATCGGCTAAACCTAAATTAGCTTCAAAAAAAGAATCAATAGTTCCGATATCGGTCCAATATCCTTCATACTGATAACTCAATGTTTTATGCTTGTTTATGGATTGTGGGATAATTTCTTTTCCGAAATCTATAGTATCCGGGTTTCCCGTCAACTTTATCAGTAAATCTCTGTTAAAGACATAAATACCCATAGAAGCCAGATATTCTCTTCCTTCTTTTTTCATATCCGTGCTTACATTAGATATCCAATTTGGCAATACTTCCGCATCTGGTTTTTCTATGAAAGAGGTAATGATATTTTCTTCATTGGTTTTTAAAATTCCAAAAGAAGTGGCATTTTTTGAACTTACAGGATAGGTCGCAATAGAAATTTCCGCACCGCTTTCTTTGTGTTTTTGAAGCAAGTCATTAAAATCCATATCATACAACTGGTCTCCGGAGAGTATCAGTGCATAGTCAAAATCATTTCTCAAAAAATGATGCATACTCTGTCTTACGGCATCTGCTGTCCCCTGGAACCAGTCTTCACTTTGCATGGTTTGTTCGGCGGCTAAAACATCTACAAATGCTGAGCTGAAAAAACTAAAATGATAGGTGTTTTTTATATGCTTATTTAGGGATGCAGAATTAAATTGGGTTAATACATACATCCTTTTAATATTGGAATTGATGCAGTTAGATATAGGAATATCTACCAACCTGTATTTTCCTGCAATAGGTACGGCAGGTTTTGATCTGTCTGCGGTTAAGGGGTATAATCTGGAACCTTGTCCGCCACCTAAAATAATTGCGAGTACTTTGTCATTCATAACTTGTTGTTTAAGGATTGATATAAGGTTATATATTCTTGGGCAGAATTACTCCAAGAGTGGTTTATTGACATAATTTTTTTTGAGTTTTTTTGAAACTCTTTTTGATGTGCATGAAAATGTATGGCTCTTGTAATGGCTTTCAGTACATTGGGTACGGAAACTTCTCGGAAACAAATTCCGAAACCCCCGTCATTTTCCACATCTGTAACAGTGTCTTTCAAGCCTCCAATTGCATTGACAATAGGGACTGTTCCGTATCGTAATGCATACATTTGATTGAGCCCGCAGGGTTCTACTCTAGAAGGCATCAACAAAAAATCGGCTCCTGCATATATGATATGAGATAGTTTTTCGTCGTATCCTATAAATGCATTGTAGCTTTTTTGTTGCAATAGAGCTGCTAATTTTTCTTCGGTTTCGCTATGACCGGAACCTAATAATAAGATAGAAATAGGATGCTCTTGCAGTGCTTTTTTAAAGATTTCCGGAAATAAATCAGCACCTTTTTCACCAACTAATCTTCCTATAAATGCAAAAAGAGGTTTTTTGTCATCTAAATTAAACCTGGCACATAACCACTTTTTATTTGCTTTTTTTCCTGATAGTACTGTAGCCTTTGAATATGTTTTAGGAATATATTTGTCGGTTTCAGGGTTCCAGACACTCCAGTCAATTCCATTTAGAATACCTGTGCATTTTGTACTTTCATGCTTTAATAAATCTTGCAAACCATTGGCTTGTTGTTTTAGATCTTCCATATATGAAGGCGAAACAGTAGTAATTTTCCAGGCGCATTTTATGGCTGCTGCAAGAGGGTTAATACTTCCGTCCCAATCTAATAATCCAACATTGTTAAAATCAAAAGCAGGAATTAGATGAACTTTGTCATGTGAAAACCAACCTTGATATTGCGCATTGTGTATGGTTAATACTGTTGGGATACTTTTTAAAGATTTATACCTATGGCATTGTGAAATCATAAAAGGAATTAGCCCGGTATGATGGTCGTGAACGTGAATAATATCAGGCTTATATTCTGAAGCAAGAATCCAGTCTAATGTGGCAATTTGAAAGGCTAAAAAGCGTTCGGTATCATCATAAGAATACACATAGTCTTTAAATAGTAGTTCAGGAATATCTATACAAAACAAATCAAATCCTAACAGATGACTTGAAAGTTTTAAAACTTTAAATTTAAACGAGTTGCCACCAAGAAATATAGCGCTTTCATAGACTTCTTCAAACTTGTTTTTCTGAGTATAATCATTGTCGTAATAGGGCATTGCAACAGTACTTTTTGCAGATAACTCCTGTTGGTATTTAGGTAAGGCACCTACGACATCTGCCAAACCACCAATTTTTGCAATGGGATAACATTCTGCACTTATGTGTACTATGTTCACAACTGTTGTTCTTCGTAATTTAGAGCAAAATTACAAAATATACATTGAGAATATCATAAGTTGTCTAATTATTGGGAAGAGTATGGAATAATTGTTATGAATTCCGTTGTTTATTGATTTCATCTTGAAACTTACGCCTTAATTTTTGTTCATTTAAGAGCGATTTCTTTTTGTAATCAGCAAATTCTCCTTCTAATTCCTGAAGATTTTTTTTGGCTTCTTTTGTATACACATTACTACTTTTGAATTTATAAATAAAATAGGCTGAAGAGGAAAGTAACACTATAATAACAAACGACATTAGGAGAACGTATAAAGATGTATTCATCGATATTCCTAAAAAAGAAATACGTTTTTTCTTAGCTCTAATCAAATTTAAATCATTGGTAAGTGAGGCAATTATTTTTTTAGATTCTGATATACTACTTTTTTGTAAGGAGATAGTATCATTTTTTTCTCCAATAGCTATTTTAAGTTTGTTCATGGAGTCCTGAACGATATTTTTTAATTCTTGATACCTGACTTTTCGTACAACCTTAAACTCCTGATAACTAACGGACGTCCTGTAAACCTGATCAAACTGTTCCTGAACACTTAAAGTATTCTTTTTCTGCTGTCCGTTTAAGGAATAACTTACTAAGGTAATTAACAAAGTTCTAATAAATAATTTCATAATATAAAATTAGATTTTAAAAGTATTAAAAAACCCAAACAAACGTCCGGGTTTTTTTATATAATAAAGATAGGTGAATAGTTTAGATTTATTTTACTTTCTCTACGATCGCTTTAAAAGCTTTGGGGTTATTCATGGCTAAATCGGCTAGAACTTTACGATTTAGTTCAATATTATTAACCTTTATTTTTCCCATAAATTGAGAATAAGACATTCCGTATAGACGAGCTCCCGCATTAATACGCTGAATCCATAATGAACGGAAGTTTCTCTTGTTATTTTTACGATCTCTATAAGCGTATAACATTGCTTTTTCGACTGCATTTTTTGCTACCGTGTAGACATTTTTTCTACGCCCGAAGTAGCCTTTTGCCTGCTTCAATATTTTTTTTCTTCTATTTTTTGAAGCAACCGAATTTACTGATCTTGGCATAATTCAAATTTTTTGTAGTAGGCGATTATTTAATGATGAATTTACAATTCGTAATTCATAATTCATAATTCTTTCATATTGCCTGACTCCATGGTTAATAATTAAATTCCCAGCTTATTTTAAAGCTAACTGTTTTTTAATGTTTAACTCATCAGACTTGTGTACTAAAGTATTATGAGTTAATTTAAGCTTACGTTTTTTAGATTTTTTAGTTAAAATATGGCTTTTGAACGCATGCTTTCTTTTGATTTTACCGGAACCGGTCAACTTAAAACGCTTCTTGGCACTGGATTTGGTTTTTATTTTAGGCATTTCTTCCTTCGTTTTACTTACTTATAAAATTTTATACTCGATCTATTTTGTTTTTTTGGGAGTGATAAACATAATCATACGTTTACCTTCTAATTTTGGTAATTGCTCCACTTTACCATATTCTTCTAATTCCTGAGCTAACTTTAGTAAAAGAATTTGTCCCTGCTCTTTAAAGATAATCGAGCGTCCTTTAAAAAATACAAATGCTTTTAATTTAGCTCCGTCTTGTAAAAACTTAATAGCGTGTTTCTTTTTAAACTCGTAATCATGCTCATCAGTTTGTGGCCCAAAGCGAATCTCTTTTATGGTTACCTTTGTAGCTTTGGATTTTAAGGCTTTTTCACGTTTTTTTTGTTCATACAAGAATTTTTTGTAATCAATAATTTTACAGACCGGCGGAACAGCTTTTGGAGAGATTTCTACCAAATCCAACCCTTGCTCTATGGCCATACTCTTTGCTTTTGCCAAAGGGTAAATAGCTACTTTTATATTTTCTCCAACCAACCGAACTTCATCAATGTATTTTATTTTGTCATTGATCCTGTGTTGATCTTCTTTAATAATTCTTGCAGGTCCTCTGAACCTTTTTTTTCTGATTGCTATGACTTACAAATTTAATCCTGTTTTAACAGACAGGAGGTTACTTACTAATTTTTAAATTTTACAACTGTTTTACTAATCTCCTCTTTAATTAAAGAAATAAACTCTTTAATACTGAACATTCCCATATCACCTTCTCCGTGTTTTCTAACAGAAACAGTTTGCCCGGCCTCTTCTTTTTCTCCGACAATTACCATAAATGGAATTTTACGTACTTCCGCATCGCGAATTTTCCTGCCCGTTTTTTCATTTCTGTTATCAACGAGCGCGCGAATTTCGGAATTTTCTAACAAATGTAAAACTTTTTCGGTATATTTTTGATATTTCTCACTGATTGGCAGGATAATAACCTGCTCCGGAGTTAGCCAGAGCGGAAAGTTTCCACCGGTATGTTCCAGTAATACGGCAATAAAGCGTTCCATAGAGCCAAAAGGAGCCCGGTGAATCATTACGGGTTGATGTAATTGATTGTCTTTTCCTTTGTATGTAAGATCAAAGCGTTTTGGTAAATTATAATCAACCTGAATGGTTCCCAATTGCCAGCTCCTTCCCAAAGCATCTTTTACCATAAAGTCTAACTTTGGGCCATAAAAAGCAGCTTCGCCTTCCTCAATTACATATGATAATCCTTTATCAGTTACAGCACTAATAATGGCATTTTCAGCAATATCCCAGGTTCCGGGGTCGCCAATATACTTATCAGGATTACTCATATCTCTTATGGAAACCTGTGCGGTAAAATCTTTAAAACCCAAAGATCCGAAAACATATAAGACAAGGTCAATCACATTTTTAAACTCTTGATCTAATTGTTCCGGAGTACAAAAAATGTGAGCATCATCTTGCGTAAAACCTCTTACCCGGGTTAACCCGTGCAATTCTCCGCTTTGCTCATATCTGTATACGGTGCCAAATTCGGCAAAACGTTTAGGTAAATCTTTATAAGAGTGAGGTTTGAAATTATATACTTCACAATGATGAGGACAGTTCATAGGTTTTAATAAGAATTCTTCATCCTGTTTAGGAGTATGTATGGGTTGAAAACTATCTTCACCATATTTTTCATAATGACCGGAAGTTACATACAATTCTTTTTGACCGATATGAGGGGTCATTACCATTTCATAACCTGCTTTTTTTTGAGCTTTTTTCAAAAAATTTTCCAAACGAGCCCTTAATGCAGCACCCTTAGGTAACCACAACGGCAGGCCTTGACCCACTTTTTGAGAAAAAGTAAAAAGCTCTAATTCTTTTCCTAATTTTCTATGATCTCTTTTTTTAGCTTCTTCCAGTAACTCGAGATATTCAGTCAGCATTTTTTGCTTGGGAAAAGAAATTCCATACACTCGGGTCAGTTGATTATTTTTTTCATCGCCGCGCCAGTATGCACCGGCAACACTCATAATTTTAACAGCTTTGATGAATCCTGTATTAGGAATATGACCACCACGACATAAATCTGTAAAATTACTATGATCACAGAAAGTAATATCTCCGTCAGTTAAATTTTCTATCAATTCAACTTTATATGAGTTTCCTTGTTTTTGATACATAGATAGCGCATCCGCTTTGGAAACGGAACGCATTTTGAATTCATGTTTTTCTCTGGCCAGTTCTAAAAACTTTTTTTCGATTTCTAAAAAAACTTTTTCGGAGATCATTTCTTCCCCCAAATCAATATCATAATAAAAGCCATTATCAATGGCAGGCCCGATGGTCAACTTTGCTTTTGGATGAAATTCCAGAATAGTTTGCGCCAAAACATGAGCAGACGAATGCCAAAAAGCAGCTTTACCTTCAGTATCGTTAAAAGTATATAGTGTCAAAGAACCATCAGTTGTTAAAGGGGTTGAAGTTTCTATGGTATGGCCGTTAAAACTTGCTGAAATCACATTTCTTGCCAACCCCTCACTAATGCTTTTAGCAATATTCATAGCAGTGATACCGCTTTCAAATTCTTTTACATTTCCGTCCGGTAGGGTGATTTTAATCATGTATCTGACATTAATATAATGAAGCTACAAAGATATTAGAAAAGTGAAAATAAATAAAAACAAAATTTTCTAATTGCTTCAAGATAATATTGCTGTTTAAAAATGTAAGACTATAGTAGTTTTAGAATGATGGCAGAGAAGAATTATTTAAAAAAATGATAATATAATTAAAAATATTTTGTAATTAAAAAAATAAGTCTTCCCTTTGCCTCAAAATACGCAAGAATTGTTATTCCAGTAAAATTCTTTTTATTTTAATTAATTAATAGGATATTTTGTTGTGAAGCAAAATAGGTGGAAACCGAAAAACCATAAATAGAGTAGGTAAGAATTAGCTAATTTAGGATCAATCCGAAAACTTGTGGGATTTTAAAGATATTATTAAAAACATTTAAGTTGAGTCAATCGCAAAAACATCATTCAATAGAGTTTAAAAACTTAATAAACAGTTATTTAATGGATATTTATTTAAAAAAAATCTGAAATGATAAAATTTTTATTCAAGTCTTCCCCACAACTTTTTTGCTTGATCCCTAATTTATATAAAATGAGAAAAATACTTATTACCCTGTCTGCCATACTTTTATTGCTGTCTTGTAATAGTGAAGATGAATTAGGAATAAGAACTTCAGAAAATAACCCTGAAAATTCCGTAAAAAAAGTAAATGGTATCTTGTCTTTTAATTCAAAAGAGAATCTAAAAGATGCTATTGAGAATCTTAATGGGAAAGAAAGATATCAAATCGAAAACTATTTTGAGAAACTATACAATAACGGTTTTAAATCTTTCAGGCCAATTATAAATAAAAGAAACAGGGAATTGATAAATGAATATATGAGCGAATTTAACTCTCAAAGAAGAAATGAAGAAGATCAATTTTTAATTCCTGATCCGGTTTTTGCAGCTTATATTAACGGTGAAAACGAAATAATTGTTGATAATTCATTATATAAATTTACAACAAGAGGCCTCTTTTTTGGAGATTTAAATGATAGTATAAAAATAAGAGAAGTTGCTTTAAACCATAATATTTCAAATCGGATGTCTATATGTGATTTGAGGAGAAATGAAAGTGGTGTTACTGGGGTCGGAGAGGGAGTGAACCGTTATATTGCGGCATTTACCAGAGTAGATGACGATTGTGAAAGAAGTGGAGGTGGTTCTGGAGGAAGTGGTTCTGGTTCCGGAGGTAGTTCCGGGAGTGGTATTGATCCTGAAATTGCCATTAATAATATGATTCAGAATTTAAGTATCTGTGATGGAAATAATACTTATTGGTTTAGTACATGACAAAAAATATAATTAATTGATTATCAGTAAATTAAATGTTAAATAATTAAAATAAAGCATTGATTTTCAGTATATTAGAAGAATAACATCACTCATTTTTCTAATGAAAAAAACTAATGCTTCCACTAAAAGTAGTGAATTAAATTCAGTTTTAAGTTCTCATTTCCAAGGTAAGATCAATTTGGCAAGAATCAAACTCATATCACATTTCATTATCGCCCTCTGTAAGGTACAGACAGTTACCTTTGAAAAGGTAGCCAACGCTTTTGAGACCTCAGTAGATTCGAAGTCATCACTCAGACGTATTCAAAGATTTATTGCTGATTATTCGTTGGATGGAGATTTGATCGCTCGTCTTATATTTAGTCTCCTTCCTAAGCAAGAGGGATTGATCTTGAGTATTGATAGGACCAATTGGAAGTTTGGTCAGACCAACATCAACATTTTTAAGTTGGGAGTTGTCTATAAAGGTGTTGCCTTCCCATTGTTATTTACTATGTTAGATAAGCCAGGGAACTCTAACAGTCAGGAGCGTATTGATCTTGTGAATCGTTTCATAAGACTTTTTGGCAAAGATGTTATTAAATCCATTGTAGCCGATAGAGAGTTTGTAGGTAATCATTGGTTGGATTTCTTGAATACAAATGGAATCAAATATTATATCCGCATTCGAAACAACTTTAAGGTAGAGCTTCCTGATAAGAACAAAACCATCAAAGTATTTCACTTGTTTAATCCACATAAGATCAATGAGTTTGTGTATTATCCTAAAATTGTACGTGTTAATGGTCAGCTTTGTTTCCTTTCCGGATGCAAGTTGTACCCAAAAAATGGAAAGCCTGATTTCTTAATCATTGTATCGTTCAACGCTCCTGATAAGGCCTTTGAACAATACAAAGAACGATGGCAGATAGAGATGTGTTTTAAAGCAATGAAAGCCAGTGGCTTTGATATTGAAAACACACACCTGCAAGATATTAAGCGTATTGAAAAATTAGTACTGCTTGTAATGATGGCTTTCGTATGGTGTTACAAAGTTGGTATATATTTACATCAGATTAAGCCTATCAAAATAAAAAAGCATGGAAGAATGGCTAAAAGCATATTCAAATATGGATTAGATTATATCGCTTCTGTGCTATTAAACCCTGTAAATCAAAACAATATGAACTTGACTAAATTTTTGTCATGTACTTAGACTTATTGGTTAAATATATTTGGAGCTTACAAATATTGTCATCAATATTTTAATGATAATGATTATAGGATGCAAATAGAATTTTGGAATGAAAATTTTTGGATTTATGAATCTGCCGGAACTAAAGTTCAAACCCATGATGAAGGATGGTTTTGGTGGAATAATATTGATTCGGATGAATTAAGATTAGGTGTAAATAGGGTTTATTTAAAATACAATATCCCACAACCTAGTATTAACACGTTAGTACCGGCACATGCCAGGCAGCCTGTTTTTATGAAAAATGGAGAATATATAAGACAAAACGGAGATCCTCTACTAGTTAGAAATACATCTTTACCATTTTTTGAAATTGATGATGTGCCAATACTAAATATATATATACCAAATTTACCTGTTATCGGAGATTGGAATTTAGATTTATCAACTGATGATATTTTTAGCGAATCCAATGTAAGAAGCTTATATACAGTCGCAATTAATTTTTTAAGAAATAATTTAGGTAGCCAAGAAAAAGAATTTATAGTTTCGTATCAATCGTCACCTCACGAGGTCGAGCTTATTTATGTTGGGGACAGGTATCAAAAATTTAATACTCATGAGCTAAAAAAGTATTTTTATCGGGATTGGAATTTTGTTATTGGAACTAAACTTACGGAAAAAAGAGATTCTTGGAGTTCTAATATTACTTTTCAGCCGGATCCACATATTTTTCCAAATTTTACCGAATATAAAGTAGATATATATGGGTTGGCCAGAAGAGGAAATGAATGGCAAGGGAAAAGGTTATTAGTCGTTGAATAAAAAACAAGAAAGACGTATACAATGAAAAAACATATTTTAATAATTACTATCCTTTTTTTTAGTAAAAATTATGCACAAAACATTTTGGCGAATAAGAATCAAAAAAAATGGTTTAGCACCGTTGAGCTAGGGTTTTCCATACCCAATGAGACAAAATATAATTCTTCTCTGTTAGATGTTAACGGTAATTATTTAGAAGGTCTTAGCTTAAAATTATCAAATAAAGCAACTTACGGGGCTTTATATACTTTAAACTACCCTATTTTAAGAAGGTTAAGCTTGGGAGTAATTGGGGGCTATTCATATCATATTCAACCTGAAATATCAAATGTAAAATTAGGGGGTATTATAAGATATCATTTTGTCGATGCTAATTTGGCTAACTTTTATTTGTTAAGCACTTACAGATTTTCTTTAAATGAAAATTTTAAAAACGGCGGTTTAGGTGGAAATATCAGATTAGGAATATCTTTTTCTATTCTGGAAGAAGCGAGTTATAGTTTGATATTAAATGGTTTTTGGAATTATAGTTCACATGAAACTAAAAAACCTCTCATTTTGAGTAATGAAGGCCCGGGCTTTATTTTTATAAAAGGATATGGTATAAGTTTAGGTATTCAATTCTAAATTAACAAATACAGAGAGATTATAACCTTTTAAATGTCTTAATGTTTTCTTTTAAAGGGCTTTTTAATGTTTTAATATTATTTTTCAGGCTTACCCATTTAGTTCTCAAAGTATTAAAAATGAGGCATAAATTATTTTTCAAGATTTTAGTACTGTTAACTTCTAAACCAGTGTTCATAATGCCTAAGAAAGACAGAGTTTTGTATTTATGAGGCTTAACCGGGTAACCCAATTATTTTTAATATCTAAAAAGGTGCTGATTTTTTAAGGTAAAAAAAGCTATACTTATTTTCTTCGGTAGAAACGCCGATAATGTATAAGAGTTATTGAGTTGATAGAAAGCGACCTAAAAATAAACAGGTAAAAATATTAGAATTTTTATTGTTAGGAAGAAAATAGTTTATACATTTGCAACCGCTTAGAAAGTAGGAAAGTGTTAGAGGTGAGACTTTGGAAGGGTTTTTGGCTGGCTAGTAGTTATTGAGTTAGTTAAAATTATCGGGTTCGATTCCCGTTTTTCGGCTAGGATTATGATTTGAGAATTAATTGGTAGATTGGTAGATTGGTTAATTGGTAGATTGGTTAATTTTCAAATTAGTAAGAGTTCATTGACAGTATTGAGATTGACAGCGTATAAAGAGTAAGATATTGATTGTTATTATATAATAGGTTTTCTCCTTTTATATAGTTCAATTTCTTTAGAGAATTTTTCATAATGATAGTATTAAAGCACTACGATGAAGAGTTTGATCCTGGCTCAGGATGAACGCTAGCGGCAGGCTTAACACATGCAAGTCGAGGGGCATCATTATCTGCTTGCAGATAGATGGCGACCGGCGCACGGGTGCGTAACGCGTATAGAACCTACCTTTTACAGGGGGATAGGCTTTAGAAATGAAGATTAATACCCCATAGTATTATTGATTGGCATCGATTGATAATTAAAGATTTATTGGTAAAAGATGGCTATGTGTCCTATTAGCTGGATGGTAAGGTAACGGCTTACCATGGCTACGATAGGTAGGGGCCCTGAGAGGGGGATCCCCCACACTGGTACTGAGACACGGACCAGACTCCTACGGGAGGCAGCAGTGAGGAATATTGGACAATGGGCGCGAGCCTGATCCAGCCATGCCGCGTGCAGGAAGACAGCCTTATGGGTTGTAAACTGCTTTTATACGGGAAGAAACCTATCTACGCGTAGATAGTTGACGGTACCGTAAGAATAAGCACCGGCTAACTCCGTGCCAGCAGCCGCGGTAATACGGAGGGTGCAAGCGTTATCCGGAATCATTGGGTTTAAAGGGTCCGCAGGCGGTCAATTAAGTCAGAGGTGAAATCCCATAGCTTAACTATGGAACTGCCTTTGATACTGATTGACTTGAGTTATATCGAAGTAGATAGAATATGTAGTGTAGCGGTGAAATGCATAGATATTACATAGAATACCGATTGCGAAGGCAATCTACTAGGTATATACTGACGCTGATGGACGAAAGCGTGGGTAGCGAACAGGATTAGATACCCTGGTAGTCCACGCCGTAAACGATGGACACTAGTTGTTGGAGTTATTCAGTGACTAAGCGAAAGTGATAAGTGTCCCACCTGGGGAGTACGGTCGCAAGATTGAAACTCAAAGGAATTGACGGGGGCCCGCACAAGCGGTGGAGCATGTGGTTTAATTCGATGATACGCGAGGAACCTTACCAGGGCTTAAATGTGATATGACCGGTTTAGAGATAAATCTTCCTTCGGGCATATCACAAGGTGCTGCATGGTTGTCGTCAGCTCGTGCCGTGAGGTGTCAGGTTAAGTCCTATAACGAGCGCAACCCTTGTCGTTAGTTGCCATCAAGTAAAGTTGGGGACTCTAACGAGACTGCCGGTGCAAACCGAGAGGAAGGTGGGGATGACGTCAAATCATCACGGCCCTTACGTCCTGGGCTACACACGTGCTACAATGGCCGGTACAGCGAGCAGCCACTACGCGAGTAGGCGCGAATCTATAAAGCCGGTCACAGTTCGGATCGGAGTCTGCAACTCGACTCCGTGAAGCTGGAATCGCTAGTAATCGGATATCAGCCATGATCCGGTGAATACGTTCCCGGGCCTTGTACACACCGCCCGTCAAGCCATGGAAGCCGGGAGTACCTGAAGTCGGCCACCGCAAGGAGCCGCCTAGGGTAAAACTGGTAACTAGGGCTAAGTCGTAACAAGGTAGCCGTACCGGAAGGTGCGGCTGGAACACCTCCTTTCTAGAGTTTTATGAAAACTTTAAAGAATTTTATGTTACTCTTTGCTGTCAATTTTTAAAAAAAAAGACTAAGATCTTTGGTTAAAGGAAAATAGTATTGAGATGTTAGTATGGAGTATTGATATGTTAGTATGGAGATAGGATGATAGAAAAGAGATACTAGAAAAGAGAGAACAGAGAAGATGTTCGAATATTGAACCTGATATCCACACTCTCGCATCTAGCTGTCTATTGTCTAACATCTAGCATCAATTGTCTAGTATCTAACTCTGTTATCTAATAATAGTCTTGTAGCTCAGCTGGTTAGAGCGCTACACTGATAATGTAGAGGTCGGCAGTTCGAGCCTGCCCAAGACTACTGGATAAGTTTGAAGTTCCAAGTTTAAGGTTTTCAGGTTTGACTTGTTGAAAAACCAATAACTAACAACTAATAACCAAATAAAAAGATTTTAGTTTAAGCGGAAATTCCAGAAGCGGAGTTATATTGAGTGATGATTACCTCATAACTCACGACTCATAACTCACAACCAGAGTAATGGGGAATTAGCTCAGCTGGCTAGAGCGCTTGCCTTGCACGCAAGAGGTCACCGGTTCGATTCCGGTATTCTCCACAAGGTTAATTTGAAAATTAGTTGATTAGTCAATGTATCGATTGACACATTATCAGATTGACACATTATCAAATTAGAAAAAGTTCATTGACATATTGGTAAAAATGATATCGTAAGAATCAATATTAAAGAAGTTTAGAAATAGACGACTTATGACAATATTTTAGATATAAAAAGAGCTCGTTGTAGCATTTAATTATATATGCTACGGCAAAAAGTACAATAAGTTAAGTAAGGGCGTATGGTGGATGCCTAGGCTCTCAGAGGCGAAGAAGGACGTGATAAGCTGCGAAAAGTTACGGTGAGAAGCACATATTTTATGACCCGTAAATATCCGAATGGGGCAACCCGGTATGCTGAAGGCATATCACACCGTAAGGTGAGCAAACCCGGTG